>CAZSYM010000001.1:0-926 GCA_964611145.1 uncultured Melioribacteraceae bacterium
ACCGAATAAACATAATGTTTTTCGTGGATTTGTTGGAAGGATTATCGACCAATATTTCCAGCGGGTTATCGATTGACTTTCCTTCTTTTTTTAATGCGTAAACGCCGATTTCTCTAATCGCTTCAATCATCTCTCTTTTCTTTATTTTGTTTATGGAATATTTTCGTTGGAATGCACGCTTTCGTGGGAGAGTTTTCTCTTATGTTCCTGCTTGATTTTATTTTCCCTTTTTTCATCAACACCCTCGACGATTATATTATTAACTTAAGATTTTTTTTCGGGAAAATCAACTTCAATAGAATTGCATAAACTTATTTAAAATAAAAAAAGAGCTTGTCGCCAAGCTCTTTTCAAATTGCAAAACTTCGGAAGTAATTTCTTATTTCCTAACCGTTTTTAAATCCTCAGAAAGTTTTTCCGCCAATTCTTTTTCGGAAATTCCACGTAAAGACAATTTATTGGCTTTAACGGTAGTAAAAGGTTCATCGCCTTCGCCGATCATATATTTATAAAGGGCAAAAGCAAGGCGATACCGCTCGCTTGGGGTCGGGATATTTTCTTTATAGCGCTCTACAATTCCGTACACCTGACTCTCAATAGAGTCAGCAGGAGCTTTTTGCACCGGAGATTCGGGTAGTGTTGTCATTTCCGTTCCTCAAATTAATTACAATTTGTTTGCAAAAATACTTAAGTAACAAAAGAATTCAAAGAGCATTTAAAACTACTCACCTACCAAACTGTTGGCTTCCAAGATTTTTTTGCGTCAAAAAGAAAAATAATTTATATTTGCGCACGTTCTTTCAATGATTTTTGGGGTCGTAGTTCAGTTTGGTTAGAACGTCGGCCTGTCACGCCGAAGGTCGCGAGTTCGAGTCTCGTCGGCCCCGCTGAGAAGCCGAGTTTCCCCTCGGCTTTTTCTTTTTTAA
>CAZSYM010000001.1:1026-23975 GCA_964611145.1 uncultured Melioribacteraceae bacterium
GAAAATACATTGAGGAACTAATTACAACTTCTTACGCCGAAGGTCGTCCCGACAAGGTCGGGAAGTCTCGTCGGCCCCGCTGAGAAGCCGAGTTTCCCCTCGGCTTTTTCTTTTTTAACACTACATTCATTATGACATGGTTTACTTACATCCTTTACTCTCAAAAGCTCGATAAGTATTACGTCGGTTTCACCCACGACCTTTCCCTCCGACTCCAACGCCACAACTCGGGCTGGGGTAAATTCACTCATGCCGGTATCCCTTGGAAACTCGTTTACTTCGAGGAATTCACAACAAAGTCTGACGCTATAAAACGAGAACGGGAGATAAAGAGAAAAAAGAGCAGAAAATACATTGAGGAACTAATTACAACTTCTTACGCCGAAGGTCGTCCCGACAACCCTAATTTTTATGATTTTATTCTCACCAATACCAATGTAATATCATCATTCTGTTCCGCGACGCCTCGGAAACTTTCTATCTCCGAAAGCAATTTTTCTTGAATGTCGGAACAAGCGGAAGCACTTATACTTTCCTCGAGAACGCTTTTTATTCTCTGAACACCAAAAATTTTTCTTTCCGGATTCATAGCCTCCGAAACCCCATCAGAATAAAAACAGAATAAATTATCTTTGGCAAGAACAATTTCTTTTTCTTCAAGTGCGGAAGCAAATGTTTTATTATCTGCCAATCCCACGGCAATTCCCCGCGGAATGATTTCGTTGGCGGTGGAATTCGCCTTAATTAACGAAGTATGCCCCGCACGACAGAACTTCATCCTCATTTTTTCCATATCGAAAAGAGCGAGCGAGATGGTAATAAACCAATTCTTTTCAATTGCTCCGAAAGTTTCCTCGTTGATTTTCAACAGAATTTCCTTCGGAGACTTTTCGGCTTTACAATAAAGACGCATCATCGTTTGAATCTTCGACATATAAAACGAGGCGGATAGCCCTTTACCCGACACGTCCGCCACGACCACAAAAAACTGATTTTCTCCCACTCTAATCAAATCATAATAATCGCCTCCGATTTGCATAGCCGGAAACATAGCT
The DNA here is from genome assembly GCA_964611145.1 of uncultured Melioribacteraceae bacterium. Taxonomy (GTDB): domain Bacteria; phylum Bacteroidota; class Ignavibacteria; order Ignavibacteriales; family Melioribacteraceae; genus WFQV01. The sequence continues at coordinate 2,082 of CAZSYM010000001.1, forward strand.
CCGCAAATTTCCGCCCCTTTGATTTCGGGAATTTCTTTAGGCAAGAGACTTTCTTGTATTCTACGAGCGTTTTCTATTTCCCTTTCTATTTTGAGCTTTTCGGCTTCGGACTCATAAAGCCTGGCGTTTTCCAAAGCCACCGCTACCTGATGTGCCGCCGTGGATAGCAATTCCAAATCCCTGCCGCCGAAACGTGCACCGGAATGCTTGAGTCCAAACAGCAGCAGCCCGACAATCTTGGTTTTAATCAAGAGGGGAACGACTGTATAAAATTCCTCCCCGTACAAAGAACGGAAACCGGTGGGAAAAACCTTCTCGAATTCCTCCCTTTCAATAACGGGCAAAATTCCGATTCGAATTTTTTCCTTTATGGCTTTCTCTACCGTGCCGAGCTCACTTTTCAGAGAAAAATTCTTGACAGTAACTCCCGCCCCCCTTTTCAAAACAAAATTTTCCCCTTCTTTAAGCAAGATTGCAAAACGTTTTAAATTCAAGCTTTTCACGAATGTTTGAAAAGTCGAATCCAAAATATTCTCGACGCCAATTTTCTCCGCAATTTCATTACTGAATTTCAGTATTATTTCCTGATACGCAAACTGTTCTGGATAAAATTTCTTTGTAAGCAGATTCTGAAATTTATCTTTCGTGGACTGAAATACGATAGCGAAAACAATAAAAATAAATACGGCTATTATTCCTTGATAATCGGTTCCCAAATAACCGCTTATGCTTTGTCCCAGCAAGTAGATTATCAAAAAATAGACGGCACCGATTGCCACCGTGGCGCTTGTGTAAAGTATAGTATTTTTAACCACCTCGGACACATCAAGCAGCGAATAGCGAAAGACCGAATAACCGAACGCAACTGGGATAATGGAGACAACAATTATCGGCATGAGATATTCGGGGTGATTAAAGAACGTATCCACCAAAGAGCTGGCAAGCGTGAAGGTATAAATAATGGCAACAACGCCTATCGTATAAGCGACGAGAATAACGAAAATGGGTGCCCTTTCCCTTTTGCTTTCAAGCTTCATATAATTTAGGAAAAGTAACACAAGCCCGACAATCATGCCGAGGAGAATCAAAATTTGAGGAAATCCGAAAAGGAAAAAAGAAAGGGAACGAGGCACGCTGAAAATATTCACGGGAATCAAATAAACATATTTAACCCGCAAGACGAACAAAACAGCGAAAAGCAAAATGGGAAAACCGTAAAGTATTTTCAGCGTCGAGCGACGATTCACTATTTTCATCCGTCGGGGGAAAATTAGGAAAAAATGAATCAACGCAAACGGCAGGAAAACACTACCGGTTAAGGAAAGCAAATCGGCGGTAATAATCATCCATTTCACAAAAAAGTAGGGGTTCTGTAAATATCCCACCCAAAAGAAACTGGAAACGGCAACGAACGTGAAAAGAACGCCAAGTATATAAAAGAGTTTTTGAACTTCTCCCTTCGGATTCGAAAGCACCACGATAAAACTCACCAGCAACCATATAAAAGCCAGCAATGCAAATCCCAACGAGGGAAAGCTGATGAGTTTCTTAACGACAACTTTTGTGTGGAATATCTTTCCGTTTCTTGCAACGACATAATTTGCACTGTCCCCTTCCGGTACCGAATTAAGTGTAAATTGTGCATCACGGATTCGTTTAACGGGTACGCCGTTAATTTCCAACAATTGGTCGCCGTCTCTTATACCCGCGTTCCAAGCAACGCCATTCTTTTTGACAAACTTAATAAATACAGCAAGCGAGTCTTCATTTATGCGCTTTGGCGTCCAAAGGCATTCGTCGTTCGACTGAGGAGCAATTTTAAGAATGAAGTATATATTACCTAAATTTATTAAGAAAAGAACAGTAGTAAGGGCAATAATAAGCTCCCTGCGATGTTTTTCGAATAAAACTCTCATTTTTGCCCTTTCCCGGAAATTATCACGCAAGTTATATCGTCCGATTGTTCCGCTTTGCCTCTGTGCCTATTAACATCTTCCAAAATTGCAGAGAGAATTTCTCTGGCGTCGCCCTCGAAATTGCTGACCAATTTGCGCAATCGCTCCTCACCGTATTCTTGGAAATCCTCATTCATTGCTTCCGTAATTCCGTCTGTAAACAAAATAAGTTTCGAGGACGGTTTTAAAACCACGGATTCAGCCTCGTAGGGAACCAATGTTTTTGTTACACCCAAAAGCATTCCCCCCTTCTTAAGAGTGTGAATTTCGTTGCCATCCACGAGCAAAGGAGGATTATGTCCCGCATTTACGTAACGAAATTCCCCGGTACTATCATTAAGAACTCCCCAAAAGAAAGTAATAAAATTTCCCATTCTGGTGTTATCGGAAACCAAATCGTTAATTAAGGCGGTAGCCTCTTCGAGAGGAAGATTTTGTTTACTCACGGATTTGAGGAAAGCCTGGAGATTTGCCATCAATAATGCGGCTTGCACTCCCTTTCCGGAAACGTCCGCAATTGCGATTAACGTTTCGTTTTCATTGAGCTCGATTAAATCGTAATAATCTCCTCCCACTTGCCTTGCCGACTCGCTCACGGCGGAAATTTCAAAATTTTTAAGTTCGGGAATACGACGAGGCAAAAGACTTCTTTGAATTGCCCGCGCGGTTTCCAGCTCTTTTTCCAATTTTTGCTTCTCGATTAACTCCCGCACCATCGTTGCGTTTTCTATGGAGATAACGGCAATACTTGCAAGGGAAGAGGCGAAATCGATATCAGACTTGGCATAAGAAACATTATTTTTCCTCTCTCCCAAAAGAATCAATCCTTCGGTCTTGTCTTTATGGCGCATGGGGATAATCAAACGCACACCGCATTCGGAGAGTTTCGGGAATATATTTCCTATTTCGCTTTCCTCCAAAGCGTCTTTTAAATTCGGCACATCGCATTCCGAGAAAGTTTCCTCTATGATTTTTTTGTCGAATTTGCTTTCCAAAATCTTAGTACTTCCTTTTTTACAAAACAAAACCGCAAAGCGAGAAACGGCAAGCTGACCAATTAAAGAAAAAACGAGGAGTTTCACCGCTCGTTCCACTTCCAACGTTTGCCCGAATTCCTTTCCCAATTCGAAGAGAACGGAAAGTTGATTTACTTTCGAGTCAAGCTCTTTGTTTAACTTTTTCAACTCGGAATAAGCTCTTGCGTTCTCTATCGCCGTGCCGGAAAGATTTGCGAGAGTATCCACGAACTCGATGTCCTTCGGCGAATACTCCGTTTTCGTCATCTTTTTGCCCAAGAGCAACAAGGCAACCCTTCCCCGTGGTCCCATAACGGCTTTCGTTACGGGAAATTCTCTCTTATCGAAAAAGGAATTTACTTTTCTTTCCTCGTTAAGCTCATCCACGGAAATCTTTTCGGGAATAACTCCCGATGTGCCCAGCCCTTTTGTTAATTTCAGCTCGAACTCGTCGTTATCGTTTCGCAAGTACACGGCACCCTTTCCGACCAACAATTTTCCCATTGCGGTAAGCAATAAATTGTTCAGCGTAAAATCCAAATCCAAATCGGAATTTATGGCGCGAGCAAAATCCGTTAATGCCATGAATTCTCTGGAGACGTTTTCGGAGCGAGATGCATTCATCGGATTCGAACTCCCCCGTATTTACGATGAAGAAAAGAAGCGCTTCCGATAAATACAATATTTGAAAGCTCGGCACACATATTAACTTGCTTTCTTTTTTATGAGAATCACTTGGTTCTTTTCTCTGTTAATTTTATAACGAACCTCGTCCATCAATTTCTTCATAAGATAAATTCCCAATCCGCCAACCTTTTTGCGTTTACTCAATTCATTAATATCCGGTTCGGGGATAGCATCGGGATTGAAGGGTGCGCCGGAATCGGTAAAAACAAGGGAAAGCTTTTCCCCGTCGCATTCCGCATCGAGGGTTATTTCACCGCTCGGTGAAAACTTATAGGCATGTTTGATTATATTTGTACAAGCCTCGTCGGCAGCAAGTATTATTTGCTGGATTTCTTCTTCGCCAAAGCCGCAATCGAATGAAAACTTTTCCACAAAATTTCGCAATGCCGCAAGATTACTCGTGCGACTCAGAATCTTAAGTCTCCTCTTGATTTTCTTCTTTTTAGCCAAATTTAATTTCCTTCCGAATTGAATTTTTCGATTGCGTCGCTTTCGTTCTCGTAAAACTCGTAAATGACCGGGAAACCGAGCAAATCGAAGATATTATAAACTTCCGGCTTCAAGTTAGCGAACTTGATGTCCCCCTCGTTTTCCCGCATGGTTTCCACGTATGCCATGAAAACTCCCAAACCGGCACTGCTGATATAGTTCAAATCGCTGAACTCGACAACCACTTTGAATTCCTTTTTTTCTATCAATTCACCGAAGGCTTTTTCCAATTGCGGTGCCGTGTGAGCATCCAAATAGCCCGAGAGCCTCAAAATACTCACGGAGTCTTTCTTATCGATTTTGACTTTAAATTCCGCCATTAAGTTTTTCCTTTATTTTTATTTTTTATCTTCCATTTAAAAATAACCAAAGTAATATCATCATGCTGCACGACGTTCTTCGAGAACAAGCTGATTTCGGTTAGAATCATATTCAGAATTTCTTCGGGGGACTTGGAATAATTCTCTTGCAATGAAGCTATCAATCTTTTCTCGCCGAAAAACTCGTTGCGGGAATTCATCGATTCGGTAACACCGTCGGTATAAAAGACAATCAAATCGTTGTTCTCGAGTTCAAATTCTTCCTCCTCCAGACTTTCCCGGAACACCTTATCCGCATCGAGTGAAAGCCCAATGCCTTTCGGGAGAAGTCTAATAACATTTCCTTTCCTAATTATCAATGCGGGTGAATGACCTGCGCGGGCAAGTTTTATAACTCCTTTTTCCACATCCAGTATTCCGTAAATTGCCGTAACAAACTCCTTATTGCCCAAACTTTTGGTTAGCAGGCTATTAGTCTTCGAGAGAATCTCCTTAGGATACGGAGCGAAAGAAACGAGGGATTCGAATATACCTTTTAACTCCGCCATTACGAAAGCGGCGGATATACCCTTCCCCGAAACATCCGCAATCACAAAGGCAAATTTGTTATTACCCAAAGGGAAAAAATCGTAGTAGTCTCCCCCCGCTTCGAATGCGGGAATAAACGAAGCGGCGATTTGCAAGTTTTTTACTGCAGGCGGTTTTGCGGGAATTATTTTATGTTGAATTTCCCGCGCAATATCCAGCTCTTTTTCCAATCTTTCCTTTTCAATCGAACGGCGAATTAGCAATGAATTTTCCAACGCAACCGCTGCATAATCCGCAAACGCCCGAATTGTCCCGAAATCGTCGGAATCAAAGGAAGAAGAACCGAAACTCCCCGCAAAAAGATAGCCGCTTATTTTGCCTTGAATCTTAAGCGGCGCCAAGATTAAGGAACCGAAAGAGAACGTCCTGACAGCCTTCCCGTTTTCGACTTTAAAATTTACATTTTCAAGGAGTTTCATTTCCGTCGATTCTCTTTCCGAGGAAAAAATTTGTCGAGTAATAGCAATAGCATCGGATTTTTCCACCATATCGGCGGCTTTTATTTCAAATCCTTCTTTGTGGCGCACAATCAACCAGGATGCATCCGCCTTGCTCAGCTTTCGGACTTGTACGGTCAGATTTTCCGCAAGCTCGTCGAAGTCCAAAACCCTTGTCATCAAGTTTGTAAAATTTGTTAATGTCTCCACCTCTTCGCTTTTCCTATCGAAAGCCTCCGCCGTGGGTAGATGAAACAATGTTGTAAAGAACACCACACCGAAGTATATGGTTCCGTAAAGCATCGTAAGATTAAGAAGCAAAGCGCCTCCCGGCGAAAAGGCGTTCAAGAACACGTTGGCGCCCGCATGGGAATCCGAGGTCTGAGAAAAATTAAGCGCAAAAATCACGGAGAGAAAAACGGAAAGAAAAAGCAGAATCAATTTTTCTTTTTTGGCCAGAAAGGCAATCCACGCCACGCGAATGGAATTTATGGCAAAGAGAATTATCACAACGACATAAACGGCGTTCATAAGTGGGAGCAAATCTATTTTCAAAGCAATCGCCGCTCGTATTGCAAAGATGAAGAAAAGGAAATACACCATTGTGTTAAAATAATAGGAGGGAAATTTCTTTTGACGCAGAAAAGAAAGCTCCCTTAAAGTAATAAAAAGAATAAGCCCTATGGCAAAGAAAAGTCCGTTAACAAAAGAATACAAAAGCCAATTAAAAATATTGAATCCGTTGTCCGCTATTTTCAGGCTAACGAAATACCCCGAAAAGATTGTGATAAAAAAATAAAGAGCGGAAGCAAGGGCAACCGAATTTATAACAAGATTAAGAGGCGTTAATCCCGAACGTTTAATAATATCGGAAATATAAAATCCCCAGAAGAAAAACGTAATAAACACGAGACTTTCGTTTATTGCAAGAAGAGGCGAAGGGGAAATTTTGGGGTAAACAATTTTGAAGACGAAAAGCAAAATTGCCGAGATGACGGCGTTTTCCAATTTTCGGGAAATCGGACTTTTTGCATATCGGGAAACAAGTACGTTCGGATCAAATTTAGCGGTCATTCTGCTTTCCTTTTTCCCCTTCGAAAATTCGCTTCATCATCTCGGAAATTATTTCAAGCTGTTTTTCAAGCGAATCGCGCTCCGACGGCTTCAACTTGAGCAATTCGGCGCGAAGACTATCCCGAAACTCAATCTTTTCTTTTTCGTCCATACCGGGTATTCGAGAAATAAAATCCGAAATATCTTGCATCTTTATTTTGAAATTGAGATTTACGGTGGTATCGGGCTTTAACACTTCCATTCCGAATTTCAAATAATCGTTTGTGGTATCCGTTCCGAATTTCATTCTAACCCGCGCGCTGTCCTTCGGGGAATTAACGTCGAGCGAAAAGCCGTTTCCGAAATCGCCTTGTGTGCGGGAGGTGTCCGCTTTCAGCAAAATGGAAACCCCCGAAGAATCCACGTTTATAGAAATGTCTGCGGCGTTCTTGCTTGCATTTGTCGAATCTATTTTAAAGAGAAACCTAACTTTCTTGTGAAGGGCGTTTTCGAGCGAGTCTTTCATTTCCGCCGTTACGGTAAAAACGGTATCCGGTGCTATGACAAAGAAATTTTTCCCCACTCCTTTGAGAATTTCTTTTTTCAGTCTTGCGGCGAAGGCGCGCGAAGCCTCTCTTTGTTTAGCCGTAAGCTTCCATGCATAGCGTCCCTCGCGAGCTTTTTTCTCAAACTCTTCGATGTTCTTTTTCAAAATCTCCCTCAGTTTACCCAAATCCGAATTTACGGCAAAGGACTCCTTTTTGCCCACGAATACACTCCGCTCAAGTGGTTTTGTAAAGGCATTTAAAAGGGAATCCAATTCCTCCCTTTCTTGCGGAGAAAGTTTGAGCGAGTCCACAAAGTTTTGATATGAAGAGCTTCGTTTTTCTTCCCCCTTTTTTTGAAGCTTGAAAATTTTGTTGCCTCCCATGGTCGAAAGAACCACGAGTTCCTTATCACCGGTTTTGTCCAATGGCAATTTGCCCGTTTCTGCAAAATCAAAAACATCCTTCTTATCCAACTTGCGAGAAGTAAAGAGAGGCTTTAGGTTATTGACATAGTACTCCAGCAAACTTGCCTGTCCTTCTCTTACGAACTCCTCCATCTTGTAATCGCCGGAACCGAAGACAAACGTAAGAAAAGCGGTTAATAGAATCAGCCCCCAAATGAAAAAGGCTTTTCTTCTTTTTGCGGTCTCGTTGTTCATCTCAATATCCCAATTCTTTTTGCATAGGTTCGAGAATTATTTTCAGACTTTCCCTTGCTCGGAAGATTCTGGATTTTATTGTTCCCACCTCGCAATTGAGTTTTTCCGCAATTTCCTTGTACGAAAGCCCGTCTATGTCCCGCAAAATCAACGGCTCTTTTAATTTTTCCGGCAGTCGCTCGATTGCCTTACGAACTATGGCGGGAATATCCATGCTTTCCGGACGCATTCTCACCGCGCTATGATGAATATCTTCCTGCAAAGGTGTGAAAATACTTCTCACTTTTTTCTTCCTCAAATAATCACGGCATTTATTGACGGTGATTCTATAAAGCCACGTTGAGAACTTGGACTCGAACCGGAAGTCTCGCAGATTGTTAAAGGCGCTGATAAAAACGTCCTGCGAAATATCGTCGATATAATCCACGTTCCCAAGCGTAAGGAAAACAAGATTGCGAACTTTTTCCTTATGCCGTAGGACAAGTTTTCCGAAGGCTGTTTCGTCGCCTTCTTTGAACTTTTTGATGAGGTGATAATCCTCATCCCGATGAATTTCATTGCCGTGATTTTCGCTTGTCATAGTATTTGTGAATTTAGACGCTGTAATATCCTTCAAGTTCCCTGTTATTTTTGATGAAAACGAGACCTTTGCTTTCTTTTTAAGATTATATTCAATAATTTAGTTAATTGTTAAAAATTTTACATTAAAAAAACTTTTTAATTTTCGAAACATCTAAAGAGCGATAAAAAAATTTTTAATAAAAACTTACGAGGTGAAATATGAAAATCAAAGTTAAAGAAAAATACGAAGCCGTAATCGTTGAGCTGAAAGGAAACGTAATGGGAGGTCCCGAAGCAAAGGAGTTCAGCGATTTGATTCATAAACTTATTGATGAAGGCAAAAAGAACATTGTAATTGACCTTTCGGGCGTTAAATTTATGAACAGCTCGGGCTTGGGAATGCTGATTAGCGGTTATACCACGGTTAAAAACGGCGGTGGTAAATTTGTAATCGCCGGTGCCACGGAAAAAATCAACAGTCTGTTGGTAATTACGAAATTAATTACCATTTTCGAGAGCTACGAGACAGTAGAAAAAGCCATAGAAAAAATTAAAGAATAGTTTGAAAAAAAACGAGCACAATCGATAATTTTTAAAACTCGTTCCTAAAAAGGCTGTACGGCGAGGGAAAGATTTTTTTTCGTGAGAGATAGATGAAAAGAAAAACGCGGCCAATGCCCGTAAACATAAAATTTGCACTCCTACTTCTCGCACTTTTGATTGCGGCAAGCACATTTTTTTACACGCAAAACCTGGTAAAAAAACTTCAGGCAAGGGAAAGACGTTTAGTAGAGCTTTACGCAAAGGGCTTGGAATATATTACGGATTTCCGACATTCCAATACAGACTTCACCTTTATTTTCGAAAACATAATCAAGCGTATCGATTTTCCTCTAATTCTCACCGACGCAAACGATAACATAAATCTTTCCTCCACAAATGATTTCTATAAAAATATTGAAATAGATTCCTCTCTTTCAAAAACAGAATTAAAGAAATTTTTCGAAGCTAAAATCCGCGAGCTACGCGCCGAACATTCCCCGATAACTGTAACTTATAAAGATTCCGTAACCCACGTTTTGACAAAGATATACTACGGCGATTCGGATGTGGTTAGACAATTAAAGTACTACCCATACCTTCAGATATTCTTCGCTATATTCTTTGTCCTTATGGCTTATATCGGGTTTAGCCACGTCAAAAAGAACGAACAAAGTAATATTTGGGTGGGGATGGCAAAAGAGACGGCACATCAATTGGGAACGCCAATTTCAAGCTTAATGGGATGGTTAGAGCTTCTTAGGATAAACTATGACAACCCCGACAAGGTGCTTGATTTAGCAGAAGAAATGGAAAATGACCTTGCGCGGCTTAACAAAATCACAAAGCGGTTTTCCAAAATAGGTTCAAAGCCAGATTTAAAAAACATAAGGATTGACAAAACTCTGGAGAAAGTAACCGACTATTTTAAAAAACGCCTACCCCAAACGGGTAAAAACGTGAAATTGATTTTCTCGGGCAACACAAAGGCAGAAGCATTTTTGAATCCTGAATTATTTGAGTGGGTTATAGAAAACCTAATTAAAAATTCTTTAGACGCCATAGAGGGAAAAGAAGGAAAAATAGAAATTTTGGTGAAAGAAAAAGAAAAGGAAATAGAAATATATGTGAAGGATGATGGGAAAGGCATAGACATGCAACTGAGAAAGGAGATATTCCGCCCCGGTTATAGCACAAAAAAGCGGGGTTGGGGCTTAGGGTTAAGCCTTACCAAAAGGATAGTGGAAGATTATCACAAGGGAAAAATCGTTTTGCTAAACTCAGAAATAGGAAAAGGGACTACCTTCAAAATTACCCTTAAAAAGGCGCCCAAAGAAAACGCATAACATGAAAAAACTATGGGGGTCTTTATATTTTAATTTATTCAAAAAATGTAGGGCGAGTTCTCTCATGCAAATGTAAGCGTATTTCATTTATATGTTTCATATTCGTTCTGTTTTCGGAGAGAGGGGGGAGGTTGTCGAAATCGAAGAAACGAACCTCGGAAGTCTCCTTGCTGGGCGTTGCTTTTCCTCCGATTAAATCGCAAAGGAAAATTATTTTAACAGCGTGGAAGAATTCAAGCGGTCGCCCGCTACGATTGGCATCGAAAACACCGATTACCTTTTTGGCTTTTACGACAAAGCCGCTTTCCTCCAGAGCCTCGCGCTCCGCCGCCTTTGCAGGATAATCTCCAACGTCCGCCCAACCGCCGGGCATTGCCCAACGACCATCCGTCCTTTCCCTAACGAGCAGTATTTTGCCTTCTTCGACTACGGCGGCTCTTACGTCCACTTTGGGAGTGGCGTAGCCGGGCTGAGCCATAAAAACTTTTTTAGTTTCTTCCGCTTCCAAACTTGAATACTCGGCAAGAATTTCGCTTGCAATTTCCATCAAACGCTTGTTGCGCTCTTCTTCATAATGATTTGCCGCATAGGTTAAACCTATTTGTGCCAAAGCCTGAATTTCCCTCGCCCACTCGAGCCATTTATCCGATTTTTCCATTTCCTTTCCAAAATGTTTCAACTCTTTTTCAAAAATAAAGAAAAAGATTTCAAAAAATAAATTGCTTAATTTATAAGTGTAAGTAAAGATTTTTGTTTTGAACGAAACCTTTCCGAAAATGTCTAAGCGTGTTAGCATCAGATTTTACGAAGAGCTGAACGATTTTCTTCCGAGTGATAGAAGAAAGCGGCGATTCGAGACGGAAATTCATTTCGGGCAATCGATTAAAGACCTTGTGCAATCGCTCGGCGTTCCCCACACGGAAATAGATTTGATTTTGGTAAACGGTGTTTCCGTAGGTTTCGATTACATTTTAAACGACGGGGACGATGTAGCCGTTTACCCTATGTTCGAATCGTTCGATGTTTCGGAAGTCCAACACTTGCGCCCCGCACCCTTGCGCCAACCCAAATTTGTTCTGGATGTGCACCTTGGCAAATTGGCAAAGTTGATGCGCCTTTTCGGTTTCGATACGCATTATGAAAAATATTATAATGACGAAAAGATCATCAAAATTTCAGCCGACCAGAAAAGAACAATACTCACGCGGGATTTGGGAATACTCAAGCAAAATTCGGTTACACATGGCTACTATGTGCGCTCCACGGAAGCGGAGGAACAGATAAAAGAGATAATCTCGCGATTCGATTTGAGAAAAACAATTCGCCCCTTTACCCGCTGTCTGCTTTGCAACACTCCCTTGGAACCGATAAGTAAGGAAAGAATCGAACATCTTTTGCCGCCCAAGGTTAAAGGGCTTTATGATGAATTTTTCTTTTGCCCCGCTTGTAAAAAAGTGTATTGGAAGGGCACACATTACGAAAAAATGAAGAAATTCGTGGAGGAAATTCGAGCGAAGGAATTTTAATTTTCTTCCTTTGCCGTTCTCTGAAAAATCACACCCCCGACAATCAACAAAAGTCCCACGGCGGAAGAAAGCAAAATTTTTTCCTTGAGAATCAAAGCAATAAAAAAGAACGAAAGAAAAGGCGAAAGATACGCAAGCGTGGAAGTCCTGCCTCTGTCCGTGGAATATTCCAAGGCTTTAAGCCACAAATAAAACGTAACTCCCATTTCGAAAAGTCCAATGTAAACGGCGCCTAAAAGTGGAGCAAGTGGCGGCATGCGGAAATTCCCTTGCAATAATAAGCTCAAAGCGGCGTAAAGTGTGCCCGTGGCAAAAGCTCCCAAGAGTTTGATTACGGCGTCTCTTTTGTCCAAAATGTTTAGTATCCAAAAACTTGCCCAAATTACGGAGCTACCGAGTGCAAGTGCGACCCCGGCGGTATTATGAAAGCGAAGAGAAGAAAATTCACCGTGAGTCGAAATGAGCACCACTCCGACAAATGCAATTATCAAACCCGCTAAGGTTCTCAAGCGAAATTTTTCTTTCAGAAAAAGAACCGAAAAGAGGGAAATCATTATGGGCCAAGTGTAATTGAGAGGCTGAGCCTCCTGAGCCGGTAAAAGAGAATAAGCTTTAAACAGCACCGAGTAATAAAGGAAAGGATTTATTGCTCCGAGCAGAAAGGATTTACACCCAAAGGCGTTTTTGAGTTTTGAGCGCCGTGTAAAGAAGGCAATCAAAAACAATGCGACAAAACTCGTTAAGGATGCCCATAAAACAAGCTCCGCAAAATTCATTCCCCGCAAAGTAATTTTGAAAGCCGTTGCCACGGTGGACCAAAGCAACACGGCTAAGGATGCAAGGAGAAACGATTTTTTTTCGTGCGACATAAAATATTTTTCCATTTGAAAGTAAAAATTTTCCGATTTCTCCCCTGGTTCTCCTTATAAAATGCCCAGCTTTTCTTTGAGTAATTTTAAAAACCTTCTGCTCACCGGCACGGTGTATCCCGATGTGGTTTTCACTTTTCCGGAGGAGTTTTCCTCCAGGATGAGTTCGGTAATTTTCGAAAGATTCACAAGAAATTGCTTGTGACAACGGAAAAAATTAGTTCTTGTTTCCAAAGCCTTAAGTGTTAACTCGCTGTAGCATTTCTTCCCCTCGGCACAATGCAAATAAACGCCTGTTTGATCGGAACGCACGAGCTCTACCGAATCGATTTCCACTAATTTTATTCTTCGGTTTCCATAGACGGGAATTTTTTTCAAAGCGGGTATTTCAATTTCGGGCTTGGAATTCGCCTCTATGGCTTTGGTAACTTTTTCCACGGTTTTCTTCAGTCTTTGTAATTCGACCGGTTTCAAAATATAATCCAAGGCATCTTTCTCGAACGCTTTAACCGCAAATTCATCGTATGCCGTTACGAAAACAACTTGAGGAATCAAAGATTCTTCTATCATGGAAAGCATTTCGAAGCCGTCAATAACGGGCAATTGAATATCGAGAAACATCAAATCGGGCTTAAGAGTGTTTACCGCTTTTATTCCCTCCAAAGCGTTTGCACATTTCTTAACGACTTCCACCCCGCCTATTTGGTTCAGAAGAAACTCCAGTTCCTCCCGAGCGTTTAATTCATCCTCTACAATGATGGCTTTAATCATCACTCCAATCCTCCGGCAGGAAGCAAAACCGTAGCGACGGTTTCCTCGTTGGGTTTACATTCAATTTTAACTCCGTATTTTTCTCCCGCAAGATTCTTTATTCTCTTGTCCACGATTTGAATTCCCAAACCATGTTCACCCTGGGGGTCGTACAACCCGGCGTTATCCTTTACGTCGATTTGAAGCGTTCCGTTCCGGCGATATATTTTGATTTCCACCTTGCCGCCTGAAAAGAGCTTGGAAATACCGTGCTTGATTGCATTTTCGACCAAAGGCTGAATCGTAAAAGTGGGAATTTTCTTATTGAGCAAGGACTCGTCAATCTCGGTTTTTATTTCCAATTGTTCTTCGAATCGTACCTTTTCGATTTCCAGATAAGAATTCAAATGATCCAATTCCGCTTTTAACGTAGAAAGTTCCTCGCTCCGTTTTAGATTTTTACGGAAATAATTTGAAAGGTGAAATAAAAGCTGGCGAGCTTTTTCCGCATTGCGCCGACTCACGGCGATTATCGTATTAATAGCGTTAAAAAGGAAATGCGGATTTATCTGTGCCTGAATTAATTTTAATTCGGCTTTTGTCAGCAGTTCCTTTTGAGATTCATATCGCGCTGCAAGGATTTGATTCGCAATCAATTCGGCAATACCTTGCCCCAAAGCTTTATTAATCCTAAAAAAGAATCTGTTTTTTTGTTCATAAAGTTTTATGGTTCCCACAACCTCTTCGTTGATGTGAATGGGAACCACAAGAGAAGAGGTAAGTTTACAATCGGGAGAAATGGGACATTTATATTTTTGATTTCTGCCATCAAGGAAAATAATTTCGTTTTTTTCTATTGCCGTACGCGTCGTATCTGAAACTATGGGCGAACCCGCCTTGTGGTGGTCGTCCCCAACCCCCACGAATGCCAATACATTCTCGCGATTCGTAATGGCAACAGCGGCAACTCCCGTTTCCTCGTGTATTATCTTGGCAATATTCCCCGCCGATTCGTAGTTCAATCCCTTGCTCAAAACCCCGATTATTCTTCTGGCAATTCGCAAGGCTTGTTTTGAATAAGATGAACCGATTCTATCATAATGAAATCGCTGGTCCTTAAACAAACTCATAATCAAAGCCGTGCCGACGGAATTGGAAAGTATCATCGGAAAAGCGATAATTTTAACCAACGCCACAGCCTCTTCAAAAGGTTTTGCAAAAACAAGTATGATCAACATCTGAAGAATTTCCGCCGCAAAAGTAGTAAAGAAAGCCACATCGGGATTAAAAACACGGTCGTATTCACCTTTGCTTCTATAGTATTGGTGAACCAATCCCGCGAGTAATCCCTCGACAGTGGTCGAAAGTCCGCACGAGAAAGCGGTAAAGCCACCCACAAAATATCTATGAATTCCAGCGGTGGCGCCTACGGAAAATCCAAGCAAAGGACCTCCGATTAATCCCGCAATCGCCGCGCCAATCACTCTATTGTTCGCAATCGCACCGTGAATGGGAATTCCCAAATAAGTGCCGATAATGGCAAGGAATGAGAAAAGCAAATAGAGAATAAAATAATCCCGGAAAGTAAAATCCTTGGTAAGCAAAAGACGAAAAACGGGGGTCTTGCTAAAAATATAAGCAATAACCAAGAAGACCGCCATTTCCTTGGAAAGATTTACTAAAACTTCCATTTAGAAACATTAACTTTAAACAAAAAAACAATTTAAGATTTTTCCACATTTAAATCCAAACTTTGTTTATGAGTCAACAAAACTAAATTCAAAGCATTTTAACAAGTCTAAAAACGACGCTTAATACTTTTTCCTGAATCTTTTATTTCTTTTACGGATATTTGGAGAGGCAAAAAACAAAATTGGATTGAATGTCTAAAACAAGAAAAGGATTTGGCACGGCGCCTGTGTTTTTTACGGCGATATCAACCATCTTAGGTGCCATTTTATTTTTACGCTTCGGTTATGCCACGGGGATGCTCGGCTTCTGGGGCGTTGCTCTGATTATACTTTTGGGACACATGGTAACAATCCCCACCGCTTTAGCTATCTCCGAAATTGCAACGAACGAAAAAGTTAAAGGGGGAGGCGAATATTTTATTATTTCCCGCTCTTTCGGTCTGAACATCGGTTCTACCATAGGAATCGCACTTTACTTTTCTCAAGCCATAAGCGTAGCTTTTTACATTATTGCTTTCACGGAGGCTTTCACTCCAATTTTAGAGTGGCTGAGACAAAGCTACGGATTTATAATTCCGAAACAGGCAATTAGCATTCCTTCCTTAATTCTCCTTGCCGTGCTCATTCTTAAAAAGGGAGCGAGTTTGGGGGTAAAGATGCTCTATTTCGTAGTCGTAATCCTCTTTGCCTCTCTTTTCCTTTTTTTCTTAGGCAAACCCACGGAAGCTTTTACCGGAGAAAGCGCTCTGCTAAAAAGTTTTCGCAATCCCTCCGAGTTTTTTGTCGTCTTTGCAATTATATTCCCCGCTTTTACTGGAATGACCGCCGGGGTGGGACTTTCGGGCGATTTGGACGACCCGAAAAAATCCATTCCCATAGGAACATTAGCGGGAACGATAGGGGGAATGATAGTTTACTTCTTCGTCACTTATAAACTGGCAATTTCAGCCTCCCCGGACGAGTTGGTTTCAAATCAACTTATTATGAGCAAAATCGCTCTCTTTGGAGAAGTGGCAATACCACTGGGACTGGCGGCGTCCACGCTTTCGAGTGCAATCGGTTCCATTCTTGTAGCCCCCCGCACCCTTCAGGCTTTGAGCCGCGACGAGGCGTTCCCTTCCAAAAAGTTGAACGATTTTTTGGCAAAGGGGAAGGGGGAAATGAACGAACCTTTAAACGCTACGCTTGTTACCGTAATTATCGCTCTTTTCTTTGTGGCGCTCGGAAATATCAACGAGGTCGCTTCCATTATCACAATGTTCTTTATGGTAACTTACGGCTCCATTTCGCTGATTTCTTTCTTACATCATTTCGGCTCCGATCCTTCTTACAGACCCACGTTTCGCTCCCGTTGGTATATCTCCCTATTCGGCTTTTTACTCGCCACGTGGCTTATGTTCAAAATTAGTTTTATTTACGCTTCCCTTGCTCTGTTTCTCATATCGCTCATTTATTTAGGAATGTCTTTTTATCACAAGGACAGAAAAGGTCTGGAAGCGATTTTCCAAGGTGCCATTTATCAGTTCAGCCGAAAGGTGCAGGTGTTTCTACAACAATCGGAAAAGAAAGACCAAGGCTGGCGCCCCTCGGCAATTTGCATTTCGAGAGATTCTTTCAAAAGAGACAAAGCAATTCATTTCCTAAGCTGGATTTCCTACAAATACGGTTTCGGCACATACATTCATTTGCTTGATGGTTATTATTCGAAGCAAACAAGAGAAGAAGCAAAAAAGATTCAAGAAAAATTACTTGAAAAAACAAGAAACATTAGAGGAAACATCATAATCGATACAATCATTTCGCCCTCCTTCACCTCCGCTATTGCGCAGGCTATTCAATTGCCCAGCTCCTCGGGAATGGAAAACAATATGGTTATCTTCGAGTTCGATAAACTCCAACCGGATAATCTAAAACAAATTCTGGAAAATATTTCCCTTGTTCAAGCGGGTAATTTTGACGTCTGCATTTATGCCTCCTCCTCCCGCAGCGTGCAATTCTCAAACGGGATACATGTTTGGATTGCAAATTGGGACGGCGACAACGCCAATCTGATGATTCTACTTAGCTACATTATTCTGGGACACCCGGATTGGAAAGAAGGCTTCATCAGAATTTTCAGTCTCTGCCCCGAAGGTAAAAAAGAAGAAGAGTCCCGGAAATTGAAAAAACTCGTGGAATCGGGACGACTACCGATATCTACAAAGAACATCGAGGTAATCGAACAGAAAGAAGGTGTAACATTCAAGCAACTTGTAAATGAAAAATCCGCCGAAGCCGCATTGACAATAATAGGCTTTAAGGAAGAATCAATAAAACACGAAGGCGCAAAACTGTTCCACGGATACGAAAACATCGGCGATGTGCTCTTCGTGGATGCCGCGGGGTTCAAGAGAATTTAAAAAATTTTTCTCCATAACTTCTTTTTTGTAATTTAGACAAAACATTTTTTCAAAAATCAACGGAGAACCATGTGAAGCATCTCGGCAAACTTTTCCTTCCGTTTCTATTTTTCCCTTTTCTAATTTCCGCTCAAATTCAATTCGACGACAATTTCGAAAGCGGAAACATCAAGGACGTAAAGCAGATAGATTCGACACATTTCGAAGTAACCACGCGTAAGGACAACGGAGGACGCTGGTTCTACTTTCGAATTTCCGGCGTAAAGAACAAGAAAGTCGGCGTTACCGTAACCACCAGCGACGTGACACGTCCGATGTATTCTTATGACAACGAAACATTCGTCCGCTTCACACGAGAAGAAGCACCTTACGTAAATTACTTCGAAAAGAAATTCGAAAAAGACACGGTTTACGTAGCATATTACACTCCCTACACATTCACATATTTACAAAAACGCATTGCCGAATGGAGACAAAATCCTTACGTGATTTCCGTAGATACGATAGGCTATGGAGAAAAAGGTTTACCCTTGCAGGACATTGTGCTTACGGATCCGTTCGCACCTTCTTCCGAAAAACTTCAGGTATGGATTCATGCTCGCACTCACCCGGGTGAAACTCCGGGCTCTTTTCAATTCGACGGCATACTCCAAACACTTTTGAGCGACGACCCCGTAATAGAATATTATCGACAAAAAATTATCTTTCACCTCATTCCCTTCGTAAACCCGGAAGGAGTTTATTACGGCTTTTCGAGAACCAATCCGGAGTATGTGGACTTGGAACGACAGTGGGCGACTGATGACAGCACCGTAGCGCCTGAAGTGCTTGCACTGAGAAATCACATGAAGGAAGTGAACAAATTCAAATTGATTTCGGTATTTCAAAATATTCACTCCCAAGCTTCAGATAGGTGCACTTTTTGGATTCATACGGCAAGTTCCACTTCCGATAGATATTACCGAATAGAACATCAATTTGCAAACCTTGCGACTTCGGATATTCCTTATTTTGTCCAGGACGATTACAGCTATTCGAATCTTAAAGATTATTTCCCCGAAGGATTTATTTGGAACAATTACGGCGATAAAGTTCTGGCACTTACTTATGAAACACCTTACGATTATTACTCCGACGGGGAAGAGGTTACGAACGAAAACCTCTATGAAATCGGTCGCCGCGATGTGTATGCAATCGGAGAATTTCTGAAGCTTTCTCATCCAAAGCGAATTATTTTGGATAACGAAGCCGCCGTTGTTACCGGTGAATGGCAAAGAGATACAAGCGGAATTGAGTTTTTCGGCGACTATTTTCTCACCTCCGCGGCAGGTAACGGGGAAAACAAAATCGTCTATTCCACAGGCAACATTCAAAAAGGCAAATATGACATTTACGCTTGGTATCCCACGAGAGAGGATTTTGCTTACAACACACGATTCAAAATACAAACGGACTGGGAAAGTTTAACGATAGAAAAAACGGAAAAGACAGCGGGCGCGCAATGGAACTTTCTAAGCGAGGTTAATCTGCAAAACGGCGGGGAAATCAAGATAACAATCGACAACGCCGCCGCGGGAATTGTCGCCGCCGACGCCTTTAGAATTATTTACAGAGGCGAACCGAATTCGGTGAAAGAACATTTAATCGCTTACGATTTCCGACTGGAACAAAATTATCCGAATCCCTTCGGGACGGAACAATCCGACACACATTTGACGCATATCCCATTTACACTTGCGAAGCCCGGTAATGTAAATCTCACTGTTTTCAATGCACTGGGACAAAAAATAGCCGTTCTTAAAAACGGTTTCTTACGCAAAGGTCGTTACGAAGTAACATTCAATCCGCGGGATTTCGGACGTCTTGCCAGCGGTGTTTATTATTACCGTTTGACGTTCAACGGGAAAAGCATAACAAAGCCAATGGTGTTCTTAAAATAAATATTCGGACTTTTTAAGTTTAACACCTTTTTTATCCGCTATCGTATAAACGAAGCCTTCAAAAGCGGAATACCCGCCCACTTCACCGGCTTTGTTCATTGCCACGTAACATATTTGCATGTGTTTATCCTTTTGGTATTTCTTGCTCCGTTCCACCGCAATTTTGCAAGCCTCCGCCGGGGAATACCCCTCGCGCATTTTTTCGACGACGAGAAAGCTCCCCGCCGTTTTAATGGCGATTTCTCCGTAACCGGTGGAACATGCGCCACCCACTTCATTATCAACATAAAGTCCTGCGCCGATAATCGGCGAATCCCCCACTCTGCCGGGAATTTTGAAAGCCCAGCCACTCGTGGAAACTCCGCCACTAATATTTCCTTCCTCGTCTATTATCAACATCCCGACCGTATCATGATTTTTCCCGGGAGAGTGTTTTGCTTTCCATTTTTCCCATCGAGCTTTAGCTTTATTGGTCAAGAGGTTTTCCTTTTTAAATCCGTTTTCCAAAGCAAATTTCAAAGCACCCTCGCCCACAAGAAGAACATGAGGCGTTTTTTCCATAACCAATCTTGCCACGGAAATGGGGTGCTTAATATTCTTAAGATACGCCACTGCTCCGGCATTTCCTTTCCAATCCATAATAGAAGCATCCAAAGTTACTTCCCCGCTTGCATCGGGCAATCCACCATAACCTACGGAAAGAACGTTCGGGTCGGATTCAACTATTTTAATTCCGGCTTCTAAGGCGTCCAAAGCGGATTCGCCTTTTGCCAACACATCCAAGGCGGCGTTCCCGGGAGCGGGACCGTAATCCCACGTATAAACAACTTTCGCTTTTTTAGTCCTTGCTTGCGTTTTCCCGAAATTACACCCCGACGCTCCGTTCAGAAGAATCCCCGCCGAAGCAAGTCCCCCCATTTTGATGAATTGTCGTCTCGAGTATTTCATTCTAACTCCTTCTAATCTGGGATTACAAAATACTACTTCGCTGAATTAAATGCACAGAGGAATATTGAGAATAAAATAATAAAGCAAGGAAATCACTAATTACAGAATTCCATTGGGGTGTTTATCTCTACTTTCTCGTAGTACTTGCAATACAAATTTACCCTTCCCAAATTTTGAATTGCGGTTTTTTACGGATATTTTTATGGTTGTTTACGAAATATTTTAGGGGCACTTCGATGAAAAGAAAATCTGTCTTCACAGTTTTTTTGACGAGCCTGATTTTTACCTTTTCCAATGTTTATTCTCAAGATTTCAATCTACCTCATGGCACAACCATTACGCAGTTGGATAACGGCATTGAGGTTTTGTTGATTGAAAAACCTTCTCTGCCGATGATAGGCGTGAATGCGGTTGTAAAAGTTGGCTCGGCTTACGAAACCTTCGCTACCAGCGGGATGAGCCACATGTTGGAGCATTTGTTGTTTAACGGTACCGAAACAATGACGCAAAAAGAGCTCTACGATGCCGTCGATAGAATTGGTGCTTACAACAATGCCAACACTTCCGAGTTTTATACCAATTTTATGATGGTTGCTCCCTCGGATAAAATCGTGAAAGCGATGAAAATACAATCCGATATGTTATTCCATTCGGTACTTCCTCCGAAAAAGTTCGAAAAGGAAAAAGGCATAGTGCTGGAGGAAATTGCAAAAACACTTTCCGACCCTTCCTCCCAAGAGGAGAGAAATGTTATCTCCATTCTTTATCACGGACACGCTCTTTCGCTCCCCACTCTCGGAACGTACGAGACAATTAAACATATGAAGCGAGACGATGTTTATCGCTTTTATAAAAATTATTATGTCCCGAATAATATGTTGATAAGCGTGATAGGGAATTTCAAAACAGCGGAGATGATAAAAACCCTGAATGAAATTTACGGGAAAGAAAGCCCCGGAAATGTAAAACGCCCCGATGACCCCACGTGGGCAACAGGTTTTAACGCTCCGACAGACTCCCTGCTTACCGGTGTTTATCACAGGTTTTATAAGGGAAATAAGCTGGAGCTGATGTTTTTTTATCCCCTCCCTAAATTCAAGAATTTTAAAACTTATGAACTCCTCGAAACGGCCGCCGGAAGGCATGCAATCAATTTGGAAAAATTTCTACAGAAAAAATTCGGGAAGCTTGTCGAGAGCTTTTCCCTTTCCGTAAGAGCAAATCCTGTGCGGTCTTTCTTGCAGGCAACGGTTACTTTGTCGAAGGACGAGAAAGGAAAAGAAATTTTGGACGTGGTTAACTCGAAAATTAGTCGGATGAACTTCGATTTGCCCGCTGCCACCTTGGAAAGCATCGCCATTAAATCCAGAACTTCGTTCTATAAAAACACGGAAAAACCGCACATGTTCGGGATTTTCAATGCGGAGACTTTCGCTACGCGTGGAATAGAAGCCGTCCTTTCTTCTTATTCGGAACAAACAATTTATGCCGCGGGAAAAGAATTGCAAGGCGTCAGAATAAAATCCAAACCCGTTGTAATTTATCAACATCCATTCCCCTCGAAAAATAAAG
>CAZSYM010000001.1:24075-131820 GCA_964611145.1 uncultured Melioribacteraceae bacterium
ATAAAATCCAAACCCGTTGTAATTTATCAACATCCATTCCCCTCGAAAAATAAAGGCGGAAAGGGAGGCGGTGTTCTGAAACCGGTGTTGTTCTTGCCTTCCGACGGGCAACCAGTCTTGATAGTTAAGGAAAATCCGGGCAGTGGACTTTTGGCTATTCATTATTTGATTAAAAACAAAGCCATATTGGAAAGTGAGTATGGAAAAGATGCGGCGTGGATTTGGCACGATGCTTTCGCTCAGCGAATGCGTAATTCGGACATACAAAAGATAGCGTGGAAGTTCGGTTTTGACTTTACCGTAAATGATAATCCCTATATCCCTATGGATGATATTTATCTCGATCCAAATTTCGGTTATATTCGTGTGGAGGCTTTGTCAGACGATATACCCGGTGCCATCGGCTTTCTCAATAAACAAATGCTCGATTTTGTTCCCACTGAAAAGGAATTTAAAAACGCTCTTAATAAACTGATGCGCATTAAAATGATGAAGCACTCAAGAGGCGCTAGAAAAATATTCCGGCAGAAATTGGATTCGCTCCTTTATGTCGATGTTCCGTTCGGAAAGGCAAATAAGAAAATCGATTATGCTTCCTTGAAGCAATTCGGTAAGAAATATTTTTCTCCTTCGAATATGATTGTTTCCGTAGTGGGAGACATTTCTCCCTCCAAGGCATCCGAACTGTTTAGAAGCTTTCGAAAAAAAGTTTCCTTCGGTAAGGCGGAGGATCGTGCTGTAATTAAAGGCTTTAGAAATATTGATAAGTCTCAAACCATTGAAATTAAAGGTGGCGGAGAGCAATCGTATCTTTATTTTGGCTTTCAGAAAAAGGTTCAAGAAAACGAAAAGCCCGCTTTGAAGGTCTTGTCCTTGATACTGAGCGACGAAATAATTTTTAACGTCCGAGAAAAACAAGGGCTTGCTTATCGTATGAGCGCGGGAATAGAAGTGCGGAATAACAAGGCAATGTTTTTCGTTGAAGTTCCAACGTTGCCTAAAAATGTGAATAAACTCGTGCCACAATTCCCACTCTTTTTCGATGCGAGTGTTGTGGATTCGTTAACTTCCGAACAACTCGAGAAAACGGTAAATATGTATTTGGGACGCATGATGTTTCGCAGACTCTCAAGCATAAATCAAGGCTATTATTTGGGGCACTCGTTTTATTTCCACGGCGATATCAATTACGACGCCCGTTTTCTCGATGCACTTAAAAAAGTAACCGTTGAAGAAGTGAAAACCGTTGCTCGAAAGTATCTAAAGGTGGAAAATCCAATTACTCTTATAGTGCGGTAACAAAAACAATTATTGGGGAATCAAAATGAAGTTTCTAAATATTTGCTTTTTTTCTTTTGTCCTTTTTATTCGGACGGTTGCACAAGACGTATATGTTAGACATAACATAGACGTCCGTTTGACCCCCGAAAAATCGGCGTTATCCGCAATAGATACAATTTTTGTCCCGAAAATAAAGGGGAAGAAAATTTGGCGATTTAAATTGAACTCCGATTTACAAATTACGGCAACTTCGGAGGGTGTTAAAATTCGTAAGATTAAATCGGGCGAAAAAGCGGGGGACGTCGGAATGGACAGGGATATAACCGATGAAACCGCTCGGGCAAAAGCGGATGAATACGAGGTGACTTTTACGAAGCGCCCCGAAAGCTTTTGGTTGAAATACGAAGGGAAAATCTACTATCCCGTGGAATCGAATGCGGAAGAATACCAACGTGGATTTGGACAAACCGCGGGAATAATCTCATCCGAAGGGGTTTATCTTGCCGGGTCCTCTTACTGGCTACCTTCCTTCGACGAGCGACTTGTTGTGTTCCGCTTGAAAACAGTCCTCCCCCCTCTTTGGAAAACCGTTAGCCAGGGCAAACGAATTTCAGAAAGGAGCTATAAGGATAAACATGTTGACGAATGGCGGGCGAATAAGCCTCAGGAGGAGGTTTTTCTTATTGCGGCTAAGTTTCACGAGTATGCTTCCGAATTCATGGGAACAAAAATATTTGCCTTTTTGCGCACACCCGACGAAGCCCTCGCAAATAAATATATCGAAACTACAGGTCAGTATTTGCAGATGTATGAAGGACTGCTGGGGAAATATCCGTATTCCAAATTCGCTCTCGTTGAAAATTTCTGGGAGACGGGATACGGTATGCCCTCTTTCACATTGCTCGGTCCAAAGATAATTCGCTTCCCCTTTATACTTCATTCTTCTTATCCCCACGAGCTTTTGCACAATTGGTGGGGCAACAGTGTTTATGTTGATTTTTCTAAAGGCAATTGGTGTGAAGGAATCACAGCATACATGGCAGACCATTTAATTAAAGAGCAACGAGGACAAGGGGTTGAATATCGCCGTGCGACTTTGCAAAAGTTTACCGATTTTGTGAACGAAAAAAACGATTTCCCCTTGAGAAAGTTTATTGCCCGATATGACGCCCCCAGCGAGGCAATTGGTTATGGGAAAGCCTTGATGATGTGGCATATGTTAAGGCAATTGGTTGGGGATAAAAACTTCGTCGAGTCGTTCAAACTTTTCTACGAGCGTAATAAATTCCGCCGTGCTTCTTTCGAAGATATACGTCATGCCGTCGAAGAAAAAAGCGGAAAAGCCTTGAGTTGGTTCTTTGAACAGTGGGTTAATCGAGTCGGCGCACCGGAGCTGAAGCTTGAGAAAATAATTATTTCCAAGGATAACACCGATTACACCGTGGAATTTACTTTGGCGCAAATTCAAAAGGACAAGCCTTTCAAATTGCACGTCCCCGTTTTGATTGAAACCGTAAATGGGCTTAAGAACGAAAATTGCTTTTTGGATAAGAGGAAAAAGAAATTTAAAATACGCCTCGACTCCGAACCGTTGGAAATATTGGTTGATCCCCAGTTTGATGTTTTTAGAAAACTTAATCCGCTCGAGACCCCGCCAGCATTGACAAAAGCGTACGGCTCGGCGGAAAGCGTGATTATTCTTCCCCAAAAGTCGGATAGAAATTACGATAATTATTTGAAATTCGCCGAACTGTGGACGAAGACGCACAGCGAAAAAATAGAAATAAAAACCCAAAACGACCTTTCAAATTTACCAGCAAATAAAGCCGTGTGGGTGCTTGGATATAAAAACAAATTTTTGAAAGAGGTTAACAAAATTCTCTCCAAAAGAAATGGTTTTGTGGCGAACGATTCGGTGAAACTTGACGAACATACGTACGGAGTTAACGATAAAGACTTTGTCGTAACTTTGCGGAATCCTCATAATATCAGGCAAGTTATTGTGTGGGCAAGCATTGCCAATATAAAAGCCGTCGAGGGCTTGGTGCGGAAACTCCCGCATTACGGGAAGTACTCCTATCTCGTGTTCGAAGGAAACGAGCCGACAAACATTGGAAAAGGAGAATGGACGGTTTTGAATTCACCGATGGTGAAAAAACTTTCTTCTTCGTTTAATGGAAAAATAAACTTGCCAGAACGGAAGGCTTTGGCTTACGTAAAACCCGTTTTTTCAGCCGAGAGAATGTTTGCCCATATTAAGTTTTTAGCCTCCAAGCAACTAAAAGGACGGGGACTCGGAACTCCCGAGCTTGATAAGGCGGCGGATTATATTGCTCGAAAGTTTGAGGAATACGGATTAAAACCCGGCGGTGACGGAAAGAGTTATTTCCAGACGTGGACGCAAAGCGTCGAAGGGAAGAATACACCGATTGTCATGCGAAATGTGATAGGCATTATTCCCGGTCGGGATCCGCTTTTGGCAAAGGAAGCGGTTGTTGTATCGGCGCATTACGACCACTTGGGTTTGGGCTGGCCCGATGTACACAAGGGTGACGAAGGGAAAATACACCCCGGTGCGGACGACAATGCAAGTGGAATTGCCGTGCTTTTGGAGTTAGCGCATTCGCTTGGAAGGTCTTTCAAACCGTCCAGGACTATAGTGTTCGTCGCGTTTACGGGCGAGGAGGCGGGACTTCTCGGCTCGAAACATTTCGTGGCGAAATATGAAAGATTTCCGAAAGACAAAATCTTCGCCGATTTGAACCTCGACACCGTGGGAAGATTGTTTGGTAAGAAACTCTTGATTCTCAATGCTAATACCGCTCGGGAGTGGAAATATATTTTCATGGGCGCCAGCTACACTACCGGTGTTCCTACGGAAACAATTCGTCAACAATTGGACGCCAGCGATCAGGTTTCCTTCATAAACGCCGGTATTCCCGCCGTGCAAATTTTTAGCGGACCGCATCCCGATTATCACCGTCCCACCGATACACCCGAAAAAATTGATAAGAACGGTTTGGTCAAGGTCGCTTCCGTAACAAAGGAAGTGTTGGAATATCTCACGGAAAGGAAAGAGCCTTTGAGCTTTGCGGGGATACACAAGGGAAAGACAAAACGGCATGGAAAGATTAGACGTGTAAGCACCGGCACCGTCCCCGACTTCACTTATTCGGGAAAAGGTGTGCGGGTAAGCGAGGTGGAAGAAAACTCACCGGCACAAAGAGCGGGAATACGAAAGGGAGATGTTTTAACGGGATTCAACGGTAAAGCAATTGAGAATTTGAGAGACTTTTCGGAATTTTTGAAAGCATGCAAGCCGGGTGATGTCGTTAAAATCAGGATTAAAAGAAACGGAAAGGAGCTGGAAGTTAAAGTGAAACTAGGAGAGCGTTAAATCAAGGACCAAAGGAAATTAGAAAATGAAAGAGACGTTCGAAAAACAATTCCGAAAGAAAAAATCTTTGGCCGAAAGCAATGCCTCGGAAAGAAAGCGCAAGCTTAAAAGAATTTTGGAAAACGTCTTGGAATCGAAAGAGGAAATTGCCAAGGCTATAAAAAAAGATTTCGGCAAGTCGGAAGAGGAGACTTACATTACCGAAATTCTCCCTCTTACGATGGAGTTGCGAAATATTATCCGCAACTTGCATTCGTGGATGAAACCCGTAAAAATTATGTCGCCCCTTGCTTTCCCCGGTGCAAAGAGTAAAATTGTTTACAGACCCAAAGGGAATGTTCTTGTTATTTCTCCGTGGAATTATCCTTTCCTTCTTGCCGTTGCTCCTGTCGTTTCGGCGATAGCGGCGGGGAACACGGTGATTCTTAAACCCTCCGAGCTTACGCCGCATACAGCGTCTTTTATCAAGAAATTTTTTTCAAGCATGTTCGACAGCTCCGAAGTTGCGGTGTTCGAAGGAGATAAAAACGTTGCAAAGGAATTACTGGCGATGCCGTTCGACCACATTTTTTTTACAGGGGGTACTTTTGTGGGGCGCATAGTCATGGAGTCGGCCGCTCGGAATCTTTCTTCCGTTACTTTGGAATTGGGTGGAAAATCCCCCGCTTTTATTGATGATTCGGCGGATTTGCAACTTGCCGCCGAAAGAATTGTGTGGGGAAAATTTCTGAACGCTGGACAAACATGCATAGCCCCCGATTACGTGTTGATTAGGGAAACAAAAGTGAATGAATTTTTGGATTATGCCAAAGAATCCATAAGGAAACTGTGGGGTGAGGATTTGGATTCGGTTCCCCCTCAATACTGCAACATAGTAAACGAGAACAATGTGCAGAGACTCAAATTTTTGATCAACGACGCTTTGGGAAAAGGCGCAAAATTGGAATTTGGTACCCCTGATAAAGATTCGGGAACCTTTCTTTATCCTCGAATTTTAAGCGGGGTGAGCACGGAAAGCCGCTTGATGAAGGAAGAAATTTTCGGTCCCGTCCTTCCTCTTCTTTTTTATGAGAACATCGAGGAGGCAATTGGGATAATAGAACAAAACCCTTATCCTCTTTCTTTTTATTTCTTCGGAAAGGAAAACCTTGCTTTCGAAAGACTGTTCAAAGCAATTCCCGCCGGGGGATTTGTGGTCAACGATACCGTCGTGCATTTTGCAAATACCAAATTGCCTTTCGGCGGAGTGCGTTTCAGCGGGCTGGGAAAAGGCTATGGATACTGGGGATTCAAAGAGTTTTCCCTCGAGACGCCAATTTTAAAACAACCAAAATGGACGGCTATTTCCTTGATGTACCCGCCATATAATGCGTTGAAGAAAAAAATAATTAGTATGGCAATGAAATATTTGTAAGAACAGCTTCCTCCTTATCTTACGAACCGCTTGATTTATGGCTTCCGCTTCGTTCTTATTTTGCTTTTCAAAAAGCCTTTATTTAACTTTAAAGTTCTGAAAAATTTGAGGAAAACAAATGTTAAGCGGATTATTAAAGAAAATTTTTGGCGACAAAAACGAGAAGGCTCTTAAGGAGTTATGGCCGATAGTTCACCAAATAAACGAGAAGTATGAACAGATTAAAGACCTGAGCGACGACGAGCTCCGCGCCAAGACTCAGGAATTCAAAGAGATAATTAACGAAAGAACGAAAGAGCTACGGGAAAAAATAGCCGGGCTGAACGCTCAACTGCAACAAGACGAGCTTCCTGAAAATGTGGAAGAAATAAGAGACGAGATAGAAGAACTGGAAAAAGAATTAAACGAGCAATACGAGGAAGTTCTGAACGAGTTGCTCCCCGAAGCCTTCGCCGTTGTGAAAGCCACATGCAAAGCTTTGATTGGAAAAACATGGGAAGCGGGCGGACATAAGATTACATGGGATATGATTCCTTATGACGTCCAGCTCTTGGGCGGAATCGTTCTTCACCAAGGCAAAATTGCGGAAATGGCGACGGGCGAAGGAAAAACTCTCGTTGCTACTTTACCCATTTATCTCAACGCTTTGACGGGTAGAGGCGTGCATCTGGTAACTGTCAACGATTATCTTGCAAAGCGGGATAGCGAATGGATGGGCGAAATTTATAAATTCCACGGGCTTACCGTTTCGTGTATTACCGCCGAAATGGATACCGAAGAGCGTAAAAAGGCTTATCAAGCGGACATTACATACGGAACAAATAATGAATTCGGTTTTGATTATCTCCGCGATAACATGGCTATAAGCGAAGATCAAATTGTTCAGCGTGGACATAATTACGCAATCGTGGACGAGGTGGACTCGGTCTTAATCGACGAGGCGAGAACACCGCTGATTATTTCGGGTCCCGTGGAGGTGGACGACCATAAATTCTACGAGATGAAACCGCGCGTGGAACGCGTATTCCGAAAGCAAGCCTCCCTTGTTGCGAAAATTGTTCAGGAGGCGGAAGAACTGCTTAAAACGGGTGATTCCAAGGACAGGGAAAAAGCGGGCATACTTTTGCTGAGAGCTTATCGAGGATTCCCTAAAAACAAACGACTACTTAAAGTTCTCGCGGAACCGGAAAATAAAAAACTCCTTCAAACCACCGAGCTTGAATTTCTTAGGGAAAACGAAAAGCGCATGCCGGAAATAGACGAGGAGCTTTATTTTGCCATAGACGAGAAGAACAACACTATAAATATTACGGATAAAGGGCGCGAGGAACTCGCGAAGGGCTATCCCGAGGGACCCGACTTCTTCGTGTTGCCCGATTTAGGAACGGAAATAAGTGAGATTGAAAACGATCCTAATCTTTCCGAAGAGCAGAAACTGAAAAAGAAAGATGAACTTTATAAGCTGTATAGCGAGAGAAGCGATGCCATTCACACGATTAATCAATTGCTAAAAGCTTATACGCTTTTCGAAAAAGATGACGAATACGTTGTAACCGACGACGGAAAAATTGCAATTGTGGATGAATTTACGGGACGCATTCTACCCGGCAGACGCTATTCGGACGGGCTACACCAGGCAATCGAGGCAAAGGAAAACGTAAAAGTACAAAAAGATACTCAAACCCTTGCCACGATTACACTGCAGAATTATTTCCGTCTTTATAACAAACTTGCGGGAATGACAGGTACGGCGGAAACCGAAGAAGCGGAGTTTTACGAAATTTATAAATTGGAAGTGGTCGTTATTCCCACGAATAAACCCGTAGCGAGAATTGACGAAGACGATGCAATCTACAGAACGAAAAGAGAAAAGTATAACGCAATAATTGAAAAGATAAAAGAGCTTAGGAAACAAAGACGCCCCGTATTGGTGGGAACTACAAGCGTGGAGGTATCGGAAACATTAAGCAGAATGCTTAAGCGACAGGGTATTCCCCACAATGTTTTAAATGCAAAACATCATCAACGTGAGGCCGAGATAATTTCTTATGCCGGTCAACCCGGTGCCGTTACAATCGCAACCAATATGGCGGGACGCGGTACGGATATTAAACTCGGTCCCGGAGTAGTGGAAAAAGGCGGGCTTTATATCCTGGGAACGGAACGTCACGAATCGCGTAGGATTGACCGACAATTGCGCGGGCGCGCCGGAAGACAAGGCGACCCGGGAACATCCAAGTTCTTTATTTCCCTCGAAGATGATTTGATGAGACTTTTCGGTAGCGACCGCGTTACGAACATCATGGGACGAATCGGTATGGAGGAAGGAGAAGCTATTTCCCATCCCATGATTACCAAATCCGTTGAGCGCGCCCAAAAGAAAGTTGAGGAAAACAATTTCGCTATCCGTAAGAGACTCCTTGAATACGACGATGTGATGAATCAGCAAAGGGAAATTATTTATACACGCCGCCGCCAGGCTTTGAAAGGAGAAAGACTTAAAAAGGATATTTACGATTATCTTGAAGATTATGTGGAAGAATTGGTCGACGAGTGTTATGACGATAACAATACGGAAAAATTGCATAGGGAGTTGCTACAGCATTTGCTTGTGGAGGTGGATTTTACACCGGAGGAATTCGAGGAACTCGGCAAGGACGGTGTGAAAGAAAAAATCATGAAAGCGGCTAAGGAATTCTATGAACGCAAGGAGGAAATGTTGGGTGCCGAATTAATGGCACGCTTGGAACGATACGCAGTGCTTAGTGTTATCGATGAAAAATGGAAAGACCATTTGCGCGAAATGGACGATTTGAAAGAGGGAATAGGATTGCGCGCATACGGACAAAAAGACCCGCTTGTAGAGTATAAGCGAGAAGCGTTCGAACTTTTCCTTGAGTTGCTCGCCAATATCAGAGATGAAATTTTGCAATTCGTGTTCAAGTTTTTCCCGCAAGCTCCCGAAGAGGTAAAGGAAAAGAAACCGAAATCACCTTTGAAGAGATTGCGGACGATAAAAGAAAATGTTGCCGGAATGGGCATGAAAGCCGATTCACAGCAGGCAAAGGAGGCTTCCAATCGTGGGAAACAACAGCCCATTCACGTGGAAAGGAAAATCGGCCGCAACGACCCATGCTGGTGCGGTAGCGGGAAAAAATACAAACATTGCCACGGAAGAAATCTTTAATCAGGCGGGGAAGGGTGAAAATTTTTTGCATTGATAATTCTTCCTCGCTTCCTTACTTTTTAGTAAAGACTTTTTAATCATGTGTCGGTACCGACTCAATTTTTTGTTCGGATAAATCGGAATGAAAAAAAAACTTTTTGGAATAGCGCTTTTCTTACTCCTTGCGGGTTGTTCCTTGTGGGGCGATTTCACGACTTATTTTAACACATACTACAACGCCTCCCTGGCTTTCGAACAAGCTCAGAAAGAAATGGCAAAGACCAAAAAAGAGCTTTTTCAATTCAAACAACCCCGGATTTCTTCCTCCGCAAAAAAGCTTTTGGACGAGGTAATAAAAAAATGTTCCGCCATTTTGCAATTCCATGCGAAATCGTCTTATTTTGACGATGCCCTTTTAATGATAGGAAAATCTTTTTATTACGAACAAAGCTATTCCAAAGCGTTGCGGAAATTCAACGAATTGGCAACGCTCAAAAGCTCCGAGTTGGCTTTGGAAAACGAACTGTGGATTGGGAAAACAAAACTTCATCTCCGCCAGTATGACGCGGGAATGAAACTTCTGGAGGATGTGAAAACAAAGGCTCTCAAAGAAGAAAATCTAAAAATAGCCGAAGAAGCTCTTATTGAAGAAATACGCTATCTCCTTTATTCCGAAAACACAGACCTTGCAATAAATAAAATAAAAGAATTGCTTTCGGTTTCGGAGTCAGAGGAATTAAAAGCGGAAATAACTTACGAACTCGGTAAGCTCTATGAGAAAAACGGCGACCGAAAAGCCGCAATGAAAACCTTTGCGGAAGTTATGAAATACGAACCTACATACGATATTGAATTCAATAGCCGATTGGAGTATGCAAGGCTAAAGAAAGAAAACGGGGAAATAGAGGAAAGCCTGAAACTTTTGACGGATATGGAAAACGAAAATAAATTCTCCGATATGCTCGATAAAGTGAATTTGGAAATAGCGGACATTTACTATAAGCAAGGCAAAATAGAAGATGCAGTTTCGATTTACCAGGATGTTGACACCACTTACAAGCGAACCGAAAGCTCCGGCATTGCGGCGTTTAATCTGGGACAAATTATGGAAAAGGATTATAACGATTACGATAGCGCTATGTATTATTACGATAGGTGCCTGGCTGCTAAAACCCCCGGCGATATGAAGTTGGAAGCAAGACAAAGAAATAAGTTGCTTGGAAATTATTTGACATTGCATGAAAAACTTGCAAAACAAGAGAAACAATTGAAATACTTGACGGAACCGGAATCTTTTGTGAGAGATTCTTTGCTCTATGAGGAATATAAACGGAAACAGGACTCGATACGCGCCGCTCAGAAAAAAATGGTGGGACGAAGACGATATGGGAGAACGAATTACGGAGCACAGAGTAAGCAGAAAGACAAAATAATTTCGAAACCCATTCGCCCCAGAATTTCCGCCGATTCTCTCCGTTCTTTGATTTCCGATACGGAATTCGAAATGGGTAATCTCTTCTTCGGCGACCTGAACGTTTTGGATTCGGCTTATTATTATTACAATAATTCCCTAAAAAACAAACCGAATTCTCCGAACAAGCCTAAAATACTCTATGCAATGGGGAATTATTATTTGATGTTGGGCGATTCCGCCCGAGCGGATAGTTTATTTAATTATATTTATGAAAATTACAAATACGATAAAATCGTAAACGAGGCGGCAAAAAAGATAGGTAAGCCTCCGATTGATTTTGAATCGGACCCTGCGGAGAAGATATACCGGCAAGGGGAAGACAAATATTTGGCTAAGGATTATGAAGAAGCTCTGAAAATTTTCCTCGGCATTCCGAAGCGGTATCCCAACTCCCCTTATGCTCCGCAAGCGTATTACACCGCCGGGTTTATTCTGGAAAACGATTTGTATATGCCCGATTCCGCCGCCTCGCTGTATGATTCCCTTGTTACAAAATATCGAGCCACTCCTTACACGAAAGAAGTGCGCCCTAAGCTCAATTATTATAAACGAATTCAAAAAGCGATTTTGGATTCAATCAAACGCGCAAGGCAGGATTCGTTAAACTCGTTATCAGCCGATTCGGTTAAATTCTCCAAGACCGTTTCCGACTCGCTTTCCCGCGGTAATATCTCCCCAAGACCAAAAACGAAAAGGAATGCCGGGAGAGAAGGGAATAAAACAAAAAAGACCTCGAACAATGAGAATAAAAATTCTAAAGATTCCGTTTATAAAAATCTTCCTCCCGGAGTTTTAAAGAATAAAATAAAACCCCATTAAGCCGAATATGAATCGCAAAGAATTGCTTCGTCTTATCGAAGGAGGTGAAGGCTTACGAACCGAGTTCAAAAGAAAATTCTCGACGTTTGAGAAAATTGCCAAAGAATTAATTGCCTTTGCAAACACCAAAGGCGGTGTTCTGATTATAGGCGTAGATGATAACGGGAAAATTTACGGCGTGGAAAGTGAAAAAGGGGAAACGGAGTTGGTGAAGGAAGCCGCCGAAAGATATTGCGAACCGCCCGTGGATATTAGTATTCAGTATTTTGATGTAGAAAACAAGGAGTTGGTGGTCGTTACCGTGCCGGAATCGGAATACAAGCCCCATCGTGTTCAAGATTATCTTCCGGAAATTGAACCGAACACCGCTCACGTTTATGTGCGAGTGCGTGATAAAAGCGTGCTTGCCAGCAAAGAGATGATTAAAATTCTTCAAGCTCGCGCCAAAAGGTTGACATTGAAGCATTACGAAATAGGCAAGATAGAAAAAATAGTTTTCGAGTATTTAGAAGACCACGAAAGTATCACGGTCAAGGAATTGAAGCAGAAAGCCAATGTTTCTTATCGCAGAGCCTCTCGCGCTTTGATTAAGCTTGTTCGCGCCAATCTTTTAATGATTCATACGAAAGAAAACGGAGAAGATTATTTCACGTATTTTTGAAGGTCGGTAATGTTTTTATCACTGCGCTTTTGTTTGGGGCGTTAGTAAAAACATCAGGAGTTTCGCAACGAAATTCTAAAAATTTCTTATTTTTACAAATATGGAAATTGCAGTAAAGAAATACTATTCGAATATTTCCAAGTGGGCGGCATCGCGCTTCGAGCGGGCAAAGATGACCGAACATACCTTCATGATTATTGTGGCTATTATTATTGGAATATTGGCTGGCTATTCGGCAATTCTTATACGTTGGCTCATTAAAACCATTTCCAATATTTCTTTTTCCGGTCCAGGCAACTTTTTAGACAATGTGATTGCGGCGCCTTGGTATTGGAAAATTTTAATTCCTGCAATCGGGGGATTGATTGTGGGACCCATTATCTATTTCTTTGCACCGGAAGCAAAGGGACATGGTGTTCCGGAGGTAATGCAAGCAATACTTTTGAAAGGCGGGAATATTCGTCCCCGCGTGGCAATAATCAAGGCGATAGCCTCTGCAATTTCGATAGGAACCGGTGGCTCGGTCGGTAGAGAGGGACCCATTATTCAAATAGGTTCCAGCCTTGGCTCCACCGTAGGACAATTTTTTCGCGTGCCTACGCGACGACTTAAAACTCTTGTGGGATGCGGTGCGGCTGCCGGAATTGCCGCGGCTTTTAACGCTCCCATTGCCGGAGCGCTTTTTGCCGTTGAAATTATTCTCATGGATTTTGCGGTGGCGCAGTTCTCCCCGATTGTCATTTCTTCCGTGATGGCTACGGTTATTTCGCATTCCTACGAAGGGAAATTTTCGGCTTTTCACGTCCCTCCGTATCAATATGTTTCTCCTTATGAAATAGGATTTTATTTTTTACTCGGTGCAATTACGGGATTGGCTGCATACCTTTTTATTAAATTGCTTTACTTCTCGGAAGATTACTTTGACAACAAACTGAAACTCCCCGAATATGTGAAGCCGTTGATTGGCGGGCTTGGCGTGGGGGTAATGGCGTTGCTTTTCCCGCACGTCATGGGCGTTGGGTACGAATCGATTAACCTCGCCTTGCACGGACATTTAATCTGGTATTTTGCCGTTATCCTTCTTTTTGCGAAAATTGTTGCGACTTCGGTAACATTGGGTTCGGGTGGTTCGGGAGGTATTTTCGCTCCCTCTTTGTTTATGGGAGCGATGACCGGCTTGGCGTTCGGTTGGGTGGTGCATCAGTTCTTTCCTACAATCACGGCGGAACCGGGTGCGTACGCCTTGGTGGCAATGGGCGGATTGGTGGCTGGAACTACTCGCGCTCCCATCACGGCAATAATTATCGTCTTCGAGCTTACAAGTGATTATCAAATCATTCTGCCTTTAATGGTTACTTGTATTATCAGCATGATAGTTTCTTCCAAGCTAACGCGCGAATCGATTTATACTCTAAAACTTGTTCTGAGAAATATCGGTATTCGCGAGGGAACGGAAGTAAACATCATGGAATCCATTTTCGTGAAGGATGTTTACGAGAAGGAATTCACGTATATAAATGCTACCGACAATTTTAATCTTATAGTCAACAAGATTATTCAGGGCAGAGGGAGGGAGTTTCCCGTCTTGGACAACAACGGAAATCTGTTGGGAGTGATTACGGTCGATATGATTAAGGATTATCTTTTCGAAACCGATACTTTGGGCAACGTGTTGATAGCAACGGATATTTTATCGCCTAAAATCAAGACGGTCTCACCGGAAGATAATTGTCAGGTGGCGACGGAAATTATGCGCGAACTGGATTTCGAAAGTATTCCCGTTGTGGAAACGGAAGGTTCCCGCAAGGTTATCGGAGTAATCAGGACAAAGGATATTCAGGATGCTTACAATCGCGAAGTGGAACGATTGGATATTACCTCCACTTTGGCAAGTAGCATCACCATGTCCAAGAAAGAGCAGAAAATACATTTTATGGAAGGCTACGAGATTGCGGAAATTGTTCCTCCGCCTTCCTTTATAGGGAAAACAATAAAAGAGCTTAATATTCGTGCGCGTTACGGCGTGGATATACTTTCCATTAAGAGCAATGAAAGCGAAACGGTGCAAATAAAAGCCATTCCAAGCCCGGATTATATGATAGGGGCTAACGATACACTTATAGTCGCAGGAGAGATAGAAAAAATAAATCATCTTCAGAATATTGAATAATGTTCTCCGGATAAAAAAACTAAGGGTTGATATTTCTTTTTAATCTTGACAAAAATATCAAGATAAATTATTTTTCGATTGACAAATATTTGTTTTTATAAAGACTTGATTGCGAAGGGTTCGAGCGGTGGAAAATTTAACCTTCCGTTAATCCTTCTCAAATATTTCAAAACAAGGAAATCCGATGAAAAAAGAAAACAACGAAGTAGAACAAATCACTCAATCGGAATACAAGTGGGGATTCGTCACCGAAATAGAAACCGACGAAGTTCCCAAGGGTCTTAACGAAGAGATAATTAAAACAATTTCCGCAAAGAAAGAAGAGCCCGAATGGCTATTGGAGTGGCGCTTAAAAGCCTATCGCCATTGGCTCACATTGAAAGAACCCAAATGGGCAAAGGTAAAATACGACCCAATAGATTATCAAGACATCAAGTACTATTCCGCCCCCAAGAAAAAACCGAAGCTCAACAGCTTGGACGAAGCGGACCCCGAGTTAATTAAAACCTTCGAAAAACTCGGCATTCCATTGGAAGAACAAAAAATCCTGGCGGGAGTTGCCGTGGATGCCGTCTTCGATTCCGTATCCGTCGCCACCACTTTCAAAGAGACTCTCCGCAAACATGGGATCATTTTCAGTTCGATTTCGGAAGCGATTAAAGAACACCCGGAATTAGTAAAAAAATATCTGGGGTCGGTGGTACCATACACGGACAATTACTTTGCCGCTCTCAACGCAGCCGTTTTTAGCGACGGCTCCTTTGTTTACATCCCCAAAGGCGTACGTTGCCCAATGGAATTAAGCACTTATTTTCGCATAAACGCCATGAACACCGGACAGTTCGAACGCACGCTAATAATTGCCGACGAGGGTTCGTACGTCAGCTATTTGGAGGGGTGTACGGCGCCAATGCGGGACGAAAACCAACTCCACGCCGCCGTGGTCGAGCTGATAGCAATGGAAAACGCCGAAATCAAATACTCCACGGTGCAAAATTGGTATCCGGGAGACAAAGACGGAAAAGGCGGTATATACAACTTCGTTACGAAAAGAGGCCTGTGCAAAGGGAACAATTCCAAAATATCATGGACACAGGTCGAAACAGGCTCCGCAATCACGTGGAAATATCCCTCCACTGTTCTTCTGGGTGATAACTCTATCGGGGAATTTTATTCCGTTGCCGTTACAAACAATCACCAACAGGCGGACACAGGCACGAAAATGATTCACATCGGGAAGAACACCCGCAGCACAATTATTTCGAAAGGAATTTCGGCGGGATACAGCGATAATTCTTACAGAGGATTGGTCAAAATAGCAAAGAGCGCCGAAGGTGCCAGAAATTTTTCCCAATGCGATTCCATGCTGATGACGGACAAATGCGGCGCCCACACTTTTCCATATATCGAAGTGGAGAACAAATCCGCCATAGTAGAACACGAAGCAACAACATCCAAGGTTTCCGAAGACCAAATCTTTTATCTGAACCAACGCGGACTCTCGACGGAAGACGCCGTTAACATGATTGTCAACGGATTCTGTAAAGAAGTTTTCAAAGAACTCCCCATGGAGTTTGCAGTAGAAGCCCAAAAACTCTTAGCCATTTCCCTCGAGGGTAGCGTCGGTTAAAAACAAGGAGATAAAAATGCTTAGAATAGAAAATTTGCACGCAAAAGTTGAAGGACAAGAAATACTAAAAGGAATAAACTTAGAAATAAAAAAAGGCGAAGTACACGCCATAATGGGACCCAACGGTTCGGGTAAGAGCACGCTTGCCAACGTTTTAGCGGGACATCCCAGTTACGAGGTAACCGAAGGGAAAGTAATTTTCGAAGGCAAAAATTTGTTGGAACTCCCGCCCGAAGACCGCGCTCGCGAGGGTGTTTTCCTCGCTTTTCAATATCCGGTGGAAATCCCGGGTGTTACAAATTCCGTGTTCCTCAAAACAGCTATCGACGAAATCAGGAAATATCACGGGCAACCGGAAATAAGCGCAAAAGAATTCCTGGACATGCTAAAGGAGAAATCCGAAATTTTGGAAATGGGTTCCAACATGATCAGCCGCGAGGTGAACGTCGGTTTTTCCGGCGGTGAAAAAAAGCGCAACGAGATACTTCAATTGTTGATGCTCAATCCCAAACTTGCATTGTTAGATGAAACCGATTCCGGTTTGGACATAGACGCCCTCCGAATCGTCGCAAACGGAGTCAACAAATTCAGAAACAACGAAAATGCAGTCTTGCTTGTAACTCATTATCAGCGACTTCTGGATTACATCGTACCGGACTTTGTTCACGTGCTTTACAAAGGCAAGATTATAAAATCGGGCAATAAAAACTTAGCGCTTGAGCTTGAGGAAAAAGGTTACGATTGGATAAAAGAAGAAACAGCATAGCAGAGAAAAAAAATGAAAAGACAAGAAGAAGCGGACAAGGCAATAAATTGGTTCTCGGAAAAATTCTCCGAGTTCGAGGAGAGTTTAAACGGAGCCAAGGAGAACTTTGCACATAAAATCAGAAAAGATGCTATTCTAAAATTAAACTCCCTGCGGTTTCCGACTTTAAAGACGGAAGAATGGAAGTACACAAATATTCTCCCCATTCTAAAAAACAACTTCGAACCCGTTCTACGTGCCGGGGATGCGCACTCCATAAAAAACAAAATAAACCCTCGCGCCGACATTCTCTTTTACAACGGGATTTTCTCGCAAAGGGGAAATCTCTCGAACCGCCTGCCCAAAGGCGTCATCATCAAGAGCATGAAGAAAGCCCTAACCGAAAATTCCGATATACTAGCGCGTTATATCGGAAAACTCTTAGAACCGGAAACGGGATTCGACGCTCTCAATTCCGCATTCATGAACGACGGTCTTTTCGTCTTTATTCCACGAAACACCAATGTGGAAGATACGGTTTTCGTTTCCCTCTTTACAGACAGAGCGAACGGCTTTATCAACCTCAGAAACCTTATTATACTTGAAGAAAATGCTTCTTTGAAACTCGTTTTCGAGCGAATCGGGGAACCGGAAACAAAATACTTTGCAAACGAAGGGAAAGAAATTTTCGTAGGCAAAAATTCCTCTCTGGAAATCTATTCGATTCAAAAAGAAAGCAGAGAAGCCTTTCAAATAAAAAAGACAAAAGCGGTACAAGAAGACGACTCCCGTTTTTCTTATTTTACGTTCTCCTTCGGCGGGAAAATTGCCCGAGACGACATAGGGATAACGATAGACGGAAGCAATGCGGAATGCAATTTATACGGGCTGTACATGGGTAAATACAAGCAACACATCGATAATCACACATTTATCAATCACGCCAAACCGTACAGTTCAAGCAACGAATTCTACAAAGGCATTCTCGATAAAGACGCCAGGGGAGTCTTCGCCGGAAAAATCTACGTAAGCGAAGGAGCACAAAAAACAAACGCTTATCAATCCAACAAAACAATACTCCTCTCGGAAACGGCCGAGATGGACACAAAACCACAATTGGAAATTTACGCCGACGACGTAAAATGCTCCCACGGGGCTACAGTGGGACAGCTGGATGAGATTCCGTTTTTCTACCTCCTTTCGCGCGGAATCCCACGCAACATCGCTAAAACAATGCTGGTGAGAGCCTTCGCAAACGATGTGGTCGAAAAGGTCAGCCTTGCGGAAATCAAAGAAGAGTTGAACGAACTTATCTCAGAAAAACTAAATAGTTTCGAAATTTAAAATGGAAAAACAAGTCGTTCCTTTCGAGGTAAACACCATAAGAAAAGAATTTCCGATTCTGGAAAAGGAAATCGACGGCAAAAGACTAATTTACTTGGACAACGCCGCCACGACTCAAAAACCGACCGTCGTGATAAACGCCATAGAAGAATTCTATCGAGAAAACAACGCAAATGTACATCGAGGAGTTTATCCGCTCAGTGAAAAAGCCACGGAAAAATACGAATCGGCAAGGGTAAAGGCTCAAAAATTCATAAATGCTTCCGAATCTTCCGAGGTGATTTTCACGCGGGGAGTCACGGAAGGAATTAATTTCCTTTCCGTATCTCTATGCCGATACGGTCTTTTCGAGGAGGAAAGCGAGATAATAATTTCGGAAATGGAGCATCACTCCAATATCGTACCGTGGCAATTGGTCTGTGGAAAAAGCAAAATCAGAATTAAAACAATTCCCGTCACGGACTCCGGCGAATTGGATTTGGATGCGTATAAAAAACTCTTCAGCGAGAAAACAAAACTCGTTTCCGTAACACATGTTTCCAATACGTTAGGAACAATCAACGATATCAAAGAAATAACAAAAATAGCGCATGAACACGGCGTTCCCATAATTATTGACGGAGCGCAAGCAGCGGCGCATTTAAAAATTGACGTACAGAAAACGGATTGCGATTTTTATGTTATCTCCGGACACAAGGCTTTTGCCCCAACGGGCATAGGAATTCTGTACGGCAAAAGAAAATGGCTCGATAAAATTCCTCCTTACCAAGGCGGCGGGGAAATGATTGATAAAGTTACTTTTACAAAAAGCACATTTGCAGAACCGCCCGCTAAATTCGAAGCAGGCACGCAAAACATCGCCGGTGCAATAGGGCTTGGGAAAGCGTTGGAGTTTATAAACAATCTAAACCGCAAAGAAACGGAGCGGTACGAAAAAGAACTTCTCGAATACGCCACCCACAAACTAAAAGAAATCAAAGGGCTAAAAATTATCGGCGAAGCGAAAAGAAAATCCGCCGTCATTTCTTTTGTGGTTCAGGACGTCAACAGCTACGACATAGGCACGCTTTTAGGAAATTACGGAATTGCGGTGCGAACGGGACATCACTGCACTCAACCACTTATGAAAAGATTCGGCATCCAGGGTACGGTGAGAATTTCCCTCGCTCTTTACAACACAAAAGAAGAAGTGGATCTGTTCATACGGCATTTGAAAAAAGTTCTAAAAATACTCGGTTAAATTAAAAATGGATAAAAGACAAAAAGAAGAAATAACCAGAAAAGTAATAAACACACTCAGGTCTATTTACGACCCCGAAATACCGGTGGATATTTGGGAGTTGGGTTTAATCTATGACCTAAACGTTGACAACGATTCCAACGTTTACGTAAAAATGACGCTTACCGCTCCCTCGTGCCCCGTGGCGGAAAGTTTACCAATACAGGTGCAAGAGCGCATAAGAGCTATCGAGGGAGTTAAAGACGTTTATGTGGATTTAGTATGGGATCCACCATGGTCTATGGATTTGATGAGCGACGAAGCAAAGTTAAAATTAGGCTTTCTGTGATATGAAATTTACATCAATGGAAGAATACGGTTTGCGTTTGCTCGTCCGCCTCGCGAATGCGTACGATAAAAACCTCACTCCGACAATCCCCGAATTGAGCCGAGCGGAGGGATTAACAGAGGCAAACACGGCCAAGATTCTACGCGTGCTACGCATGGGTGGACTCTGTGAAAGCGCTCGCGGGCATACGGGCGGATATTATCTAACAATGCCTCCGGATCAAATCCCCCTTAACCAAGTACTTGATATATTGGGAGGAAAATTATTTGACAATGAATTCTGCAAAACCTACCGCGGAACGAAAGAAAGATGTATAAACGCACCCGATTGCTCGATTCGTTCTCTCTGGAAGCTTCTGCAAAAGGCTATAGACAATGCGGCATCGAAGATAACTTTAAGAGACCTACAAACAAGCGAAAAAGAAGCCGAAAAGAAATTATCTCGTTTGGTTCAATAAAAAATCCCCGCTACGTGCGGGGATTGATTTTAGAAACTTTTTACTTTTTCTTCTTCTTGGCAAAGAACGCATCTTTCTTTACAAAAACCCTCTTGAAAAGCCTTCCGTTCTTAGCATCGAAATATGTTCCCTTGTTTTGCGAAGAGGAAACCACCATTCCCTTGCCTGTCTTGAACGCCTGCACAACAATCGTATCCTTTTCCCCTTCTATTGTCAATTTATAAGCCGCCGCTCCCAAGCTATCGGGTGAAACATCATCCACGAACTTACTCCCGTTTATCCTCGAAAGACGTCTCAGTTCCTTAACCGTCGTAGCCGAATCCGTTTCCGCTCCGTTCAGTTTCCACTTGCCGTTTTCCTTGACAAGTTGGAAAGAGCTGTCAGCCGGATAGTCGAAAGAAAGTCTATTCCATTTTTCATAATCTCCTTTTATCACCGTGGGGTCTCGCCATGCGTTTGCATTCTGATTAAAAGACCACGAAAGGAAACCGTTCACCTCGTAAACCTCGTCGCCACCGGCTAATCTTATATAAGTGCTCACCTGGGCATTATTGCTTCCGTAATAATACCCGTTTTGACTTTGCGGTTTATAAGAAAATTTGCCGACAATCAAATCCAGCGTCGTATCGCCATCCTCAACAATCTTTACGCGCGTAGCGCCTTTCCCCACTTCGTATTTATCCCATTTTTTCTTACTTCGTGCGGCGACCCTTTCCGGTTTAATTTTCAAAAGCTCCGCAAATAAATTTTTTACCTTGTTCTTCTGAACATTATCAACCTTATTGCTGTCAAAGTTAATCATCCACCTTCCGGCGTCGTCCTTGAAAAGTCGTATTTCCTTTCCTTTCGAGGACTTCGGATATAGAAATATTTCCGTAACTCTTGCGGTATCAATATTAACTATGTCTTTTTTGAAAGTTCTTTCATGCTTTCCCGTTCCGGTCAAATAAATAATCGCTACAATCAAGAGCAGTACAACGAATATTATCGCTAACTTTGTTGTAGAATCTTTCTTAGACATAATCCACCGACTGAATTTGTTTGCGAATCTTTTTCTTAGTTTGGAATCTTATAACTCCGTAGATAACAATCAGCAAAATAGGGAGCAAGAAATTAACATACTTAATTATCATTTTCGTACTATCGGAAAGAGTAACATCGATAGGCCTTGAAGTTACTCCCTTAGTACGCAGGGCAATCAAACCGGTATCGTCGTTAAGCCAGTCAACCGCATTAGAGAGAAGGCTAACATTATCCTCCTGGAGCTGTTGCGCCGAATTACCTTTGCCGTTGACAGCAAAATCCCCGTCTCCGAACACAACCAATCTACTTTCTTTCTCTCCACCCAATTTTCCTTGCATTGCAACGGCAACAGGCAAGGAGGGATTAAGGAAATCGCTTTTTCTCCATTGGTACATAATATCAAAATAAAGCGGAGGCGTTTTAAGTCCAGACTTTTCGGACGTACGCGCCAGCACCGTTACGCTAATCGTAGTATCTTTAGGTTCCGCCTTAACGGGGCTAACGAATTTCATCATGACGGATTCCAAACCTTCCGTAATCGGGTGCTTAGCGAACCTTGTAATAACGGGAATATAAGGAAAACTGACCGGTGTGCTCATCACGAAAAGCCCTTGTTGCTGTCGAACCATCACATTACTGCAATTAACATCGACAATAAATTTAGGCTCGACGTCCACTCCGTACTTCTTAAGCCATTCAAAAAAGTTCGATTTAACCTCTTTCCCCTGTTGGGTCTGGAAATTTCCATCCACACGATTAACGGCAGCCAAAAGGCGACCGCCTCGCTTGATAAATTCATCCAGATAACTCAAGTCTTTCGCACTGAAAGAATCTTTTGGAGCAATCACCACGAGAGTGTTCACAGTAGGAGGTATTCCTGTAGTGTCGGAGAGTTTTATCTCCTTAATTTTATAGAGAACATCCATGGATTTTTTCCACTGTTGCATCTCGTCCAGAGTTGGTTCTCCGTGCCCCTGAAGGAAGCCTATTTCAGGCTTAGCCCTCAGTGTTATTTTCTTTATTGCGGACGAAAGCTCATATTCCATCGCCGCACCGGGTTTTATAAAAGGTATCACCTCTTTTTTATCCTCGTAACGAATAACGGCGCCCAAATATGCTCTTTGCTGTTTCATTTGGTCTTTTTCCCGAACGTTAATCATTATCGGTTGCACACCGTTACGTTGTGCTTCCATTTCGGTTTCCTGAGACTCGTTCGGGTTAACAAACTCATAAACGACCTGACCGTCGGAGTAATTGGAATACTCAACCAGCAAGTCCTTAAAATCCTTCCTCACCTGCTCTATATTCGGAGGCAAGTTTTCCGTGAAATATGCCGTTATGGTTACGGGGTCGTCAAGATTACCGATTATGTCCTTAGTCGCCTTACTCAAACTGTAACGATGATCTTCGGTAAAATCCAATCTTGTAAAAAATCGATAAGAAAGAATATTAATCAAAACCAGGATACCGAAGACAAGTAAAACCGTCGTCTGAAGTTTTTTTCTAGTTAGCATGGCAGTTTATCACTCTACTATGTTTCTTTTTGACAATTGTGTTTCAGCTAAAAACAAGCCCAGGAAAGTCAGAGACAGGAAATAAATAATATCCTTGCTATCGATAACTCCCCTGGAAATGGACTCATAATGCGTGGATATACTAAGAAAACTGAACAACTCACCCAAAAAGCCAGTAGCATTAGAAGCCAAAACGTCGAAGATAATCAGGAAGAAAACACCTATAAAAAGGGACAAAAGGAAAGCTACAATTTGGTTATTGGTAACGCTGCTTGCATAAAGCCCGATTGCGATATAAACGGAACTTATCAAAAGCGTTCCGAAATAGCCGCTCCAAACCGCGCCATGGTCCACGGGACCCAAAAACGCCACCGTGATGTAATAGGGTAGCGTAAGAGCGAGGG
Organism: uncultured Melioribacteraceae bacterium; assembly: GCA_964611145.1. GTDB lineage: Bacteria > Bacteroidota > Ignavibacteria > Ignavibacteriales > Melioribacteraceae > WFQV01. The sequence goes on from CAZSYM010000001.1 coordinate 47,143, forward strand.
CAATGGCAATAAGAGCCAAAGCGGCTATAAATTTACCCAAAATAACTTGCCAATCCGTTACCGCTTTCGTAAGTAGCAGTTCGATTGTTCCGCTGCGCTTTTCTTCCGCAATCATTTTCATTGTAATCGCAGGTATAAAGAAAAACAAAGTCCAATAAGCCACAGAGAAAAACGGGTCAAGAGTGGCTTGTCCTACAAAGAAAATATCCGACCCGAAAAGCCACGTAAAAAATCCGCTAAGCCCCAAAAACACGGCGAGCAAAATGTAAGCGGCTAACGAGTCAAAAAACGTTTTAAGCTCCTTCCTTGCAATAACTAAAACAGGTTTCATCTCGACTCTGTGTTAATTTGTTGTTAATTCTCTGAAAATATCCTCTAACTTGGTTTCAATCGGCGACATTTCGGTCAGAACCCAATTGTTTTCAACGCACAGGTTAAATATTTCCTTTCTGGAAGAAAGATTCTCCTTGCTATTAACAATGAATTTAAAGGGTTCTTCTTCCAAAATATCCACCATTGCCACCGTATCCAATTTCTGCAATTCCGAATAAACTTTATCCTTATCATCCGCCTCGGAAATCTCGACTCTCAATATCTCCGTGCCTTGCGCTTGCTTTCTCAGCATATCAGCCGTTCCGTCGGCAACTATTTTACCTTTGTTAATAATAAGAATTCTATCCGAAGTCGCTTCCACCTCGGGCAGGATATGCGTACTCAAAATAACCGTTTTCTCTTTCCCGAGTTCTCTTATAAGTCTTCTTATTTCAACTATTTGATTCGGGTCCAAGCCTGTGGTCGGCTCGTCGAGTATCAAAATCTCAGGATCATGAATCATCGCCTGTGCGAGCCCGACTCTTTGCTTATACCCTTTCGAAAGCTCCCCTATCATTTTGTGCTTTTCCTCATTAAGTCCGCACACTTTCACCATCTCGGCAATTCGTTGTGGAATATTTTCCTTAGGCACTCCCTGAAGCTCCGCAACGAACTCGAGATAGTCCAAAACCTGCATATCGTTATAAAGGGGATTGTTCTCCGGTAGGTAACCTATCTTCTTTTTAACCTCGTCGGGATTTTCCAGAACGGAAATACCGTTGACCTTAACGTCGCCGTCCGACGGTGCCATAAAGCAAGTGATTATTTTCATCGTGGTTGTTTTTCCCGCCCCGTTCGGACCTAAGAAACCGACTATTTCGCCGGTATTAACTGTAAAAGAAATGTTGTCAACAGCCCTCTGGTTCCCGTACTTCTTTGTTACATTTTCTACGACAATACTCATAACTCGGAATCCGTTTGTCTGTTTGAAATAAACAAAAACACAATCAAAGGTTGTCTTACAGTCGTCCGTTCATTCGAGTTCCAGAAAACAAAAAAATTTTTCTTTTAGGAAGCGTAAATAATTTCCGTCCCTTTATGCTTCCCTATTATCAACACATCCGCAACATCAAGAAAAAGCCCGTGTTCCACAACTCCGGCTTTTTCGTTTAACAGAGAGGATAATTGGTAAGGGTTATCTATACTTTCGAACTTGGCATCCAAAATCCAATGTCCCTCGTCAGTAACAAAGATTCCTTCCTCGCTTTTCCGGAGCTGTACCTCGGCGCCCAAGTTTTCGAGAAGTCGTTTAATCGGATGCAGGGCAAACGGAACAATTTCCACGGGCAAAGGGAAGTTCTTTCCCAAGGAATCCGACAGCTTTGTTTCGTCAACTATGATTATTTCTTTCTCGCTTGCCTGGGCGACGATTTTCTCTCTCAAAAGCGCTCCTCCACCGCCTTTTATCAGATTCAGCTTGGAATCAACCTCGTCGGCACCGTCTATGGTCAAGTCTATTCTCTCAACATTCTCGAAATCCGTGAGAGGAATACCCAAGCTCTCCGCCAGCTTTCTCGTGCTTTCCGACGTGGGAATACAGAGGATATCCTTCAGCTCTCCGGAGTTAAGCTTTCTTCCTATTTCTTCAACAGCATACTTGGCTGTGCTTCCCGTCCCCAATCCGAGCTTCATCCCGGAGCGAACGAATTTCACGGCTTCGACAGCCGCCTCCTTTTTAAGTTCTTCTCTACTTTTCACATTCTCACCCGAAACAAAATTACGTTTTAACTTTTTAACATTAACGAATTTTCTTGCGTTGGCATTATTGTTGTTTAATTTTTAAAAAATCATTATTTTTATAGTTACAATATTATGAAAAAGTTAGCTTACAATTTGGTAATACGAATTTTAAAGTTCACGAGCGGAAGATTAAGTTAAGAATAAGGCGAAATGCACTTCTCACAAAGGAGTGCATTTTTTTTATTTTATGAGAGCGGGAGAATTAATTAAATACCTTGAAGAATGGGCGCCACCGGGAGCCGCATGGGAGAAAGACAATATCGGGCTTCTGGTAGGCAGCAAAAGGGCGGAGATAAAAAAAATTTTCCTCTGCCTCGAGTTAAACCAGCGAACTCTCACATCGGCTCTTAAAAACAATTGTAACTTCATTTTCACACACCACCCCTTAATTTTCAAACCTCTTAAAAACTTAAACTTCACAAACGATACAAAGCGAAAGCTACTCAAAGATTTAATTCAAAACGACATTGTCCTTTACTCCGCTCACACTAATCTGGATTTCACAAGAGACGGCGTAAGCTTCGAATTGGCAAAACGCCTAAAACTTAAAAACATTCGCTTCCTAATACCGGAGGAGGCAAATCAATATAAACTGACGGTTTTTGTTCCGGAAAAGGATACGGAAAAGGTAGCAAATGCAATGTTTTCGGCGGGAGCGGGAGTAATAGGAAATTATTCCGAATGCAGTTTTTCCTCGAGTGGCACGGGAACATTCCGCGGAAATTCCATGTCGAACCCAAAAGTGGGAAAAAAGGAGAACTTCGAAAAAGTAAAAGAAAATCGACTCGAAGTGCTTGTTAACTCCTGGAAACTCGAAGAGGTTATAAATGCATTATTAGCCGCCCATCCGTACGAAGAACCCGCTTTTGATGTATATGTGTTGAAAAATCGAAACCGGAATTACGGCACAGGGGCGATAGGAGAGCTATCAACCCCGATGAAGAAAGAGGAATTCCTAAAGTTTTTATCGCATTCTATAAATTCCCGAAACATCAGATACTGCGAAGGGAAAAAGGGAAAAATAAAAACCGTTGCCGTTTGCGGAGGTAGCTGTTCTGACAAATACAAAAACGCAATATCAATGGGTGCCGATGCTTTTGTTACGGCGGACGTCGGTTATCACACATTCGAGGAAGCACAGGGAAAAATCCTTTTGGTGGATGCAGGACATTATGAAACCGAAGTACACTCGATAGACGCGGTGGAAAGAAAAATCAAGGAATTTCTCTCGGAAAGAAAAGAAAAAATAGACGTTATCAAATACAAGGGTAATACCAACCCGGTAAAGTTTTTAAAAATATAAGGAGAACACAAATTGATTAATCGATTAACAACCCTATATCAATTACAATTGATTGACGACCAATTGGACGAGCTCGAAGAACTCCGCGGAGATCTTCCTTTTGTGGTAAACGAGTTAAAAGGAAAGATAGATGGTATATCTTCGGCTATCCAAGAAAAGGAACAGCTTAAAAAAGATTACATCAAAAAGCGAAACGACAACGATGCGGAGATAGTTAGACTGAAGGAAAGTCTGAAAAAATTCAAATCTCAACTCTACTCCGTTCGTAACAACAAAGAATACGATGCTTTAACCAAAGAAATCGACCACACGGAAAAATTAATCGAAGAATTGGAAACCGAAAATTTATCCCTTGAAGACGAGGTCGAAAAATTAAAAGCGGAAATCTTGGAACTTGAGCCGGAATTGATTAAACTAAACGAGGAACTAAAGGTCAAAGAAGAAGAACTGAAGAAGATAATCAAATCCAACGAACGCGAAGAAGAAAAGCTTCAGGCTATCCGTGAAGAAATCGTAGCTAAAATCCGCAAGCCCGACTACAATACTTACATGCGCATTAGAAAAGCAAGCAGGGGCATAGCAATAGCAACAATAGTTCGCTCGGCATGTAGCGGGTGCCATAACGTGGTTCCTCCTCAAAGGCAAATAGAAATAAAACAAGCAAAGAGAATTTACACGTGTGAATCATGTGGACGAATACTCGTATCACCCGAAATTGCAGAGGAGGCAAAAAAACTTCTGAAAATCTAAAAGGCTTTATCGGACGGGGGCTTTTGCCCCCTCTTTTTTTCCAAGTCTCCATTTCACTCCGAACAACGCCGCAAGTTGTGGAGAATGCAATATTCCTTTATTGCTGATATTCGAGAGCACAATAATCGTTTTCTTTTCCTTAAGCGCCTTTATATAATAACTTCGGAAGCCTTTCCACCAACCAGTATGAAAAACAATTTTGCTTCCGTCTTCTCTTGTGTTTATCCTCCATCCGTATCCATAATTATCCTCTTTGTATAATTCGGGATGTCTTGGCGTAAATGCTTTATCAAGCAATTTTTTAGAAATTAATTTCCCCTCGTTCAAAGCCTTATCGAAATTGAACAAATCTTCCACCGAGGCATAAATATTTTTATCTCCCGCTACGCCGTTCAGATATGTATCACCGGCCAACCTCCTTCGGTTAACATAGCCTTTTACTTTCGCCCTGCAATCTTCGACCGCACGCCTCTCGCAGACAAAAGCATTACTCATTCCCGACGGATCAAACAAATTTTCTTTTAAAAACTTTCCATAACTTTTTCCGCTAACTTTCGAAAGTATCAAAGCTAAGAGCACATAGTTTGTATTTGAGTAGTTATATCTTACCCCCGGCTTATAATATCTGAAAGGTTTATTTTCGATTAGAATGTCGAGCACATCCTCATTTGTTAAGTACAAATTTCTCTTGTCCTGCCAAAGGGAATCAGCGAAATACATATACTCGGGCAAGCCGGAGCGTTGCTCGAGGAGATGTTTTATTTTTACACCTCGATACGGAAAGTCTTCGAAAAACTTTCCCAGGGTGTCTTCAAGACTTATTTTTCCCTCGGATGTCATCATAAGAATTGCAATCGCTGTAACGGGCTTGGAAACAGAGGCGAGTTGAAAGGCGGAACTTAATTTTATTTTCTCTCTTTTCTTGAAATCCGCATACCCGAAAACTTTCTCATAAATTATTTTATCTTTTTCAGCGAAAAGAACCGCCCCATTAAACAATCCACGCTTATATCTTTCTCTAAAAAACTTATCTATCCGAGAATATTCGTTATAAAAATTCTCCTTAGGAAACTCATATTTCTCTTTTTTTCCTATTCCCCCTTTTTTAGTTCCGCATCCAAAGAGGAGCAATACTAATAAAAATAAGACTTTTCTTCTCTTCCGAATCTTTGACAATATATTTTTCCGCTGTTAATATCTTGTTAAAATGTTGACAATTTTTTGTTGATAAACTTACATTGTTTTCCACCAGAAGAAAAACACTCTTTCTATTAACATTCTTTCAACAAACGAAATATAAAAAATACTCTCTTTTTTCGCCGTAGGCAACGTTTTTCGGGATTATAAACATATTAACAATCTTATTATTAAAGAAGAAGGTTTAAATTTATCTGTTAAAATTAATAATATTTAAATTTTGTGTATTACTTAGCTTCCTCTAAAAAGAAAATGAAGCGCTTATGTTGCTCGTCAATCTCTTTTATTCCCAGCTCATAATATCTTTTCCACTCTATTTCTTTCATAAGAAACCCCTTATAAATTTTCATGTTTATTATCGTAGGCAAAAGGGAAAACTAAAGGGGAAAAGGACGAAAATTGGAAATAAACATTAATTGAAATGGGCATGAAATTTTGGTATATTGCTTTGTTAAATTTGTTTAAAATATAGGGTGATTAAATGGAATTCAAAGTAAACAGCAAGGAATTTGAAAAGCTTCTTTCAAAGATTTTCCCGGCTATTCCTTCGAAAACACCCGTCCAGGCATTGGAGCATTTCAAGTTTGAAATAAAAGACGGACTTTTAACTGTTTCCGGGACAGATTTGGATATTTCCCTTAAATCTTCTATCAATGTAGACACTTCCGAGAACTTCGAAGGGTTGGTACCGGCGAAAAGGATTTACGAATTGGTTCGCTCCTTCGGAGATACCACGCTACACTTTCAAATAGATTATAACCATGCACTTTTCCTCGTTACGGATAAAGGAAAGTACAAGCTTTTCTATTTGGATACCGAACAATATCCTCAAATTCCGTCCTTTCCTCAAGAAGCGACGGAAGACGTAAAAGAAGTGACCATAGAAGGACCCGATTTGAGAAAATCACTTGAGCAAACCTCCTTTGCAATAAGCAAAGAGGAAATTCGCCCCGCAATGATGGGAATGTTGTTCGAGTTCGAGTCCGAAGGATTACGATTTGTGGCTACGGACGGACACCGTCTTGCTAATCTTTTGAACAAGAAAATAAATCATCAAATAGAAGACAAATATGTGGTTCCGGAGAGAGTTATTTCCGTGCTTATGAAATTGTTGGACGAAACAAGCGTAAAAGTTTATCTTAACAAAACTCATATTTCGTTCAAGCTAAAAGACATAGAATTAATCGGTCGACTAATTGGATATTCCTATCCCGAGTATAAAAACGTGATACCCGTTGAAAATGAATTCAAACTAAAGATAAACAGGAAGGAATTAAACGACGTTCTGAAGAGAATGCTCTTGTTTTCAACATCCCCTACGAGGAAAATCAAACTCACCCTTTCGCAAAGTAATGTGGAAGTCTTTGCGGAGGATATTGATACCGGTTCCACTGCGACCGAGAATATAATGTGCGAATACGACGGGGAACCGATGGAAATTGGCTTTAATGCTATGAATCTCAGCGATATTTTATCGCATATGCCGAGTCAGGAAGAAATTATTATGCGACTAAGTTCTCCTCAGAAAGCCGTAATCATAGAACCGACGAAGGAGGAAGAAGGAATAGAATTGTTGATGCTTGTAATGCCTATACGATTAAATACACAAAATGTTTCTTAAGAGTTTAAAGCTTGTAAATTTCAGACTACACAGGGACAGTTCTTTACAATTTTCGGAAAACCTAAATTTTTTCATAGGTGGAAACGGTCAGGGAAAGACTTCTCTCTTAGAAGCTATATATTATCTCTCAACCACCAAAAGCCTTATTGGTGCTTCGGATTCGGAAGCTGTTACCTTCGGGGAATCTTTCTTTGAAATCATCGGTTCTTTCGGAGGTTTAACTAATCACGGGGTTAAGGTATTTTATTCCAGCGAATCCAGAAAGAAGCAAGTCTTTTTGGATGATAAACAAATAAGTAATTCGACCGAAATAATAGGACGCTTTCCCGTTGTTACGCTCACTCAAAGCGACCATTACATTACCTTCGGCGCTCCGGCGGAGAGAAGGAAATTCGTTGACTCAGTTATTTCCCAAGCAAGTAAGGCATATTTGAGTCTATTGCTCGATTACGGGAAAGTCTTACGGCAAAGAGCCGCTCTGCTCAGGGAAATAAAAGATAAAGGATTGTCGAGGTTTAGAAGTGAACTCGATGCATGGACGGAAACATTGGCTAAGTTAGGTGCTCAAATTATAAAACACAGAGTAGATTTTATTCCTGTTTTTAAGGATTATTTGAAAAGTTCTTATTACGAAATAATGAAAGAAACGGAAATTCCTGATATTGAATATCCCTTTTTGAACGCAGGTGGGGATTTTCAACAAGAGCTTCTTTCCCAACTGGAGAACAAAAGAGAAGAAGAAATACAGCGCGGAAAAAATCTGATTGGTCCGCACCGAGACGATTTTCTGTTTAAAATAAATGATATTGAGCTCAGACGCTACGGCTCGCAGGGACAACATAAAACTTTTCAAATAGCCCTCCGCTTCGCCCAGTTCTTTTATCTCAAGGATAAAATATCGAGAACCCCGATTTTCCTAATGGACGACATATTCGGGGAGCTGGATTCGGATAGGTCTCATAAAATTAGCGATTTTCTCAAAAGAGTGGGACAAGCATTCATTACTATGACGGATTTTACAAGTTACGAAGGGTTAATAAGTAAAGGGAAAGACTTTGTGATAAAGGTTGAAAACGGGGTTTGCAGGTATGAATGACGCAAAAAGCATAGGGGATGTGTTGAACGGCGAGGAGGCTTTTAAAAAATTTAGAGAAAAAGTCTTCGGCTATAAAGTTGTTGATGAGTTTTATGAAATATTTCCCGAGTGGAAAAAGATTGTTAAACCGAGGAAAGTCGAGTTCGGAACGCTCGTGCTGAGAGTCGAAGACGCCGTCTGGAGAAGCGAGTTAAACCTTAATAAGGAGAAAATAATTTCAAAAATAAACGATTACTTTCAAAAGGAAGTAGTAAAGAGAATTAGATTTTTGTAGTAAATTTACGGGAGATAAATTGACGAAAGAAAAAGAACACGCAATGAACGAATACACCGCCAAGAATATCAATGTCCTCAAAGGATTGGAGGCGGTAAGGAAAAGACCCGCAATGTATATCGGGGATGTCAGCTCGCGCGGACTTCATCACCTCGTAAATGAAGTCGTCGATAACGCAATAGACGAAGCTCTTGCTGGCTATAACGATAAAATAACCGTTACGATTAACAAGGACGGAAGCGTTACCATAGAAGACAAGGGAAGAGGCATTCCGGTTGATATGCATCCCGTTGAGAAACGCTCCGCATTGGAAGTTGTTATGACCGTTCTGCATGCCGGAGGAAAATTTGATAAGAGTTCATATAAGGTTTCGGGCGGATTACATGGCGTAGGTGTGTCGGTTGTGAACGCTCTTTCCGAATGGCTCAAGGTTACGGTGAAAAGAAACGGTAAAAAATACTTCCAGGAATATCGTCGCGGTGTTCCTCTCGCTCCGGTGAAGGAAATAGGAACCGTGCGAAAGGATGATACGGGAACATCCGTTACATTCAAGCCGGATGCGGAGATATTTAGAACAACGGAATTTAAATTCGATATACTCGCCGAGAGAATGCGCGAGCTTGCATATCTCAATAAAAACGTTACGATAAGAATAAAAGACGAGAGAGACGGCAGAGACGAGACTTATCACTACAAAGGCGGTATAATTGAGTTTGTGAAATTTCTGGATGAAAAAAGGAACCCTCTCCATAAACCGATTTATATCGAGGGGGAAAAAGAAAACACGCCTGTCGAAATTGCGTTCGAATATACGCAAAGTTATTCCGAAAGTATTCATACATATGTTAATAACATTAACACGATAGAAGGCGGAACGCATCTCGTTGGATTTAAAACGGCTTTGACTCGGACATTCAACAATTATGCGAACAAGAACAACCTGATAAAGGAAACCAAAAAAGGAAAAATCACTCTCACCGGCGACGACTTCCGCGAAGGGTTAACAGCGGTGATATCGGTGAAAGTCATGGAACCGCAGTTCGAGGGACAAACCAAGACAAAACTCGGAAACAGTGAAGTTAAGTCCATTGTGGAAACCATAGTCGGGGAAAAACTCAGCGAGTATTTGGAAGAAAATCCATCGGTGGCGAAGAAGATAATAGAGAAATGCTTGAGAGCAGCCGAGGCTCGCGAAGCTGCGCGTAAGGCTCGGGATTTGATTCGCAGAAAGAACGCTTTGGACGCTCTACATTTACCCGGAAAACTGGCGGATTGCTCCATTACAAACCCAGAGCACAGCGAGATTTATATAGTCGAGGGCGATTCCGCAGGAGGCTCGGCAAAACAAGGAAGGGATAGGCGCTTCCAAGCTATCCTTCCCATAAAAGGAAAAATACTTAACGTTGAGAAAGCAAAGCTTAATAAAATTTTGGAGAACAATGAGATTCAAGCTATCGTGTCGGCAATAGGCGCCGGAATTGGAGACGATTTTGACCCGTCTAAGGCTCGATATGGAAAAATAATTATAATGACCGATGCCGACGTGGACGGAAGCCACATAAGAACATTGCTTCTCACTTTTTTCTATCGGTATATGAAAGATTTGATAGCGGAAGGAAAGGTTTATATAGCCCAACCTCCGCTGTATAAAATAAAAAAAGGGAAAGAAGAATATTACGCCTTCGACGATGCGGAAAGGGATAAAATTCTTAAAAGATTCAAAGCCTCCGGAAACCTTGACGAGGACGGAAACCCGAAAGGGGTTGTTATTTCCCGCTACAAAGGTTTGGGAGAGATGAACCCCGAACAACTTTGGGAAACTACGATGAACCCCGAAACTCGGACGGTTCTGCAAGTTACCCTCGAAGGCTTGGAAACCGAGAGAATATTTGAAATCCTAATGGGGGATGATGTACAACCCCGACGAGAATGGATTGAGGAAAATGCTCGTTACGCTAATCTTGATGTTTAAATTTGTTGACAGAAATTGAAGGAAAAAAATGGCTACTTTTTTTGAGAAGATAATACCCGTTGCTTTGGAAGAGGAGATGAAATCCTCTTATATTGATTATGCTATGTCCGTTATTGTTGCTCGAGCTTTACCCGACGTTCGGGACGGCTTAAAACCTGTGCACAGACGTGTTCTTTACGGCATGCACGAAATGGGGCTTAGCTGGAATAAACCTTTTAAGAAATCCGCAAGAGTGGTCGGAGATGTTTTGGGTAAATATCACCCGCACGGCGATAGCGCAGTTTATGATACAATGGTAAGAATGGTGCAGGATTTTTCCATGCGCTATCCGTTGCTGGCGGGACAAGGTAATTTCGGTTCCGTTGACGGCGACCCCCCGGCGGCTATGCGTTATACGGAGATAAAACTTGCCAAGATTGCCGACGAGATGCTCCGGGACCTGGATAAAAACACCGTTGATTTTATTCCCAACTTTGATGAATCCTTGCAAGAACCGACCGTTTTACCCGCGTACTTGCCAAATCTTTTGGTAAACGGAGCGAGCGGAATAGCCGTCGGAATGGCTACAAATATACCGCCCCATAACCTTGGAGAGATAATCGATGGTTTGGTGGCGCTTATAGATAAACCGAGTCTGGAGGATAAGGAACTGCTCAACTATGTGAAGGCTCCTGACTTCCCCACAGGCGGGATAATTTACGGTTACGAGGGAGTGAGAGAGGCATATCTGACTGGCCGGGGAAAAATCACTATTCGAGCAAGAGCTAATATAGAAATACATAAAAATGACCGTGCTACGATTGTAATAAGCGAACTACCTTATCAAGTTAATAAGGCAAACCTAATAGAAAAAATAGCCGAGCTGGTTCGGGCGGGAAAGCTTTCCGATATTACGAACGTTAGAGATGAATCCGATAGGGATGGTTTGCGTGTGGTAATAGAAATGAAAAGAGACGCTCAACCTACGGTTATACTTAATCAACTCTATAAACACACGCAGATGCAAGTTACCTTTGGCGTAATAATGCTTGCGCTTGTGAATGGAGTGCCGAAAGTCCTAACACTCCGCGAGGTGATGAATCACTTCCTCGACCACAGAATGGAAGTGTTGATTCGCCGTACCAAATTTCAGCTGGAAGCGGCGGAAAAGCGCGCCCATATACTCGAAGGATATATAATTGCTCTGGACAATATCGACGAAGTGATTGAAATTATTAAGAAATCCCGAAACGTCGAGACCGCTAAAAACAATTTGATGAAACGTTTTAAACTTTCCGAAGTCCAGGCGAAAGCTATTCTCGATATGAGATTGCAACGCCTTACCGGTTTGGAAAGAAAGAAGATTGAAGACGATTACAAGGAAACTATTAAACTTATCGAAAAGCTGAAAGGTATATTGGAAAATGAGAAGAGAAGATTTAAGATAATCAAAGAGGAGTTGATAGAGCTTAGGGAAAAATACTCTGATGAAAGAAGAACGGAAATAGTTTACGATACCAAGGATTTCTCGCTGGAAGATATCATTGCCGAGGAAGATGTTGTAGTTACTATTTCACATCGCGGATTTATCAAACGCTTTCCCGTAAGCGGCTACCGTCGCCAGGCACGAGGCGGACGAGGAGTAACGGGCGCCGGAACAAAGGATGACGACTTTATCGAGCACATGTTTATTGCCTCTACGCATAACTATATAATGTTCTTTACCGATAAAGGGAAGGTTTACTGGCTTAAAGTTTACGAAATTCCCGAAGGCGGTAGGACGGCACGAGGTCGCTCGATTATAAATTTAATTCAAAAAGAGAAAGACGAAAACATCACCGCTTTCGTTGCGGTTAAAGAGTTTTCGGATGATAAATATTTAATGATGGCAACCAAGAACGGAACGGTTAAAAAGACGGTGCTTTCGGCATACTCCAACGTGCGAAAGGGCGGTATAAATGCTATCAATCTCGTCGAAGGAGATAAATTGGTGGAAGTTAAGATGACGGATGGAAATAATGATGTGATTTTAGGGACGAGGAACGGATTAGCAATTCGCTTTAATGAGAAAGATGTGCGCGAGATGGGCAGAACCGCCACGGGCGTTCGTGGAATAAAATTGGCACCGGACGACGAGGTGATAGGCTTGATAGTTCTTCGCTCCGCCGATACGCTTCTTGTCGTTACGGACAAGGGGTATGGAAAACGTAGTAAGATTTCCGATTATCGCATTACGCATCGCGGTGGAAAGGGAATTCTTACCGTGAAGACGGGAGAAAAGAACGGCAAACTTATAGCAATGAAAGAGGTTAACGACAACGATGAATTGGTAATCATTTCGAACACGGGAATGGTGATTCGCCAAAGCGTGAAAGATATACGTGTAATGGGAAGAAACACGCAAGGCGTTCGGGTAATACGCCTTAGAGAAGGCGAAACCATTGCCGATATTGCCAAGGTTGTTAAGGAGGATAACGGGTTCAAAAACGGAGAAGAAAATAATAACCCCGAATAGAAAAAAGGTGATGAGATGAGTGAAGAAAACATTAAGTTCGATTCTAAATGTGTGCATGCAGGTATTGAAGATTATGAGCATGGTCCTGTAATCCCTCCGATTTATCAGACGTCCACTTTTAAATTTGAATCGACTCAACAGGGTGCGGCGCTGTTTAAAGGTGAGAAGGAAGGCTATATTTACACACGCATGAGCAATCCCACCGTAAATGCTATGGAGAAAGCTGTTGCCGAATTGGAGGGGGGATACAGAGCATTGGGAACAGCCAGCGGAATGGCGGCAATATCCACTACGCTTTTCACTCTTTTGAATGCCGGTGATCATATAGTCTTTTCCGAAGCCGTCTATGGACCCACGGCAACATTGATTGTTAATATTTTAAGTCGATTCGGAATTGAATCCACACCCGTGGACGGAACCGACCCGAAAAATATTCAAAAAGCCCTTAAACCCAATACTAAAGTTGTCTATGTGGAAACACCGGGTAATCCCACTTTGGCAATTACCGATTTGGAAGAGGCTGGGAAAATAGCTCATGGACATGGCGCATTGTTCGTTGTGGATAATACTTTTATGAGTCCCGCGCTTCAAAAACCGTTTGAATTTGGAGCGGATGTGGTTGTTCATAGCATGACTAAGTTCTTGAACGGGCACGCCGATGTTGTGGCTGGAATAATAGTCGTTAAAAATAAGGATGATTACAAAAAGTTCCGCTCTGTGTTGAACCAGCTTGGCGGAGTGATTGATCCGTTTAATGCATTCTTAGTACATCGCGGTTTGAAAACTCTTGATATTAGAATGAAAAAACTTAGCGACAATGCTATGAAAATAGCGGAGTTTTTGGAAAGCCATCCGAAAGTGAAGTGGGTTCGCTACCCCGGTTTAAAAAGCCATCCCCAGTACGAAATTGCACTTAAACAACAAAAGGCTCCTGGCGGGATGATTTCGTTCGAGCTTGAAGGTGGCTTTTCCGCTGGTGAGACGGTTATGAATTCGGTAAAACTTTGCACCCTGGCTGTTAGTCTTGGCGGAGTCGAAACGTTGATACAACATCCTGCAAGTATGACTCATCTTTCGATGGGACAAAAAGCACGCGAGGAAGCGGGAATTACCGAAGGATTGGTTAGGCTTTCCGTGGGAATTGAAAACCCTGACGATTTGATTGACGATTTACGCCAAGCGTTGGATAAAATTTGAGTTTGTTTTTATGGAATTGTGAAGACAGCAAGCCGACCTTGTGGTCGGCTTTTCTATTTCGGATGTATTTGTCAACGGCGAAAAGAGATGCTTATTCTATTTCCAAGAAGTCTCCTAAAAATTCTTTGAGGTTTTGAATTTCCTCGTCGGATAGGCTTAGTGAGATGAAATCGGCATAATTGCTCAAAGCTATCACGGCGTTTCTATTTGTATCTTTGATTTCTATTTCGGCAAGTTTGCTTACTATGTTGCGATTTACTTTTTGAATATCTTCGTATAGTTTACGAAGCTTTGTAAGCTTGAAATCCGTTTTTTTACCTTCCCACATTCTAAAAAACTGGGCAAGTATGTACATGGAAAGCACGCGTATTTCAGTTTCCTCCAAAGAGGCAAAAGGAAGGTGGAAACGAACAAGCGGTTTTAATTTTCCGATAATTGGACAACCGCTCGATGCCATTATTATTCCCATTAAACTTGAGACACCGACTTGTACGGAGGTGTATTTGTACGAGCCGCGTAGATTGTTTTCAACAAAAATAATTGCCTTTTCGAAAGAGGGAACATCGGTGAAAAACTCAATTACTTCCGAAAGGTGATTGGCTAAAGGACAGTATTTATATTTTGAAGTAGGCAAAGGACAGTTTTCACAACGGAAATAACTCATTTTTGCCCATTCCGGTGGATCTTGTCTTACCGGTTTGGTAAGTAAAAGTGTTTTGGGATCAATGTTAATTTCGAATAGTCTTTTTCGCCCATCATTGAAGTGAAATTTGTAGAGAAATTTTAGAGTTTTGTTTTTCATTATTTAGCCCTTTCAATATTCAAGTGCTATAATACGGAAAATATCTGCAGGAATCAATGATTTAAATCAAAAAAGAAAGCCGGTAACGAGGGGGTTCGAAACCGGCTTCAAAAAACTGTTTACAAATTATTTTTCGTTTAGAAGAGCTTCAACTAGTAAATGTGCTACCTTTTTACCCCCCTGTAAATTGAAGTGTACATGATCTTGTGAAGCAAGTGGTGGATTATTAGTTACCCATTGGTGCATGCTATTTATTCCTCCCATTGCTTCAAACAGGTTCCAGAAAGCAACGTTTGTCTTTTTCGTTATTTCCATTTGCGCTTTGAGTAGTCTGAAAATCAAGGGGTCGGTAACAAATTTGCCTCCCTTGCGAATGCTTTTGTCCTGTACTCCAATGATTAAAATTGCAGCGCGTGGGAAAGCTTTTTTCAAGTGATTTACCACCGTTACCATTTCTCTAACATACCAATCATAATTCCTTTTAATCATTGGTAAGGCATTTAATCCGAATTCAAGGAGTATTAATTTGTAATTTAAATATCTTGCAAAATCTTTAAGGACGTGTGCATGAATTTGTTTTATATCTACTCCAGAGTTACCACGGAGAGGAAAGTTATCTAAATATATGCCGTTACCATTTTCTAAACTTACTCCATAAAATAAGGTTTTCGTTCCTGTCGGTACATCAATTCTGAATTTTTTGACTCCTCGTTTGGCTGTTACGATTTCTTGTTGTATTCCTTTTCTGCGTTTTGGTTTAATCTCGCCTTTTTGACGGTTTCCAAATTGATATTTTATGGGTTTACCGTCGGAGTTACTGTAAAATATTCTTGCAAGTTTGTATGGGAAAGAGTGTCTATAAAATCTCGTTGCTTCGAATTGTGCCCATGCGGAACCTTTCGGAATAAATATTTCTCCGCTTATGCCAAGTTCGTAATTATGAGGATTGTTTGTGTATAAACTGTACATTTCCCAGTTGTCGGAAAAGGATTGTTTTGTGCTTATTCGAAATGTTATGTCTTTTCGAGTAATCGAGAGCCAACCGGGACCTCTACCCCCGAATTTTTTTTGCAATTCTTCTCGTATGTCCTGGGAAATTAAATCTCCCTCTATGCCGGAGTCCCCAAAGTGTGCAATTCTAACGACCTCTTTTCCCGTTCGGTTTAGCGCGCGATAGAATTTTTTCATTTGCGACAGATTGCCAATTATTTTTTGATATTTTGTTTTTGGTCCTCTGCCAAATGAGCTTTTCCTGAAAAAAAAGAAGCCTGCATAATTTTCAGTTCGATTTGAGTTTAAAAAAGATTCTTGTTTGGAGCTGTCCGAACTTGTCGAGTCGGCGCTCTCTTTGAGAAGTTGTTGATATTCTTTTAGGTATTCCTTATAACCTGAATCGGGTTCCTTTTCGGTATTTTGATTTTCATTCGATATCCTTAAGTCTGCTATTATATCTACATGCTTAAGTTTTACACCGAACACCTCTATATCTTTTGGTAGAAGAGAAAGCATTAACGCGAAAACAATTGTTAATCCTATTATTTTCAGAGGTTCGTTAATTTTGTTTTTCTCTTTCATTTTTTTACTCCTATAAGTTGTATTTTCTCAAAATCTTTGCTACTTCTTCCGCCCATATTTTATAACCTTTAGCTTTTAGGTGTGCACCGTCCCACGTAACGTCCTCACGCAAGAAACCGTCTTTGCTCAGTTTGCTGTTTAAATCAATGTATTCTATACCATGTTTTGTAGCATAATTCCTAAGGAGGTTGTTTAATTTGTTTACCTCTCGGTTTCTGTCTCTATTTACATCTCTTGGCTTTAGATCTGGACGGTGAGTTTTAAGCCATTCCTCTCCCCAAATTGGGCTTACATAAAGGGTAGATTGAATTACAGGAATTATCCCGTGTGCTTTTAGTCCCTCGATGACTTTTTTATATTTTTCGAAAATTAAATTCACAGGTGTCCAGTTAAATATGTCGTTGATTCCCCCCTGAACAAAACAGATTTTAGGACTAAGCTTGTAAACATATTCCATTCTTGCTAAGTAACCGTCTAAGATATCGCTTGGAATTCCTCGGTTGACAACGGAATTTCGCCCCAAAAGCTCTTCCCAATTTCCTCCGTTTGTGAGAGAATTGCCTAACATTACTATGTCGGCATGTTTTGTTTTTGAAATTTTGTATAACTCAATATATCTTCTGTAAAGAGGATTACTCATGTATTTCTGGGAGCCGCGTACCGTTTTTACTTGAGCTGTCAAATTTATTCCGTATATTAGTATTGCGATAAAAAAAGTGGAAATGTGAACTTTTTTTATTATCTTATACAAATTTATTCTTTTCCTCCGTTTTTGCTAAATTTCGATAAGAGCAAGCTTAATTTAAGGAGAACCAATGAAATCGGCAAGCAAGTCGAGGAAACCAGATGCCGAAAATCCCCGCAAGAAAAACATGGATACCGGCTTCGAAGAACAATTCATTCTAACGCATGCTTTCGAAAAAATACGTACACCTATTTTAATCCTCGATAAACAGCTTAGAGTGTTTTTCATTAATTCTGCAGCCCAAAAGCTGTTCGGGGGTTATAGTGAAATTATCAACAAAAAGTATTCCAAAATACTGAAAGATAAAAAGTCTGCGGAAAAGGTTGCTGCTGCCGTTAAAAAACTATTGCAAAAAGGGAGAAAGTATAAAAAAGAGGAATTACTGTATAGAATAGGAGAAAGTGAATTTTCTTTTTTTGAGACTAATATTTCCCTTCTATACTATGAGGAAAAGAAAAGAAATTTTTTTGTTCTTCTGGAGATATTTCCTTTTTCCTTGTTAAGTATCTTTCCGGAAAAGGCAATTTATTATGACGACCTTCTGGATTTGTTTCCCGTGGGGGTGGTTTTTTCCGACCGATTCGGAAATATTTTGGATTGTAATCGAGCCGCGTATAAAATGCTTGGTTTTTCTCGTAAAAAGGATTTTATTTCTCATAACGGGCAGGAATTTATTGAGAAGGAAAGGTTGAAAGAATTACAAAGTGAGGTTAATAAGTTTTTGGAGGAAGGGAAAGTTTTTTCAACGGAAATAGGTCTAGTAAAAAATAATGGAAAAGTGTTTCGGGCTAACTTAGTGGTGCGCCCAATTAAAGACGAAGAGGGAGAAATTACGGGATTTTTAAATGTGTTTGTTGATGTTCAAAGACTTTATGATGCGGAGAATAAATGGCGTGCCCTTGCAGAGAAACATGAATATATTCTAACAGAGATACCGGGGATTGCTGTTCAAACTTATGATATTAATGCGCGGGTTAAGTTTTGGAATAAAGCTTCTGAGGAACTCTTTGGCTATAGGGAAGAAGAAGCCCTTGGTAAAGAGAAATTTGAACTTCTCTATCCCAAAGGGAAAAGTAAAGAAGAGGCACGAAAAAGATTCAGAAGATTTTTTTCAAAAAAGAGTATAAAACCAGAAGTTATTGAACTTGTAAGCGGAGATAAAATATTAAAAGTTCTTGTATTTCGACATGTGTTAAAAAATGAGTTTGGCGAAAAGGAGCTGTTTTGCTTTTGTGTGGATTTGACGGAGAAGGAAAATCTTCGGAAAGAGCTCGAAATTTATCGTAATAAACTGGAAAAACTTGTCGAGCAGAAAAGCAGGGAGCTCCGCGAGAGTGAAGAGAAATTCCGTGCACTTACGGAAAATTCCCGCGATGTGATTATGCGATTCGATAGACAGTATCGACATCTCTATGTTAATCCTATGATTAAAGAACAAACGGGAATTTCCCCGGAAGAAATGATAGGAAAAACACATAAAGAATTGGGATTTCCTAAAAACTTAACCGCTACTTTTGAAAAGGCTATTGCAAGGGTGTTCAAAACGGGCAAGGAGCACAGAATTAAATTTGAGCTTCCAAATGGAATTTGGATTGATTGGCTTTTGTTTCCCGAATTTGATGAGAAAGGAAAAGTTAAGTATGTAATAACCTCGGCAAGAGATATAACGGAGATTATTGCTTATGAAAAAAATATAAAAGAGCTAAACCGTACTCTGGAGCGAAAGGTAAAAGCTCAAACGAAAGAGCTAAAGAAACAAAATCAAAAGTTGTTAAGGGAAATAGAAGAAAGGAAGAAGGCGGAAAAGAAACTTAGGGAAAGTGAAAGTCTTTATAAGTCTTTTCTAAATGGAACCAGTGATGGAGTGTTGATTTCGGATATTGAAGGATATATTACGTATTATAATGAATCCGCATTAAAACTTTTACGTTATAAAGAAGGGGAGCTTTTAGGAAAACATGTTTTTCATCTCGTTGCTAAGGACGAAATTCCGCATGTAAGAGATATTTATTTCCAAAGCAAAGAAGAAGGAAAAAGCTTTAGAGAAGAGTTGTTGCTTCGTCGTAAGGATGATACTACTTTCTTTGCAGATATTTCGGCAGATTTTATAAAGGATGATAATGGCCGTCCTGTCCTTGTTACTCTCTTCGCGAAAGATATAACTGAAAAGAAGGAGAAAGAAAAAAGATTCCGCGAGCTTTTTGAGTTCTCTGCCAGCGGTATAATCGAAACAGACTTGGAAGGAAATATTCTCGAAGTTAATCGCCGCTACTGTGAAATATCGGGTTATACAAGGGAAGAACTTCTTAAAATGAATATTTCTCAAATTGCTTATCCCGGTTCTGAATATGAAGTGAAAAGAAATCTGGAGATTCTTAAAAGCGGAAAGGCGCTTCATCACACGGTGAAAAATCTTACCAAAGATGGAAGAACGGTATATCTCGAGCTTTTCGAAAAAATGGTAGGAATGGAAAACGAGGATAAAAGAATTTTAACTACGATTATTGATATTACTGAAAAAATAGAGAGTGGACAAAAACTTTTTACAAAGGAAGCGATATTTAACACATTGTTTAAAAATTCTCCCAGCGGGATCATTATTGAAGATGAAAATGGATATATCCTGGATGTAAATGACGCTTTGGCAAAGACGTTAGGATATGAGAGAACCGAGTTGGTGGGTAAGCATATTAGCATTCTTGCGGCAGGGAAAGAACAAAAGAATGTTAAAGATAATATTGATACCATTTTGAGAGGATATCCGCTTTTACACAGGGCAGAATCTCGTTGCAAGGATGGAAGTGTAAAAGTAATGGACCTGAGCGAAATTAGGGTTCCTTTGGGTGGCGGTAAATTTGGTATCCTTGTGCTTTCGAAAGATGTAACAGAGGAGGTAAAAAAGGAGAAAAAGCTCGTTAAGGAAAAAGAGGAAGCGGAAAAACTTGTTAAAGCTAAACAAGAATTTGTACGACAGTTCTCACACGAGGTTCGTTCGCCTTTATCGGTCGTTATGACTTATATCGATTTCCTTGCCGAGGATCTTGGAGAAGAGATTTTTTATGCACATAAGAAAGAGTTCGAGATTATTAAAAGTTCTGCAAGGAGAATACTAAAAACTACCGAGGCTTTCCTTGATGAGTCTGTTATCGATGCGGGACTCTATAAACCGGAATGGGAAATTGTGGATTTGGAGACGGATGAATTTATAGGCAAGGTATTTGATGAGTATAAATTGTTTGCGGAGCTTAAGGGACTAAAATTTGAATGTGTTAACACTGCACGAAATGGTAAGATATATACAGATAAGTATTCTCTTTCTTTGGTAATTTCTAATCTTTTAGATAATGCTATAAAATATACCAAGGAAGGAAGTGTCGTACTTAGAGCTTTTAACGAAGACGACAAGGTTGTGGTTCAGGTAGAAGATACCGGTAAGGGAATGAGTGCTGATTTTAGAAAGAAGCTTTTTAAAGAATTTAATCGCGAGGAAGGAAAAGTGGGGACAAAGGAAGGTGGACTGGGCTTGGGCCTTTCGCTTGTGAAAAAATATCTTAAGTTTACCGGTGGAAAAATATCGGTAAAAACAGTGGAAGGGAAAGGCACACTCTTTACCCTTACTTTCCCGATTGCCGAGGAAAAGAAATAAAATTCGGTAACGCAGAGAACCTTTGCTCTTTTGAGAGTGTAAAATAAATTTGTTGAAAACAACACGAGAGTGAAAATGCCTTTGATTAAAAGTAGAAAACACAAGGAACTGAAGGCGGAAGAATTAAAGTGGGAATGCGATTCTTCACAATTCGATTTTGATACGACTACGAATGTAAAACCTATTGAGGGAATCGTTGGACAGGAGCGAGCGCTGAAAGCGCTGAAAATAGGCGTTGAAATGCGAAGCCCGGGTTATAATGTTTTTATTACGGGGCTTTCCGGTACCGGTAAATATACGACTTTGAAAAAGGTGTTGGAAACAATTCGTCCCGAAGCCCCGGAGCTTTTGGATTACGTTTATGTTAATAATTTTAAAGACCCCGACCGACCGCGACTTTTGACTTTTCCCGCTGGCAACGCCAAAAAGTTTAAATCGGATTTAAAGCAAGCCATAAATTTTTTGAAAGAGAGAATTCCCAACGCTTTGGAACAAGAACCGTTCCTTTCACAAAAAAATAAGCTGAATCGAAAATACGGAGAAAAGGAAAGGAAATTATTCGTTACATTCGAATCGAAACTGCGTAAGGATAATTTTACGCTTGGACAAATAAAGACGGGTGAATTTGTTCGTCCCGAAATTTTTGCGATAGTTGAAAAACAACCTGTGCTCGTACAACAATTGGGTGAGTTGATACAACAAAAAAAATTGGATGAAAAAGAGGCGGAGAAAATTCTTAAGAAATATGCCGATTTTCAGGAGGAACTACAGGCAATTTCCAAAAAGGTTTATGGGTTGCAACAGGATTTTCAGAAGGAAATTCAAGAGCTGGAAAGGAAAGCCGTTCGGGGAATTGTTTCCGCCGTGATAGAAGATTTGAAAGAAAAATATGAGTATGAGAAGGTTAGGACTCATCTTGATGAGCTTGCCGAGGATGTTCTGGAAAATCTTGAGGTTTTCAAAGGGACAAAGCCCACCGAGGAGAGCGCACCGAACGGAATGATTATCGATTATCTGAAAGATTATGAAGTTAATATTATCCTCGATAATTCGGAGACAAAGGAGCGACCCGTTGTTATCGAAACCACGCCGAGTTTTACCAACCTTTTCGGTGTTATAGAAAAAAGTTACGACCCTTCGGGAGGCTGGTATTCCGACTTTACGAAAATTAAGGCGGGTTCACTCTTGCGCGCTAACGGCGGCTACTTGGTGATAAATGCCATGGATGCTTTTACCGAGGTGGGCGTTTGGAAGACTCTCAAAAGAGTTCTGCTCTACGGAAAGCTTGAAATACAAGACCTTTCCCATGTTTATCAGTTTTCCCCGAGCATAATTAAGCCCGAACCGATAGAGATAAATACAAAAGTGATTTTTATAGGAAATAACGAAATTTATTCTCTGCTTTCGGAGTACGAGAACGATTTCAATAAGATTTTTAAGATTAAGGCGGAGTTTGATTACGAAATGAAACGCACTGAATCCGCTTTGGTCGAATATACACGAGTGATAAAGAAATTAATCTCTACGGAAAATCTGCTTGAGTTTGATAAATCCGCAATAGCTCGAATTATTGAGTATGGCTCTCGCTATGCGGGACGCAAAGATAAGCTGACCACGCGTTTTGCTTATATAGCCGATTTGGTTCGAGAGGCAAGCTTTTGGGCAAAGGACGACGGCGAGAAAATGGTTTCCGATTATCACGTCAAACTTGCTTATGAAACCTCGAGGGAAAGACACGGACTTTACGAGTCGAAATTAAAAGAAATGATTAACGATGATATTATTCTTATTGATACGGATGGGGAAAGAGTGGGACAGGTAAACGGCTTGGCGGTGTATGGCAATGGGAAATATTCTTTCGGTAAACCCACTCGAATTACGGCTGCCGTTTCTTTGGGTAACGGCAACATAATTAATGTGGAGCGTGAGGCTCAGCTGAGCGGGAGCATTCACAATAAGGGAGTGCTTATTATCGGCGGATATTTCCGAGAAAAGTTCGGGAAGAAAATACCTCTTTCATTTACGGCAAGTTTGGTGTTCGAACAGGGATACGGAATGATTGACGGCGATAGCGCCTCCGCTGCGGAAATTTGCGCCCTCCTCTCAACCATCTCCGAAATACCGATTAAACAATCCCTTGCGATTACGGGCTCCGTTAATCAGAAGGGTGATATTCAACCGATAGGAGGCGTGAACGAGAAAATAGAAGGCTTTTTCGATGTTTGTAAGGAAAGAGGATTAAATAAAAAACATGGTGTGATTATTCCCGTGCAAAACGTTAAGGATTTGATGTTGAAAGACGAAATTGTGGAAGCCGTAAAAAGAAAGGAGTTTCACATTTATCCTGTTTCTAAAATCGAGGAAGCAATTGAGATTTTGACGGGAGTTAAAGCCGGTAAACAACTCAAAAACGGTGGGTACGAGGCGAATACCGTTTTCGGTACGGTGGAGAAAAAATTGAAGGAAATGAGAAAGCGTTTGAAACCGACTCCGACACAGGCAACTCAAAAATCCGCTAAAAAGAAGAAGGGAAAGAAATGAAAGAGCCTAAAACGAAAATTTTGGCAACCGTCGGTCCCGCCTCCGATTCCGAGGAAATGTTGGAAGCCTTTGTGAATAATGGCGTGGATGCATTCAGACTTAATTTTTCCCATGGTACGCATGAATATTTCGATGCGGTGATTGAAAAAATAAACACAGTTAGGGAAAAAACGGGCAGACCGGTTTCAATCCTTGCGGATTTGCAGGGACCTAAAATAAGAGTTGGTGAAATAGAAGGAGGCCATGTTCTCTTGAAGGAGGGAGGCGAGATTGAAATCACTATGGAAGATGTCGTGGGCAATGAAAAACGAATTTCTTCTTCTTATAAATTGCTTGCACATGACGCGAGGGTTGGAGACGTAATTCTTTTGGACGACGGCTTGTTGCGACTTGAGGTGAAGGAAAAGAAAAACGATTTTCTCGTTTGTAAAATCATTGAAGGCGGGATTCTCAAATCTCATAAGGGAATGAATTTACCTGGAATGAAAATAAGTTCTCCGGCATTGACAGAGAAAGACAAGGAGGATTTGGAGTTTGCGTTAAGTAAGGGTGTGGATTTTGTAGCGCTTTCTTTCGTGCGTAGCGCGGAGGATATTCATGATTTGAAAGAACACCTTGCAGAGGCGGGGAAAACCGTTCCCATAATTGCAAAAATAGAAAAACCGGAAGCGGTGGAGCATTTCGACGCCATACTCGAAGAATGCGACGGTATAATGGTGGCGCGCGGAGATTTGGGTGTGGAAATTGAACCTCAACGGGTACCGATTATTCAAAAGAAAATAATAGCTAAATGCAATGCGGTTGGCAAACTTGTTATTACCGCCACACAAATGTTGGAATCGATGATTGAAAACCCCGTACCCACTCGCGCGGAGGCGTCCGATGTTGCTAATGCCGTTTTCGACGGTACCGATGTTGTGATGTTAAGCGGAGAAACTTCCGTTGGAAAGCATCCCGTTGAAACTGTGAAGATGATGAACAGTATATTGGAAACCGCCGAAAGCGCCGGTATCGAGCGGGAAATACGTTTCGAAACACCGAAGGATGTTACGGGTAATTTGTTCGATTCTTCCGCCAAGGGAATTGCCGATATTGCGGAGCAGGTGCAAGCCAAGGCAATTGTTGTTTTTACTCATTTTGGAAGAAAAGCAAGAGTGCTTGCCAAATTTAGACCGCAAGCGCCAATCTTCGCTTTTACGGATAAGAAACAGACACTTTATAGATTGAACCTTTACAGAGGTATATTGCCTTTCTCTATTAGGGATTTTTCCGACGAGGAAGGCGCAATCGAATACGCCAAGTATAGCGTAAATAAATTTGTAAACTTTGGTGACGGAGATGTGCTCCTTTTTACGGCGGGAGCGCCGATTACCGATAAGGGACGTAAAACATGGATTCGTTTCGAAGTGTGGAGGAACGAATGAACGAGGCTAAATTAGCCAAGTGGTGGGAAACTCTCCCGAACGGTAAAATTCTCTGTACTCTTTGTCCCCGTTATTGTACCCTCGGCGAGGGACAAAAGGGCTTTTGTTATATTCGAGAGAATAGGGGCGGAAAACTTTATTCGACGGGTTATGCGCGTCCTACGGGGTTTGCAATTGACCCCATAGAGAAGAAACCCTTGAGCCATTTCCTGCCGGGTAGCACCGTCCTCAGCTTTGGTACGGCGGGATGTAATCTCGGCTGTAAGTTCTGCCAAAATTGGCATATGAGCAAGGCTCGGAGCGACGAGATAAATTCCGTTTACGCCACTCCGGAGGATGTAGTCGCTCTTGCGCTTAAATATGGCACTCCATCTATTGCATATACGTATAACGACCCTACGATTTTCGGGGAATATGTGATCGATGTTTCCCGAATTGCTCGCGAGGCTGGGATTAAAAACGTAATGGTTACCGCGGGATATATTACCGCTGAAGCTCGGAAAGAGGTTTACGAATTCATAGACGCCGCAAATGTTGACTTGAAAGCATTTACCGAAAGGTTTTATCATAAACTCACTTTTTCACATCTCCAACCCGTTTTGGACACATTGCTTTGGTTGAGAAACGAGACGGATGTCTGGATAGAAATAACCACACTTCTTATTCCCGGCGAGAATGATTCGGACGAGGAAATAGGACGATTAAGTTCTTGGGTAGCTTTGAATCTCGGCAAGGACACGCCGATTCACTTTACGGCGTTTCATCCCGCATTTAAGATGCTATCTACGCCCCCTACGCCACCCTCGACTCTTACAAGGGCGAGACAAATTGCAATGGAGGAAGGACTCAATTTTGTCTATACCGGCAATGTGCACGATACGGAGGGACAGACGACTTTTTGCCCGCATTGCGGACGTCCGGTTATCGAAAGGGATTGGCACTCCGTTTTGTCTTACGAGTTGAAGGATGGGAAATGCCCGACTTGCGGTGCCGAAATAGCCGGTGTGTGGAAATAACCCGATTGTCCTTTCTTTAATTATTTTCTATTTTAGTTCCCTTAAAAAATAGGATTGCTGTATGGTTAAGTTCGAGAACGATAGTTTTTATTATAAAGACAACACTCTTTTTTGCGAAGAAGTTCCCCTCGACGTTTTGGCTGATGAATTCGGAACGCCGCTTTATGTGTATAGTAGAAAGTTCTTCGAAGAAAAATTCAAAGAGTTCTCAGATGCTTTCTCCGAGGTGAAGCATAGAATTTTCTTCGCCGTTAAGAGCAATTATAATGTAAATGTGATCCGCGTGTTTTATGCCATGGGCGCGGGATTGGATGTGAATTCCGCCGGTGAGTTTTATCGCGCCGTTAAAGCGGGTGCGAAACCTTCGGATATGATACTTACGGGCGTGGGCAAGACCGACGAGGAGATAGAGCTTGGCTTGAGGGAAAATGTTATGATGATTAAGGCGGAAAGTTTCGATGAAATCGTGAAAATAAACGAGATAGCGGGAAAACTCGGTGTGGTCGCTCCGCTTGCCATTCGTGTTAATCCCGATGTTGATCCCAAAACGCATCCGTATATTTCCACGGGACTCTCGGAAAATAAATTCGGGATTAATTCCGCCGATGCCTTCGTTGCTTTTAAGGAAGCCTCCAAAATGAAAAACATCCGGGTTACCGGAATAGATATGCATATAGGTTCACAAATTACAAGCGTTGCGCCTTATGAGGAAGCGGTGGAAAAACTGGCGGAGGATTTTTTCCGCCTGAGGGAAAACGGTATAATCCTTGAACACTTCGATATTGGCGGCGGAATGGGAATCCGTTATAAAGACGAGGAACCTTTTTCTCCCGCACAATTGGCGGAAGCTATATTGCCTACTCTGAAAAAACTGGACTGCGAGATACTTTTCGAACCGGGGCGGTTTTTAACCGCTAACGGCGGAGCGTTGATTACGAAGACGCTTTACAATAAGAGTAATGGAGAGAAAAATTTTGTGATTGTGGACGCGGCAATGAGCGACCTTTTGCGCCCAAGCTTGTATAAGGCGTATCATCATATTCAGCCCGTAAAAATTGAGGAAACGGAAATGTTCGTAGCCGATGTGGTGGGTCCTGTTTGTGAAAGCGGGGATTATCTCGCCAAGCAAAGAAGGATCCCCCGACCTGAAAACGGTTCTCTGCTTGCCGTAATGAGCGCGGGGGCTTATGGTATGGTAATGGCTTCTAATTATAACGCAAGACGAAAACCGGCGGAGGTTTTGGTTGACGGCGAAAATTTCACGTTAATTCGCAGTAGGGAAACCTTCGAACATATGCTTTACGACGAGAGATTGAAAATTAATTAAAGGTGCTCGAATGAAAATTAGAGTTTTCTTATCGTTGATTGTCATCTTTGCCTTTGCGTCTTTTACGAGGGCGCAGTATAAACAACCGATGACAGTTAAAGATTTGTGGGCAATGAAAAGAATCGGTACTTTCGATGTCTCGCCCGACGGTTCCAAAATAGTTTTTGAAGCGACAAAATACAGCCTCGAAAAAAACAAGGGAGATGCCGATATTTATTTGATTAATTCGGACGGTACGAATCTTCATCCTTTGCTTTTTAGCCCCGCTTCCGAGAACAACCCTAAATTTTCCAAAGATGGCAAAAGAGTTTTCTTCCTGAAGAAAAGCCAAATCTGGAGTTGTAACCTTGAGGGGAAAGATTTGAAGAAAATAACAAATCTTTATACCGGAGTAACGGATTTTACGCTTTCTCCGGACGGCTCAAGGTTTTTGCTTACCTCGGAGGTTAATCCCTATTGTGCGACGCAAGCATGTAATAAAAAGCGGGACGAATATTTAAAAAATCGGAAGGCGAGCGGAATAATAATAAAGCAACTGATGTTTCGCCATTGGAATCGCTGGCATGTTTATAACAGAAGCCACCTTTATCTTTTCGATAAAAATAAAGACGAGTATATAGACGTTACTTTGCATCAACTTAACGATATTCCTCCGATTGATTTGGGAAGCGCGCACGATTTCACTTTTTCTCCCGATGGTAAGGAAATCGCTTTTGTAATGAATCCCGATAGAGTCGTTGCCACTAGTACGAATAACGAGGTTTATATTACGGATGCAACCAAACTCAGAAAGAATTTTTTGCCCCGCTACAAAAAAATTTCCGTGAGCAAGGGGAACGATAACGAACCGGTTTATTCCCCCGATGGACGCTACATAGCTTTTCGCTCTATGAAACATGCGGGTTTCGAAGCGGATAAATCGGATTTGATAATCTATGATAGAAAAAGCGGGACTCTGCGGAATTTGACGGAGGATTGGATTTATTCGGTGGGCGAAATTGTTTGGACAAAGGATTCTAAAAATATTTTGATTACCACTCCGTATGAAATAAACAATGCGATATTCGAAATAAACGTGGCAACCGGCAAGAGAAAGCCTTTGTTAAAGGCACATGTGAACAATTCGCTTAGGCTTTCGAGCGACGGTAAAACGCTTTACTTCAGACAACAACGATCTACACTTCCTTATGAAATTTTTGCTATGGATTTGGCGACGGGTAAGGTTCGTCAGGTTACCAATATTAACGGGGAGCGCCTTGCAAAGATTCGCTGGCACGAGATAGAAACATTTTGGAGTACTGGAGCGGGTGGTACTAAAATACAATCCATTCTCGTGAAACCTCCGTTTTTTCACAAGGGAGATAAATATCCTCTTATCTTTTTAATTCATGGGGGTCCGCAAGGACATTGGTCGGACGATTTCCATTATCGTTGGAATTTGCAACTCTTCGCCTCTTTCGGCTATGTGGTTGTGGCTCCGAATCCCCGCGGTAGCATTGGCTACGGTCAGAAGTTTACCGACGAAATATCTAAAGATTGGGGCGGAAAGGTTTATGTTGACTTAATGAACGCTCTCGATTATGCTTTGCAAAAATTTGACTTTATCGATACCAATAATGTTTTTGCGGCGGGAGCTTCGTACGGCGGCTATATGATTAATTGGATAGAAGGACATACGGATAGATTTAACGCTTTGGTTTGTCACGATGGTGTGTATGACCTGGCAAGTATGTACGGTAGTACGGAGGAGCTTTGGTTTCCGGAATGGGAGTTCGGAGGACCTCCGTGGGAAAATCCCGAGCTTTATAAAAAGTGGTCGCCGAGTACGTATGTGAAGAATTTTAAAACCCCTATGTTGATTATTCACGGTGCGCACGATTATCGCGTGCCGGAAACACAAGCATTTCAGCTGTTTACGGCGCTTCAAAGGAGGGGAGTTCAAAGTAAATTGCTTTACTTCCCGGACGAAACACATTTCGTTACCAAGCCCCAAAACAGTAAATTGTGGTGGGAAACGATTTTCGAATGGTTTTCAAGACATAAAAGAAAGTAAGGAAAATGGAAGAAGACAAAAACATTGAAACGGTTGAAGAATTATCGGCGGAGTACGACTCGCCCGAAGCTGTGGAGAAAGGCGTTGCGGTAATTGATGAAAAACTGTGGGAGAAGGTCGAGCGCGTCGGCAAGAAGATTTCCTTCGGTAAAGATTTAATGGCGCTTTACCGTTACATTACCGACCCCACGGTCAAATGGTATAGGAAATCAATTGTGGTGGCGGCTTTGATTTATTTCATAACTCCCGTGGATGCTATTCCCGATTTGGCGCCGTTCGTTGGATACCTGGACGATTTGGGTGTGATAGCCGCAGTGTTGAAATATCTGGGACACGAGCTTACTCCCTATTATGAAGACTGATATTTTGTGGGAATCGCTCGATGAATTTTAAACTCCTAAATTCCCGAAAGATTTTCTCGGGAAAAGTTTTTGACGTTCGCTTGGACGAGATACAGTATAAGCGCACCGGTAATAAATCTCCGCGCGAGGTGGTGGAACATCGAGGCGGCGCCGTTGTGATTGCTCTTACCGACGAAGGGAAAATCCCTCTGGTCAAGCAATTCCGCTATCCCTTGAATACATTTATATGGGAGCTTCCGGCTGGGAAATTGGAAAGCTCGGAACCTCCGGAGTTGTGTGCTAAAAGGGAACTGGAGGAGGAAACGGGTTATATTGCGGAAAAAATTGTTCCGCTGGGCTCCATTTTTACCACGCCGGGGTATTCGACGGAGGAATTGTATATTTTCCTTGCTACGGATTTAAGAAAAGGGAAAATCGCTTTGGAGGAGGGCGAGGAGGGAATGAAAATAAAAGAGTTCTTCCCTTCCGAAATAAAAGAGATGATTTTACGTGGGAAGATTAAAGACGGCAAGACGATTGCCGGGATGTTTTACTTTTTCAATTCACCGAATAAGGAAGGAAAGGAAACCCCGTGAAAAGGTTCTTTGTTATCCCTCTTTTGCTTTTTGTGTTTTCTTTGACAAAGGCTCAATCCCTGAGCCTCTACGGAAAGGCTATTCCCGGAGGACTTGTAGTTGCAAAAGCCGAGGGATGTGTTCTTGCTACTCTTAACAACGATACTTTGAAAGTCGATTCGAGCGGCTATTTTGTTTTCGGGTTCGATAGAGATGCAAAAGGAACTTTCCTTTTGAAGGTTAAATTCCCCGATAATAGAGTTGTGTTTAGGAAGTTTATCCTTCCGAAGCGTAAATACCGTATTCAGCGAATTAATCATTTGAAGAAAAAATACGTGAAGCCCCCCAAGAGAGATTGGAAAAGGATTTCGAGAGAGAGAAAAATCAAGAAGGAAAAACGGGCGTTGATAGGAAAAGATGCGACGGCATATTTTAAGGCGGGTTTTGTTCGTCCCGTAAAGGGAGGAAGAATTTCGAGCCCGTTCGGTAGCCAGAGAATATTAAACGGTGTTCCCAAGAGTCCCCATAACGGAGTCGATATTGCCGTGCCGCGAGGGACACCGGTTTATGCTATGACGGATGGAATCGTGCGACTTGTAGCGCACAATTTTTATTTTAGCGGGAATTTTGTGTTAATAGATCACGGGCAAGGATTGAGTTCGGTCTATTTGCATTTGAGCAAGGCGTTTGTCAAGGAAGGACAGTTCGTAAAAAAGGGAGAAAAAATAGGAGCGGTGGGAACAACGGGACGCTCCACGGGTCCCCATCTGCATTGGGGCGTTCAATGGTACGACAAAAGAATAGATCCGTTGACGGTGTTAAAAATTAATTTGAAAGAGAAGTGATTTTCTGTTTTTCGGTTGTTTTCTCTTTTCCCGCGGCAATCAATTGCTTGTAATGTTCATATCTTCGTAAGACCTCTCTTACGTATTTCACGGTTTCTTTTCCCTCGCAGTAACCGTTCCTAACTACCGGGTCGGTGTAGTATTGTTTGTTGGATTTCAGAAGTAAAAACTTTTCTACGTTTCCGAACCATTTTTGTGGATTTGCGCCGTATTTTTTAGCCAGGCGCATTGCATCCAATATATGTCCGAAGCCGATGTTGTACGAGGCAAGCACGAACTTAATACGTTCTTCGTCGTTCGGCACATATGTTTTCCAAAAGTTATCTAACCATTTCAAATATTTGAATCCCGCTCTTATGCTTTCCTTGGGGTTATATGGATTTTTGGCGCCGTAATGCTTTGCTGTGGCGGGCATCAATTGCATTATTCCTATTGCTCCCGCCCATGATTTGGAGCGGGGGTCGAATTGTGATTCTTGATAAATAAGCGAGGCGACAAGGCGCCAATCCCATCCCAATTCGGCGGAGTATTTTTTTATCAGATTGTCGTACTTGGATATTTTACCGGTTACGGAAGTGAGATAATCGCTTCTTCTTCGGCGTGCATAGGCTACTCTGTCTTTGAAGTATTTATTGTAAATAACATAGTATTCCGTTTTCTTGCGCATTTTATCTATCCATGCGTTAATCGTATCGAGCAATATCGGTGCGTTTTTCCGAACCGCCCACGCAATTTTTTGCGGGAGGGAAAGTTCCAGAGAGACATCGATATTCGGGAAGTATGCTTGACTTAACTCCGCCACGTTTTTGTCCGCAACGGTGTAATCTATTTTTCCTTTTGCCACTAATTCTATTAGGTCTTCCATTGTTAGGTTTGAGTCCGCCTCGATTATATTTATGTTGCCTCCTATTTCGTCTTCAAGGTGTTTTAAACGAGAAACGTAGGAGGAACCTTTTTGCACATAAATGGTTTTTCCGTCCAACTCGATTGGGTTGGTTATTATCTTTGAGTTTATTTCGTCCAAAGTCATTCTGCGCCAATTCGGGGGACGCCTTTGTACCAGCACTTGCGTGGTTGTGTTGTGATAATGCGTGAACGCCGCTTTTTTTAAACGTTCTTTTGTTACGGTAAGATTGAAAGCTATTAAATCGCCCTCGCCCTTGTTTAGCATTTCAAACATTTTGTCTATTCGACTTTCGATTTTTATCTCGATTGGCAAGCGCAAGTATTTCCCGAGTCTTTGTAAAAGCTCGTATTCGTAGCCCATCGGTTGCCCTTTGTAAATGAAATAGCTGTAGGCGTTGTAACCCGTTATGGCTATTAGTTTTCCTCTCTGACGAATTTGAGGTAAATCGAATTTTACCGGCTCGTCTTTCTTTTCCTTCTCCCTTGTTCTTCCGCAACCGGTAAGTATTGTTGAGATTATAAAAAAATATAGAAGTGCTTTTTTTAGATTTAAGCGCATTAGTCCTTAACTTTGTTCTTCACGTATTCGCAAATTATTGAAAACAAAAGGAAAAAACAAAAGAAATTCTTTACCTTTGAAAATTAGATTTCTTTTACTTCTGATTAGTTTCAAGGAAAAAACGG
Organism: uncultured Melioribacteraceae bacterium; assembly: GCA_964611145.1. Classification (GTDB taxonomy): domain Bacteria; phylum Bacteroidota; class Ignavibacteria; order Ignavibacteriales; family Melioribacteraceae; genus WFQV01. The sequence goes on from CAZSYM010000001.1 coordinate 79,639, forward strand.
GAAGACATGAAAATGAGAAAAGCCTTTTTGCTTCTTGCTCTTTTTGCGGTTTTGGTTTTTACGGGTTGTGGTTCGGATTTGCCAAAAGCCGATATGGTTCTGTTGCACGGAAATGTTATCACTGTTGACGATGCTCTGCCCCGCGCTCAAGCCGTGGCTGTTGGGAGCGATACCATTATCGCCGTAGGCTCCGACGAGGAGATAACAAAGTATATCGGGGAAAAAACGTATGTGTTGGATTTGAAGGGAAAAACGGTTTTGCCCGGTTTAATAGAAAGCCACGCACATTTTATGGCGACCGGAAAAGCCTTGATGGAATTGGATTTGAGCGACGCTAAGAATTGGGACGAGATAATAGCGCGCGCTGCCGAGAAAGCTCAGGAGCTAAAGCCCGGCGAGTGGATTATCGGTAGAGGGTGGCACCAGGAAAAATGGGATCCACCCGCAAGTCCGAACGTGGAAGGCTATCCTGTTCATGATGAATTGAGCCGTGCTACGCCTCGCAATCCCGTGCTTTTTTCTCATGCTAGCGGACACGCGGTCTTTGCAAATAAGCTCGCAATGCAATTGGCGGGAATAGATTCTTCCACTCCCGATCCACCGGGAGGGAGAATTGTGAGAGATAGTACCGGCAGAGCCATCGGGGTTTTCGAAGAGGATGCCGCGGATTTAATCCGCCGTGTTTATGAGAAACAAACTAAAAATATTTCTCCCCAGAGAAGATTAGCTATCTATCGGAAGCAGGCGGAGCTTGCATCGCGGGAATGTGTGCGGAACGGATTGACAACTTTCCATGATGCTGGCGAATCCTTTGAGATGATAGATATTTTAAAAAATTTTGTTGACGAGGGGTTAATAAAACCAAGACTTTATGTTATGGTTTATGAGGATAACATTAAGAGGCTGAAGGAGAAATTACCGAAGTATAAAATAATCGGTTATGCTAATAATCATTTGACCGTTAGGGCTTACAAACGCTACATAGACGGTGCTCTTGGCTCGCGGGGAGCCTTGATGTTAACTCCCTATGCCGATATGCCCGGATATTCGGGCTTGATGGTTACGCCACTTGGAAAATTGGAAAAACAGATGCGGGTTGCTTTTGAGAACGGTTTTCAAGTCTGTACGCATGCAATTGGCGATAGAGGAAACAGACTTGTCTTGAATCTTTATGAAAAAATATTCGGAAACAAAGCAAAGGGAAATGATTTCCGTTGGAGAATTGAACACGCTCAGCATCTTTCTACGTATGATATTCCCCGCTTTGCTAAGCTTGGAGTTATTGCCGCAATGCAGGGAATACATTGTACCTCGGATGCGGGTTTTGTGATAAAACGCTTGGGATACGAAAGGGCAAAGCGCGGCGCCTATGTGTGGCGGAAACTTATCGATTCGGGCGCTATCATTTGTAACGGTACGGATTCCCCCGTTGAGAAGCTGAATCCGATTAAGAATTTCTATGCTTCCGTTACTCGCCGTACCGACGACGGGAAGGAATTTTTCCCCGAAGAAAAAATGACTCGCATGGAAGCATTGCGCTCCTATACTATTAACGGTGCTTATGCCGCTTTTGAGGAGAATATTAAAGGCTCTATTACTCCGGGTAAACTCGCCGATTTTACCGTTGTTTCTAAGGATATTTTAACCGTGCCGGATTGGGATATTCTTAATACGAAAATTCTTTATACGATTATCGGTGGCAAAATTGTTTTTGATGCCTCGAAAAAACAATGAATGTTTGTTAATCGTAAAATTTATTATCTTTGGATAAACAAAAATCCGTTGGAGGAAAAATGAAATACGTAAGGGAAATTCTTGAGAAAAAGGGAAAAGATGTTTGGTCAATAGCGCCTGAAGTTACAATGTACGAGGCGTTGAAATTAATGGCGGAAAAAGACGTGGGCGCATTGCTTGTGATTAAGAACGATAAGGTTGTCGGGATTGTTTCCGAAAGAGATTATGCCAGAAAGGTGATTTTGCACGGTAAAAGCAGTAAGGAGATTTCTGTAAGCGAAATAATGACGCATGACGTTATTTGTATTTCCCCTTCGACGGAAGTGGAGCAGGCAATGGCAATTATGAGCGAGAAAAAGATACGGCATTTACCCGTAATGGAAGACGAAAAATTGGCGGGCATTATTTCGATTGGTGATGTGGTAAAAGCTATAATTGACCAAAAGGATTTCGTGATTGTAGAGCTTACGCGCTATATTACCGGTAGTTATTGATTTTCCTCCGCAGGGGGCATTGCCAACCAGAGCAAAAGGTAAAATATTATGCCGGGTAAAATCGCCGTGGCGATTGTGAACACCACATAGCCGAGGCGTACTAGGAAGGGATTCCAACCGAAACCCTCGGCGATGCCGCCGCAAATGCCTGCAAGCTCCTTGTTCCGCGAGCGTCGAAAACGCCAATTCCTCTTCTCGTTTTCCATTTTTCTAAATGTAAATTTCCATTTCGTTTCTCAAAAATAGCCATTGGAGTCGAAAGATAGAAATGTGAAGTTTATATTTTTCCGAACGCCGCATTTGCTTCCGATATGAATTTTCTAACAAGGAGTTCGTCCTTACGCCCGCTTTCGTTTTCCACGCCCGTGTGGGAATCTACCCCGGCGGGACGCACAAATTCAATTGCTTCTTTTACGTTTTCGGGATTGAGTCCCCCTGCAAGAATTAGAGGTAAAGGGGAAAGTTCCCGTAAGGAACGACTGATTTCCCAATCGTGAGTTTTGCCCGTAGCACCGCTTGCTCCCGTAGCGGGATCGTATGTGTCCGTGATGAAAGCATCGACGAACGGAGAAAATTTTCGAACGTTTTCTTTCAGTTCTTCAAAATTGTTTTTCGAGACCACAAGGCTTTTTATCAATGGTGTTTCGGGCTGTAACTCTTTTAGCTTTTTAAGTTCCTTTTCGGAAATGTTACCGTGAATCTGTATCAATGTTGTTCCAAGCTCTTTTGAAAGAGCCGTTATTTCGTTCGCCTTTTCGAGATAGGTAATTAACACGCCGTACACTCCCGTCGGAAAATTTCGTATTATCGCCGACGCCTCTTTTCTGCTCAAATCTTCTTTGTGAACCGGTAAAGCGAAGGGGAAACCTAAGAATTTTATCCCGTTTTTTATTAACATTTCCGCTTCCGCTTTGTCTATTATCCCTGCTATTTGAATGAAGTTCTTAAACATCCGAATCCTCCGAAATTAAAATTTTAACAGATTTAGCTCAAAGTGTTTTTTCCCTTTCGGGGCGTTGCCTATTACAATTATCCCGAAGACGAATAAATCCACGCTTGCTGTTACTCTTGAGCTTTGTTTGATTTCTTCCCATGCTTTTGTCATGCCGCGAGAATAGTATATGTCGTCAAAAACAATTATTCCGCCTTCGGCTGTGCGGGGTAATATGGTCCGGAAGTATTTTATCGTTGGTTCGTATTTATGATTCCCGTCTATGAAGGCGAAATCCACGTGGTGTTTTTCGAGAATTGCGGGTAAGGTTGTCTCGAATTTTCCCTCCACTGTTTTCACGTTTTGGAAATGTAATCTCTCGAAGGTCTTGCGGGAAATCTCGGAGCGATGCGGAGAACCCTCAAGCGTGATTAGATTTCCTTTCCCGTTTAATTTCAACGCCGCCGCTTGATATGCTCCGGAAAGCCCGATGCACGTCCCGAGCTCCAAACAGACTTCGGGCGTAAATTTTCTTATCAGTTTAAAAAGCAATGTATCCCAAAATTTCGAACGACTTCCCACTTTTGCCAACGTTGAAATTTTTTCCTTTCCTTCAATATTTCCTTCATGTGTCCATTTGGGAATGCTTTCGGATGAGTTGGAGTATTCTTTACGAAGAATCTCTATTTCGGAGACTAAGGGAATTTCTTCGGGAAGAATGCTTTCGGCAAGGGTTTCTTTTATTGCTTCGGCAATCTTGGAAATGTGCGGGGATTCGGCTTCAATCATCTTTCTAATTGTTTTTTCTCTGAAGAAAATGAGCGGGGTTTTCTTCAAGAAGTTAAAACTCTGCCATAGAATTATGTTTGCCTTTGTCGCCATTTTTTAATCGTATTTGATTTCCAAATCGTTTTTATCCCAATCCTCCGGTTCGTCTTCCCAATCATATTTTTTATAGGGGTCTTGTTTTCGGAATACGAAAGCGAGAAGGAAACCGGTTAACAATCCGAAAAAGTGGGATTCGAAAGAGATGTGCCTGTCGAGCGGAAAGACGCCCCAGACCATTCCGCCGTATAGGAAAACGACGAGCAAAGCTACGGCTATCGCGCGAATGTCCCTGCGCACAACTCCGCTAAAGAACAGAAAGGCACCCAAGCCGTAAATCAATCCGCTCGCTCCTATGTGAAATGCTTGCCGCGCAAATATCCAGACGAGAATGCCGGGTACAAAATAGAGCAGAGCAAAGACCTTTTCCGATGCGGTGGGATAAAAATATTTTACCGCCCAGCCCAAGATTAAGAGAGGAAAGGCGTTTGAAAGGAGATGATTGAAATTGGCATGAATTAACGGGGCGAAAAGAATCCCCTTGAGTCCCGATAGCGAGCGGGGATAAATGCCCAGGAATGTGAGATTTGTTTTTAGGAAAACTTCGAGGAGCTTTATGTTCACTATTAATAAGACAAAAAGCGCAGGAAAAGAAAATGCCGTGAGTACCCTGCGCGTTTCCTTACGTTCGGAATTTTCGTTCACTTTATTCTTCTTCGGAGAAAAATTCTTTCATCGGTTTGAAATAATTCTCGCGCCAGCTCTGACGATATTTTTTCCCTTCGCCGTCGGGAAGATTTTCGTGGATTATGGTTAATTTCGTTCCTTCTTTGATTTCTTCCAACATCAAGGTAATGACAGAATCTTCCGCTTCCTCCGGGAAGTCCGCTGCGCGCCAGCTTTGCACGATCTTGTTGAATCTGTAAAGTTTCAGATTTTTGCCGGTGATGTAACCGTCAATTACGGAAAATTCCGCATCCACACGCCTTTCAATCTCCGCCTCCTTTCCTGTGAATGCGCTGTGCTTTTTGCTGTCCAACCATGCTTCGTAAATCGTTCTGGGTTTTACGGGTAATTTTAATGTCATTTTAATGGTTTCTGCCATTCCAACCTCAATAGTTTTTTTCTTATCGTGACGTCCAATTCTAAAAATATTAAATAAATGACAAAAATAAAAATTTATGGTAGAGGAATAAGATGTTATTTCAAATAAATCACTTTTATAACCGCATTTTGAATTCCTTCGCTTAGCCTTACAAAATAAATACCCGACGCCAATTTTCTTTTTATGTTGCGTGGAGAGAGGACAAGCTTGTGAATTCCCGCATCCATGAAAGAGTTTAGAACGGTAGATAGTCTTCGTCCCAGTGCATCGTAAAACTCGATTTTAACCCGCCCGGAACGAGGTAGATAAAATTCGAGAGTTGTTTTTTCCTTAAAAGGATTTGGATAGTTCGGATAAATTTCGAGCGTATGCGAAGCAAAGGGATTCGGCATTTGTTCGAAAGCGTTTTTCAAAATAAAATTCTCGGGGTCAAAAATAATTCCCGTGGGTTTTGTCGAAATCACAAAGGAGAAACTTTGACGGAGGGAATCGTTGAAAACCACAACGTTTGTATCCCCCTTTTCCGTTTTAATCTTTAGTTTTATTGGCATTGTAAAGAATGCGGGATTTGTATTTTCCGCCTGCTCGATAAGAACCGTCGCTTTGAATTTCCCTTTTCCCAACGCCTTGTAATTCCATGAGTAAAAATAGATAGGGAAATTCTCTCCGAATATCCATTCATCAAAAAAGTAATCCAAGTTTTTACCGGTGAATCTATTTACAAATGAGGAAAAATCTTTTATCGAAGCGTTGCCGTAGGAAAAAGATGGGCTTGTCGCGTAGCTTTTGATTAAGGAAAAGAACATGGAATCTCCCAGCACTCCTCGCAGCATATGCAAAATTACCGCTCCTTTTGCATAACTTCTTTCGTAATTAAAAATTCCGTCGAGCGTTGAAATATCTTCTGCATAAACACTTCCCTTTGCTTCTTTCGCTCTTTCGATGAGTCGGGAGATTTTCATTCTATAAGCTTCTTTCCCCTCGTAACGCTCGCGGTAGAGCGCTTCGGAATACGTTGCAAATCCTTCGTGCAGCCAGATGTCGTGCCACGTGGCGCATGTGATTTTATCACCGAACCATTGATGGGAAAGTTCGTGTACAACCACATCTTGGGTGAACGCTCCGAGTGAAGTAATGGTTTGATGTTCCATTCCGCCGTTGAATCCGAATTCAACTTCTCCGTATTTTTCTTTTGTGAAAGGGTAAGTTCCGTAAATCTCGGAAAAGAAGCGCAAGGCATTAAGAGTAACGGGAAACAATTCTTCCGCGCGGCGATAATCTTCGGGGAGAATGTAATGTTCTACGGGCATCGAATCGGTCGGGGAATAATGAAAGTAATCCGTATGATTTTCAAAGTTGGAGACGGTAACGGCAATCAAATAATTTGCAATGGGATAATTTGTTTTCCAAAGGAAGGTGCGTGTTCCGTCGCCGTTATAAACATTTTTGAGAAGCACGCCGTTAGAAACCGCAAAGAGATTTTTAGAAACCGTGATTTTAATGGAAGCCGAATCGGCTTTATCTGCGGGGTCATCCTTACATGGAAACCAAGTAAAAGCACCGTAAGGTTCGCTGAGAGTCCAAATCCACGGGATGTTTCCATGTTTCGAGAAAACAAATCCGCCGTAACCAGTTGGCTTGGGTTTCCCGTGATAAAAAATCTTTACCGAAAAAAGCTCTCCCGAAGAAAGAGGAACGCTCGGTTCAATCTCCAAAAAATCCGCTTGATGAGTAAACTTAAGATTTTGCTTTCCCACGACGGAATCGGCTTTTAATGTGTGGGAAAAATCCAGAACTACGTATTTCAAATTATCGGTTAAGGCTTTCATCCGAATAAGGACGTTTCCGGATATCGTCGAATCGCGGTCGTTTATCGTTAAATCCAAAGCGTAGTAGGTAACGTCGATATTTTCGTCACCGGGGTAAAGCGCCTTGTTATGTGCAAGAGCATTGTTCCCAAAGGGGAGGAAAATAAAAACAAGAAAAAAGACGAGGAAAAGAAAAGCTTTGGCACCGTGCATGTTAAAAGGGAGACGAAGCCGAAGAGAGTCGCAAAGCAGGGAAATATCGTGTTTAAATTTCGGATTTGTCATAATATTAAAAGGAAAGCGGTTCGATTAACCGAACCGCTTTCAGTAAGATTAATTTTCTTCCGCTTTAGCTCGCATCGAATCCCAAATCATATAAGCACACAAAAGTGCGAACATTACCAGGCCGAGTATTTCGGCGGAATTGGATTCGAACCATTCTTTGTTAACCCAATTTATATTGAAATATCTGAGCATTGCGCTGATAACACCCATTAAAGCGCCACCGGCGATAAAACCGGAAGCTATCAGCGTTCCTCTTTCTTTTCTTGCTTTATTAACCTTTGCATCTTTGCTACGCGTGGAAACGTACCAGGAAATTATTCCGCCTACGAGAATCGGGGTGTTCAATTCGAGCGGTATATACATACCGAGAGCAAATGCCAAGGCGGGAACGTCGACCATTAGCAAAATCAAAGCCATCAGCATTCCTGCGATGTACATCATCCACGGTGCGGGTTGATTGGACATTAACGGTTGAATAACGGCTGCCATTGCGTTGGCTTGGGGAGCCACCAACGCCCCTTCGCCCGTGAATCCGTAGGTTTGATTTAGAATCAAAATGACCCAAGCCACCGTCGCGGCGGAAAAAGCCGTACCGACGAATTTCCACGTTTCCTGTTTATACGGCGAGGAACCGAGCCAATAACCGATTTTCAAATCGGTGATAAAAGAGCCCGAAACAGAAAGAGCCGTACAAACGACGCCTCCGATAATCAAAGCGGAAACCATGCCTGCCTTTCCGGAAAGTCCGACTGCAACAAGAATAAGCGAAGAAAGAATAAGTGTCATCAAAGTCATACCGGAAACAGGGTTCGTTCCCACGATAGCAATTGCATTAGCCGCTACAGTGGTAAATAGGAAAGAGATGATTAACACGATAAGCAATCCCACGAGTGCATAAGTCAAATTGTGTACAACGCCCAAATAGAAGAATATCAAAATTACCACGGCGACCAAAGCTATTCCGGCGGCAATTATTCCCATCGATAAATCTCGTTGCGTGCGAACGTGTCCGTCGCTTTTCTTTCCTCCGAATATTTCTTTGACTCCCAGAACGAAAGCGGATTTGATTATACCGGAAGAACGGATTATGCCAATCAAACCAGCCATCGCTATTCCGCCTATCCCTATATGTCGAACATAATTGCGGAATATCTGCTCGGCGGACATATCTTTGATAAGCGTAGTCACATTAGCCCCGATGGGATGAGTAATGGCGGGTCCCAGATAAGCAAAAATCGGAATGATGACAAACCATGCTACAAACGACCCTGCAGCAATGATAGCCGCATATTTTAATCCTACGATGTATCCCAATCCCATTACCGCGGCGCCTACGTTAAGTTTGAATACGAGCTTGAATTTTTCGGCGATAGTGTTTCCTATATCAATCACGCGAGTAGAGAACACTTCGCTCCACCATCCGAAAGTAGCAACGATGAAGTCGTAAATACCGCCAATCAGACCTGCCACCACGAGAACTGCAGCTTGATTACCTCCCTTTTCACCGGCTACAAGCACTTCCGTAGTTGCCGTGGCTTCGGGAAAGGGAAACTTGCCGTGCATTTCCGCAACGAAATATTTTCTAAAGGGTATCAAAAAAAGTATTCCCAAAAAGCCCCCCAACAAGGAAGCCATGAACACCTGGAAAAATTCCGCTTCGAGGTGGAGAATATAAAGGGCGGGAATCGTAAAGATAGCTCCGGCAACAACCGCTCCCGAAGTGGCGCCTATGGATTGAATAATCACATTTTCGCCCAACGCCTGGTTCCGTTTAAAAGCCGCCGAAAGCCCCACGGCTATGATGGCAATCGGAATGGCGGCTTCGAACACCTGTCCTATTTTAAGTCCCAAATAAGCCGCGGCACCGGAAAAGAGTATTGCCATTAAAAGTCCCCAGAGCACCGACCATAAATTCACTTCCGGGTAAACTTTGTCCGGTAGCATTATGGGAATATACTTTTCACCCGGCTTTAGTTCGGTATAAGCATTTTCGGGTAATCCCGCAACTCGATTGTTTTGTTCGCTCATAAATCACTCCCCTAAAATGTGAAATAAACTGGAAATTCGAATTCTGTTTTTCCGTCTTCGTTTTTCAAAACGATTCTTCCGTAAAGTTTAGAATCTTTCGGATATGTCTCGTTCGGTTTTTTAATGTTTAATTTAATTGTCTCAACATTTGACGGATAAAGCACGGCGCGCGGAGTTCCGTTCGCCGTAACTTTTACGGTATGTGTCTTTTTAAATCTTGTCAAAACTTTGATGTGAATCGTCATAGGTTCGGGTGCGTTTGCAAAAGCGGGACGAAGCTCCAAGCGATAATGTGTGGTATCATTCTTGGATTTATTGCCTATTGAAATGGTTTCAGTTTTATAGCTCAAGCCCGTTTTTGCTACGGCTTTCCCTTTCGAATCGTAAATTTGCACGGCAAAGTCCGTGGTTTTATTGAAATCTTCTTTGCTTATCGAAATTTCAAAACTCTTCGACGCCTCGTTTTCGTTGAAAACAAAAGGCAGGTTATATACATCCGTATCCTTCAATTTAACGGTGTAGTTTTGCTCGTAACCCAAGAGTTTTCCGCTAAGATTTAATACTTTAATTCCGGGGAATCTGTTAACCAATTTCAACTCATTGTTTTCGGGAGTAATGGTTTTATCGCCCAAAAGATTCACTCCGCCGAAACTGACCTTGACGTCGAAGGTGGATTTATCCTTTGCTCTATAATATCCCAAGACATCCAGCTCGTAAACACCCGGCTCCAGATTGTAATAATATCTCTCCGAAAAATTTTCTTCTTTGTTCGATTTAATGAAGTTAATATCTATTTGTCTTCCATCTGGCGCATGCAGAAAATACCATGCGAGGGCGTAAGTATTTTCGGCGGCGTGAAGTCTTATCTTCATTGATGTTGCCCCTGCCGGTATGTCGATAAACAATCTTTTATGCATGCCGGGAGCTAGGTCCTTAAACTCCCATTTTGCCTCGTAATTGTTCTCTCTTGTGAATTCGTAAGGGATAACAACCGTTGCCATCAAGTCGAATTCCGGAAATTTCGTTTTATCGGCTCGATAGGCTTTTATTTCGGCATTATAAAGCCCCGGTTCTTGCATCTTCGATTTATCGAATCGGACATTAATCGTAGCCGTTTGATTTTTTCTGATATAGGTTCGTCTTTGAATAGGTTGCAACCAATCCGCTTCGCTTTTGAGTTTATAAATTCTATAAAAATTGTTTTTGCCTATGAAATTGTCGCGCGAGATTCTGAAAGAAAAAGTTTCATCGCCTGTTATGAAATTTCCGTTACGAATGTAAAGTGCAGGCGCTTCGAAATTAGGCATTGTTTCCGCAAAAGCAGTTATTGTATAAGTTTCGAATTTCTTAATCTGTCCTTCTTTTATCCATTTTTTCATCAACTTATAAGCGTTCATCACATTAATCAAGCCGCCACCTTGGTCAAGGTGGGTATAATCTTTTTGCCATGTGGCGCTTTTACGGAGAGCCTTATAAAGCAATCTGGAAGGTATTTTAACATTCGGAAATTCGGCTTTAAAAGCGCTAAGCAAAAGCGACATAACTCCCGCCGAATAAGGGGAAGCCATACTTGTTCCCCAAAATCTATCGGCGTTTGTCCAATTGGGCACCGTAGAAACGCATGCCCCGGGAGAAACCACATCGGGTTTTACCACTTCTCCGCCTCGCGAGGAGAAATGCAAGATAATATCTCTGTCCAGAGCGGCTCCGTATAGGTCTCGTCCCACTTCCTGTGCCAGCACTGCGCCCGAGGAAAGAATGGCGTCCGTGGCAGCCGGTAGCCCCGTGGTGGAAATTCCGGGTCCTTCATTTCCATTGGAGGTGGAAATGTAAAGATAAGGATTATCCTTTACCAAGTTTTCCAAAAACTCCTCCATTTCCGCTCTTCCCTCTATTTCCGAACCTATCCCGAAGCTCATATTTATTATACAAGGTTCCTCTCTTTCCCGAGAAACCTTATCGGCATAGAGATAAGCCTTTTTCATGCTTTCCGTAACGGTGGCTCCTCCGGAAAAATTATTGTTTCCCAACTTCAAAGCAATAACCTTAGCGCCGGGAGCGACGCCATAAAAATCGTTGCCGCCTATTTTGTTTCCCGCTGCAATTCCGGCGCAATGTGTCCCGTGTGCGCCGTCGTCGAAGAAGAGGGACAAACGCTTTTCCTTAGGAAAAATGTTAACGGCAAAGGTAAAATTGGGCAGGCCGTTTTCATTCGGAATCTGAAAAGTGTCGTAGTTTATTTTGTAGTCCCGCAAAGGTTTTTCGTCGGAAAGATCTCCGTCGGCATCCGTATCGAAAAACGCCACCCAGCAATCGGAACTGTCAATTCGAGATTTATAAACCACGACATAAAAAACATCGTCCGTCGTTCCGTTACCGTTTACGTCCGTTGTCCCTGCGCTTGAATTTTGCCAAAGTTTTTCTGTTACTCTACCGATTAAATAATTATCATCAATCGGTTTGAGAGGCATTTTACCGGCGCCTTTAACTTTATAATTCATATCCTCGTTAACGAAATAAAGGGTATCATCTTCCTCGTCGGTATCCGCCTCATAAAGTTTAATATCGCCTTCGCCTGTAAAGTCCTGAACATCAATGACTTTCACTTCGCCCGTGGTGGTTTTCTGTAAACCGGGGACGCCCATATCCACACCGGTATCCAACACGATAACGATAGTGCCACGTCCGTCGTATTTCGGATATGCTTTTCTGAATTCCTCGACGCCCGTATTTTTAAGAGAAAGGAACGTTTGAGTAAGCTCCTGCGCCGCAAGGCTAAGAAAAGCGAAGAGCAAAAAAGAAACAATCATTTTAAATTTCATTTCAACACCTTATTTTTTATTCTCAATTACCTTATGAACAGCCGTTTTTGTGCTGTCGGTATCTTTATATTTCAATTCGCTTCCCAAAACGCTATGCGGTATCAGATAAACCGCTATTAAAATCAGCGAGCCGATTAAAGCCCACTTCCGTTGGGAAGCACCTTTTTTAATTTTATAATATGCCCACAGCCAGCCCAGTAGTGCAATGACCGTCTTGTTATCCGTCAAATCGTGCCCGAACGGAAAGCCTGTCCAGAAAGCGCCGAAAGCATAATACTGGACGACGGGTCCGAGTATGAGTCCGCCCACAGCCAATATTGAAAGTGTCCACTTCAAAAGAGGCAACACTTTCGGTTTCTCGGCGAAATATTCCAATCCCGTTCGAATTGAAAGGAGCAAAGCGGCAAACATGGCAATGACATGCAAGATTAAAATCCACAATGGTATGCGTCCTTTAAATCTAATAACCACGTGTTCTTCTGGAGCGATGATTCTTGAGGAATCGGAAACTATTTCTATATAGTATTCGAGTTTTCCCGCGGGCGGTTGTTTGGGTAAAAAAGCGGAAAATTTATCTCCTTCGCTCTGCATGGGAATTCGTGTAAATCTGTCGTGCGTCTTGAACCGTTTATAACAAAGGAAAGCATTTACATTCGGCGGGTTTATTTTAATCGAAATTTCCTGGTCTTTGTCGGAATATCCGCTGCGAATCAGACGCCCGGTTATCTTTGTTTTGTTTTTTACAACATCAATGTTTTTGGGGTAGGTTGGTCCCGTAACCCGTTGGTAATAAGCAAAAAGGATTGTAAGAATAAAAGCCGTAATCCAAAGCAGGATGTTTCTCATATCCGAACCGTTTTTTGTAATTGTTCACAATGAAAGTTTTAAAGTTAATGATTAAATAAAGTAATAATCAAATCAAAAGAGAACTAATTTTCCCCTTAAAACAAAGGGCTTTGCTCTTGTGTTAAGAGCAAAGCCCTAAATTCAAAGGCTAAGCGAAGCGTTTATTCTGCCGATTCCCTTAAGAATTTTTCCACGGTCAGAACGTCCTCTTCGCTGCCGATATAAATGGGGGTTCTCTCGTGTATGCTTGTCGGTTGCTTTTCCAAGATTCTTTGTTTGCCGTCCGTAGCTCTGCCTCCAGCCTGTTCAACGATGAACGCCATCGGATTGCATTCGTACATCAGTCTGAGTTTTCCGTTAGGATTGCGTTTGTCCGCAGGATAAATAAAAATGCCTCCGTAGAGCAGGTTTCTATGAATATCGGCAACCATAGAACCGATATATCTCGCTGAATAAGGCTTTTCGTTGGGGTCGTCATCTTTTTGGAGAAATTTTATATACTGCTTTAGCCCGGGGTGCCAATATTTATAATTCCCTTCGTTAATACTATAAATCTTTCCTTTCTTGGGAATCTTAATGTTCGGGTGGGAAAGCAAGTACTCCCCGAAAGCGGGGTCGAGTGTAAAGCCGTGCACACCGTTTCCGGCGGTATAGACAAGCATTGTACTTGAGCCATAAATAGCATAACCTGCGGCGACCTGCTTATAGCCTTGTTGCAGACAATCATCCATGGTACCCGGTGTGCCGTGCGGGGAAATCCGTCGATAAATAGAGAATATGGTTCCTATACTCACATTTGCATCGATGTTCGAAGAACCGTCCAGCGGGTCGAAAAGAAGAACATATTTCCCGATTCTTTTATTTTTAGGGATGTGAATCAAGCCCTCTTCCTCTTCGGAAGCCATAACGCAAAGATGCCCGCCGTGATCCATTGCTTTAATCATCATTTCGTTTGCAAAGATGTCTAATTTTTTTACCTTTTCGCCGTGGACATTTTCGTCGCCCGTGAAGCCGAGTATATCCACCAACCCGGCTTTGTTAACCTCCAAGGAAATTACCTTTGTTGCAAGCGATAAATCCCAAAGTAGGGACGAAAGCTCACCGGTAGCCTCGGGGTACTTTCTTTCTTCCTCGATGATGTGACGCTGAAGCGTCATAAAACTACGTGCCATAGTTCCTCCTACGTTCTAATTTTCACCTTTATAATACTGTGCGCGGTAAAGCTTATAGTAAATGCCTTTCTTGTGTAATAGTTCTTCGTGGGTGCCGACTTCACGCAATTCCCCTTTGTGCATTACGAAAATTACGTCCGAGTGTCGGATTGTGGACAAGCGATGTGCGATTATAACGGAAGTTCTTTCCTTCAAAATTCTCTCCGTTGCCTCTTGAATTAATTTTTCCGTTTCGGTATCAATGTTTGAAGTCGCCTCGTCTAAAATAAGAATTCGTGGATTAAAAGCCAAAGCTCTGGCGAAAGAAAGGAGTTGTTTTTCTCCCGTACTTAATTCGCCCCCGCCTTCTCCGAGCAAATGTTCATAGCCATACTTAAGATTCTCGATGAAAATATCGGCTCCCGCTATTTTAGCCGCTTTTTTTATTTCTTCTTCGGTGATTTCCTTCGCTCCGAGGGTTATGTTGTATTTAATACTTCCCGAAAAGAGAACGGTGTCCTGAGGCACCACGGAAATCAACTTTCTCAATTCTTTTTTGTCATAATTATTTATGTTTACTCCGTCTATCAAAACAGCTCCTTTTTGCACTGTGTAAAAACCCGTTAGGATATTTATTATACTTGTTTTGCCCGCACCGGTTGCGCCCACAATTGCAACTCTTTGGCCAGGAAGAATTTTAAAAGAAACATTCCGCAAAACATAATTTCCCTCCTCGTAGGCAAACCAAACGTTTTTGAATTCGATAAGCCCCTTTATTTCCTTCGGTTTCAATCTCTCTTTTCCGTCCTCGTCGTCCACAGGCGTATCGAACATTTTAAATATTCTTTCCGAGGAAGCCATTGCAGTTTGGAGGATATTGTATTTTTCTGATAAATCTCTGATAGGGCGGAAAAACATTTCCGTGTATTGCATGAATGCAAAGAGAGCGCCTATCGTAACGGTTCCTTGTAAGGTTTGTCCGCCGCCATACCATAGGACTAACGCAGCGGCAAAGGAGCCAATCATTTCCACGACAGGGAAGAAGAGAGCATAATAATAGACGGAGCGGATATTTGCTTTTTTATATTCGTTATTTATCTCCGTAAATTTTTCAAATTCCTTTTTCTCCTTCACAAAAATTTTCACGAGGTGAATTCCCGAAATCCTTTCTTGCATGTAGCTGTTTAATCTTGCCAAATGAAGCCGTATATCTCGATAGGCTTTTCTGACTTTTCGCCTGAAAAGAAAAGTGGAGTAGAACAAAAGAGGAACTACGGAAAGTGTTACCAAGGCTAATCGCCATGAGATAAAAAACATAAATCCCAAAATCCACAGCAGGATAAAAATATCGCTGAAAATCATTACGATTCCCGAGGCAAAGAGATCGTTTAAAGCCTCCACGTCGTTGGTCACGCGAGTTACCAATCTCCCCACCGGTGTATGGTCGAAAAATTTAAGAGACATTTTCAAAACGCGCTTGAAGAGTCCCACGCGCATGTCCCGAATAATCCTTTGTCCCATCAATTGGGTATAATAAGCAAGGATGTACTGAGCCGTGGATTGGAGCAAAAGTGAAGCAAGAAGAATAATCCCTATCAACAAGAGTCCGTTGTAATCTCCTACGGAAATATACTTATCAATTGCAACCTTTGTGAGATACGGACGGAGCGGTCCCAAACCGGCTACGAGAAGGTTCAGGAAAACGCCCAAGACGACGAGTTTTTTATAAGGTGCCACCCATTTCAAAAGGCGCTTCATTAAAGTGGCATCATATGCTTTACCCACAATATCGTCGTAGGCGTGATTAATCATGCTTCCTTCTCCAATTCCTTTTCCAGCGCTTGCATTAAATAAAGTCGCTCGTAAATACCTTTCTTTCTCAACAATTCCTCGTGCGTCCCTTCTTCCACTATTTTGCCCTTTTCCAGAACGTAGATTTTGTCCGCGCGCTGCACGGTGGAGATTCTATGGGCAATTATAATCACTGTCATATTTCTCGTTAAATTATCCAGATTTTTCAGGATAGCATTTTCGGTGTCGGAGTCCACGGCCGAGAGGGCATCGTCAAGAATTAGGATTTTGGGATTTATAGCCAAGGCACGGGCT
Source organism: uncultured Melioribacteraceae bacterium (assembly GCA_964611145.1). Lineage (GTDB taxonomy): Bacteria > Bacteroidota > Ignavibacteria > Ignavibacteriales > Melioribacteraceae > WFQV01. The sequence continues at coordinate 95,774 of CAZSYM010000001.1, forward strand.
AGGGATACTCTTTGCTTTTGTCCGCCGGAAAGGGTAAGACCTTTTTCCCCTACAAAGGAATCATAGCCATGGGGAAAATCCTTTTCGTCCCGACTCAACTCCGCTGCCGATACAATCTTTTTTAATATGTCGTCGTTCCCGTTTTCTAAACCGTACAGAATGTTGTTTTTAATAGTATCTGAAAAAAGAAACGCTTCTTGCACCGCAAAGCCTATTGCACTCCGCAAAGTCGAAAGCGGGATGTCTCGAATATCTTTCCCGTCCACTAAAATTCTTCCCTCCGTAACATCGAAGAATCGCGGTATCAAATTCGCGATAGTGGTTTTCCCACAGCCCACTTTACCGACAAAAGCGACTTTACTCCCCGCAGCGATTTTAAAATTAAGATTTTCCAAAACCTTCCCGTTTCCGTTTTCATATTCGAAGCCCACGTTTTCGAATACAATTTCTCCTTTTATTTCAAACGGTGTCTCCGAGTCGGCTTCCGGGAAAATTTCCTCGGGCGTTTCGTCCATGATTTTTTTTAATCTTTTCATACTTGCCGCCGCTTGCTGTACAATGTTGAGCACCCATCCGAAGGCAATAAGAGGCCAAATAAGCATTCCCAAATAGACAAGGAATGCGGAAATATCGCCCAATGTCAATTCCTTATTTATAACCATAGCGCCGCCGACCCAAATCACTATTATCATGGAGATTCCCGAGACGAAAAAAAGTACGGGCATAAACCATGCTTGCACTCGCACTTTGGACATATTTTTGTTCAGGTATTCATCTGCGAGTTCTTCGAATTCCTCGGCGAAACCGTTTTCCCGTACGTACGATTTTACCACGCGTATTCCCGCAAATGTCTCTTGAGCTTTGGCGGTTAATTCGGAAAATTTCTCCTGGATTTTTGCGAAGCGCTTATGCACAACCTTGCTAAGAAGATAAACAAAGAGGGAAATAAATGGCAGAGGAAGAATGGTATAAAAAGCGAGGGGTGTGGAAATTGCAAACATTACGCTGAAAATTATTATAAAGCGCGTCAATGTGTCCATAGAAAAAATCAAGCCGGGACCTGCGTACATTCGCACGGCGGAGATATCGTTCGTGGCGTGGGCAATCAAATCTCCGACTGCTCGCCGTTTAAAAAAAGAAAGGGGCAGTTTTTGCACATGGGACCAAAAATCCTGACGCAAATCGAACTCCACCTCGCGGGACATTACGGCAATCGTGGAGCGAACGAAGAAACGCAAAGCAAAGGAAAGCACCGCAGCGCCCACGATGTACAAGGCATAGGTCGTAATCGTGGAAAAATCTTTTTTCGCAACAATGTCGTTTATGCCCGCTCTTATCTGCAAGGGAATAAAGACCTGTAGCAGTGCGCCCAAGACTATTCCCGCGAACCCCGCGAAAATTTTAGCTCGGTATTTCAGAAAATATTTATTGAGCGCTTTCAGACTTCTCATTGCGGAAATGCTTTTAATCCGAACAGTTTTTCATATTTTGTGGAAACATACGAATCGACAAATTTATAAAATTCAACCGCCTCTTTTACCGAAAAGGCGTTTTTCTTTCTCCATTTTTCCAAGAGCGATATGCCGTTCGTTATTATTTTGTTTTCCACGGTGCGCAACAGTTGTAAAAATCCGGTTTGTTCTTTGTTCACCACTTTCGAAAGCAACATGTATTTTTTACCCGAGCCTCTTGAAATGGGGAAGCATTTCGCTTTAAGCTTCAAAGCCATTTCGCACAAGGGAGCGTTCGAAGAATCGGCGGCGGTCAACAAGCGGGGCAATGTTTCTTTTGTATTAACCCAAAGAGGCACGGCAACGGAGGTAAGCTGAAAACCGAGTATTGTCCACATCGTAGAAAGAGCGGGGGATTCACCATGCCGAACTCCTTGCACGACAACAGTGGAAACCGAGCTGTAGCGAGGTATAAAATCTTCGAGCACGACGAATTTATTCTCTTTCTCCGAGGGCGGGTTTAGGGACAAATCGACATTTAACAATGAATGCTTGAGGGAACGGCTTACATCTTGCAAAAGAAATTTAAAATCGAGGTCGTTGGTTTCCGAAGCCTTGTCTAACAACTCCTCCGCGGTCAGATAACGAATGTAGCCCTTCCCCTCGTCCTTTCTGCCTGTAAAAGAGAAGTTCGTACGAATCACATATCCGAACGGGGCAATTGTCGAATCGTTTACGTCTATTTTATTTATCGAAAAATTATTTACCTCGAAATACGCCGCTCCTCCGTAAGCGTCTATAACACCGAAGTTCGCCTCCACGCCCAAGGGTTTGGGTAGATCTCGCAACAATTCCTCGAAATCGTCCACCGTAGCGCAATTCATCAGAGCGAGCTTCATTATTTCTCCCTCTTTGTCCTGTACTCTGGTTGTATCGGTGAGGGATTTCAAATTGTAAGATGCGGAATTCATTATGGCGAAACCTTCCGAATTAAGGCCCGTCCAAACTTCTTTTCCCGCCGCATCTTCGGAATTAATCAAGCCAAGATAATCGTATTTGCCGTCGTCGAAAAAGCGTATTTTGTTCTGGAAAAAATGGGTATCTCTGTGTTTGAACAGGAGCGGTCTGCCGTCTTTGGTAAATTTGCCCGAGATAACGGCGGTGGTACATGGCTTGGAAAGGGTTGTAATGACAAGCGAAAGGACTAATATTAAAAACCTTCTCATTTTTTGCTCCATAATGTATCGGTTACAACATTTAAAAATAAGAATTTCGAAACGCTTTTCTGATAACGGAACTCACAAAATAAAAAAGGACGCTTTTTAGCGTCCCCGTATTTTTCAAAGTAAACAAAAAATTATCGGAAGTATCCCGCGAAAAGGCATCATTCGATCACATCGAAATTCGTGTATTTCCGCAGAGGCTCCGGAACAATTACCTTTCCGTCTTCCGTGAAATAATTTTCCAAAAGGGAAACCATCAGCCGACTCGTAGCCAGCCCCGAGCCGTTAAGTGTATGAACGAAGTTAACCTTTTTGGTTTCCTTGTCGCGGTACTTAATATTAGCGCGCCGTGCTTGGAAGTCCTCGAAATTACTACACGATGAAGCTTCCAACCATTTTTGTTCCGCCGGTGACCACGTTTCTATGTCGTAACATTTCGCTGCGGAAAAGCTTAAATCCCCTGTGCAAAGGAGAATAACGCGATACGGAATTTTAAGAGCTTTTAGAATATCCTCGGCATCGGAGACGATTTTCTCCAGTTCGTCGTATGAGTTTTCCGGTTTTACGATTTTAACCATTTCCACTTTATTAAATTGATGTACGCGCAAGAACCCCTTCGATTCCTTTCCGTAAGAACCCGCTTCGCGACGGAAGCATGCGGAATAAGCCACGTAGTTTTTCGGTATTTCTTCTTCGTTCAATATTTCATCTCTGTGCAAATTTGTTACGGGAACCTCCGCTGTGGGAATGGGAAACAGTCCATCCTTTTCAGCAAAGTACATATCCTCTTCGAGTTTCGGAATTTGTCCGGTGCCAATCATCGATTCCCTGTTAACCAAGAAAGGCGGAAATACTTCCGTGTAGCCGTGTTTCTCGATGTGATAGTTCAGCATGAAATTTATCAAAGCTCTTTCCAGCGTAGCGCCTTTGCCGACATAGACGGGAAAGCCGGAGCCGCTTATTTTGGCGCCTCTTTCGAAGTCCAATATTCCCAAGCGTTTTCCGATTTCGAGATGGTCTTTTGTGTAGGGCTTTTTGGCGAAGTCATAACCTTCAGGAATCCAGCGTCGTATTTCCACATTATCCGCCTCGCTTTTTCCCACAGGCACGCTTTCGTGAGGAATATTTGGAACCCATGCCAACAGCTCGTTTAAATCGGAGGAGACTTTTCGAATTTCCTCGTCCAATTCCTTAATTCTGTCCGAAACGGTTTTCATTTCCGCTATGATTTCGTCGGCACTCTCGCCTGCCTTTTTCAGGCGTCCTATTTCCTGCGACACCTTATTTCTGCGAGCTTTAAGTTCTTCGGCTTGCTGAAGGAGTTTTCGCCTTTCCTTGTCAAGTCGGAGTATCTCGTCTATATCCGCTTTTTCGTTCTTGTTCTTTACCGCTTCTTTTACTTTATCGGGATTTTCTCTAATAAACTTCAGGTCAAGCATTTTCTTTCCTTAAATTATTTAACCACAATATTGTAAATTTTGTTTTTCACGTAAATTTCCTTCACGATATTCTTTCCTTCCAGGTGACGTTTTACATTGGGCGCCTGCATAGCTATTGTTTTTACGGTTTCCTGTTCAGCATCCGCCGGAACATTTATTTTAGCACGAACTTTCCCGTTTACCTGTACGGCAAGGGTGATTTCTTCCTTGACCAAAGCCTTTTTATCGTATTCGTACCAGACGGGTTTTTCGAAAATCGATTTTTGATTTCCCAATAAACTCCAAATCTCCTCGCCCAAGTGGGGAGCGAGCGGAGCGATCATAACCGCAAATCTTTGTAATGCGTAAGCTTTTATTTCTTCTTTTGCGGAGGGAAAGTTTTTCGTGAGTTCGTTGAGCAGTTCCATCAAAGCCGCCACTGCCGTATTAAAACCGAAGTTTTCAATTTCACGCCCGACCTTTTCCAGAGTTTCATGTGTTTTTCTGTAAATCGTCTTTTCGTTTTCGTTCAATTCGTCAAATGAATAAGAATCCTTAGGCGTCGCTTTTTGAAGTATATTTTCATTTTCCTTGAAGAGGGTGTAAACTCTCTGAACGAATCTGTCCACGCCGACAATTCCCTTGTCGCTCCAATCTCCGCCAAGTTCATAGGGACCCATGAACATAAGATACATTCTGAATACATCGGAGCCGTATTTTTCCGTGAAGTCATCCGGGTTCACCACATTTCCGCGGGATTTCGACATTTTAGCTCCTTCGTTTGTAATGGTTCCCTGGTGAACCAATTTGGAGAAAGGTTCGTCGCTATTTACCAATCCGATATCTCTCAAGAACTTATGGACGAAACGGGCGTAGAGCAAATGCATGGTAGCATGCTCGGCACCGCCCACGTACATATCGACCGGTGTCCATTTATTTGCCAAGTCTTTGTCGAACATGCCAGCTTCGTAATGCGGATTCACGTAACGCAGATAATACCAAGAGGAATCCACGAAAGTATCCATTGTATCCGCATCTCTTTTTGCGGGACCGCCACAGATGGGGCAAGTGGTGTTGATAAATTTTTCGTGGCGAGCCAAAGGCGATTCTCCACCTGGTTTGAAATCAACGTCGTAAGGGAGTTCAATCGGCAATTGGTCTTCTGGCACGGGCACCTCGCCACATTTTTCACAATAAACAATCGGTATAGGCGTTCCCCAATAGCGTTGGCGAGAAATTAACCAGTCGCGCAATTTATAATTAACTTTTCTCGCGCCCAATCCCTTTTCTTCCAGGTAATCGATAACTTTGGCGATACCCTCGTCCGAGCGGACGCCGTTGAATTGGGCGGAGTTAATCATTGTCCCCACGCCGGTAAATGCTTCTTTCAGCTCTTCTTCCTCGGAAGTCCCGTCTTCAAGAATCACTTTCCTTATGGGTAAATTGAATTTCTTGGCAAATTCGAAATCCCTTTCGTCATGCGCCGGGACGGCCATCACGGCACCGGTTCCATAGCTGGAGAGCACATAATCGGCAATCCAAACCGGTACTTTTTCGCCATTGACAGGATTAATGGCGTAAGCGCCTGTGAAGACGCCCGTTTTTTCCTTTGCCGCGGAGGTTCTTTCTATCTCGGAAAGGTTTCGAACGGACTCGACGTATTTTTTCACTTCACCTTTATGTTCGTCGGTAGTGATTCTTTCGACCAACTCGTGCTCCGGTGCAAGCACAACATAAGTAACCCCGAAAAGTGTATCGGGACGAGTGGTAAAGACGGTAAACTTCTCCTCGCTGCCGTCAATTTTGAACTCTATTTCCGCTCCCGTACTTTTGCCGATCCAATTTCTTTGCATCAATTTTGTTTTTTCGGGCCAATCGATTTTGTCCAAATCCGCCAGTAATTCCTCGGCGTAATCGGTTATTTTCAAGAACCATTGGGTTAAATCTTTTTTGACCACCGGTGTCCCGCATCGTTCGCAAGTGCCGTCGCTTTGTACCTGTTCGTTGGCAAGCACGGTTTTACAAGAGGGGCACCAATTAACGGGAGCGTTTTTTCTGTATGCCAGACCCTTTTTGTACATTTGTAAAAAGAGCCATTGATTCCACTTGTAATACTCCGGAACGCAGGTCATCAATTCGGCATTCCAATCGTACATACACCCCATATTTTTCAATTGGCGACGAATATCCTTGATATTTTGCATTGTGCTATCGTAGGGGTGAATGCCGGTTTTGATGGCGTAATTCTCGGCGGGCAAGCCGAAAGCGTCATAGCCCATAGGTTCGAAAACGTTGTAGCCTTGTAGTTTTTTAAAACGTGCCCACGAATCCGTGGGTCCGTAATTGTACCAATGTCCTATATGTAGCTTTGCCCCGGAAGGATAAATAAACATTACAAGGGTATAAAGCTTCTTTTCGATGTCCGAAAGATCGGTTTTGTAAATTTCTTTTTCTTCCCAATAATTTTGCCACTTCTTCTCGATTTCTTTGAACGGATATTTCATTTTTCCACTTGACTTTTTTTTGTTAAAACAATTCGGAAAATTATTAAAATTAAAGGGGGTTTACAAGGCAAACCAGTGAGAGGGTTAGGACAAAGAAGTATTATTATATAAAGCTGAAATAATTTTTTATTTTTTTTCTTGACAAAAAAATTTTTATTTGCGATTTTTGAATAGTTCTTTTAGAGAATTTTAAGTTTGCAACCCTCCATTAACAAACTATCCTGGCTGTCATGGTCCGCCCTCTACCATGGCAGCCCGCCCTCTTTTTAATTTCATTTCTTTTGTTTACTTTCCGAAAGAATCTATTTTAAATTTTCATCGCGATGAGAAAGCTTTTTCATTTTACAATTTTCTTTTTTTTATTTCTGTTTTTTACGGAGCGAATCTTTCCGCAGCGGGGAGATACTTTGACAAAAGGGGTGAATTACACGCGCTTAGCCGTTAGTGCGGGTGTTACTTCCGTTGCTTTCGTTTATGCGTACGGAATAGAAAACACAATGTGGTGGAAAGGTAGAAAGAGCCCTTTTCATTTCAATTGGCAGCAGGATTGGACTTACGCCATGGGTTCGGATAAATTCGGGCATTTCTTTTTCGGTAGTGTGATTTCAACCGTGTATTCGCAAGTGTTCGAGTGGTGCGGTTTTGAAAGAGACAAAAGCGTTCTTTACGGAGCTTTGTTTGCTTTCGGATACCAGACGTTCCTCGAGGTGCGGGACGGATTTTCTTCCGAATACGGATTTAGTTGGGGAGATTTTCTCGCGAATGTGCTGGGAGAATCCCTTCCTTATTGGAAAAACAAATATCCTTTTTTGAGAGATTTAAAGTTTAAAATCTCGCTGTATCCCTCGGAACGCTTTCGGCATGGTTCGAACAGACATATAATCGATGATTACGAAAGTATTTACGATTGGATTTCTTATCCGCTTTATAAAATTCTGCCCGCGAATTTTTCCCGTTTTATTCCGCGATTTATCAATATAGCCATAGGACACAGTGTCAAAAAATTAGATTTGCCGAATGCAAGGCATCACGAATTTTATATAGGCTTGGATTGGAATCTTGAAGAGCTTCCCGGTGATTGTTGGTTGTTGAAAGTGGTAAAAAAAGACTTGAATTTTTATCGCCTTCCGGCACCCGCCGTAAAAATTTACCCGACAACCATTTGGTACGGAATTAAATTTTAATTTCCTTCTCGGCGTAATCGATTAATTCCCGTGCGGAAGCAAGAGCGCTTTCAGTAACGGTTTCCCCGCTGAGGAGCTTTGCGACTTCTTTCAATTTTTCTTCCGCATCGACCTTTTCAATAGTACTGACGGTCCTTCCGTCAAGGGATGTTTTGCTTACCCGATAATGATTGTCGGACATGGCGGCGATTTGCGGCAAGTGTGTAATTGCGATTATTTGGTGAAAGCGTGAAAGTTCTTTGAGCGCTTTCCCCACTTTCCCGGCAATTCTTCCGCTTACGCCAGCGTCTATTTCATCGAAAATGAGCAGGGGGAGTTTTTCGTTTTTTGCGAGGCTTGATTTTATTGCGAGCATTATACGGGAAATTTCGCCTCCCGAGGCAACCTTGGAAAGAGGCATGGGGGATTCGCCCAGATTGGTGGAAATCAAAAACTCCACTTTGTCGATACCGTTTGCAAACAGTTTTATTCTTTTTCCGTTCTCATCGGCGAATGCGGGGTCGGCTTCCGGCGCGTTTTCTCTTTCGATATTTGTTTCGAAAATGGCGCTTTCGATTCCCAAGTATTTCAAGGAGTTTTGGATTTCCGCTTTCAGATTTTTCGCCGCCGCTTGCCGAGCTTCGGAGAGCCTTTTTCCTATATTCAAAAGCTGGTTTCTTTTTCGTTCAATTTCCTCTTGCAATTTTTCTATTTCTTCTTCGAAATTATCCGCAATGTTTTTTTCGCTGTTTATTTTTTCTCTATAACTCAAAACGGCTTCCAGGCTACCGCCGTATTTCTTTTTGAGTCGGTTAATGGCGGCGAAGCGTTCGCGCAACTCTTCCAATCTTTCGGGGTCCAGCTCTATTTTGCTTTTGTAAGAGGCAAGGAAGCGTGCCACTTCGTCCAGAATGGCGAACGCACTTTCGGTTTCGGCATATTTTTCTTGTAGCGATTCATCGTAACGAGCCAACTCGTTGAGAGCATTTAATATGAAACCGAGTCTGTCCGTTATGGCTCCTTCGTTTTCGTAAAGCTCGGAGTAAGCGGATTCCGTTAGCTCAAGTATTCTTTCCGCATTCTCGAGTATTTTTAATTCGCCTTCTATTTTTTCGTCTTCCTTTTCCTCGGGTGAGATTTCGTCTATCTCTTTTAATTGAAATTCGTAAAGCTCGCGTTTCTCTTTAAGAAAGTCTTCCTTTTCTTTTAATTCTTTGAGTTCCCTTAAAAAAGTCTCAAAACTCTGGTATTGTTCTTTGTATTCGTTTAGCAATTCGCCGTAATTTCCATATTCGTCGAGCATTTTTATATGCGTGCCGGGGCGCAGGAGGGATTGATGTTCATGCTGTCCGTGAATATCCACAAGCAAATTACCGATTTCTTTAATGAACCCAAGAGTGGCGGGAGTATCGTTTACGAAATTTCGGTTGTTCCCTTTTACAGATACCTCTCTGCGAATTATTAGTTCGTCGTCCCAGTCGAAATTATTTTGTTCGAGGAGTTTTTTCATGGTGGAGTTGTTCGAAACGTCAAAGACGGCTTCCACGATGGTTTTCTTTGTCCCTTTTCTGATTGTTTCCGTCGTAGCTCTTTCGCCGAGAATCATTCCCAGCGCGCCTATCAAAATGGATTTTCCCGCACCGGTTTCTCCCGTGATTATGTTTAATCCCTTTCCGAAGGAAACTTCAATGTTTTCTATCAGGGCGTAATTCTTTATTTTAAGTGATTTGAGCATTGCTAAAAAAATTTTTTTATGTCGAATTAAGATAAGAATTAGGGGTTTCAATTACCATATCCCCTTATCTCCTCATTTCTCCCTGTACTGCAAAGGATGGGGATACGGGGTTAGCCAATAATTGGCTAACCCGCATCCTCTTTTTTATTTCATCAAAATCATCTTCTTTGTTGCAATGGAATTGCCTGCGTGTAACGTGTAAAAATAAATCCCGCTGGGCAAGCCGCTTGCATCGAACTGCACTGTGTAATTCCCGGGCGCTTGCGCTTTCTTTACAAGTGTTGCAACTTTTTGCCCGAGTGCGTTGTACACGGTCAGCGTAACATTAACGGCAGATTGCTTTCCCGCCATGGCGGATGGCGCGGGAATCGAGTATGAAATCGTTGTCGTGGGATTAAACGGGTTCGGATAGTTTTGGGAGAGTCGGAAGGAAGGAGCCGGTGATATCTCTTTTTTTACGCCCGAAAGGGAGTAATAGAAAATAGAAATATCGTCCAAATACCAACCGTCTTCCTCTACATACTCGTCCGAATAAAGAGCAAAGCGAAGTTTGATTTTCTTCCCTGCGAAAGGCAACAAATTTATTTCCTCGCGACTCCAGTTTTTAACGGAACCGTTGTAAACGGGCTCGCCGTTGGGTTGAAATTGTCCCGAGCCCGTCGTGGAGAGTTTCCCTCCTAACGGTATCCAATTGCTCCCATCTGTAGTAACAAGCACTTGTCCGAAATCCCAGCCCGCCTCCAAGCTGAATTTTGTCCAGAATTCGAGTCGCGGTTGAGCAATGTTTGTCAAGTCGTACCAATCGTTGGAGGTCAACAAAACTTTCGAATCCGAAAGATAGTCTCCGTTTTTACTATCGGTAAAACATGACGGGGGACTATGATAATCCGAGGTTGTAACTTCCCATTTTTTCGCCTTGTTGCTTTGTGAAATCCACGTTCCACTGAGGGAATTACATGAATCCGTAAAAGTAAAAACAGGCAATCCAACGGTAACCGAAATTGTATCTCTGGAAATTATAACATTGTCCATTGTAGTAACGAATTCGAATTTTTGCTCGTTACCCGCTTGGACGTTGCGACCGATGGTAACGACGAAGCCTTGCGAAAGAGTGTCCTTCGTTCGGGAGGAAAGGGAATCCAAGAAGATTTCCTCTCCGGACGTGGAAATTCCTCCGCTTACGGGAGCCACGCTAAATTTAAGATTCTTAGCCACTCCCAGTCCCTTGTTCATCACAACCGGTGTAAAAAGAACGGTATCGGCGGGGAGGAAATGGTTCTGGGAAATAAAGTAGTTTTTCAAGGAAACGTAACCACCCGCAACCCATGCGACGTAGAGATTCGGATAAAGGTTTTCCTGGGCAAGGGGATATATCCTTTCTTTCGGAGGCCAGAATCCGTCCGAACCATTACCGACTTCTATTGTCATGGAAATTATCTTGTTCTTCTCCATCTGTTCGCCATACATGTAGTCATCCGCATCGCCGTTTACTCCGTAAATTATATCTTCGGAAATTCCATATACGTAATGATTGTAACGAGTCATATCCGCTCCGAAGTCACGGTAAATCAACGAATCCGGAGTTTCCTTGGGTATATATCCCCACGGAAAAATCACGAGGTCGCTATAGGTGTGGAAATTTATCGCTGTCATGAAATGGTGAGAAATACAGAATTGGCGAATGGCTTCGGTCTCGGGCTCGGAAAAAGGAGCTGTACCCCGATAGGTCTGGTCGGAGGGATCGTTGCTCGAACCGATATCGTCGTAGCCCCATTTGTAACCGTAATTCCTGTTCAAATCCACGCCGTAAATACCGTTGCCGTTGTCCCTACGGTTCTTTCTCCACATTCCTCCGCCATTGGGAGCTATAGTGTGGTTGTATTCGTAACCGTCGGGATTGAAGACAGGTACGAAATAAAGCTCTCTGTTGTTTACCAGGTATGTTACCTGCGGGTCCTTGCCGTAATTTTCCAAAAGGTAATACATATAATAAAGGAGCGTCATCATAGCCTGCGGCTCACGAGCATGAATCAAGGCGTTGTAGAAAACTTCGGGTTCGTCCTCGTCAATATTCGGGTTGTCCGAAATCTTTACCATCCAAATATCACGCCCTTCAATCGACTTACCCAAAGAAACCTTTTGCGTGATTATATTGGGATAATTCATGTACATAGTATCGAGCTTTCCCACCACTTCGTCTAACGTTAAGAATCCCGCCATTGAGCCGTAACTGAAGCCTTTTACTCCAAATTTCTCTTTGCTTTTCCGCATCTGTTCTTTGATAATTCCCTCCTTGGGCGCGGGACGACTTTCGAAATACTTCTGCCAGTCTTCAATTAAAACCTTGTAACGAAAGTTTCCTCTTTTGATTTTCGAAAATTGTTTCTCGTTTACGAAAAGAGTTAGAGATTTATCCTTTTTATCCAAATACCCTCTGTCCAAATCCCTAACCGCTTTATAAAGCGAAGAAATTTCTTTCGGGTTATCAAAATAAACTTTGATTTTCTTGTAAGTTTGCGCGTTTAACGTAACGCATAAAAGTCCCATAATCAATAGAAATTTTTTCATTTGTCTCTCTCCAAAAGTTAAACCTGGTTATTTTGCAAACTAAAATAAAAAAAATTTTAGAATACTATGTGGTCTGGAGCAAAATACTCTAATTCGAAATTGTGGATATTTTTTACATCGCTTTTCAAATTCGTAACGAATTTACTATTTTTGTTGAGAACAAAACGGTACGGAAATGAAAAACAAAATAATATACCATTACTTTGACGACGACGATTTTCTAAAGATAAGCAAAGCAATAAAGGAAGCGGAAAAGCATACGGCGGGAGAAATACGTGTAAGCATTAAAGAAAAACCTACTTTCCCTTTCGGGAAAGCTGACATCCGAAAAATGGCGGAAAAAGAATTCGTTAAACTCGGTATGGGAAAAACCAGAGATAAAACGGGGATATTGATTTTCTTGGTGCTTGGGCTTCGTAGTTTTTATATCCTCGCGGATTCTGGAATACATAAAAAAGTAGGACAGGAAGTTTGGGACGGCGTGCGCGATGAAATCCAATCCAAGTTCCGAGAAGGAAAATTCACCGATGGCATTATTTGGGGCGTTCAAAAAATCGGGGATATCCTCGCAGAACATTTTCCGATTAAGCCCGACGACGTAAACGAGCTTTCCAACGAAGTGGCTTTCTAAAATTCGAAATGAAATATCTTTTGCTTTTCGGGTCGCTTTCCATTATTATCTTTTACGGCTTGGCGGAATATTTCTATTATTCTAACGTCTCGCGCTATTTGGCAAAGCGGTGGAAAAAATATTTTCGCTTTCTGATTTTTTACCTCAACATTTATCCCGCTGTTTTTCTGCTTTATTTTGTAATATCACGCTTATTCATAGAATCCGTTTCGTTTGACTTCCCGAAAAACCTTCTCCTGGATTGGCTTTTTGTTTATCCTTCTTGGACATTTTTAATCATCGTCGTACAAACGGATTTAGCACTGATATTATTAGCTTTCATTAAACTCTGTCTGAAGATTGTCAATAAATTCGGGAATGCGACAAGTCTTTTATACAACAAAATTCGTCTTGCTGTCGTTTTCATTTTTCTCATCTATGTTCCGCTCGGAATAATTCGCGATGCCAATTCCATTCAAACCACAAAAATAAAAGTCGTGAAAAAATCCCTTCCCTCCGTTCTCGACGGATTCAAAATAGTCTTTATATCGGATATTCATGCCGGGTATTACACGGGACGAAAGAAAATGGAAAATTTGATTTCGCGGGTGAATGAGCTAAAGCCCGATTTAATATTGATTGGCGGGGATTTTATTACGGTTGGAAACAAATACATTGAACTTGCGGCGGAAGAAATATCCCGATTAAAAAGCGAATACGGTGTTTATTCATGTATTGGAGATCATGAAAATTGGGCTTACGGAAAGAACTACTCCTTAAGCGTTCGTGAAATCAGAAAAGCCTTTGCGGAAAAAGGGATTGAAATACTTGACAACGAAAATATTTTGCTCCCCATCGACTCGGCGGAAATAGAGATTACTTTTGCTACGAATAATTACGTGCAAAGAATTTCGAAAAGCACGCTTGCTTCCCTTGTCGATAGTTCGCTTCACGACTTCAAAATTTTCCTCACGCATCAACCGAGGGAAAAGTTAATCGAAGCGGCGGCAGAGAACAATTATGACATTTATCTTTGCGGACACACTCACGGAGGGCAATTGGTTTTCCTTTTCCCCTTCAAAAATCTTTCGCTTTCCATGTTAGAGGACAGACATGTTCGCGGAGCTTTCGAGGAAAAAGGTTTGCTCGTCTATGTAAACCGCGGCTTCGGAACGTCCATCGTTCCGCTGCGTTATAACTCCACACCGGAAATAACCCTTTTTACTCTAAAAAAAGAGTAGTATAACCATGTAGTATCACCTCTTTTTGCATGCCGACCATAATTAGCGAAATACCGCAGTATTATTTAAATTTGATTTTTGATTTTAAAGGAGAAAAATCGAGCGAACATGATAAAGTGGAATGTAAATCCGGAGTTGTTTCACATAGGACCTTTTCATATACGGTGGTACGGGGTTTTCTTTGCAACGGCGTTTATCATAGGTTATGAAATATTTCGCCGAATCTACAAAGCGGAAGGAAAGAAAGAGGACGACCTGAACGATCTGCTCTGGTACATGATATTGGGAACAGTAATAGGAGCAAGGCTGGGACATTGCTTGTTTTATAACCCGGAATATTATCTGGGAAATCCTCTGGAGATTTTAAAAATTTGGAAAGGCGGACTTGCAAGCCACGGAGCAGGAATAGGAATACTGACGGCAATTTGGCTATACTCTCGCAAAAAGCCTGATCAGTCTTTCCTATGGGTAATGGATAGAATTGTAATCACCGTTGCGCTCGCCGGTTTCTTTATAAGAATGGGAAATCTTTTCAACTCCGAAATTTTTGGGAAACCGACCCACCTCCCCTGGAGCTTCGTTTTCGTCAGAGTGGACGATATTCCTCGTCATCCCACGCAGATTTACGAGGCGTTGGCATATCTACTAATTTTCTTTTATCTGTTTTATCTCTACAAAAAGTACGGCTCGGATTTGAGCGACGGTTTTCTTTTCGGGCTTTTTCTCGTTCTCGTCTTTACATTCAGATTCCTTGTGGAATTTTTAAAAGCGCCTCAGGAACTTTGGGAGCGTTCCCTACCGTTGGACATGGGGCAAATTTTGAGCATCCCCTTTGTGCTTGCGGGCATTTGGCTTTTGTGGCGAACGGGATTCAAACCCACCGATAACGAAAAATAATTTTGAGACGCATGACAGAGAAAGAATTTGTTTCCCGGTGGATTGCAAGACTGCGACAAGAGGAGCTGAAAAAATTTCCGGAGGATTTTCTGAACGAGGAAAATCTCCGCTGGTTCAATAATAACAGTCGGAAACTAACCCCGGGTTCGGAATTCTTCGGTAACTACGAAGTGATAGACACTTCCGGAAATCGTGTTCTTACTGTCGAAAATTTCGAGATTGCAAAATATTATTCCTATGCTTCGCGAGGAAAACCGGAGAACTTTCCCGTTCCGCTTTCTTCCGAGGCAATCGTTCGCAGCGTTAAGGAATACGATAAATATCTTGACTCTCTTTTAAAAGAAATGGCAATGGATTTCCAAAAACATTTTACCGATTCGCAGTCTTTTAACCGTATTGCAAGCAAGATTTTCCTTTCATTAGATTTGCAAAGATTTTGAGTATTTTAGGAGAAAATATCGCCTCTTATCTCCGAGAACATTTCGGAGAAAATTTTCTACGGCATTACGAGGAATACGTAACGAGCCGTCCCGTTTATTATTTGCGCTTCAGCAGAGGAATCGATAAAGAGCGGTTAATCGAAAGACTTTCGAAATACGGAATAGAACTACGCCAAGTGCCAATGCTCCCTTTCGCTTACGCCGTTGTCAAGGGGGAAGAAAACATAGGCAAAACGATGGAGTTTGCCTTAGGCAAATATTACATTCAAAGCCTTTCGTCCATGATTCCGCCGCTTGTTTTGAATCCCTCGGAAAACGATATAACGCTCGACTTGTGCGCCGCTCCGGGTTCCAAGACCACAGAAATTTCGGAGCTCATGAACAATAACGGCACACTCTATGCCAATGAAATCAGCGTTCCCCGACTGCGTAGCCTTGTGCACAACCTCGACAAAGTTAATGCCGTTAACGTAGGTGTGCTGAACTTCAAAGGCGAGTTGCTTTCGAAAATTTACGACCACTACTTCGATAAAATTCTTGTGGACGCTCCGTGTAGCGCGTTGGGAATTATCCAAAAAAAGGAAGAAGTCTCACGATGGTGGAGCGGAAAACAGATGGAAAAAATCGCAAACACTCAATTGAGACTTCTGATTTCCGCTATAAAAACGGCAAAAGTCGGTGGCGAAATAGTTTACTCCACATGCACGCTTACGCTGGAAGAAAACGAATTGGTTTTACAAACCGTTTTGAAAAAGTATCCCGTAGAGCTTGTTGAAATTGACTTGCCGGTGAGTTCTCATCCCGCATTCACAAAATACGGGAACGAGTTTCTCCATCCTTCTCTTGAAAAGGCGCGCAGAATTATTCCGTGGGAAATAAACTCGGAAGGGTTCTTCGTTGCAAAATTGAGAAAGATTGGAGCGACGGAAAGCAAAAACGGAGAAATTCCTCCGAAAGGGAAAAATGAATTTGTGAAAAAAAACGATTCCGTGTTTCGAAAATATATAGAGGAAATAAACGAGCACTTCGGTTTCGAAGGCGGAGAGTTAGAGCGTTTTAATTATATTCTGAAGGGCAAGAATATTTTTTATATAAACAAAAGCTGGAAAGCCCCGTCATTAGGGGTGTTTAATAGAGTCGGGACAAAATTCGGCAATATTGACAATAGGAATTCGGCACATCTTCATACACAATCCGCTCAATACCTGGGCAAGAAAGCCACGCGAAACATCATCTATCTCGAGAGTGCGGAGGAACTTAAAACTTACCTCGACGGGGGAACAATCAAAAGTATAAAACCGGAAACGGGACAGAAAATAGTGGCTTTCGAGGATTACATATTGGGAACAGCGATAGCCACAAAAGACGGATTAAAAAGTCAGTTCCCCCGCGCGCATAGAACGGGCACAATAATTTTCCCAGAATAAAAATCGTTACTTAATTATCTCAACGGCTTCAACTCCTTCGGGATAAGGAGTGTAAAATCTTACGGGCATCGGTTGTCCATCCGCCCCCACTATCTTATGAACTTTCTTTTTAATCAATACGCTGTGTTCAATATAAAGGTCGTCGTCTATAATCGAGCCGAATATGTAGCTTGTTCCTTTTACTGTTACGTTGCTTCCGATTCTGCACGGGAATTCGTCGCTACCCGTGATGTTCACACCCGATTCAATTAACGTGTAATCGCCTATTTCGAGATTGCCTTTTATAATATCGTCCCAATAAATTTCCACATTGTTTCCGATTTTCAGAGTTTGATTTTCGAAAGTGTTCATATAAACACGGTCTCTAATTGTAACATTTTTACCGAACACAACGTTTCCATCAATGTGAGCGCGGTGATAAAGTTTTAAATTGTAGTTTATTTTTACGTTTGTTCCGACATATACCCCTTTCCCGATGTAAATATCAAGTGGTTTACCGAGTTTGTCTTTTTCCAATATTTGCTCAACTACTTCCTCTGCTATGAAAAAGTCGTCGGGATCTTCAATTTCCACAATGTTTTTTATTTTCTCATATATGAGATTCCTCGCGATGCCTTCCATTTTTTTCAAGACGGATTTATCATTGAAGCCCATTATTACGTAGCTTTTTTCGGGGCTTGTTGCTTCTACCGTCAAGCCGTGGTGATTAAAGATGGCAATTAGGTCAGTGATGTAAATCTCGTTTTGTGCATTGTCGTTTTTTATCTCGGTAATCAGCTTTTTTAAAGGAGAAAACTTAAAAGCAAAAACGCCGGAATTATACTCACGGTTTTCCAGTAATTCTTTTTTGGTAAATGAATATTTTCTTCCGTTAAACTCTGTGATATAATTTTCATCTTCTGCCAGAGCAAGAATATCCTTATGTTCCAAAATTTCAATAACCTTTCCGAAATCCTCACCCGAATCCTTTCCCTCCACGTCGGTTTTCTTAACGCGTAATATTCTACCATAATAGTTTTTTTCCGGTTCGCCTTCATAAATACCGGTAAGCACCATCATATCTGCAGATGCTTCATGAAATCTTTGTTTGAACATGGCTACTGTTTCGGCGTCAATCAGTCCCATATCTCCCGGGAACACATAAACGGTACCGTCGTAATCATCTCCCATTTTGGCAAGAGCTTGCATTAGTGCATGCCCTGTTCCTAATTGCTCTTTTTGATAGGCGAAAACAACATTATCTCTTTTCCCAATAGCTTGCGCGACATTTTCCGCTTTAATGCCAACTACAACCACAAGGTTTGCTTCCCCAAGTCCTTTCTCACATGCTTTAAATACACGTTCAACTGTAGGTACCCCCCAGATTTTGTGGAGCATTTTCGAGGTTTGAGACCTGATTCTTTTCCCATGCCCTGCTGCTAAAATAACAGCGGTTTCTTTTTTTGAGTAATCGAATTTCGAAGAAAGCTCCTTTAGTATTTTTTCAACCTCTTTCATGTTGCCACCTAAATTTGTTTTCAAAAGCTATTTTCAAATTTAACAATTACTGATTAAATTATTTTAATTGATTAAGTAAATTATGTGTTTTTTTCGGATGTTTCTTTGGGGAAAGAGATTACCATGAAAAAGATTGTTGTTGTAATGGCAGTTCTAATTTTTACTTTTTCGGATATAGTCGCTCAGGAAAAGGGAACAGGGATTGGTATTACTCTTGTAGAAGCTACAGGAATTAGTGCCAAGTATTGGCTGGATACCAACGTCGCTCTGGACGGCATTCTGGCATATTCGCTTTTGGGAAATTCGGGAATTACAATTTGCGCGGATTATGTTTATCATTTAACTCCTCTGCATTTCCGAGGGAAAAAGTTTGTGCCTTATTACGGATTCGGTGGTCATCTTTCGCTGGGCGAAGGAACAAGCAAAGGGCTCGGAGTGCGGGGAGTTCTCGGTACAACGTGGATTCTCACGCGCTATCCCGCGGATATCTTTCTGGAAGCGGCTCCTATTTTCGTCTTACTTCCCTCCACTAAAATTTCGCTGGACGTTTCCCTCGGAGCAAGGTGGTTCTTCCAATAGTTACTTTCCTGGCACGCTTCTCCTAAAAATCTCGCTGGAAAAAGAACTCTTTGTTCGCCAGTTAAAAATTCTCGGTTAAAATTCAACTTGACATTCAAAACTTTTAGCGATAGATTTTCGCTAAAGTTTAATTTAAAATTATGGAATTACCCGAATCATATTACGGCAGCGACAAGAATTCTTTCCCGGAAGAGGAGGAAATTAAGTCCAAAATAGAAGAATGTAAGAAGCACATTCTCGCGGGAGAAACTATTCTCTATCTCGATTTGATAGAGGAAACCGTGGAATTATGCGCCGACTACGACCTTCCTCACGAAGGAATATTTTTGACCGAAGCTCTTCTGGAAGCGGCTCCGTACAATTCGGATGCATGGCTTTTCAAAGGAATATTTTTGAACAATCTTTTCGAATATGAAGAAGCTTATTTTGCTTTGAACAAAGCCCTTTCCTACAATCCGCGGGATGCCGAGGCTCTCCTCAACAAAGCGATAGCAGAAGAAAATCTGGGCTTTGTGAAAGATGCGATTGAAACATTAAAGAAAGTTATAGAAATAGAACCAGAAAATCTTGATGCTCATTTTAATCTTGGATTGATATACGAAAAGAAAGAGCTTTTCTCCCAAGCCGCTTTCCATTTCGAAGCGGTGATAAAAAAAGACCCGGAAAATACCGAGGCTCTCTATGAACTCGGCTACTGCTACGAAAACTCGGATAAACTCGACGAAGCCTTACGGGTTTACGAAAAGTATCTTGAGATAGATCCTTACAGCCCCACCGCTTGGTACAACAAAGGAATTGTTCTGCTGCGGAAGGAAGCTTTCGAAAAAGCGGCGGATGCCTTCGAACTTTCCGTAGCCATAGATTCCGAATTTTCCAGCGCTTGGTTTAATTGCGGTATCGCTTACGCCAATATGAAACGTTTTTCAAAAGCCTTGGAGTGCTTTCTTACTTCCTACAAACTTGAACCAGACGATGCCATAATTCCTTTTAATATTGCTCAGATTTACGAGGACCTGGGCAATATCGAAAATGCCGTTGTTTATTATTCTCAAGCGGTGAAATCCAATCCGAATTTCGACGAAGCGTATTTTGCCCGTGCCATTTGTTACAAAAAAATAAAAGAATACGAAAAAGCACTCGATGACGCCAAAACATACGCAACGTTGAAGCCTAACGATACGAAAGCGCTTTTCCTAACGGCAAGCATTTACGAGGCGAAAGAAGATTACGAAAAAGCCATAGAATCTTATTTCTTTATTCTTGAAAAAGAACCTACCAATTTCGAAGCCACGTTCAAACTTGCGGGCGCCTTGATAAACGCGGGAAGGTTCGAGGAAGGTAAAAATTATTATTTGAAATGCATTCAGATGCGCGGAAACCATGCAAACTCGTTTTACGGTATGGCAAAAGCGTTCTTTCTCTTGAACGAAAAGGAAAAAGCTTACGGCTCCTTGCTAAAAGCAATTTCCATTGACCCGCGGTACAAGACGAAGATAATAAGGGAGTTTCCTTTTCTGGCGGACTCGCCTATCTTTCTCGAACTTTTAAAAGATAACAAATAAAAAAGGGCGAAATGAAGGAATTCGTGAAATCGCATAAGCAAATTACGGGGATTATCGGGCATCCGATTAAACATACCCTTTCCCCCCTTATGCACAATTTGGCTTTTGAGCTTACGGGATTGGATTACATTTATCTTTCCTTCGACGTTCCAACGGAAAGTCTTTCGGATGCTTTGAAAGGTATGGCGGCTTTGGGAATAAAGGGTTTCAACGTTACCCTTCCCCACAAAGAAAGAATTATTCCGCTTCTTAACAAAATATCCGAGGAAGCAAGCTCCATTGGCGCTGTAAATACAGTCCTAAACGAAAACGGTCTCCTTACGGGCTATAATACGGATGTTTACGGAATTATTCAGACTTTCGAGCCATTCCGGGACGAAATAGCGGATTCCGAGATAACCGTAATCGGAGCGGGAGGAGCGGTTCGGAGTTTGCTTTACGCTTTGGTAAGAAATTTCAAAGCCGGTAGAATAAATTTAGTGAATAGGACGGCGGAAAAAGCCGAACTTTTAAAAGACTATTATGCGGAAAAAATACTCTTCGAAAAAATCTTTGCTTATGAACTCGTCCCCCCTGATTTAAAAGAAGTTTTTCGCAGAAGCAAAGTAATTGTAAACGCCACACCGGTGGGAATGTTTCCGCACACGGACGATTCCCCCCTTGCTCTCTCGGAGTTTTTTCGAGAAGGACAAATTGTCTTCGATTTGATTTATAATCCGCTTGAAACGAAATTTCTGAAACTTGCCTCCGATGCCGGTGCAAGGACGGTAAACGGGCTTAAAATGTTCATTCATCAGGGGGCAAAGGCGTTTGAGCTTTGGACGGGAAAGGAAATGCCCGTGGAAAAAATTTATCCCCAACTCCAAAGCGAGCTACAGAAGGAAAAATAAATCTTGCTCACGGAAATTCATTGCTTTTATAAATTCAAACTTCCTCTTTAAATTCCTTTCCTTCCACGGCAAGTCTCACGAAACCGCCCGCTTTTTCCAAGCGTTTCTTAGCTTCTTCCCTATTCACATTCGCAAGTATCATAACCAGCGCCGTTTTGACATGCCAACCAGCCTTTTCCAAATATTCCGCCGCCTCGTCGTAGGAGACGCCTGTAATGGTCATCACGATTCGTTTGGAGCGCTCTACGAGCTTTTTGTTGGTCATCTGCAAGTCAATCATCATATTTTCATAAACCTTGCCCAAGCGAACCATTGTAGCGGTAGTGAGCATATTCAGCACGAGTTTTTGAGCCGTGCCGCTTTTCATTCTTGTGGAACCCATTATCACCTCGGGACCCACATAGGGACAAATAGCGACGTCAACTTCTTTTATATCGAAATGCTCTCTTGGATTTGTAGTTACAAACAAAGTTTTTGCGCCTATTTCCTTTGCTTTTTTAACCGCTCCTCTTACGTAAGGTGTTCTTCGACTGGCGGCTATTCCGCAAACGACGTCCTTTGCCGTAACACCAGCCTTAACGACCTCCGCCGCTCCGTTCTCCTCAAAATCTTCGGCGCCTTCCTGAGCTATAAACATCGCTTCCTTGCCACCCGCTATAAATCCCTGCACCATTTCGGGGTCGGTACCGAACGTAGGCGGGCATTCCGCGGCATCCACCACGCCGAGTCGTCCGCTCGTCCCCGCGCCGAAATAAAACAATCGCCCCCCGTTCTTGAGGGCTTTTACGATTATATTAACCGCTTGCTCGATGTATGGCAATTCTTTTTCGACCGCAAGGGGAACTTTCTTATCCTCCTCGTTTATTATCCTAAGAATTTCCGAAACCGGTGCGGTATCTATGTTCATGGAGCGCGGATTCCTTTGCTCCGTCGTTAATTTTGCAATTTCTTCGAAAAGCTTCTTTTTGTCGTCCGTCATTTCGTAAGTTCCAATACTATTAATTTTTTTCCTTTTTCGTTTTTGGGATTACTCGGTTTATATGCCAGCTCGAAAATCGTCGATTTCCGTATGTTAATTTTATATTTCAATTCGGCGAGTCGCAATTCCTCCTTCAAGTCGCCACCTTTGGCGGATATTAAAACGGCACGTTCTTGTATGAGAGGAAGAGCATAGCGAATCAAAAGCGCAAGGGGAACGGTCGCACGACTCAAAATCAAGTCGAAGGAGTTTTTGTACTTCTCAATAAATTCCTGGCTCTCGACTCTATAATTTTCCGCCGTAATCTTTTTCAGCGCCAATCTCCGAAGGAACTCATCGACGGCTTCGATTTTTTTTCTGGTCGAATCGACCAAAACACCCTGCAATTCGGGGCGCATTATCGCTACGGGAATTCCCGGAAAGCCGCCTCCCGTACCGATATCCAGAAAATAAGACCTTTTGTCCGGTATATGTTCGGAGATTAAAACGGAGTGAAAGATGTGGTTTTCGACCACATTTTTGATGTCTTTTCTCGAGATCAGGTTTATAGATTCGTTTTTTTCGGCAAGAAGTTCCGCAAAATCGGCAAGTTTTTCAAGTTTGTTTAAATCAACCGGTAAATTATTTTCTGCAAAAAAGTCTTTCAGTTGGATTAAATAGTTTTCCCGTTTCGTCAATAAAAACTCCGAAAAATTAATTTTTCAAATATACTAATAAAACGGAAATATCAGAAGGCGAAACTCCCGAAATGCGCGCCGCCTGTCCCAACGAGCGCGGTTTTACTTTGGTTAGTTTCTCCCTTCCCTCGGCGGAAATCCCGTGAATCCTCATATAATCGAAGTTAAGCGGTATTTCCATGTTCTCCAGTTTTTCCATTTTACGAATCAGTTCCTTCTGCCTTTCTATATAGCCTTCGTATTTGATTTCTATTTCGACCTGTTCGATTACTTTCGGATTTGCAAGTATGCTTTTTACTATCGGATATTTTTTATCGTCAAATGCCCTAAGAAGTTCTTTCAGCTCGACTTCGGGACGTTTAAGTATTTTTTCCGCTTCGGTTTTCTCTTTCAGTTCACTTGTTCCCGCGGAACGAAGAATATCATTAACCGCCTCGGGTTTGATTTTCGTATGTTTCAAAAATTCTTTGCTTTTGGCGATTAAGACCTCCCTTTCCTTCAGCTCGTCATAGATTTCCTTCGGAACCAATCCGAATTCATAGCCGTATTTAAGCAAGCGTCTATCCGCATTATCCTGTCTCAAAAGCAATCGATGCTCGGCTCGGGAGGTAAACATTCTATAAGGCTCGTTTGTGGATTTCGTAACGAGGTCGTCAATCAAGACTCCGATATAAGCCTCGCTACGTTTAAGCACAAATTCGGGGCGTCCTTGAATTTTAAGTGCGGCATTTATTCCCGCCACGATTCCCTGTCCCGCCGCTTCCTCGTAGCCGGAAGTTCCGTTTATTTGTCCCGCGAAATAGAGTCCCTCAATTAATTTCGTTTCCAAAGTAGAATCCACCTGATGAGGGGGGAAATAGTCGTATTCCACCGCGTAACCGGGGCGCGCCATTTCCACTTCTTCAAGTCCCTTGATTTTCCTCATAGCTTCCAATTGAATTTCCGCGGGCAGTGAGCTGGAAAATCCGTTCAGATAAACAAGCGGGTCATCGAGCCCTTCCGGTTCGATAAAAAGCTGATGTTTCGGTTTGTCCGCAAAGCGCACGATTTTATCCTCGATAGAAGGACAATAACGTGGTCCCGCTCCGCTAATCAATCCTGTAAACATCGGCGAGCGGTCAAATCCTTTCTCCAAAATCTTATGAACCTCGGGCGAAGTGTAGGTCAAATAACAGCTAAGTTGTGGTAAATAAGGAAATTCTTCCCGCGGAGTTCTCATGGAAAAAGGTTGCGGATTTTCATCGCCCGGCTGTTCCGTCAAAACATCAAAATTAATGGACGCCTTCACAAGACGAGGAGGCGTACCAGTTTTTAATCTGCCGTATTCAAATCCCATTTTAACAAGCGATTCCGTCAACCCTTCCGCTGCCGGTTCTTTATACCGCCCACCTTTAACACCGTCGGGTCCAGTATACATCAATCCGTTTAAAAAAGTCCCCGCGGATAAAATCAATGCTTTACATTTTATCTCTTTCCCGCTTTTGGTTTTGACTCCTGTTATTTTCTTATCCTCCGCAATCGCCTCGACTACGGAATCTTCCACGATTTCAAGATTTTCCACTTGAGAAACGACCCGTTCCGCCTCCTCGGAATAAAGCTTTCTATCCGATTGGCATCTTCCCGCCCAGACGGCGGGACCTTTGGATTTATTCAAAATTCTAAACTGAATTCCCGTTCTATCGGCTATCAAACCCATCACTCCGCCGAGTGCGTCTATTTCATGCACAAGATGTCCCTTTGCGCTTCCCCCGATTGCAGGATTGCAGGACATTCTACCTATCGCGTGCCTGTCCATAGTAATCAAAGCGACGGAGCAATCCATTCTTGCGGCCGCCACAGCGGCTTCGATTCCCGCGTGTCCTCCTCCCACGACAATTACATCATAGTATTTCATCTTTCCTTCTCTTTTCGCAACGTTTCACGTGAAACATTTTTGATTGAAATCGAAACAAATCGGATGCAAAAACGCCTCCGATGTTTCACGTGAAACGTTATTTTCCTATACAAAATTTGTTAAAAATGTTGTTCAAAATATCATCGGTCGTAACTTTTCCGATTATTTCGCCCAAAAAGTTTTCCGCGCTTCGCAAATCGACGGAGACGAACTCCCCGCTCATCCCGTCCTTAATCGTCTTTTCCGCATTTTCGAGCGATTCCTTTGCATTCTTAAGCGCAACATAATGCCTTATATTGGAAACCACAGCCGATTTTTCCGTGTAATTTTTTTGTCCCAACGCTTTTTCTTTCAGCAAAGAGAAAAGCTTTTCTATCCCTTCGCCCGTCAAGGCGGAAACTTTTGCATCAAAGGCTTCCTCCTCCCGAGAGCGACTTAAGTCTATTTTGTTCAGGACTTTTATTATTCGCGAGGGCTCGGTTAATTGTAAAAGCTCATTATAAAGCTCAATCGAAAAGCCATCGATTACGTCGCTCACGAAAATGACGACGTCGCTGTTTTTAACCGCCTCCCTGCTACGCAAAACCCCCTCGCGTTCCAAGGTGTCTTCCGTAAGCCTTATTCCGGCGGTGTCATAAAGTCGGAACAGGATACCATCAATAAAGACCTCCTCGCGAATTACGTCCCGAGTCGTTCCCGGTATGTTGCTCACTATTGCGCGGGATTCCTTGAGTATGTAGTTCAGCAAAGAGGATTTTCCCACGTTCGGGCGACCCACAATCGCCACATTTACACCGTCGCGAATCACTCTGCCGAATCGAAAAGTCGCCAGCAATTTATCGATTTCCGAGACGGTGTTCTCAATTTTACCCAAAAGCTCCTCCGTCGATACAAACTCAAGGTCTTCCTCGGCAAAATCGAGTTCCAGCTCCACCAAAGAGGAAATATCGACAAGCGAATTCCGCAATTCGGAAATTTTAGCGGAAAGAATGCCGTCCAATTGATTTCGCGCTCCCCGCAAGGCGGCATCGGAGCGGGCGTTGATAATATCCGCCACGGCTTCCGCTTGCGCCAAGTCCAATTTCCCGTTCAAAAAAGCGCGACGAGTAAATTCTCCCGGTTCCGCCAGGCGCACACCCGTTTCCAATAGCAACCCGATTATTTTTTCGGCGATAAGCGGGCTACCGTGCGTACTTATTTCAACGGAATCCTCGCCGGTATAAGAGTGAGGAGAACGGAAGACCGTTACAAGCACATCATCGACCGTCTCACCTTCGGTATCAATTATCCTTCCGTAGTGAACCGTGTGTGTGGGAACTTCCCACAAATTTTTGTTCGAGGAAAAGATTTTATCGACAGCTTGTAAACTTCCCTCTCCGCTAACGCGAATAACATTTATCGCTCCCACACCCGGAGGAGTGGCAACGGCAACAATCGTATCTTTAAATTTTTCTAACATCTCAAATTTAAAACTTACAATTTACTAAATTGAAAAAAGGCTCGCAATACAACACATTCCCTTTCCAGCCGCGATATAAAGCGCAAGAGCTTTTGAAACAAAAGGGGGAAATTGTTTTGCAAAAATTTCAATTTTGCATTAGGTTAAAGTTGATTTTTAAAAAACTCTCGGCTTTAAATGGCAAATAGGCGTTTCGCCCTTATTTTATTATGGTCTATACCAATAGTATTGATTTTATTGAACATTCTTTATTTACCCCGGTTACCGGAGATGGTTGCGGTGCATTTTAACGCCGCGGGTTCGGCGGATTCCTTTTGGAAGAAAAATTCCGCATTCGAGTTCCAGGTTATTTTCATAATCGGATTGACTCTCCTAATGTGGGGTTTAAGCATATTGGTTTATAAGCTTCCGGAAAAGGCTTTGAATCTTCCGAATCGCGATTATTGGCTTGCACCCGAAAGAAAAAGGCAAACGCTGGACGACATATCAACGTTTATTTTGTGGCTGGGCGTTCTAACAAACGCCTTTCTCTTCTCTTTGTTTTATTACACTATGAAAACCAACATAGAAAGGGAATTCCAACTGGGCGCTACATTTTGGCTTTTCTTCCTTTTCTATATGGGAACGACGACGTGGCTAATCGTTAAATTTTCCAAAAAATTTCTCTCTAAAAAAAGTAACGAAAAATAGGAGACGGAGATGGCAACAAAACTTAAAAATAATTTTTATACACAATTCGATTTCGAAAGATTAAAGGAAAGTCCGCGCGAACACGATTTCCGTACGCCGTTTCAAATCGACCGGGATAGAATTATCCACTCCTCCGAATTCAGAAGATTGCAGGGAAAAACACAAGTGTTCCTGCCGGGTGAGTTCGACTTTTACCGCACGAGATTAACACATTCCATCGAGGTGGCTCAGATAGGGCGTTCCATTTGTAATTATCTTTTGCACAAGGAGGATTTTCTAAACGACGAATATTTTATCGATGCGGATTTGGTGGAATCGGCGTGCCTCGCGCACGATTTGGGACATCCCCCTTTCGGGCACGCTGGGGAAAGAACCCTTAACACTTTAATGAAAGAATACAGCGGGTTCGAAGGAAACGCGCAAACATTGCGACAGATTACGGAAATTTTTTACACCACCGAGAAAAACCGCAGAGGCATGAACCCCACACGCGCTTTCCTCGATAGTATTTTGAAATACAAAGCTCTACATAAACAATTCGATAATCCCAAGAATCATTTTTTGTACGATTCGCAAGAATATGTGCTCGATTTCGTTTTCGCCAATCGAACCCTGCCTTTCGATACACCCGAAGGGCTCAACGGTTTTCGTAGTATTGAGTGCCAAATCCTGGATTGGGCGGACGACACCGCTTACGCCGTTCACGACATTGTCGATAGCATTTATGCCGGTTTTATAACAATCGCCCGGATTTACCGTTGGATAGAGGAAAACGAAAATTCGATTACCGAAAATCAAAAAAATTATCTCCTGGAAATTGTCCGTTGGATTAAAGACGGAAATTTCAAACGTAAATTCGGAGCGCAAATAGGGGGCTTCATAGAAGCATGCTCCTTGGAAGAAAGGGAAACCTTTATGGACGATTTGACAAATCGCTATAAATACACGCTGAAGATAGACGAAGCCTTTGCCGAGAAAGTTGCCGTTTACAAAAGGCTCTCCGCCGACCTCGTTTTTCAATCCGCCCAGCTTCATCAAATGGAATTCAAAGGAAAGGCAATGTTGACAAGCATTTTCAACGCTTTGAAATCGAATTATATCGATGAAATAAGGGGATTCAAGCTGTTGCCCGATTTCAGCGATGCGATAATTCGCGCGGAAAGCTCGCAATACAATCGCGCCCGACTCGTCTGCGACTACATCGCCGGAATGACGGACGCCTTTGCACTGCGCACTTATAAGCGCCTGTTCGACCCCGAGTTCGGCTCCATTGTGGATTTGGTTTAACGCCCCGAAAAACAATTTGCGCATTCCCTACGGAACGTATTAGCCTTGTATTTACTTGAGCATTGCGCTATTTTTGTCTTGAAAATTTTAATTAATCCGATTGAGAAAGAAGGAGGATAAGAGATGTCAAATGCGTATTTTAAGGTACCCGAACCGATTAACGAACCGATTAAAAGTTATGCCCCCGGAACTCCGGAGAAAGCGGAATTAAAAAAGAAACTTGCAGAGCTGAAGTCTCAACAAATCGAAGTTCCCTTGATTATCGGCGGGGAGGAAATCAAAACAGGAAATACCGCCGAGATGAGAATTCCCCACGACAAGGAACATGTGTTGGGCGTTTTTCATAAGGCATCCAAGAAGGAAGTTGAAATGGCAATCGAAGCCGCATTGGAAGCAAGAAAAGAATGGGCTGAAATGCCGTGGGAACAGCGCGTAAGCATATTTCTGAAAATGGCGGATTTATTGGCCGGTCCCTGGCGCTCCACTTTGAACGCCGCAACTATGTTGGGACAATCCAAAACGGTTTTCCAGGCGGAAATCGACAGCGCTTGCGAGCTTATCGATTTTTGGAGATTTAATTCCTACTACATGGCGGAATTAATGAAAGACCAACCCTATTCCCCGCGCGGAATGTGGAATCGCGTGGAATATCGCCCGTTGGAGGGATTCGTCTTTGCCGTCACTCCTTTTAATTTCACATCGATTGCAGGCAATCTTCCAACATCCCCGGCATTGGTCGGGAACGTGGTTCTCTGGAAACCCGCTTCCACAGCGGTTTATTCCGCTTACTTCCTGATGAAACTTTTCGAAGAAGCGGGAATGCCTAAGGGGGTAATAAACTTCGTGCCGGGAACGGGCTCGCAAGTGGGTAAGACGGCTCTCACAAGCCCACACTTAGCGGGAATTCATTTTACCGGCTCGACCGCAACTTTCCAAAACATGTGGAGAACCGTCGGGGAAAATATTTCGAACATGAAATATTATCCGAGAATCGTTGGAGAAACAGGCGGTAAGGATTTTATATTCGTTCACAATTCTGCAGATATAGACGGAGTGGTGGTTGCGGCTTTGCGTGCGGCTTTCGAGTATCAGGGACAAAAATGTTCCGCCGCTTCTCGAATGTATATCCCGCGCTCCCGATGGGACGAGTTCAAAGAAAAATACACAAAAGAAGTCTCCCAAATCAAAATGGGCGACGTGGAAGACTTCACAAACTTTATGTCGGCGGTGATTGATAGAAACGCTTTCAACAATATTACCGAATATATAAAATACGCCAAGGAATCCGACGAAGCGGAAATAATAACCGGTGGGAACTTCGACGATTCCAAAGGGTATTTCATAGAGCCGACTACAATCGTTACCACGAATCCGAAATTCAAAACCATGGAAGAAGAAATTTTCGGTCCCGTGCTTACCATTTATGTTTACGACGACGATAAATTCGAGGAGACTCTTGAGCTGTGCGACAACACATCTCCCTACGGATTGACGGGCGCAATTTGGGCGCAGGACAGAAAGGCATTGATTAAAATGTCCGACAAGCTACGCAATGCAGCGGGGAATTTCTACGTGAACGACAAACCCACCGCGGCGGTGGTAGGACAGCAACCGTTCGGCGGCGGGCGCGCTTCCGGAACGAACGATAAAGCCGGTAGCGCAATAAATCTGCTTCGCTGGATGAGCGTGAGAACAATTAAGGAAACTTTCGTCCCGCCGAAAGATTGGCGCTATCCCTTCATGGAAGAAAGCTAAAAAATATCCCGAAAACATAAAAGCCCCCTCGAGGGGCTTTTTTATTTTGATCTGTTTTCAACTGCAATTATTATGTCGCTTTCTATATTCGAAACCCTTTTAAGAATCAAATCCAAATAATCGCTCCCGATACGTTTCCGCAAATCCTCGATGTTTTTAATTAATTGCTTGTATGGATCGTTATTACCCGTTTCCTCCGGTAAAATAAGACTTCGCAACGTGTTTGTCGAAAGAGTTTTATACCGTTTGATGTCTTTCAAAAGGGTGCCAATAAAAGCTATATTTTCTTGACTTAATTCGGCTGATTCCCTTTCCAATAATGAATGCAAACTATTGAGCGCCTTTTTCTCGATTGAAATCTCCGAACTCATGGACCTATATTGAGGCTTGTAGTCCTTTAGCTTTTCGTACGCAGTCCAAAATCGCTTGCTGAGCGGGAGCTTGTTTTCGTCATACGGACATTTTACAAAGTCCAATAGTTCTTCAAATGGTTTTTCTTCTATCTTAATCTTCTTACCTTCGCTTCTTGCTATAAGCGAGAAAAGAGCCATCCCTTTTCTTCTGAAGACAACGATATTGTTTTCATCAAAAAGCTTTGCCGTTTTTGTTCTATTCGGAAGTTGATTTATTCTTTCTATCACTTCGGGATGAGACTCTCGTATTTCGTTAAACTCATTTCTTACGATAGTTACAATGTTCAAATCCTCTTCCTCTTCGGGATTGATATTTATCTTTTTAAACAAACCGCTTGCCGTCGGCACTTCGTCAGGAGCCAATATTTTAGCATCTTCTCCAAGTGCATTGTGAATTAAGAACATTTTCTGTTCGGCAATTTCCCTTATTTTAACTTGCCTTGCTCCTTTTTCTGTAGGAAATAAATTGTAAATGAAGAGTTCATCAAATACTTTTGTGCCGATTCTGTTTATGCGACCTACACGTTGAATAACTCTCGTCGGGTTCCATGGAATATCATAGTTGATAATTGCTCCCGCACGATTCAAATTTACACCTTCCGAAAGTTTATCCGTGGTTATTAAAACGTCGTAGTCGTCCTTTTGGTTATTATACTTTGCATCGAAATTTTCACTTAATTTCCTTGCAAAATCTTTCGTAATTACTCCGTCGCTAATTAAAACTCTTCCCAAATTTTTTTCGAAGTAATCTTTTAAATGTGCAACTGTGTCGGCATATTCTGTAAAAATAATAACTTTCCTTTTGGGAGTGTGTTCTTCACTCAGAATTCTTTTTACGTTCCTTAATACTTCGGTTCGTTTCGGATCATTATCAATCAAATTTAAGGTTTTTATTTCGGATATTATTTGTTGAAACAGATTAATATCGTTTTCAATATCGTCAAGAAACTTTTTCCTATACTTAAATTTTTTCACATCATAGATTTTTGTGTGCTTGGGCGAGGTTTTACCCTCGGCATTTCTCTTAAATTTTTCCAGCGCCTCTTCAATGGCTTTCAATGTAAAATCTTCGGCGTTATCCTCGTCCTTTTGGTAAATTGAGTCAATCACTTTCCTATCAAGTATATATTTGTTAGATTGCTCAATAAAGGACTTAACCATTTTATGCGTTCTCAGAAAACGTTCGATACTTTTTTCAAATGCGCCGAAAGAACTTTCGAACCTTTTTACTAAAAGACGCCTCATAAAATCGTATAAGTTCCGTTGTTGTTGGAAGGTCTTGTTCGTTTCCTTTTCCTTTTCATCTTTTAATTCGTTTTCATATTCAAAGGGTCTATAAATTGCTCCCTTAAATACTCCATTTTCCACAAAGTAAGTTTTGATTATTTTATCATAGAATTCCGATTGTTCCTTGCTTAGTTTGTAAAACAACTCCACAGGGTCCTTTACTTCCGATAGGTTTTGAATTTCTTTGCTGTACTCGTAATCTTTTTTTAGGTCTAAACGATTTCTTCTGATTACGACCGGTGAAATCACATTTTTAATATTATTTGCAATTCTGCTCACATCTTTTTTAACTTTAGAAATATCAATAGGCGGTTGTTCTCCAAACAGTTCAATATAAAATCTTTTTGCCTTTTCTTCTTTTTTGTCGTTCTGTGAATTATGATTTTTCAGAATGTAAGCTAATTTTCTAAACCTATAATTATACGCGCGAAAACGTCCCTCCAAATCCGCTTCGAGCGTGATACTCGATTGTCCCGGGACAATGAAAAGCTTTAGTAAGGAAAAAATATCTGCGGGTGAATTATTAAACGGAGTTGCGGTAAGTAGAATAACTTTCTTCCCACGACAAATATCTGCAAGTGCTTCGTAAGCGGAGGTATCTTGATTACGAAAACGATGTGCTTCGTCCACAATTACTACTTCGTAAGCGAGTTTATTTTCCTGAACGGATTCGGCAACTTTCTCAATGTTTCCCGTGCTTTCAATGTCCCAATTGTGCAGATTAAATTTATTCCAGTATTCGTACCAACCGGTGCCTTGTAGCTTGTCCCCAATAAGTCCGGGCGGAGCAAGTATTAATCCTCTTTTTCCTAATTGATTTGCAATCAGAGAAGCAATAACGGATTTACCCAAACCAACAACGTCGGCAATTATTACTCCATTATGCTCTTCTAAAATGTTCAAAGCTTGATTTACAGCGTCTATCTGATATTTGAATTTTTCAAAACCATTTTCTTCGAGAATCCGACCGAGATAAAGATTCGTTCTCTTGTTTTCGTAAAGACTGAGATAAGTTTTCAGTACATACGCGTAAGCCTCGTAAGGCGTAATCGATGCCGTTTGTGTTCTATTTGTGAGGAAATCGAGGATAGTTTTTTTCCCTTGGGACATTTCGGTAAGTGGGATAGATGTTTCCCATAAATTGTCAAAATATTCCTCCGCCGCTTCAAAGCCGTAATCTTTTATTTCTACGTTGAATTCTTCTTGCCCGCGCAAACCGGCTTTTGTTAAATTACTGCTTCCGGTTATGAAAACACCGGGAATATTAAAGATGTTTTGGTTTTTTTCTATAAGCTTGAATAAATACAATTTAGCATGATTGGGATTGAGTGTTTTTCTGATTATTAAACGGTTATTCTCCAGTAAATCAATGAAAAATTCAATTTGATTGTAGAACATTTCGTTATCCATTTCCGGATTATTTATCGCATAACCGAGAGATTTAATAAATCGTGTAAATTGCTCTTCCCTGCTTAGCGCATCATCCTTGTTTTCAACTTCTATAATGCTGGAAAGATATTTGTCAACCTGAAGCCCGACAAGAACTTTAAGCGTTACATCTTCGTTGTTTTTAAGCGCTTCATAAACTTCTTGCCAGCCGGAGAAATAAAAGAAACCGACGAGGAATTTCAGCTCTTTACTTGCTCCGATAAGATTTCCCAATCTGTCTTTAAGAGAACTTGTCGCTTCGTTATTTGTTATAAAATTATTGCTCATTAAATCTTTTAGCGCCTATTTGTTTCTTGTAAATAAAACTGATTTCATTTAAACTGAAAATTCAACTCTCTCAACAATACAAATGTATCAATATATCTGACACCGAAATCTTCGCAAACATTCGGTATCGGAATCTTCTTTTTTATTGTTCTATCCAAAACCTCGTGTGTAACTATCACGTAACCCCTTGCCATAGCGGTGGCAATAATCCACGCATCGGCATTTTCTACAATTGCAAAATCTTCAATTGCATTTATTGAATATTGAGTCTGCTCATTCGCCCAAATCATTAATCTGCCGTAATTGGATACAACATCACTATCGTCTTTCGTATTTATAAAAGCAAAGCCGAAATTTTCCTCAGCCCATTTCGCTAAGTCGTCCTTTCCCTTTTTTAATTCATCAAAGACACGATCAATGCTAATCACTTTTCCCGCTTTTGCTTCTCTAACGAGAAATTCCCAAAAACTCGGGGCAATGTCAAACGAATAATAACGCCGATACGCTTCTATAAAGACATTTGCGTCGAGAATATATTTTGAAGCAACGTCGCTCATTATGGGTTATAAAACTTATTTTCAAATTCAGTGAATGTGCGGGAAGATAAGCCGGTCAGTTTATAAGCGTCCCTATAAAGTAAATCGCCTTTTTTTGTAGCGGTTATAACAATATTGGCAAATCGTTTCCCAATTCGTAACGGTTGAGTGTTATAATAGTCTCCGCCCTTTTTACGCTTTCTTTCATTCGGAATTTTTTTAATATAATCATTATAAAACTCAAAAAAACTATCTTTGTTAATCAAACCCAAATCAAGCAAACGTCGAGCGGCAACAAGCTCGCTTACTTTAAAAACTCGGGCGATTTCTTGAAAGTAATCATCGGACTTTCTGAAAATATCCCATCTATCCATAAGCTCTTTTTCGGGCAATAAAAATTCGGCGGCTATTTTATTGCAAAGAATTTCCTTTTTGTTCTCGGCGGGCAACATTTGGCGCAAATCAAAAATAGCACTACTTCCTATCCAAACATGTGCGAGTTCGTGCGCGAATGTAAATAGCTGCGCGGCTTTAAAATCGCTGCCATTTATAAAAAGAAACGGTGCGTAATTATCTATAAGCGCAAAGCCCCTAAACTCCTTGTAATCGAGCTTTCGGTGTGTGTTGTTGCCAACAATTCCGTTTCTGATAACGTTTATTCCTATTGCTTCCGCTTTATCTATTAAATAATTTAATGCTTCCTCCCAATTATGTAGAGAGCTTGCCCAAAAATTGTCTAACTTCAATTCCTCTTTTATTTTTTGTGCGACGATAATGTAATCTGCATTTTCGTTCTCGGAATTAACAAACCGGAGTTCATCTGCGCCGTTAATAATTAAATAATCTCTTAGCCATTCTTTCCTTCTCTCAATTATTTTTACAGTATCTATAAGCTCGGGGGAAAATTTGTGGGGACGCTCTTCCCGCAATGTTCTGAAATAAGGAATTGTCAAAGCAATTTCCGGCTCCTTCTCCAAGAAAAAATATCCGAAAGGTATTTTAGTCGCTTTGGCAAATTGTTCCAATTGTCTTACGGTTGGAAAGTCTTCTTTATTAAGCCATTTACTTAGTTTTGGAAATTTGGCCGTTAATTCCGTCCCTTTTGCGGAATAGTTTAACGCCCATTCCAAAATGTCGGTATTTATGTTGGTTAGCTTTAACATTGGATTTTTATTTTTTATTAAGCCAAAGATAAAGATTTTTTCGATTCGAATTTTTAAAGAGAATAAGTTAAAACAACAAACATTATTACTATTTATGTAGTTAAGAAACTCACGCCTATGCTATTTATTTTAACATAATTCTTTTTTATCAAGAATTAAATTATTAAATATTTCTGCATTCTTTCGTCGCTATACAAATATCCGTCGTAAGAGAGTTCCTCGTTTTGGTTTATTCTGTTTTCGTTAAACAATGAAAGTTGTTCGAAAAACGACTTATAATGTTTAGGGGAAATAGTAAGTTCCGCAAAATCATTAAGAATGTTTTGTTGAGTTTCTATAAATACATCAAAAAATGGATTCGGAATATTTCTTTCTCCGTTTTTTAGGGCTTCTAATATTTCAAAGTCAAACCGGCTATCGTATTCTCTTGCTTCTTCATAAAGCTCATTAAAAATTTCCTCTTTTTCCCAAGACCGAATGTTTAAGAAAGTTATCATTGCAAATAGCTGTTCGTTGCCGAGATGTTTTCTTTTGATATTCTCTTTGCTATGGTTTACGATATGTTCAACAAAAGTATATCCATCTATTAAGCGCTTCGGGTCAAATTTATCATCCAATAGATGTAATAAAAAAGTAGAAAAACTCATTCTGTTGGCATGTGAATGATGCGATAAGAAGCCGAGCATAGCCGATAAATATTTTTCTACATTTTCTATCTTGTTTTTCAAGCAGATTTGTAAAATTATTAGCGCGGCAAATTGATAAACGAAATGCTCAATATTTAAATTGTCATTGAGAATTTTTGTAAAAAGTTGATCTATTCTTTGCGCAGTAAGTTCGGGAAAATCCGTGTAAAAACATGCGTTAAATAAGAGTTTCTGTTCACAAGTAAATAATTTGGCGTCGTATTGCCCTCGCTCATAATAATTTCTTAACTCGTCAACCTTGGTGTTTAGGTAATATGTAAGAATTGGGTTTGACATTTA
>CAZSYM010000002.1:0-88591 GCA_964611145.1 uncultured Melioribacteraceae bacterium
AAAGCAAGGGAATTATTAAAAATTTTATGAGGTTTCGGAATGCGGTAGCCCCCGTTATCCGAGCTTAATATACAAATTTCGGCTCGACTATATCTTCCACCATTTGTTTATAATAGGCATATTTCAAAAGCTCGTTCAGTCCGTCCCTTTCGTTTTCGGTCAATTCAAAATAGACGGAGTTTAAATTTTCAACGATGAATTTTTTAGCCTCTCCGGGCAAAGGGAAATTCTTCAATATAAGCTCGATAGAATCTTCCACTTTTTCATCTATTTTTTCAAAAAGGCGGTTCAATTCGAGCAATTTATCCTCGTCATCGGAAACCCAAACAAAATTAACATAGGGATAATCCAAAAACTCGGAAAGTTGCTCGGAAAGACTGATGCCTTTTTCGAAAAGATTATTATCAAAATTTTTATTTCCGGAAATCAAAAAATTCTTTTTCCCGAAATCCTTAATTTCCTTTTCGAGAGTGATTTGAACCGGGGTATTATAAAATTCCTCGAACACCATTTTGGCGACGAGTGCGTCGTTAGAGGAGACGTCCCCACTCAGAAAGACCGAGGAAACCGCATATTCTTTCCGCGCAAAATAAATATAAGAGTTCGAGAGAGCGCCGTCGAAAGAGATTCCGACTTTCCCGCTAACGAAAAAATCCTTGTATTTCAACAAGTCCATCGAGGGAACCAAAGCCGCATCGTAAGCGGAGCGTTCCAACTCCTTAAATAGCAAAGAGGAAGGAACGGAATGTAAATGCGCCAGCACACTATCGGGCAAATCGAATGTTAAGATTCCAGCGAAAACGGAGGGTGGAATGAGTAATTTCATCGTGAACCCCAAAAATAAAAAAGCCGCCTTTGGCGGCTTCTTGAATTAACGAATATTTTTGTCTTTGATTCTTGCCGCTTTACCGGAAAGTTTTCTGAGATAATAAAGTTTAGCTCTTCTAACCTTCCCTTCGCGCAGAACCTCGATTTTTTGAATCTTAGGGGAATTAATCGGGAAAATTCTTTCGACGCCCACGCCGTTCGAAATTTTACGGACGGTAAACGTTTTACTCATACCGCCGCCTCGGACAGCGATAACATCTCCCTCGAAAGGTTGAATTCTTTCTTTATTCCCTTCGATTACTCGAACGTGAACTCTAACTCTGTCCCCAGCTTTGAAGTTCGGCAAATCCGTTCGGATTTGGTCTGCCACCAGTTCTCTCAATTTGTCCATTTTCTACTCCACACTATTTATTTTTTTCCATTTTTCAGTCAATTTTTCGGATTGTTCTTCTTTCCATTCTTTTATTTTCTTTTCATTACCGGAAAGGAGAACTTCGGGGACTTTCATTCCCCTAAAATTTGCGGGACGGGTATAATAAGGAGCTTCGATTTTCTCCCCGTCCATCAAGGAATCGTTAAGCGCCGACTCGCTATCGCCCAGCACTCCGGGCACCAAGCGAACAACGGCATCCACAATAATCAACGCCGGGAGCTCGCCGCCGCTCAGGACAAAATTTCCGATAGATATTTCATCCGTTGCAAAAGCCTCCCGCACTCTGTCGTCTATGCCTTTATAATGCCCGGCAATAATCAAAATATTTTCGGCTAACGAGAATTTATTCGCCAATTTCTGATTGAATATTTTCCCGGCAGGGGTAGTGAAAATCACATGGTCGTATTTTCTTTCGTTCTTTAATTTTTCAATACATTCAAAAAACGGTTCCGGTTTAAGCAACATGCCGGGACCCCCGCCGAAAGGCTTATCGTCAATTTGCTTGTGCTTGTCGTGTGCATAATCCCGCAAATTGTGAACGAAAATTTCCACCAATCCCTTATCCTGCGCTCTTTTCACAATGCTCGTATTCAACGGGCTTGTCAGCAAATCGGGCACGGCCGAAATAATGTCAATCCGCAACATCGAACAGGTCTCCTTCTCCGTCAATCAAGTCAATCCGTTTAGCATCCATATCGATTTTCTTAATCAAAGCGTCCACAAAGGGGATTAAAACTTCTCCCATATCCGGAGTCATTATTACAAGCACATCGTTAGCCTTAAGATTCAATATATTTAACACTTTACCAAAGAACTTTCCGTTTCTAAAAACACGAAGACCTATTAATTCTCCCGAAAGGAAAACATCGTCGAAAGAACTTTTAACCTCCTCTGCGGGCAAAAGTATATCTTTCCCGAGGAGGAATTTCACTTCGTCGGAAGAATCAAAGTTTTCAAACTTGATTGCCAGAAAGTTTTCGCTTTCTTTCGTTTCCGCCACGTAGAATTTGCGGAAATCTCCGAAGACGTCAATAAAAACCCTTTGCTTCCGCTCAATCAAATTTTCGAAGTCGGAAACAGGGTTTAATTTCAAAAAGCCTTTCTTACCGTAAATTGAAATAATTTTGGCAATCAGAACAAAATTATTCAACTTACCGCGTTAATCAGTCAAGAATTTTCAGCAGAGCTCTTTTGCCTTCCTTGGCTGCGATCGCGGTCAGAAGAGTGCGCATTGCGCCTGCGGTCTTTCCGTTTTTACCGATTACCTTACCGACGTCATTAGCGCCGACTTTCAAAGAAAGCTCGAAAGTTTTCTCGTCTTTTTCCTCGACTTCGACGACAACACTTTCGGGGTCATCGACAAGATGCTTAGCAATAAATTCAATAAATTCCTTCATAGAAGTTCCTTTGAATAATTAGTAGAATACGGACGCCAAACAAGGGACGCTTATTCTTGCGTTCCTTCGGAAGCTGCGTCCTGAGCTTCCTGAATATTTTCTACGGATTCCGTTTTTTCTTCCACTTTTTCTTCTACTACCGGTTCTTCGGCTTTTTCCTTTGCGGCTTTCTTTGCTTTGGCAGCCTCTTTGGCTTCCTGCAATTTCTGCCACTCGAGCATTTTAGCTTCTATTTTTTCTTCGGGCATTCCTTTCTTAATCAAATTAAATTTCAAAAGGATTCCCCGTTTCCTAAGCAAACTCTTCACAGTGTCGGTCGGCTGCGCACCTACTCCTAACCAATACAGAGCTCTTTCTTCCTTAATGTCAATCGTAGCCGGGTCGGTAAGCGGGTTATACAAACCGATGGCTTCAATAAATCTACCGTCTCGTGGAGAACGAGCATCAGCGGCAACCACTTTGTAAATAGGTTGCTTTTTCTTGCCCATTCTTCGTAATCTTAACTTAACAGCCAAATTATTTTAACCTCCTTAGTTAATTTATCAATTTAATCCTAAATTTTTCAAGTTCAGCATTCCTCTGCCGCCTTTCAATTTTTTCATCATCTTTTGCATTTCCTTAAATTGCTTAATCAAGCGGTTCACATCTTGAATTGTGTTTCCGCTTCCGCGAGCAATTCTTCGGCGGCGACTTCCGTTCAAAATTTTCGGGTTCTTTCGTTCTTCCTTCGTCATGGATTGAATAATGGATTCCACCACGACGAGTTGTTTATCGTCCACATCCACATTTCGCATAGCGGAACTGAGCCCGGGAATCATTCCCAACAGCGATTTTAAAGAACCCATTTTTTTAATCATCTTAATTTGCTTCAGGAAATCATTAAAGTCAAATTTATTCGACAATAATTTTTTTTCCAGCTCCGCGGCTTCCCGCTCGTCCACATTTTCCTGAGCCTTTTCCACGAGGGAAATTATATCTCCCTTACCGAGAATTCTGGACGCCAATCTATCGGGATGAAAAATTTCGATCGAATCGAGCTTTTCGCCGGTACTCACGAATTTCACCGGTTTTTCCACGACGGCTCTAATCGAAAGGGCGCATCCGCCTCGGGAATCTCCGTCAAGTTTTGTAAGAACAATTCCGTCAAATTCCACTTTGTCATGAAAAGCCTTGGCGGAATTAACGGCATCCTGTCCCGTCATCGAATCCACCACAAAAAGTGTTTCCGTAGGACGAACCGCATTTTTAATATTGACCACTTCGTTCATCAAATCTTCGTCAACGTGCAAGCGTCCTGCGGTATCTATAATCACGGTGTTCAAGCCGTTGGATTTAGCGTAAAGAACGGCTTCTCGGGCAATTTTCACGGCATCCTTGCTTCCGTCAATTGAAAAAACGGGAACTTTAATTTGTTCTCCCAGCTGTTTCAATTGTTCAATTGCCGCGGGGCGATAAACATCCGCAGCAGCCAAAAGGACTTTCCGCTTGCGCGCTTCGAGATATCTTGCAAGCTTCGCCGCAAACGTGGTCTTGCCCGAACCCTGTAATCCGACGAGTAAGATGACGGTTACACCGGAAGGATTCAAATTAAGCTCGCGGCTTTTCCCTCCCATCAAATTGGTTAACTCGTCATAAATGATTTTCGTTACCAATTGTCCGGGAGTAACGGAAGCAATAACTTCTCGTCCGAGAGCTTTCGCCTTTACATCGTCAATAAATTTCTTGGCGACTTTATAATTTACATCAGCATCTAAAAGAACACGTCTTATCTCTCGTAGCGTTTCCGAGATGTTTTCCTCGGTCAAACGCCCTTGCCCCGTAATTTTCTTCAGGGCTTTTTCAAATTTTAATGTTAAATCCTCGAGCATATCTTTGCTTCAATCCGATGAGAAACAATCAACTTTTCTTCAACGCATTAGCGCCCGAGACAATTTCCAAAATCTCTTTCGTAATAGCGGCTTGTCTTTCTTTATTATAAGTAAGCTGCAAAGTACGAATAAGCTCTTTGGCATTTTCCGTTGCCATGTCCATAGCCGTCATTCTGGCGCCCAATTCCGCCGCGTAGGATTCGAGAAACACTCTCCACATACGCGAATTCAGCGTTTTGGGAATAAGGGCATGAATAATACTTGCCTTATCAGGCTCATAGATATATTCGGCATGTAATTTTTCTTCCTCGTCTCCAACAAGCTTTTCGGGAACAAGAGGCAGAAATTGTTCCACAGTCAGATTTTGTTGGATAATGGATTTAAACTCGTTAAAAACGACAACAACTTTGTCGTATTCTTTTTCGGTATATTTTTCGGACAACTCCTTAACCAATTTTGCGGCAAAGGAAAAATCCATTTGCTTGGAGAAAATTCCGAGATAAGTACCGGCAATTTTTACGCCGCGGTTTTTGAAATGGTCATATCCTTTTTTACCGACGAAATAAAATTCCACGTTCCCGTTTTCGAATTGCTCGGAATAATCCTCTTCCAGAAGCTCCTCGACACGGCGAATAATATTCATATTGAATCCGCCGCAAAGCCCTCTATCGGAAGTAACCACCACAATGGCGATTTTCCGCTCTTCCCGTTCTTCCAGCAAGGGATTTTCGATTCCCTTTTCCAATTCAAGCAAATGCCCAAGCACTTGAGCGATTTTCCTCGAATAGGGACGGGCATTAATAATATTCTCCTGGGCTCTGCGCAAACGAGCGGCGGCAACCATTTTCATTGCCCGCGTAATTTGCTGAGTGTTTTTTACACCCGTAATTCTTCTTTTTATTTCTCTAAGCGTAGCCATACTTTCTTAAATCGCTTTCCTTAGTCTTCGGACTTTTTGAACTTTCCGAGGAATTCCTCCGCCGCTTTCCCGATTTTTTCCGCCGTCTCATCACTAAGAGTCTTGGTCTGGCGAATATCTTCAAGAATATCGGGATATTTCAATTCCACGTATTCGATAAATTCTTTTTCGAATCTCTTAACATCTTTCAGAGGGATGGATTCGAGATAATCGTTCGTTCCGATAAAGACGCTAACGACTTGCTTTTCGACCGGCACGGGCACGTATTGTCCTTGTTTCAAAAGCTCAACCAAGCGCGCACCCTTTTCCAACGTATGCTGTGTAGCTTTATCCAAATCGGAACCGAATTTAGCGAAAGCCTCCAATTCGCGATACTGTGCCAAATCGAGTTTAAGAGAACCGGCAACCTTTTTCATTGCTTTTATTTGAGCATTACCACCCACGCGGGAAACCGAAATACCAACATTAATTGCAGGGCGCACACCCGCATTGAACAAGTTCGGTTCCAAATAAATCTGTCCGTCCGTAATAGAAATCACGTTAGTGGGAATGTAAGCGGAAACGTCGCCTTGCTGTGTTTCAATAATCGGCAACGCCGTCAAGCTACCGCCTCCCAGCTCGTCGCTGAGCTTGGAAGCTCTTTCGAGCAAACGGGAATGGAGATAGAAAACATCTCCGGGATAAGCCTCGCGGCCCGGGGGTCTGCGAAGCAAAAGGGAAAGCTCGCGATAAGCCGCC
This sequence comes from uncultured Melioribacteraceae bacterium, assembly GCA_964611145.1. Taxonomy (GTDB): domain Bacteria; phylum Bacteroidota; class Ignavibacteria; order Ignavibacteriales; family Melioribacteraceae; genus WFQV01. The sequence goes on from CAZSYM010000002.1 coordinate 6,184, forward strand.
GCTTGCTTGGAAAGGTCGTCATAAATAACGAGAGAATGCCGCCCGCTATCGCGGAAATATTCACCCAACGTAGCACCGGCATAAGGAGCAATGTATTGCAGAGGCGCAGGATCCGAGGCGGAAGCCACAATAACCGTAGTGTAATCCATTGCACCGTATTCCTCAAGCTTGGCAACCACTTGCGCCACGGTGGAGTTCTTTTGCCCTACGGCGACGTAAATACAATAGACCGGTTCAATACCATATTTCTTGGCTTCTTCGGTATGAGTATATTTTTGGTTGATAATGGCATCAATGGCTATCGCCGTTTTACCCGTTTGGCGGTCGCCGATAATAAGCTCCCTTTGTCCGCGTCCGATAGGAATCATGGCGTCTATTGCCGTGATACCGGTTTGCAAAGGTTCCTTAACCGGCTGACGCGCTATAACTCCCAACGCCTTGCGCTCTATCGGCATATATTTTTCATGCTCAATAGCGCCTTTTCCGTCAATCGGTTCACCTAAGGGGTTCACAACTCTACCGAGCATATTTTCCCCTACGGGAAAGGAAGCCACCCTTTTGGTTCTTTTAACGGTATCACCTTCTTTAATCTTATCGCTTTCACCGAAGAGAACACAACCTACGTTATCTTCCTCCAGGTTCAGAACCATTCCCATTACGCCATGAGGGAATTCCACCAATTCGCTTGCCATAACGTTGGAAAGTCCGTAAACGCGAGCGATTCCGTCGCCCACCTGCAGAACCGTTCCGACGTCATAAACCTCAACCTCGCTATCGAACCCGGATAATTGTTTTTTCAATATTGCAGATACTTCTTCCGGTCTAACTTCTGCCATTTTCTATCCTTTTAATTTTTCTTTTCTTTTTAATTAAAAGACGTTTTTTCTCCGCGAAGCCTTTTGCGAAGAATTTCCAATTGATTTTTAACGGATGCGTCTATTATCGTGTCCTTCATTTTAACCAGGAAACCACCGATAATCGAAGCATCGATTTTATAAGTCGCTTTAATTTTCTTACCCGTAAAATCGGACAACTTGGTTTCGAGCATTTTTTTCTGGTCTTCCGGCATTTCGTAAGCCGTAGTTACCTCAACTCGGAAAATGCCCAATTTTTCGTCCCGCAACTCTGCAAATCTCGCGAGTATGCTACCGAAAATGTCTTCCCGATTTTTATTGACGATGAATTTCAGAAAATCGAGCGTGGTCTTTGCAATTCTCTCGCCGAAAATTGCATCCAAAATATCCAGTTTTTTCTCCGCCGCAACAATGGGGCTGGCTATAACTTTACTCAAATCCTTGGAGTCCCGAAAAGTATTCAGCACAAAATCGATGTCTTCGGCAACTTTGTCGAAACTCCTCTCGCTTTCGGAGAGTTCAATTAAAGCCTTGGCATATCTGGTAGAAACACTAAAATCGCTCATCGTCAGTTCTTCGAAATCTCGTCAATATGTTTATTAACAAGCTCGATTTGTTTTTGCTTGTCCAAATTAGTTTTAATAATCTTTTCGGCAGCTTCCACGGCAATATCGGCAACTTCGCGTTTCAGCTGTGCGAAGGATTCCTTTTGACGTCGCTTAATTTCCGCTTGAGCATCTTCGAGTATTTTCTTGGCTTCTTCCTTACTTTGAGCGATAATCTGACTTTTCAGGGTTTCGGCATATTCTCTACTTTGCTCTATAATTTTTTGAGCCTCCTCTTCGGCTTTGGCCAGGTTTGCCTGGTTTTCCGCTATAAGTTTTTCGGCTTCCTGACGAGCCCTCTCGGCTTCCTCAAGGGAATCTTTTATTTTCTTTTCCCTTTCGTCAAGGGAATCCAAGATAGGCTTCCATGCCGTTTTTTTCAGCACAAAAAGGAGAAGAAGAAAAGTAATGGTGGTCCAAATAATCACCCCGGGATTTATACTCAGAGGTGAACCACCTTCGCCGCCTGCGAAAGCCAATATCGCTAAATTATTTAAGAATAACATTTCTTTTTCCCACTTGTTTTTTTACGAAACGCCCCGCGTTTCGGGAAATTATTTAAGCGCCAATAAAATACAAATAACCAATCCGAAAAGAGCGATACCTTCGATAAGAGCGGCGGAAATAATCATAGAAGTACGAATATCGTTTGCCGCTTCGGGCTGTCTTCCGGAAGCATCCATTGCGGAGCTACCTATCTTACCGATTCCAAGTCCGCCACCGATTACCGTCAATCCGGCACCGATTCCTGCCGCAATCATTGCAAAAGCTGCTGTCCAATCCATTTATCGTTTCCTCCTTAAATATTTAATATTGTTTAATGTTCTAAATGCATAGCCATGCCAACAAACAGGGCTGTTAAAATAGTGAAAATATATGCTTGAATAAAAGCGACCAAAATTTCCAAAAGTTCGATAAAAAGCGCAAAAGCCACGGAGACGGGCGCTACAAAATAAGAGTGCAAAATAAAAATCAAACCTATTAAAGAAAAAATAACCGTATGTCCCGCAATCATATTCGCAAACAAACGAACCGCCAACGCAAAAGGCTTAGTAAACAATCCGATAAATTCCACCACGAATAAAACAGGTAGGAAAACCACCGGTACGCCGTGAGGCAACATCGCTTTGAAATAACCGAAGACACCGTATTTCTTCATTCCCCCCGCCTGAATTAAAAAGAAAGAAAATACGGCGAGAGTAGCGGTAACGTTTATGTTACTTGTAGCGGTATTACCGTAAGGGACCAAACCAAGAAGATTACACGTTAAAATAAAAAAGAAAACCGTTAGCAAATACGGTACATATTTCTTGTATTTTTCCCCGATAGTTACCTTAGCAATATCGTCTCGAACAAAAACAATCAGAACTTCCAAAAAATTTGCAAAGCCGCGGGGCACAAGCGATTTTTTATACGAGTTGGAAACCGATTTGAAAACCAGAAAAACAATCAAAAAGGCGAGCCACAGAAACACAACATGCTTGGTAATCGATATATCCACACCGAAAAGATGCCATTCCGGAAAGTGAATTGTACCAAAAGGCTCCAAGTCTAATTCCCTTCCGTCCAAGATATGATGCATCATCCACCCGGCACCGCCGGATGCTTCCTTGAGAGTATCAACTACCGCTTTTGCCGTATCCGCAACCATTCTAACTATTTGCTTTTGTTGTAATTATGAAAAAATCTTATTTCTAAAAACAGTTGAACAAAATAAAATACAAAGAATACTAATATAAATTCATACAAATCAATTTTCAAGAATTTTATCACAATAATTATTCCCGCTAACATAAACAAAACCCTAACTCCCAATCCTCCCAAATTCTTTTTTATAAAATCACTCGAAGAGGATTCGAAGGAAAAAACAAACAAAGCAACAGCGCTAAAAGTGTTCAAAAAATTCAAGACAAGAGCATACGTTGTGGCATGGAACAAGGAATCGCTCACCAGAAGGGCAAGATGCAAAAAATAAAACAGAAAAAAAAGAACCAGATATGAAACGACAACCCAAAGTAATTTAACGAGTTTTCTTTTTTTCATTTATTTTCAAGACCTCTTTAATAAAATTATAAATGGCGGCAAAGCTGCCGAAGAAGGAAAAAGAAACGGTAAGCCATGGAAACGTGGAGAATTTTTCGTCGAGCCATTTACCCAAAAAGAACATTCCCACAACGGTAACAGCCAATTGAGTGCCCAATCCCATATAGGGCGCCAATTGCCTAATGGTTTTGCCCGAGCTTTTAGTCGGTTCATTCTTCCGAGATTTCATCTTTCGACATTTCGCTTTTGCCGTCGAAAACAGCGCCTTCTTCCACGACCAAAATTCTGGCTTTCAAGTCCCCTTTCAATTTTGAACCGCTTTCCAAAATCGCTTTTTGATCCGCATGCAAAGAACCTTCCACAACGCCGCCGAGGGTAACGTTCTGCGCCTTTATTTCACCCTTAATTTCCGCCGTTTCCCCTATCGTAAGATTGCCGTTCACAAGAATATCGCCGTTCATTATTCCATCGATTCTCAAATTTCCATCGGAATAAATTCTTCCTTCGACTTTTACACTTGCGCTTAGGATACTAACATCCCCTACGTCTTGCACTTGTTTGTTTTTAGACATTTTACTTCTCCTTTACTCTATTAAAAACTTTTCAGGATTCAAAGGTTTTCCATTTTCCCAAATTTCAAAATGCAGATGAGGGCCCGATGTCCGCGTGCCCGTATTACCCGAAAGAGCAATTATTTCACCCTGCTCGGCATAATCGCGCTCCTTTTTCAAAAGTCGGGAACAATGCTTGTAAACGGTTATAAATCCCCCGCCGTGCTTAAGTATCAATGTATAACCCCATTCGGTAGTATAATCCGCAAAAATCACAAGTCCGCCAAGTGCGGCATGGACGGGCTGACCGATTGGCACCGCAAAGTCAATTCCGAAATGCCCCTTGTCCGGTTCAAATCCACGCGAAATATACCCCGCGACAGGTTTAATGAAAATTATTTTTTCCTTGTCCCGCTTGCCCAATAATCTTTTAAAGAAATTAACAACGGAGGCAAATATATTCCCCTGCGCCGGTTCATGTGTGGTTTCGTCTATTCGGAGGGAATCCAAAGCCGCGGAATCCGCTATGGAAGAATCCGCTCCCGCTAAAGCCAAAGCAAATCTTAGCCTCTTATTCACAGAAGCGATTTCGTTTAACTCCTCCGTTAAAAGATAAACTTGTTTTTCCAACTGTTTGATTCTCTTTTCCTGAAGCGTCAGTTTTTCGTTCTCAATAAAAAACATCCACTTCTTGGCAGGAGTAAGGGCAAGTACAGTGATTGTAATAATGAACACGGTAAAGGAATACCAAAACAAAATAAATAAAAGTCGCAGTAAACTTACCTTGTACCTTTTGGTGCGCAGTACAGGGAGATTGGGAGTGATGTAAACGGACGAACGTTTTATTTTTTCGAAACTAAAAATTTCAACCTCCAATTAATCGTTTTCGCAAATATAAAAAAACCAATGTTGAAAGTCTTAAAAGATTTCGTTCCTGCATTCCGGAAAGGATAAAATTCTCCGACCGATTTTTAGAACGCCAAACAATTTTAGCCGAATATCGTTATATTTATTTTTTCATTTTGAACAACTGCCGGGAGTAAAGATGAGCCGTTTTAATAATTTCATATTCGCTTTCCTTTTTATTTTAACCACACTTTTATCTTTTCATTTTCTCACCGAAACCGCTGAAAAGGGTGCGGAGGGAATGGAAGAAAAAACAGGCGCCTTGGAAGCTTTAAACTTTTGGACTCGCAGCAGAGCCTATCCTCAAAAAGACATTCCGAAGGACAAATTTTTTAAGGCATTCATACATCTAAAAAAGGAAAGAGAGAGTCGTTCGGTGAAAACCGAAGGGACATCTCCCTGGCGAGCTATGGGACCGCTGAATGTTCCCGGGCGCACAATTAGCCTCGCAGTGAATCCACAAAACTCCAAGACACTCTTTGCCGGTGCCGCCACGGGCGGACTGTGGCGCACTTACGACGATACGCATTCATGGCATTGGCAAAGAATTGATACCGGATTTCCCACTCTGGGTGTAATGGCTATCGCAATTGACCCGGCAGATAGCAACACTATTTACATCGGCACGGGGGAAACATACGGCGCACATCAATCGCTGGGAGGTTACGTAGTCAGAACCACACGCGGAAGCTACGGAATAGGCATTCTGAAAACCACCGACGGCGGGAAAACGTGGACCAAGAGTCTTGATTGGACATTCGATCAACAAAGGGGCGTGGAAGATATCGCAATAAATCCTAAAAATTCCTCAACGATTTTTGCGGCTACTTCCGTCGGAATATACAGAACTTATAACGGCGGGGAAAATTGGGAAAAGGTTCTGAACGTTGAAATGGGAGAAGATATAATTATAAATCCTTCCGACACAAATAAAATTTTGGTCTCCAGCGGAAACTTGGGAAGCGCGGATGCCGGTATTTACCGCTCCACCGACGGCGGTTCCACATGGGTAAAATCAAACGACATCCCCTACTTCACGGGCAAAACATTGATGGATTATTACGCCGCAAATCCCGACATCGTTTATGCAAGCGTAGCCGATAGCCTCGAAGGAAAAGGGCTTTACAAAACCACCGACTTCGGAAATAGTTGGACTTTAATTAACGACGACGACGTGCCTCGCTATCAAGGATTCTTTGCACATTGGGTCGCCATTCATCCAACCGACTCCAAGCAAATAGTGTACGCCGGTGTAAATATTTTCAAATCCACCGATGGCGGTTATCACTTCTCCTCTGTCGGAGGGACACACGTTGATCATCACAATTACGCTCATGACCCCAACAATCCGAATATTCTCTACATTGCTTGCGACGGAGGAGTTTACCGCTCCATAAATTTCGGGAGTAGTTATGTAAACATCGGAGGCGGATTACAAACTTCTCAATTCTACAACGGATTTTCATGTTCCTATTCCGATTCGAATCTGGTACTGGGCGGCTTACAAGATAATAACACGGTGATTTACAGAGGAAACAAAAAGAATTGGAAAAGGGTAATAGGAGGCGACGGTTCTTGGTCAGCCGTAAATTCCGTAAACGATAATATTATTTACGGTTCTTGGCAATACGACAACATTCAGCGTTCCAAAGATAGGGGCAATTCTTTTACCGATATTACCAACGGACTTTATGGCGACGCCGCTTTTATAGCGCCCTATGTTATTTCGGAATCCAATCCCAATATACTTTACACGGGTAGAACAAGGGTTTTCAAGACGACAAACGGCGGAGATTCATGGGAAGCTGTAAGCAACGATTTGGATAGAAATCAAATTTTATCGATGGCGGTTTACTCCAAAAATCCCGATATTGTGCTTGTAGCCACAGCGCCAATCCACAGGCATAGCCACATATACAAAACCACCGACGGCGGGGGCAGTTGGCTGAACATAACGGGCAACCTTCCCGACCGGTATCCGATGGACGTTGCAATAGACCCTGCGCATCCGAACGTGTTCTACGTTGTTTACGGAGGATACGGAAGCGGACATGTCTTCAAATCCACAAATTACGGCGTTAGCTGGATGAATATCACACACACTTTGGAAGACGTTCCCACACTTTCGATTGCAATCGACCCCGTAAACACGGATTATATTTACGTAGGAAACGATCTCGGCGTTTTCGTATCCTCGGACGGCGGGGCAAATTGGAACACTTACAGCGACGGGCTTCCTTACGGTTGTATGGCAATGGATTTGCGCGTTTCCGTTCCCGACCGCTCTCTTTGGGTAGCTACGCATGGCAACGGAGCCTATAAACGCTCTCTGCTATTTCAGCCCGATTTTTACATCACGGTAGGCTTGCTTAACTTTCATTCTTTGACGCTAGTGGGAAAAAAATTAACCTTTGCCGCCAAGGTAACAAATATCGGCACTAAAACTCAAACGGACGATTACACAATGGAAGCTCGATTGCTTTCCCCCGAAGGAGTGGAGGTTTACAAGAACACACAAACATTCTGTTGCTTGAACGCGGGAGGTTCAAAAACGATTAACTTCGACGGCGGTTATACTCCCCAGGCTCCAGGTTATTACGTTTTCCAACTAATATCCAAAGGGAATTCACAAATGCCGGGAGAAGACACTACTCGACAAACGATTCATGTAATTCAGCTCCCTTCGATTGCAAATGCCAAGGTCGAAAAAATAGATAAACCTTTTGAATTCATCACCGACGGAAGTTACTTTAACGGAGACGACGTTCAGAAAAAAGTGCTTTTGCCTTTCCGATTCACATTCGATAATTATACTTACGACAAGGTTCAAATAAGCACCAACGGTTGGATTGAATTCGGAACAGGGCAAGACGGTTCCCTGCGCGGACTTTCCACATCCTCACAAATAGGAAATATAGGAGCAAATCAAAACGGGAGTTTAGCCTCCACATCCAGGCCAACTAAAGTTCTGGGGCCCTGGTGGGAAGACCTTAACGCCGACGGGAGCGGATTAGTACGCTACACAACGATTGGTACCGCACCGAATAGAACTTTTATTTGCCAGTGGGAACGAATGCGGGCTTATTACGATAATACTCTAACATCCACGCGAGTAAGTTTCCAAGTGCGCCTCTACGAAACAAGCAACAAAATAGAATTTTGTTACGGACACGTCGAGCGAGGAACTTTTGCAGGACCGGATATCGGCGCAATGATTGGCTTCAAAGACCATATTGGTGGCGACTACCATTTTTACGACATCGCCGCGGGAGGAGTGGAAGCGGCTTCGGATATTATTACGGATTTATCTCCTCTTACGGATTGGCCCGGAGAAAACACGGCTTATGTCATTTACACCGAACCCAACGACGTAGAAACTCAAAAAGGGATTTCGCCCATTCTTTTCTCCCTTTCTCAAAACTTTCCCAATCCCTTTAACCCTTCCACCACGATAAAATATTCGATTCCGCATACATCGGGAAATTCCACTCGGGCACAAAAAGTCGAACTTTCGGTTTATAATTCCCTCGGACAAAAAATAGCAACACTCGTAAACAAAGCACAAGCGCCGGGGAATTACATTGTCCGATTTAACGCCAAGAATCTTCCCAGCGGTGTTTATTTTTACAGACTCCGAGCGGGAAACTTTTCGGCAACCAAAAAGATGATTCTACTCAAATAAAGAATGAGAACAATCGTCATAGCGGGAGGACGAGGACTAATCGGTAGCGCTTTGGCTCGTAAGCTGAGGGAAAGGAATTACAGCATAAAAATTCTGACGCGCGAGAAAAGTCTTCAAGACGCCTCCCCTTTTGTATATTGGAACCCCGAGAGCGGTGAAATTGAAAAAGAAAAATTATTACCGACGGACGTTGTAATAAATCTGGCGGGCGAAAACATTGCAAACGGACGTTGGACAAAAAGCAAAAAAGGAAAGATATTACAAAGTAGAATTGATTCAACCCGTTTTCTTTATTCTCTTTTCGCTTCGTCCGGAATCAAAAAATTCATCTCCGCATCTGCGGTAGGATATTACGGCACCGTCACAACGGACAAAGTATTCGACGAATACGCCCCGCCAGGAAAGGATTTTTTGGCAAAGGTATGTACCCAATGGGAAAACGAAGCGCTTAAATTTTCGGAAGTAAATATCCCGACCGCAATACTTCGCATCGGGGTGGTACTGAGCAAAGAAGGAGGCGCGTTCAAAAAATTAACCGCTTCTTTGAACTTCGGAGTTATCAACTCATTGGGAAAAGGCAATCAGATTTTACCGTGGATTCACATGGACGATTTAACGGAAATGATTATTTTCCTAATCAAAAACCAATCTCTCGAGGGAATTTTTAACGCCGTTGCGCCCGATCCGATTTCGTTCAACGAGTTTGTTCAGGAAATTACAAAACTCAAGAAAGTCATACGGCTGCCGAACGTGCCCGCTTTTTTGATAAAGCTCCTTCTCGGTGAAATGAGCGGAATGGTTTTGGAAGGCTCGAAAGTTTCCGCCGATAAAATAATTTCTCGCGGATTTAATTTTCAGTATCCCGATATAAAATCGGCATTGGAAAATCTTTTTGCCAGCGGAGAACAATAGCACAAAATCTCAATACTCGACCAACAAATTTCCTTTCTTCAAATAATTCGGGAGATACCGCAACACATAGGGAAAATCTTCCGCTTTCACCGCCAGGCTTATCTTTCCACCTCCCGCCCCGCTTTGCTCAAAGAACTTAAATCGAGAAAGTATTTCCTCGGCGGACTCCCCGTGTAAAAATCGTACGGAAGCAAGAGACCTGAGAGGATGTTTATATGCCCTGAATTTCTCCTTGATAAAATAAAAACTCGCCAGTCTTGCAAGCCGAGAATTATAATCCACAAAAAAGCAACATGCATCCCGAAAATCCCCGACTATGTTCAAAACGGCACTGTTTAATTGCGAGGTGGAAAAACCGTTTTTCATCAGATAAAAATCGGAGGTTATTTCGTCGTTTAAAACTATTCCGTATTTTTTCCCCGAACGCAGAATTTCGTTTTTGACATTCAACATATCTTTGGAAGGAACAAACAACAAGGTCAAGGGATATGGCATATCGATAAACTTCGAAACATAAGAAGAATCCGCATCCGAGGGCAAGAGAATCAACAGAGCGATGTTGGTTCGTTTTCGTTTTACTCTATTGCTTTTCAAAAGTCTGATTTCAAAAACGGTAATGTTCTTCTCCTTCAGTTCAATCCACGTACCATTCTTTTTCTTTCTAACCATGCAATCAAGATTCGCCGTCGCATTACAAATATCCCTTATCAAAATCGGCATTATCACATCGTTAGGAACAAGCACGCGCAACAAATAATTGTTTCTTTTATTCGGGGATTTTTTGAAAAAGATTTTTTTTCGCCAGCTCTCCAGTATTCCGAAATCATCCAATGTTTCGGCAACATGTTGTTCCACAAGCGAAGGAGAGACGGACGGGGTTTTTTCGGGCGTATTCTTCCGCACAATTTCCGCGATAACGTTCAATAGCAAAATAACAAAGGCAACGATAATAAGCGTTGCAATTATTTTGCGTTTCAGGGACAATGGCATTTTTCGTTTTTATTTGTTCTTAAATACGGGTTTACGTTTCTCCAAAAAAGCCGTTGTTCCTTCCTTAAAATCTTCCGAGCCGCAACAAATAGCGAAAAGGCTGGCTTCAAGGTTCATTCCCTCGGTCTTGTTCAATTCACCGCTACTAACGACAGCCTTGGTTGCCATCCGAACCGCTATCTGTCCTTTGGATGCTATTTTCTCCGCCATTTCCCACGCCTTTTGCAAAAGCTCCTCCGGCTCGTAAACATGATTAACCAATCCGACGCGATAAGCTTCTTGCGCATCTATCATATCACCGGTAAGAATATATTCCAACGCTCGCCCGGTGTTAACAAGCTTTGCAAGTCTTTGCGTTCCTCCGTAACCGGGGATTATACCGAGATTAACTTCGGGCTGGCCGAATTTCGCATTCTCGCTTGCCAATCGAATATGGCAGGCAAGAGCCAATTCGCAACCGCCTCCCAAAGCGAAACCGTTTACGGCAGCGATAACAGGCTTGCCCAAATTTTCTATCTTCGAAAAGACCTTTTGCCCCTTTTCGGCAAATTGTTTCCCCTTGAGCAGGGACAATTTGTTCAGTTCCGAAATATCGGCACCGGCTACAAAAGCCTTTTGCCCCGCACCGGTAATAATTACCACGTTCACCGAATCGTCATTTGCAATTGCAGTAAACACCCTGTCCAATTCCTCTATCGTAGCATCGTTCAAAGCGTTAAGTTTATCGGGACGGTTAATTGTGATTTGTGCTATCGAATTTTTAACCTCGAACAAAATGTTTTGAAAGTCCATAATCACCTCTCTCAAATTTTAATGAAAATCGGAATTCTCAATTTCAAATCGAAATAAAGAAACTGCGTGCCGTAAAAAAAGTTATAGCCGGTAACAACATCCATCAGAAAGACGGAAAGTCCCACACCGAGATGAAATCCGCTTTGAGTAAGCGTTTCGTAAAAATCCGCCTTACCGCTTCCGCTTTTGAATTGATGAAGTTTTTCCACAATTGCAAAAGAAAGTCCCCCTTCGAGAATCGGCATGATTATTATTTCCTGATGCACCAACGGAGGGAGAAAAAACCTCACTCCACCGCGGACCTCATAAATATTGCTCGAAAGAAGAGCATAGGAAGTTTTACGATAAAAAGAGAGCTTACCGGGGAAGTTGGAAAATCCGAGCGAACCGTAAAAAAAGAGGGGCAAGAATTTGTTATCGGAATACGAAACCGAAGCGGTAACACCCACGCCTATATTTTGGCTTATCGAAAAATCCCCCAAAGGCAAGCGGGGACCTATTGCCACGGAAAAAAAGGCACCACGAGCATCGCCTAATTTTATTAGTTGAGCGGGAGTTAAACTTGTAAACAGTAATAATATCAACAGAATTTTCTTCATCTATTTCTCTTCGGCAGATTTTTTCGTGCTTGACCGCTAATCTTCAGCTTTCAAAGTTCAAATATATTAAGATTTACATCAATATTTAACCTTGAAGAGGAACAAGCCGCGCGAGGGAACGGATTGCCCCGCCGCCGAACGTTCTTTGGCTTCGAAAATTTTGCGTATTTTTTCTTTATACGCTCCGTCGCTGTAAAGAGCCAAAACGGTACCGACAAGGGCGCGAACCATACCGTGCAGAAAACGGTCGGCGGCAACTTTGACCGCTATAAATTCTCCCCTTTTACTCCAATAAAATTCCCTTAAATCACAGATTTTATTTGGGGTTTCGCTTTTGCTTTTGGAAAAAGAAGTAAAATCCCTTATTCCTAAAAACTCACGGCTTATTTCATTCAAGCGAATTGTATCCAATTCCGAAGCGTTCGGCAAGAAGTAAGAATATTTATAATGAAACGGGGATTTTACATCGGTAATAAAATAAAGATAAACCCTTTCCTTGGCGTCAAAGCGCGCATGAAATTTTTCCGAGGTTTCCTTCATTTCGAGAATTGCAATTTGAGTGGGAAGAATGGAATTAAGAGAATGAAGAAAGCGGAAGGGTTCGAGCGTTTGAAAGGTTCTGAAATTTGCCACTTGCCCCCATGCATGTACACCGGCGTCCGTTCTACCGGAACCGATTAAACCGACGTCTTCCTTGAGCAATATTTTCAAGGCGTTTTCGATTTCGCCCTGAATCGTCCTGGCGTTTTTTTGTACTTGCCAACCTGCAAATTTAGTTCCGTCGTACCGAATAAGTAATTTGTAATTCTTCACTTCGATTCCTTAAAACACTCGGAGCAAACAGAGGGAAATACGGATTCCGATTACAAGATTATCTCACACATTCCCGCAAGCAAAGAGAATTAAAACTCGGCGGTAACATAAAAAGTCAAGTTCATTGCCTCCGCGCCAAAGCGTTCCACTCCGAAACGAAAATTCAACGCTTGGGATTCCTCCGCTTTTTTATTGTGTTTAATCACCAGCCTTACGGCATTGACGGCACTTGCCAATCTATTGAGAATCAAAGCCCCGGCAGCAAATTGAATTGCATTATACGCCTGCTCGCTGGATTTCCACATTCCGCGGTATTCCCGCCTTTCCGCTTGATTTTTCCATGCCCAGAAATATTTTGCTCTGTCATACGTCCTGGCAAAATCGCGGTCTAATTCCTTCTCTCTGTTGTAATCGTCAATATTCAAATAGAGTCCGATATTTCCCCAATAAGTATCGTCTTTACCTTCGGGATTTACTCCCCCGTGAATCCGTGCATACTCTTTGTAATTATCCTCTTGCCAATGCCCGTAAACATCAAATCCGATAAGTATTCCCCAAAGCGCCGCATCCGCCACGGTAAAATATTTCCCCGTTTCATAAGAACCGGCATAAAGCTCGCCCATGCCGGGTAAAAGCAAGGAATAGACAATTGCCAAACCGGTTTTCTTTTTTTCGAAATTTTCCACCGGCTGAGTCAAAACGTTCTTTTTATCAAAGTTAACGGCACTAACTTCCGCGGAGGCAAACTGCATGAAATCTTTCCGCAAACTCTGAGCCCAAAGAGCGGTGGAAAACAAAAATAACAGAAAAATTTTTCGCATAATCATATCGCTAATTTTTTGGTTTCTTTTTCTATCAGTTCAACCGAACAAACGTTATCTTTCACTCCCGAAATTTTAACATTTACGAGTTGATTTACAAGGTCAGAATTAAATGCATGTTCCACACGAACATAATTGGAAGTAAATCCTTTTATTTTTCCTTCGTCATTTCTTTCTTCGAAAAGTACAACGGCATTCTTGCCAATCATCGATTCATAAAATTCGCGTCGTTTATGTTCGGACAATTCTCTCAACACTTTATTCCTTCTCTTTCTTTCCCGCAAAGGGACTTTGGGAGTAATGGCAAGAGCTTTCGTACCGGGTCTTTCGGAATAAGTAAAAACATGCAAATAAGAAATCGGGAGCTTTTGTAACAATTCGTAAGTGATAAGAAAATCTTTCTCCGTCTCCCCGGGCGTACCTACGATTACATCCACACCGATTCCCAAGTCCGGAATAATCTCCTTGGCACGATAAATAAGCTCCTCGTAAAATCGGGCGTTATAGCGCCTTTGCATGAGTTTTAAAACATTGTCGCTTCCGCTTTGCAAAGGAATATGGAAATGTTTCGAAAGCTTTTCGCTCTCGGCGGTCAATTTCAAAATATCGTCGGATAAAAGATTGGGTTCAATGGAACTGATGCGAATTCTGAAATCGCCCGGGACCAAAATCATTTTTTCAAGGGCTTCGTAAAGATTGGTATTTATATTCTTGCCATAATCCCCGACGTTCACCCCGGTGAGAATAATTTCCTTGTAGCCGAAATCAACAAGTTTCCGAAACTCTTCTATCAGATTCTCCAAAGGCATACTTCTGCTTTTCCCACGAGCCATGGGAATGGTGCAATAAGTACAGACGTAATCGCAACCGTCTTGAATTTTGAAAAAAGCACGGGTTCGGCTGTTCGCCTCCGTGGAAAATGCGGAATGGAAATCCTCCACAGAATCAATCGGGGAAACGTAAACACAAGAAAGATTTTGTTTTTCGAGAGTATCGAATTTTTCGAACAGAGAAAATTTTTCCTCCGCTCCGAGTATCACATCAACGCCTTCGATTGCCGCAATTTCCTGGGGGCGAACTTGTGCATAGCAACCCGTTACGGCAACAAAGGCGTTCGGATTTTTGCGCAGCGCTCGTCTTACGACTTGGCGGCATTCCCGCTCGGCATTTTCGGTAACAGTGCAAGTATTAATGAAATACACATCCGCCTTTTCGGAAAAATCCACGATTTCGTAGCCGCGACGCAGAAAGTCCTCGCCAATTGCGTTCGTTTCCGCAAAGTTCAATTTACATCCGACGGTATGAAACGCAACTTTCGGCTTCATAAAATTTCGTTTTCCTTATTCTTTCCGTTCCTAAAATAAATCCTCATGCGCACCGAGTCATAAAAAATAAAAAGGGCTGCACCAATGCGCAAGACATTAAGAGCAGCCCGTTTATGGAAAAAACGATTATTCGTCTTTCTTTTCTTCTTCGGAACTTTCCTCGTCTTTTTTAGCCTCGTCGGCTGTTTCCTCGGATTTTTCCTTTTCCGCTTCTTCGGAAACTTCCTCGGATTTTTCAGACGTCGGTTCCTCGGATTTTTCTTCTTTTACTTCTTCCTTTTTCTCTTCGGCTTTGGCTTCTTCCTTCTTTTCCTCTGCCGGAGCTTCTTCTTTTTTCTCTTCGCTCTTGGCTTCTTCTTTCTTTTCTTCCTCTTTCACTTCTTTCTTGGCGGCAGCTTCTTTCTTTTCCGCCGCTTTATGCTCCTCGAAGAACTCGTTAAAGATAGAAGAATCGAATTTACCCAAATCGGCATTGCGGAAATCTTCCACGCTGACTTTGTTGAGCTTATGCTCTTTAATATACTCGGCTATTTCCTCATCCGATTTCTCGCGAAGAGCCGCCAGAGCGCTAAGAACGATTTTCTTATTGTCCTTGTCGAACTCCACAACAACCAAGGGCAGTACACTGTCAACGGGGAAAGAATAAGAAAGGTTCTTAACCTTAGCGGTGGAAAGTTGCGAAATAGGAACAAAGCCGTCAACTTCTCCGGGCAATTCGACAATCACGCCTTTTTCAATTATACGCACCACTTTACCTTCCACGTAAGTGCCGACTTTGAAAGTATCCTCGAAAGAGGGCCACGGATTTTCCTTAACCTGTTTATGCCCGAGAGATATTTTCCTCTGCTCGGTATCAACGCCAAGGACAACCACCTCGAGTTCTTCGCCTTTTTTAACCACTTCCCCGGGATGACGTATTTTCTTTGTCCAGGACAAATCCGAAATGTGCACCAATCCGTCAATGCCGGGTTCCAATTCAACGAACACACCGAAATTCGTAAGATTTCTTACGATGCCGGTATGTTTGGAACCGACGGGATATTTTTTCATCAACTCTTCCCACGGGTCGGGCGTAAGTTGTTTCATCCCGAGGGAAATTTTCTTTTCTTCCTTATCAAGACTCAAAATAACGGCATCGACAATTTGTCCCATGGAAACGAACTGAGAAGGATGGCTGATATGCTTTGTCCAGCTCATTTCGGAAATATGAATCAAGCCTTCTATTCCCTTCTCAATTTCGATGAATGCGCCGTAATCGGTAAGAGAAACAACACGTCCGCTAACCTTATCGCCGACTTTGTATTTCTTGTCGATATCTTCCCAAGGATGTTTTTGTAATTGTTTCAGACTGAGAGAAATTCTCTTCTTCTCGGTATCGTAATCCGTAACAACGACCTTGATTTTCTCATCCAGTTTAACCACTTCGCTGGGATGATTAATTCTTCCCCAGCTCAAGTCGGTAATGTGGATCAATCCGTCAACACCGCCTAAGTCCACAAACACACCGAAATCGGTAATAGCTTTGACCGTTCCTTCCAATATCTGCCCGGGTTCAAGGCTTTCAAGAATTGCGCGGCGTTGGTCGGCTATTGTTTCCTCGATAAGCACTTTATGGGAAACGACAACGTTTTCGGTAGGAATATTTATCTTGACAATTTTGAAATCCATTGTTTGACCGACAAAAGCGTCGAAATCCCGCACGGGACGAATATCGATCTGCGAGCCGGGCAGGAACGCTTCGATACCCATTAAATCGACGACCATTCCGCCTTTGATTCTTCTAAGAATTTTACCCGTGAGTATTTCGTCGTTCTCATACGCCTGAATGATTTTCTCCCAAATCTTGAGAAAATCGGCGCGCTTTTTACTGAGAACCAGATTACCTTCCTCGTCTTCAACGCTTTCGATTACAATATCAATTTCCGCACCGACTTTAATTTCCTCGGTGGGAGAAAATTCGCTTTTCGGTATGGAGCCGTCGGATTTGAAGCCGACATCCACAATCACATTGTCATCGTTAATACCTACAATTTTACCTTTGATAATTTCGCCTTCCTTGATATCGCGAAAGGATTCGTCATACAATTGCGCCAATTCAAGAAGTTCTTCTTCCGAATATTCTTCGGGATTAACAAATTTAGGTTTTTCCACCAATTCCTTGGCTTGAACCTTCTTTTCGTTTTCGGACATTAATCCTCCTAAAAATAATTACTACTGCGTTCCTCGATTCCGACCGTCAAAGAACCGATTCACGCAAATTTGGTTAAACATACCAACTATCGACGGTCTTACTAAACTCTATTTTTTTCGGCTTCCAAAGCCAGATTTTTCATTTTCTCCAATTCTTCTTCCACGGTCATGTTCGTGGTATCCAATTCCACGGCGTCCTCGGCTTTACGGAGAGGGCTAACGGGGCGAGTGCTATCGATTTTGTCTCTCTTTTCCAAATTAGCTTTTACTTCTTCGAAAGTAACATCTTCGCCACGTTCCTGATGTTCCTTATACCTGCGTCGCGCTCTTTCGTCCAAAGAAGCCGTCATAAAAATCTTTACGTCGGCATTTGGAAAAACAACCGTGGTAATATCCCGCCCTTCGGCAACCAAATTACCCTGCTCGGCTATTCTGCGTTGCAATTTCACCATTTCTTTACGCACCTCGGGAATACGACTTATCTCGCTAACCTTCCCGCTTACTTCGGGAGTGCGAATAAAATCCGTAACTTCCTCTCCGTCCACAAACACTCTCGTTACACCATCTTCGAATTTCAGTTCCAATTCTATGTTGCGAACCAAATCGAAGATTTTTTCCAAATCATCGAATATGTTTTTTTTGAGAACGGAATACGTAATTGCGCGGTACATTGCTCCCGTATCCAAATACAAATAGCCCAACGCATTTGCCAAGCGTTTTGCCGCCGTACTTTTCCCCGAGGCGGCGGGACCGTCAATCGCTATTATTATATTTTTTGACATAGTTTCGAAAAATATGGAAATAAATTTTTATTTTCAATTTCCGAGGCAGGGTTTCTACAAAAGACATAAAAAAGCCGTCCGATTTCTTTTTTACTTTGTTTTCCACAACAAGGAAGAAACCGGAACGGCTTAACTGTGAAGGGGATTTTCAGAGAAACGTTTTTAGTCCATCATCATTCTCAGAAAAGCCGATGTATCCTCGTCGTCATATTTACTTTCGACTTTCTTTTTCTTTTCTTCATCCTCAAAAATGTTCAATTGTTCTATTCTTTCCTTCGGCGAAGGGAAAAGCGGTTCCTCGTCAGTTTTCATTTTAGCTCTCGACACGCGAGAAATCGTGGGTTCTTCCAAGTTTCCGCTGCCGAATCCCACCTCATGCGCAAAGGAGAAATCTATAGATTCCACTTTTCTATGTCTCTTTTCCGTTTCTTCTTCCTGTGGCACACCAAAGACTTTCTTATTTTCCGCTCTATCAAATCCCGTGGCGATAACCGTATAGGAAACATATTCGTTCATTTCCTCTTTATTCACCCAGCCGAAAATAACATTTGCCTCTTCGCCTGCTTCCTGGAAAATAATTTCGTTACCTTTGGTGATTTCTTCCATGGTCATATTCGAAGAGCTAGTTACATTGAGTAAAATTCTCTTAGCGCCTTTTATACTTATACCTTCGAGGAGAGGCGAATTTATTGCCTTGCGTGCGGCTTCGATGGCTCTGTTTTCCCCGCTTGCAATTCCGCAACCCATCAAGGCTTCCCCGCTCTCGCTCATAACGGAACGCACATCGGCAAAGTCCACATTGATATGGCCGGGAATTGTAATAATATCCGCTATTCCGCGGGTAGCTTCGTAAAGCACCTCGTTGGGTTTATCGAAAGCCTTATCAACGGGCACATTGCCGTCGACTATATTCATTATTCTATCGTTCGGTATAACAATCAGGCTATCCACATATTGGCGCAGTTCTTGAATTCCTTCTTCAGCGTTTTTCATTCTCTTTTTACCTTCCCACACGAACGGCTTGGTAACTATTCCCACCACCAGAGCGCCGAGACTTTTGGCAATAGAGGCTACGATGGGAGCGCCACCGGTACCTGTACCGCCTCCCATTCCTGCGGTTACGAAAACCATATCGCTACCTTTAAGCGCCTCCTCAATTTTTTCTCTGTCCTCCTCTACCGCTTGTCTTCCAATGTTCGGATCCGCACCGGCGCCCAAGCCTTTCGTTATGTCAACGCCGACTTGTATTTTGAAATTCGCCGAGCTTTTCTCCAGTACCTGTGCATCCGTGTTGACGGCAATATACTGAACGCCCGAAAGTCCCCTTTTAATCATACTTTCGACGGCATTACAACCTCCGCCGCCCACTCCTACAACCTTCAGTTTTGCAGACAAGGGACCTTCTCTGTCGATTGTAATAAATCTACCATTAGTTCCCATAGTAATTCCTCCTTGTTGTGGTTTATAATTCATCAAAAAACTCTTTTAATTTCTCTAAAAGCCTCCAACTTTTTTTCCCGTATTTCGGGGAATAAATATCGTTCGAAACAACTCCCGGTATATTTTTTATCAAGCCCACCAACGTGGCGAATTCGGGTTTTTCAATTTCTCTGGAGAGCCCGGCGCCCAAATCGAGAGGCACGCCCAGTCGAGCGGGCAAGCCGAAGACCTCTTCCGCCAAATCCTTGCTTCCTCGCAACAGAGAACCGCCACCGGTAAGAACAATGCCAGCCTTCAAATTTCTCTTGAAACCGCTTTGTTTAAGATCATGGTCAATCAAACCGAAAAGTTCTTTCATACGCATATTGATTATTTGGGTCAAAAGAGAAACTTCTATCTTAATATTACCGCGTCCACCCGGACCCTGAATATAAATATCCTCGTTGTTGATAATCGCCTCTTCCGTGGCATAGCCATATTCTTTTTTCAACTCCTCCGCTTGGGAAGTAATAATTCCCAGCGTTTCTCTGATATCGTTCGTAACCTGATTCCCCGCAATTCCCAATACCTTTGTATATTTAATCGTCTTACGATGATAAATAACCACATCCGTAGTCCCGCCACCGATATCAATCAAAGCGACTCCCAAATCCATCTCGTTTTCTTCCAGAACGGACATACTGGAAGCAATGGGTTGCAGAATGTAATTCTTCACAGAAAAACCGGCTCGTTCCACGGATTTACGTATGTTTTGAATTGCAGGAGTCGAAGCCAGCACCACATGGTTCAAAGCTTCCAGCTTTGTTCCGCACATACCGACCGGATTATCGAGAATTTCCTGATTATCCACATAAAAAACTTCCGGTATAATGTGTAAGATTTGTTTATCCGACGGGATACGAATCGTTCGCACGTCATCTTTAAGGCGCTTCAAATCGCTTTCGGAAATTTCGTTTTCGGGATTATTTATGGTAACATAATTGCGGTGGCGCAGGCTTCGTATATGCTCGCCCGCCACACCCACGTTAACCTCTTTTATTTTCACGTCGGCTCTGTTCATTGCCATGTCCATAGCTTCCCGAATTGCTTCGGCCGTCTTGGCAATATTGGCAACCAAACCTCTGTTCAAGCCTTCCGAGGGAGCGACACCGAAGCCGCGAATATCCAAGCGTCCTTCGTTCTCGCTTGCAATCACCGCTCCTACTTTAGTCGTGCCCAAATCCAAACCGGCTACAATATTATTGCTTGTTCTCATATTTCCCCTTCCCCGTATAATGCTTTCCGTGAAAACCCGAGGCAAATTTCATCTTTAAATCTTAAATCCACATAATCCAGAATTCTATTCGCCTCGCTTTGTCTGAGTTTATCGAATATCACATTGAAATAAGCAAGTTTCCTGATTTCGTCTTTTCTTCCCAGACGAAGAACAAAATTTTCGGATGTCAATCTCACCAGGATTTCTCCTCCGTTATTCATATCCACTTCCGATATTTCGGAACAAAAAATCGGATTCAAAAGTTCGGCGGCGTAAATAATTTTCATCGCCTTCTTCAATTCCGAATTTGCAAAGCTTTTCCCGCGCTTGAAATTTCTGACGTTTTCAATCAACGGTAAATCTATATTCTTGGTAAACGGCAAAAGCGGGACGGCACTTAGTTCGTCATCAATTAAATACTGCGAATTTTTATCCAGCAAAATCGCCTTGAAACTTTTCTCGTGTATTTTTGCCACAACTTTGCCACTACCGGCATAAACCACCGAAGCGGAACGGATATAAGGATGCTTTTCGAGTCTGTCTTTAATTTCGCTCAATTTAAGTTTTGCCAGTTCACTCGCATCCTCAAGCCGTGCAAATTTTTCGTAAACTCGGGCGTTCAAATATTTACCGCCTTGGATTTCCACGGAACGGAAGATGCGGGAGTTGTAATTTCCCGTCGAGAGAAATGCGAATAGCAAAATTGCCATCAAACTCAAAAGCAAAATTATGCCCGAAGATATTTTAATTATCCTTTTCATTTGCTTTCTTCCGTTCTTTTCATCTCCTCGGCAAACTCATGAATCAAAGCCGTAATGTCCCCGGCTCCCATTGCTATTATCAAATCGCCATCGCGAATTATTTTCCTCAATAATGACGGGAGTTTTTCCTTTTTCGCCATAAAATAGACATTGTCCTTACCGAGTCTTTTCAATTCTTCCGCGATAAGCTCTCCTGTAATCCCCGGTAGCGGTTCTTCCCGCGCGGGGTAAACATCCAAAACAACGATCACATCCGTTTCGGATAGCGCCTTGGCGAATTCCTTGTAAAAATCCCTTGTGCGCGTAAAAAGATGCGGTTGAAAAACCGAAATTATTCTTCCGCTTGCCAGGGAGCGAGCGGCATCAATCGTAGCGCGTATTTCCGTAGGATGATGCGCATAATCGTCAACTATTTTAACATTTCCGTCGTATAAAAGCTGGAATCTCCTTTCGGCACCGGAAAAACGGCTCAATGCGTGTCGTATTGTTTCGTTATCAATCCGTAATTCCTTTGCCACTCCTATGGCAGCCAAGGAGTTCAAAACATTGTGCTTTCCGAATAATCTCAATTCGAATCGTCCAAGATTATCCCCCTTAAAACCAACATCGAAACTCGTACCATGCTCATTGGAATCAACATTAACAGCCACAATATCCGCCTTCGGATTAAAACCGTAGGTGATAACGGGAGAATTTATTTTCGGCAGAATTTCCTTCACACCTTCGTTTTCCACGGAACAAAAAACCGCACCGTAGAAAGGAATTTTATTTGCGAATTCAACAAAAGCGTCTTTTACACTTTCATAATTTCCATAAATATCCAAGTGTTCGGCTTCGACGTTCGTAATCACGGCGATATCGGGATTGAGCGCCAAAAAGGTTCTATCGTATTCATCCGCTTCCATTACGACATATTCGCCATCACCGTAAACGGCATTTGATTCTCCAAGCTCTTGAATTATGCCTCCCACAACGACCGTCGGACTCAGGGAAGCGCTACGGAATATGGAAGTTACCATTGAGGTAACGGTTGTTTTGCCATGCGAACCGGCGATGCCTATACCATAACCCAATTTCATAATCGCCGAAAGGATTTCGGGACGTTTCACAACAGGAACATTTTTCCGCTTCGCCTCCCTCAATTCGGGATTATCGGATTTTATTGCGGAAGAATAAATTACCAACTCCGCATCTCCAATGTTTTCAGCTTTATGTCCTTTCAGAATTTTAATTCCTTCGGTCTCCAATTTATGCGTCAACGAACTCGGAGTCGCATCCGAGCCACTAACGGAATAATTCATTTGAACCAGCACCCGTGCAATGGCGCTCATGCCTATTCCGCCAATTCCTACGATGTGAATTTTACCATATTTATTCAGAAATAAGCTTTTCATCAATTGCTCCGCACCAATGCTATTGCACGTTCGGCTATTTTCTTAGCGGCATCCGGATTGGAATATTTACTAATGTTTTCAGAGAATCTTTGCAATTTATTTTCATCGAAAACTATTTCGAGAATCACCTCTTCGAGCTTTTCATTCGCTTCCTTTTCGTTCAAAACCGCACATGCTTCCGCGCGAGCCAAAACCTCGGCATTTTTGTACTGATGATTAGCCGCAACATTCGGAGAAGGGATAAAGACAGCGGGCAAGCCGAGAAATGCCAACTCCGCAATCGTTGTAGCTCCCGCCCTTGCAATCACAAGGTCAGCCGCCGAATATGCCGTTCCAATCTCCTCGATAAAGTCAAAGACTTTCACCTCCGGACGATTGTATTTCTTGTATTCCTGGTAATATCTTTTTCCCACCTGCCAAATGATTTGTAAATTTTTCGACGTCAACTTATCCAAATTTCTCTCGACGGCTTTGTTAATACCACCGGCGCCCAAGCTACCGCCGAGAATAAAAAGGGTTTTCTTTTCGGCATCCAATCCGAAATGTTTTCGGGCATCTTTCTTATCCGAAAGTTTTACACTCGGACGCACGGGATTGCCGACTACAAAAAGCTTTTCTTTAAAACGAAAATATTTTTTGGATTCCTCGAAGTTCAAATAAACTTCGCTCGCCTTTTTTTCAAGCAATCTATTAGTAATCCCAGGATAACTGTTCTGTTCGAGTAAAAGTATTTTAGCACCCATAATATCGCTCGCCCAAAGGACGGGACCCGCCACATAAGCGCCCGCCCCTATAGCAACGGCGGGAAGAAATTTAAAAGCTATTCCAAAAGATTGTAACGCCGCAACGAACAATTTCAGAGGAAAGAGCAAATTGCCCCAGGAAAATTTCCTTTCCAATCCGCTAATCCAAATGGTTTTAAAATCGAAACCGTATTTCGGCACGACATCCGCTTCGAGTTTTCGGGATGTTCCCACAAACAAAATCTCGCTTTCGGGTTTCAATTCCCGTATGCTTTCCGCCACCGCCAGCGCCGGGAAAAGATGCCCGCCTGTACCTCCCGCGGCAAAAAGAAAGCGATATGGAGTTCTCTTGCTTTTCAAATTTCCACTACTCCAACATTCTGTTGTTTGTTCTTAAGGGCAATATTAATAACAATGCCCACGGAAATACATCCCACAATCAAACTCGTTCCTCCGTAACTAACGAACGGTAACGTGATACCGGTCGTTGGGAATAATCCCGTTGTTACCGCTACATTTATAAATGCGCTCAAGAATATTCCAAAGGATATTCCAAAGACAACAAGCTGTGCAAATTTATCTGCGACACGTTTTGCAATTAAAATTCCGATAAAGAAAAGAGCGAGGTATGCCGTCAAAATCAAAACGGCTCCGAGGAATCCCAACTCCTCGCCTAAAATTGAATAAATAAAATCCCCGTAAGCCTCGGGAATAAAGCCGTTGCTCTGATGACTTTGTCCCAAACCCACTCCTGCAAATCCTCCGCTGCCGAGAGCTATTTGAGCTTGCAATACTTGGGGATTCAATATATCACCCGTCGTAAGGCTATGAAAATATTGCAAAATTCTGGTGCGGGAATGTTGCAATAGCAAGGCAAGGGGTCCGCCGAAGATAGCAACGGTAAAAAAACTAATCAAAAGTTGTTTGACACGGGCACCGCCCACATAAAGAAGCACGAAAGAGCTTAAAACGATTATGATACTCAAACTCACATTGGGCTGCAAGAATACGAGTCCCGCCACACCGAAAACCCAAACGAGCAAGTAAAACAAGCCGTGACGGAAATCTTTAATCTTCTCCTTTTTGACAATTATCAATTTTGAAAGATGCAATATCAACACCAAGCGTACAAGCTCGGAAGGTTGAAAATGCACTATTCCCAAATTTATCCATCGTGCCGCTCCGTTAACCTTAGGCGCAAAAAGAAGAACGGCAACAAGCATCAATATAGTAACTATCAAAATCTCCTTGCTATACTCTTCATAAACTTTATAATTAACAGTCGCCACGACTATCCCCGCCATAATTCCTATAGCGGCTTTTATAACGTGCAAATTAAAAAAGTAAAAGGTGGAACTATGTTTCGCCGCGAAATACCCGCTGGCACTGAATACCAGTAACGTTCCTATTGCAATCAGAAAGAGTGTTATACCAATATAAAGTCTAACCAGCGTTCGCATCAAAGACTCCTTACAATTTCTTTGAAAACTCTGCCACGATGTTCATAATTATCGAACATATCGAAGCTCGCGCATGCGGGAGATAGAAGAACGATATCTCCTTCGTCAGCTTCGGCATAAGCATCTTTTATGGCGCTTTCGAAAGAATTCTTGATTTCCGTTTCCACAATGTCCTTAAAATGATTATATACTTTTTCCGCCGAGGAACCGATGGCGTAAATCTTTTTAACCCGTTCTCTTACGGGTTCGTTCAATACCGAATAATCGTTGCCTTTATCCTTGCCACCCAAAATCAATCTTAACGGTTTATCAAAACTCCTCAGCGCATACCAAACCGAATCCACATTTGTAGCCTTGGAATCGTTAATAAAAACAACTCCGTTAAGCTCTCGCACAAACTCAAGCCGATGCTCGACACCCTCAAAAGATTCGAAAGACTCGCAAATGGATTTGTCCTCGATTCCAAGCGATTTGGCAATCGTTAAAACAGACAGAGCATTGGAAAGATTATGCTCGCCTTTCAAAGTCAGTTTTTCGCGCTCGCAAATTTCAATGGGATGTTCCAGGTCCTTGAAATAAAGCGTCTTGCCGTCGGAGAAAGCGCCTCGGTTCACTTCCTTGGTAGTGGAGAAATAATAGCGCCGAGCATCGGTTTCTACATTAAGCAAATTTTTATCATCTGCGTTAAGAACCAAAAAGTCGTTTTTATCTTGATTTTCGGTTATTCTCAGCTTAGCCTTCAAATAATTATCAAACGAACCTTCATACCTGTCCAGGTGGTCGGGAGTTACGTTCAAAATCACAGCGCCAAAAGGTTTGAATTTCTCGATATAATCCAACTGAAAACTCGAAACCTCAAGAGCCACGAACTCATCTCTTTTAACTTCCGTAGCAATTTCCGAAAAAGCCGTTCCTATATTGCCTGCCAAATATGTTTTCAAGCCTGCATTGTTAAGAACATGCGCCGTTAAAGCCGTAGTGGTTGTTTTTCCATTCGTTCCGGTAATTGCTATAATCTTGCCTTCGCAGAACCAGGAGGCAAATTCCAATTCGCTTACCACTTTAATGCCGCGTTCCCGTGCGGTTTTAAGCGGGAAAGAATTCGACGGCACTCCCGGGCTTGTTACGATAAAGTCGCAATAGAACACTCTTTCGGTATGTTCATCGGTTTCGAACTCGATTCCCATTTCCTCAAGCGTGCGGATATTTTCTCCGAGCTTTTCCGCCGGGGCGGAATCGGATACGAAAGGAACGGCATTTTGCTCCATTGCCAGCTTTGCCGCCGCAATTCCGCTACGCACCGCTCCCAAAATCGTTATTCTCTTTCCTGCAATATTCATCGTATTTTGAACGAAGCCAGACTAATTATTACCAAAATAATTGTAACAATATATGTCCTCATAACTATCTTAGGCTCGGGCCAACCCTTCAACTCGAAATGGTGATGAACCGGAGCCATTTTGAAAACCCTTCTCCCCTCGCCGTATTTCTTCTTGGTATATTTGAAATAGAGCCTTTGAATAATAACCGAAAGAGTTTCGAGGAAGAAAACACCGCCGAGAATAGGTATTAAAAGCTCTTTCTTAATCAAAATAGATAAAATCCCGAAAGCTCCGCCGAGAGCCAACGAGCCGGTATCCCCCATGAAAATTTCCGCGGGATAAAAGTTAAACCAAAGGAAGCCCAAACCGGCTCCAATCATAGCGGCAATAAATACGGTTAATTCTCCGCTACCGGGCAGATAGATAATGTTAAGATATTTTGCAAAAATAACATTACCCGTTACGTAGCTCATTACAGCCATTGCCAACATCACAATCACAAGATTACCTATTGCCAAACCGTCCAACCCGTCCGTCAAATTTACGGCATTGGAAGTGGCGGTAATTACGAAAATCTCCACGGGGATATAGAAATAAGAAAAATCCAGATTCAAATTTTTGAAGAAGGGCAAAGTTGTTTCCGTCGCATAAGGTGCAAACTGTGGCAAGAAATATATTGCCCCGCTAATTGCCAAGCCCACGAAAATCTGTCCCAAAAGTTTATACCGTGCAATCAAGCCTTTCTTCATTTTCTTGACGACTTTCAGATAATCGTCAACGAATCCCACAAATCCGAGGAAAAGCGTCCCACCGAGGACCAGCAATATATAAACGCTTTCGATGTCCGCCCACAAAAGCACCGGCACTACAATAGAGATAAGAATAATTATCCCTCCCATAGTCGGCGTACCGGCTTTCTCTTTATGGCGTTCGGGACCAAGTTCTCTAATCGTTTCACCTATTTGTTTTTTCTGCAAATAAGCAATGATTTTAGGTCCGTAATAGAACGCTATGAAAAGCGCCGTGATTGCGGCGAGTGCGGAACGAAAAGTAATAAAACGGAACACGTCGAAACCCGGCGGATTAAAAACTTTGTTAATATAATCGAACAAATAATAAATCATTCCGCAAACCTCTGCTTAATTAAATCTACAAATTCTTCCATTTTCATTCCGCGCGAACCTTTTACCAGAATCACCTTGCCGTCCAGCTTTTCCGTGAGCAAAAAATATTTTAACTTCTCGCGGGAGGAAAAATGAATCGCCTTGTTCCCCAAAGCATCCGCGAGTTTTTTCATATTTCTTCCCAACGTTAAAACCTTAAAGTTTTTAAGTCGAAGAATCTCCGTGTTCAAGCTGCGATGCATTTCGGCACTTTGTTTCCCAAGCTCGAACATATCGCCTAAAATCAAAAGCTTTTCGGGAAAAACTTTCACTCGACGCAGAACTTCCGTTGCCGCCTTAACGGAAACGGGATTGGAATTATACGTATCATCAATGAGGACCGCTTTTCCGAAATCATTAATTTCAATTCTTCCTCTGACGCTTTTAAGTTTTTGCGTAGCTTTGGCAATTTCTCGTTTGCCAAGTCCCAGCGTAAGCGCCACCGATGCAGCCGCAAGAAAGTTTTTAGCATTCGCATTACCCGGTAACGGCAAGCGAACATTCAAAATTCTGTTTTTATATGTTATCTGAATTTCCGGCCGAGCCAATTTATCGTAGCCAACAATCTTTCCCTTAAAATCGGGTTTACCCTTAAATCCGTAAGTGATTTTCCTTTCGAATTCCGTCGAGGCTTTTCTCAAAAGCTCGTCGTCATTATTCACAAAGATGGTTCCATTGCGTTCGGCGGTTGCTTTCCATAGCGCCAATTTTTCTTTCAGCACACCGCTTTTATCTTTCAAAAATTCGGTATGCGATTCACCGATATTCGTTATCAAAGCATAATCGGGAGAGGCAATTGCCGCCGTGTAAGCTATTTCTCCAAAATGATTCGTTCCGTGTTCAAGAATCAAAATTTCCGTTTTATTGTTCGCCGAAAAAATGGAAAGGGGAACTCCGATTTGGTTGTTATTATTTCCCTCCGATTTCGTAACCACAAATTTTTCGGAAAGAAGGGTAGCCAACATTTCCTTGGTAGTGGTTTTGCCGTTACTCCCCGTGACGGAAATAACCGTAGAACTTAATTTATTTCTCCAAACCTTTGCCAAGTAGCCGTAAGCTTCCAAAGTATTCTTAACGGTAACGATCACCGCATCCAAATCGTCATAACGTCTAAGTTTTCTTCTTTCCACCACAACGGTGGAAGCACCGTTTTCCACCGCTTGACGCACAAAATCGTGCCCGTCAAATCTCTCCCCTTTAATGGCAACGAAAATGGAATTCTTCCTCGTCTTACGGGAATCGATAGTAACATGCGAGGCGGAACGGAAATCGTCGGGATTAAAAATTTCCGCCGTCGGCATTTCAAATATGTCTTTCAAATTAATGCGCATTTTCCAATTCCATTAAATATTTCGTTGCCACTTCCTTATCCGAAAAATGTTTTTTTACTCCCTTAATTTCTTGCGTAGTTTCATGTCCCTTTCCCGCGATAAGCACAACCGATTCGTCTTCGGAATTCAGAATTGCCCAACGAATAGCTTGTTCGCGGTCTTCTATCACCTTATGATTTTCACCGCTCATTCCGCTTTCAATTTCTTTAATTATTTCCAGCGGTTCCTCGCTACGGGGATTATCGGAAGTGATAATTACAAAGGAGCTGTAGCGTTCCGCAATGGCGCCCATTACGGGGCGCTTGGATTTATCCCTATCTCCCCCGCAACCGAAAACAGTATAAAGGGGAAAATCATCTCCGACTATATGCCGAACGGAAAGGAGTGTTTGCTCCAGACTATCCGCGGTATGGGCATAATCGACAATCACTTTCTTTTTCCCGAAAGAGACCAATTCAAAACGACCTGGGACCTGGGGAGTTTCTTCAACGGCTTTGGCAATAACATCCGAGGGGATACCCAACAAATCCGCCGTTGCAACGGCAGCGGTAGCATTGTAAGCATTAAACTTGCCGATTAACTTCGTGTGCAAATTCAATTCCTTTCCGCGCATCTTCAACGTCCAAGAAGTTCCGTCCAAATCAAATTCAATTTTTTCCATTCTATAATCGGCTTCGTCGTCCGTCCCATAGGAAAACCTTTCAGCCACACTTCCTTTCAAAACTTCTTCCGCATGTTCGTCGTCGGAATTAAAAACTATTTTCCCTTTTTCGTCCATTTGTAAAAAGAACTTTCTTTTCGCTTCCAGGTATTTCTCGAAAGTAAGATGAAAATCCAAATGGTCTGAAGTTATATTTGTAAAAATCCCTATATCGAAATCGAGCTCGTCAACCCGGTTAAGCTCCAATGAATGGGAGGAGACCTCCATAACGGCGGTTTTGCAATTTTGCTCTATCATCAAAGCAAGGAGTTCGTTAATTTCATTTGCCTCCGGTGTGGTCAGACGAGAGGGATATTCCTTGTCGCAAATATAATTTCGGTTTGTTCCAATCAGTCCGTTGGAAATACCGGCAGCGAGCAAAATCTGACGCAGAAAGTAAGTCGTGGTCGTTTTCCCCTTAGTTCCCGTAACTCCTATGAGTCTCATTTTTTTCGAAGGGGCACCATAAACAATGGACGAGAGTTTGGGAAGAACTTTTCTTGTATTTTCAACAAGAATTTTAACCACATTATTCCGCGTGAAAATTTCGTCGGGCACTTGTGAATCATCTTGCAAAACAACGGCAACCGCACCGGCGGAAATAGCATCGGGAATAAAACGATGCCCGTCCGTTTTGAAACCTTTTATAGCTACGAAAACCGTTTTATCCCCCACCTTACGCGAGTCAATTTCAACGCGTTCCACTTCCTTTTCTTCCGCATTTCCCAACACATGAATCACGTTCAAGGAATCGAGAACTTCCGCCAAATTCATCTTGTTCCTCCGCATTTTAAGATTAATTTTTGTCCCCGCCTGATTCTGCTACCGGGAGGAATACTTTGCCAGATTACCTTTCCCCTTCCCACGATTTTCAGTTTAAGTCCCGTGCCCGAGACTTTCGAAATGGCTCTGCGCAGCGCGACACCGAAAAGATTCGGCATTCTGTCTTTTCTTTCATTCAAAACAGGGAATTTACCTTCCGCGGTAGGATTTGCAGGATCCGCCGCGACAAAATCGGTAGTATTTATCGCTTCCGCTATTGCCTTGGTAATCTTAACTTTACTTTTTTTCTTGCGATGAATTTCTTCTTTAAACTCGCTTAGCGACAAATCCGCCTTAATGATTCTTTCCGCAATATTTCGGAAAATAGGAGCCGCCACCTGTCCGCCGTATCTACCTTTAAGGGGCGAATCCACCAAAACATAAACCAAATACTTAGGCGCTGCAGCGGGAAAGAAACCCACAAAAGAAGAATTGTAATAGCGGGAAGAATAAGAATTGTTAATAAGCTTTTGCGAGGTGCCCGTTTTACCGCCCACACGCATGTCGGATAATTGCGCTTTAACACCGGTGCCGTTTTCCACAACTCCGACCATCAACTTTCGCATTTCATCCGATATTTCTTTTGAAATCACTTGCCTTATTTTCATAGGCTGAAAAACCTTAATTTCCTTTCCGTTTTCGTCCTTTACAGCTTCCACAATCTCCGGCTTATAAAGATTTCCGCCATTTATCAAAGCGGCATAAGCCATAGCAAGTTGTATAGGCGTAACGGAAATTTCATAGCCGTGCGCCATAAAAGCCTTGGAAATAGGAGTGAATCTTTCGGGCTTTTTTAATTTTCCCGGCGCTTCTCCGGGCATTTCTATTCCCGTGCGGTTACCGAATCCAAAATCTCTCAAATATTTATAAAACAAATTTTTGGAAATGCGCTCACTCAATTTCACAACACCTATATTGCTGGAATGCTCCAAAATTTCTTTAACCGTTAAACGTTTAAAGGGGTGCGTATCCCGTATAATGGCTCTTCTGAACAAGCGATACTTGCCGTTTTCGGTATTTATCATTTCATTTTCTCGCGCCAATTTTTCTTGGAAAAGCATTGCGAGAAAAATCGACTTCATCGTTGAACCGGGCTCGTAGGTATCGGTAACGGCTCTATTTCGCCGAGCCTCGTCGTCGTAACGATTGTAATTGGCAGGGTCATAATTCGGTAAATCCGCCAAGGCAAGTATTTTACCGTCACTCGGGTCAAGGATAATTCCCACCGCCGCTTTTCCCTCATAACGGCGGAGCCCTTTAAGCAATTCGCTTTCCAAAATCTGCTGAATTTCTTTATCTATGGTAAGAACAACATTAAAACCGTTTTGTGGCTGAATCGAATGGGCTTGGTCTACGGAAACTATTCTGCCCGCCACGTCTCTTTCTATGACCATTTTGCCATCTTTCCCGGCGAGATAAACATCGAATTCTTTTTCCACGCCCGCTTTTCCGTGCAAATTTCTATCCACAAATCCTATAACATGCGCCGCCAAACTTCCGTAAGGATATACACGCGTGTAATCTTCCTCGTAATAAAGTCTGTCGACAATAAAATTACTTAATTTAAGCGCAAAATCTCTTGGCACTTTGCGTTCCAAGCACACTCGCCTGACGGGAGATTCCAGCAAATTCAAGTAATAATCGACATCTTTACCGAATACTTTGGAAAATTTTTCCGCTATAACCGTATCCGAAACCTGTGCTTTACTCATTCTGTTATCGACATAAAAAGAAACATCGTTGCGCGTGTATGCCAACAGATTATTCCGTCTGTCGTAAATGGCACCGCGCTCGGCTTTTACTCTCTCGTTTTTGAACTGCTGTCTTAAAGCAAAATATTTGAATCTCTCGTGATTTTTAATTTGAATATTATAAAGCCTAAGCACGAGCGCAAAAAACGCAAGCACAGACAAGAAAAAAATCAATATGGCTCTTGCCTTATTCATATTTCGAATTGACCAATTTTTCCAGTCTTTTTATTCTGTTCTCGTTCACAAAAATTTTTTCAAAAGGCTTGGGCGAACGAACAAGCCCAAGTTTTTCGGCGCGTTTCACGATATTTTCTTCCGAAGACAATTTCTGAAGCTCCACAAGTTTCGACGCAAGCACGTCCTGTTCCCTTGCCAATTTGGCGTTCAGAATTTCCGCTTTCTTCCCCAGCTCTCGGATTTTAGCCGTAAACCATAATTGAAGAAATAATACGGTCAAGACAACAACAATCGCATAAACAAATTTTTTAACAGTTGAATTCTTTTTCATTTTCTCTCCGCGGCTCTTAATTTGGCGCTTCTGGCTCTGAAATTACTTTCTATTTCCTCCTCGGAAGGAATCAACGGCTTTTTCGTAAGTATTTTAAGTCGGGATTCCTTATCGCAAACGCAAACTGGAGCCTCCGGAGGGCAAACGCAATCCAAAGCTTCATACTTAAAGGCTTCCTTTACAATTCTATCTTCCAAAGAATGATAAGAAATCACCACAATTCTGCCTCCCGGTTTCAGCAAATCCACCGCATCAACAAGAAATTTTTTCAACTCCTCCAGTTCATTATTAACTTCAATTCGTAAAGCCTGAAACACACGGGAAAGAGATTTCGCAAGGAAACGAGGGGGAATTATTCGCTCCACGACTTCCACAAGTTGAGAAGTGTTTTCGAACTTTTCCCTTTTTCTTTTTTCCACTATTGCGCGTGCAATCTTGCGGGAAGCCTTTTCCTCTCCGAATTTATAAAGTATATCCGCAATTTTTCTTTCCTCGTAAGTGTTCAACACCTCCGCGGCGGTAAGGGAAGAAGCTTTATCCATTCGCAAATCCAAAGGGGCATCCTGACGATAGGTAAATCCCTCACGGGGATTATCGAGCTGATACGAAGAAACCCCGAGATCTGCAAGAATGCCGTCAAACTTGTCAATGAACTCGATTTTTGCGATGGTCTTTATTTCCGTAAAAGAAGCTTTGTAAGGAACAAAGCGAAAATCCTCGGAAAATTTTTTCTTGGCAAACTTAAAAGCTTCGTCATCTTTATCCGTTGCAATAAGTTTTCCTTTTGCGCTCAATCTTTTAAGAATTTCTTCCGAATGACCACCGAACCCCAGAGTTGCGTCGAAATAAGTTCCTGCTACATCGGTAATTAAAAAATCGACCGATTCCTTCAAAAAAACCGGTTTATGAAACATCATTTTTCTGAGCGTTCATCACTTCGTTGGCGATTTGCTCATACATAGCTTCGTTTTCGCTAATGTATTGCTCGTAAATCTCAGGATTCCACAGCTCTATTTTCCTAATCGCTCCAAGAATCAAAACTTCGTTTTCGATACCGGCATATTCTATCAAAGTCTTGGGAATTAAAAGTCGGGATTGCGAATCTAAAGAAACCACCGCCGATTTCGTAACGAGCAGACGAATAAACGTATCGGCTTTCGAGTTAAAATTATCCAATTTTTCAACGCGCTTAAGCACAAGCTCGTTCCACAAATCCAAGGGGTAAACGTCAATACACTTAACCAATCCGCGCACCATTACGAAGGTTTCGTTAGCCTCCGGCGAGACAGCCTTGCGAAGTTTTGCCGGTATGGCAACTCTTCCCTTGGAATCCATCGAATATTTAAAACTTCCTAATAGCATTTATCTTGTAATTTTTCTCCACAATTCCACACAATTCCCCACACGGATAGCAAAATAATACATTTTTCCCCCTAAAGTCAAGTTTCAAAGAAAAAAAATTTCTCCTTATTAAAAAGTTAACTTTAAGAAAAAAGCACTAACTTATTTGATTTAATTAAATAAAGAGTTTTCTTTGAAGAGATAAAACAAATTAACAGATTCAACCTCTTAAGAAAAAATTCGAAACTTGAAAACGCATCAGAGAAGCAAATAAAAATGTATTACAGCTTGAAACTAAAAAAATAATCCCTTATGTTAATATTTTTAGTTCTAAAATATCTTCCTGCTATTCAACATGTACAGGTTTTAAATGAAATTTGTTTTTTCTGTCAATTTAATTGCCAACGAACTCGAAAAAGGAGACAAATACTTTTATAACCTCACAAACTTTCCAAAAGATATTCCTTTACCTATATACCGAATTTTCCCAATGGGAAGTTTTGTTTCATATTTGTTAAATAAATTTGGGGAAAATGTCGAATCGTTCCGCTTCTACACCTATCTGAACAACTCACTTCAACAAAGAATACGCATTAGTGGTTTTGCCAGCTTAACCACCAAAGGCTATAAATTTGTATGCGAAACGGAAGGCATTCCCGAAGCAACAATAGTCGAGGCCGAAAAACATACGAGCATTGCGAGGCTAATTAATACAGCGGCAAGTGAGTTTCTTAGGAACCCAGATTGGGAAAAAGTTTTAGAAAACACTTTCAGAATGTTTGGTAAGAATCTTGGATTTTCCCGCATTTGCCTTTATAAGAATCATACGCGTAGTAATTATGCTTATTTGCTGCTTGAATGGACAAAGTCAGGGAAAGAAGCAATACTTTCGAAAGGGAAAGAAACCATCCCGTTCGACGAAAACGGCTTAGAAAGGTGGCATAGAAACCTGGCAGAAGGGAAAGCGATATTCGAAAATTTCGACGAATTATTGGGGACAGAAAAACAAATCCTAATTCACCATAAAGCAAAATCCCTAATGGCATTGCCCGTTTTCACCGAAACCCTTTTCTGGGGATTCTTGCTTTTTGAGACTAAAACCCCAAAACCGTATTCCAGTGACGAAATCTCTATTTTGGAATCTTTTGCTTCTATTTTAGGAATCGCTATAAAAAGCCGCGCCTCCTTAAAAAAACTTGTTGAAACCGAAAAAAAACTTTCCCTTATTACTCAAACGACGTCGGCAGTGCTCTACAGCAAGAAATTCGGGAAAAAACGCTATGAATATATCTCCGAATCCATTCTCAATTTAACCGGTTATACAAAAGAAGAATTGGAGAAAATCGGGTTTAAAAATCTGGTACTCGACGTTTCAAAAGAAAGATTTCATGCATTCAACGGAAGTTCACTTAAAAGTAACGACGAAGGAACAGAAACGGATTATTTAATAAGAACGAAAGACGGAAAGGAAAAATGGATTTCTGACCAAAGATTTGAATGGCGCAACGAACAAGGTAAGCTAATAGGAGAAACCGGCATTTTGCGTGACATATCTAAGAGAAAAAAGTTCGAATTCGAACTGGAAAAAACAAATAAAATACTAAACTCCGTAGTTAATTTCGCCGAAGCCTTGCTAAATGAACTTAACCTCGAACGAAACATATCTTTGATGATAGAATCTCTCGCCCATGCTACCAACGTCAGTAGAATCTCGATTTACGCAAAAGCGGAGAAATCAAACGAATTAGTTTTGAAATCCGAATGGGTTAGGCAAAACATAATGCCCCTGAGTAAATTTGAAGATATGGTTAAAATTCCTCTGGCGGAAGGCACTTACTCCGCTTTGGAAACGGTCAAAAACCAAAAAGCTCCATTTTATTTCACACTTTCATCTCTCGCTAAAAAAGAACAAAAAAAACTGGCAAAAACAAAGATCAAATCTTTTCTTCTTATTCCAATTTTTATTCGCAATAATTTTCACGGTATTATCGAGTTTGACGATTGCGAAAAAGAAAGAGAATGGTCGGAGGCTGAAGTGGAAGCACTGAACATCGCGGCAAAATTGATAGGGGCTTCCATCAAAATGCAAAATTTTATTACCGAATTGAAAACTGCAAAGGAGGAAGCTCAAAAATCGGATAAATTTAAATCGGAATTCATTAACTTAGTTTCCCACGAGATAAGAACTCCACTAAACAATATACTTTCTTTTTCAGGATTGCTCGAAGAAGAAATCATAAAAAAAGGGATAGGGGATTACGATTTGTTTTTCCAAGGAATAAAACACGGACAAAAAAGACTTAAAAGAACCATTGATTCATTTATTCGAGCAGCCGAACTACAAGCGAATGCTTACAAACCTTCTCCTACAATAATTAATCTAAATAAGGACATCTTTGCCCCATTAAAAAATCTTTACGAATCAGAGGCAATTAAGAAAAACATAAATTTTAAAATTTCACCATGCTCGTTAGATGAGGATATAACTACCGACAAAGAAGCCTTTCTAGAAATATTAGAGCATTTGATTGATAATGCAATTAAATATACCGTCAAAGGAGAGGTGATAATTAGATGTAGGAAGGAAAAAGAATATTTAACGATAGAAGTAAAAGATACAGGAATCGGAATAGCCAAGAAATATCAACCTAATATTTTTAACCTGTTTACCCAAGAATCTTCCGGTTACACGAGGCGATTTGATGGAAACGGTTTGGGATTGTTCATCGCCAAAGGCTATGCCGATATTTTAGGGATAGAACTTTTCTTCGAAAGTAAGAAAAACATAGGCACAACCTTTTTCATAAAATTTCCTCTGTCTTAAGTACTTTTCTTTTACACAATTCACACAAGGGAGTGCTTTCAAATAGGATACAAAATCAAATTGTGTCAGAGAGTTTTTTCATTATAAGCGTAACTTTTGTGCCTTTCCCTTCTTCGCTTTCTATCCGAATCTCAATATTATTTAATTCCGCATATTTTTTAACAAGAGGTAATCCGAGGTCAGTTATTTCAAATTGGCGATTATAAGGCTGTTTTTTCTCCGTAAACGATTCAAAGATATAAGGTAAAAATTCTTTTGATATTCCAATTCCTGTATCTTCGATTCTCACAATCACATTTTCCTCTGACAATTCCAGACTTATTTCAACTTTTCCCTTAACCGTATATTTAACAGCGTTACTTACAAGATTATCAAATATCTGTCCTATAGAAAATTTATCTCCTTTAACTAAAACTTTTCCCGCCTTATTCTCAAAAAGGAGTCTGAGCCCTTTTCTTTCCGCATAATTTTTATAACGTGGCAAAATCTCTTGAAGAAAAACCTCTTCAAGGGCAAATACCTCTTCCCTTTTTTCATAAACCCCCGCTCTGATTTCGGCACTTTTTACCATAGAATCTATAGTTTTCAGAAGTCGCCCAATGGAATTTTTGATATCCGCAAATTCATGCGCGCCAAGTTGAGATACTTTTTCTTTGCATTCTTCTTCAATCAGCTGAATATATCCAAGAATTGCCGTTAAGGGAGTACGTATTCCATAAGAAACATGCGCAAGAAATTTATTTTCCAATTCGTTCGTCAATTCTGCCATTTCCTTAGCTTTTATCAAAGCATGTTCATATTCCACAGTTTCCGTAACATCCCTAACCAAAGCAAAAACCAAGTCGCTTTCAACCTTTACAAAACGTATTTCCAAATAAATTTCTTTGCCGTTATCCTCCCAAACCATAACTGTCTTGGTAATTTTATCCTCCAGCAATGCCTCCGTCAAAGCTTTTTTAAAATCTTCTCTCAAATTTTCAGGAATAAAATTCTCAATATTTTTCCCTAGCATTTCGGAAGCAGAATAACCGCCAAACTGCTCAATTTTCCGTATGTTAAGAATCACTCCACCCGAGGTAATCTCAATAATAGGATCGGGTAATGCTTCAAGTATCTTTGTATTTTTAGCTTCGCTTTCTCTCAACAATTCCAGAGTTTTTCTCGAAGAAGTTATATCTTCGATTATACCTTCCCAAAAAAGAATTTTACCAGCTTCGTCTTTAAAGAGTTTAACACTCTCGCGAACATAAATTTTTTCCCCATCTTTACGAACAAGCTCTCTTTCATATCCTTGAATTTCCCCTTTCTCAAGCAAATCCTGAAAAATTCTTTCTGGATAATTAAAGAAAACATTAACCTCTTCCGGAGTAAGATTTTCAAGTTCATCTAAAGAGCTAAATCCAAGCATTTTTACCAGTACAGAATTAGCTATTTCAATTTTCCCCTCAGTATTTCGACGATAAATTCCCACAGCGCTATTTTCCAAAAGCTCCCGATATCTCTGCTCGCTTGATTTCAAAGCCTCGCGGGTTTTCAAATATTCCGTAACATCCTTCAACGTACCAACAGAGTATATCTCACCCTCGAGTGTTATGCGTCCTACGTTAAGTCTTACACGCGCAATTTCGCCGTTTTTCTTCAGAATTCTAAATTCATATTCCTCCGGTGTTTCCTCACCTTCCAGCGCTTTTCGGTAGCGTTCTATTACAATCGAGCGGTCTTCTGGATGAATAAATTTAGTGAAATCCTTCCCAATCAATTCCTCTTTTGAATACCCGGCAAGCTTATAAACTGCATTGTTGGCAAAAACAATCTTTCCATCTTTAACCATAAAAAGAGCATCTTGCATTCTTTCAATAATAGCGCGATATTTCTGTTCTGTCATTTCCAATTCGGATTTAATTTTTTCCTCCTCCGTAATATCATTCACGGAGATATACACAAATTCTTTATCATCCACTCTGATAAGATTCTCATACACTTCTACATAACGAATATCGCCATTGGGTAGTTTATGCTTGGAACGATAGCCATGTGCTCCTAAACCTTTTTTAATAGTTTCAATCATCGTATCAAAAAACTCGTCTATCTCCCCCATTCTCATTTTTTTTAATTCTTCCAAAGAAACTCCGTAAAAAGCCGCCGCCGCATCGTTAGCATCCAGAATTTTGCCCGTATCTAAATCTACTTGCAAAAGAACAGACAAATTTTCTCTAAACATTTGTCTATATAATTCTTCTGAACGACGAATCTCTTCGGTAGCTTTTTTAATTTCCCTTTCAAGTATCTTTTCTCTTCGAGTTTTTAAGAACAACATAGAAATTATAATAACAAAAGCTAAAACAGAGAAGGCAGCTACTAAAGTAAATTTCCACCCTTTATAAAAGGGCTTAAGGATTGTTATCTTCCAGCTTTCCGCCACATTACTTATATTGCCCCAATAATCTTTAGCTTTAACTTTGAATACATAATTTCCGGAAGGTAAATTTGTATATCGAATGAAAGCCCCCGGAGTTTGTTTCATCTCAAGCCACTCTTTATCATAATTTTCAAGACGTACAAAGTATCTTAATAAAGAAGGATGTTCTTGAGTAATAGCATGGAAATGAAATATCAACTCATTATCTGTAGAATGCAATTTTGAATTTGTAGCATAGATGAATCTTTTTTCCTTGGATTCAATTTTTTCAATCTCCACAAAAGGCGGAGGGACTTTTCCTAATTTGTCATACTCATAAAGGAATTCTGCCATTCCTCCTTCGAAACCGAACCATAAATTGCCATTATCATCAACAAGAGCGGCATCGCGATTTGCTTCCGAGCCTGGGAGCCCATCCGCAGTGGAATAATGAAGCAAATTTTTCCCCGTAAACCTATACAATCCACGATTCGTACCAAACCAAAGTTCATGTTTCCGACCCTTCAAAATAAAGTAAACGGGTACGTCAAGATAAGAATCGCCTAATCTGATTTTTTTTAAGGTATCGGCATCTACTTTGAACACACCGGCAGCAGTACCAACTAATTTCCCATATTTTTCATCGTCCAAAAATGCATAGACATTGTTACTATTTGGCAAAGAGCCTAAAATTCTACTAAAACCCTCTGAGGTTTCCTGAAAGATACCCGCCGTAGAGGCAATAATCAAACGTTTTTTTCTGTCCAGAAAAAGCTTTCGAAAGTTGGAGTATTTAACAGTTTTAACGACTTTTTGTTGTTTACCATTATGTTGTTTAATTAAAACAAAGTCATAAAGTAAAAATAAATCTTTGCCTCTTCGCAAAACAGAGAAAGGCTTTGCCTTTACATTCCCACGTTTTCCCAACCATTTTATTTTGCTTTTTGCTCCGTTCCATTTAAGCAAGCCAAATCCTTTAACTGGCGAGGCAAAATAGATTTCACCGTCTCCTTTTCTTTCCAAGTCAATAATAGAAGCATAATAAAGCTCTTTGGAATAAAAGTGTTTAAAAGCCAATTTCCGAGTATCAATAACTATAAAACCTAATTCGTTGGCTATGATAATTTTTCCATCTTCCAGTTTCTCAATAGCGCTAATAGTTCGCCCTACTGCAGAATGCAGTCCGCTAAAAATTCGAAAACTAAAAGATTCTAGTTTTGCCAATCCATAATAATTACCTAGCCACAAATTCTGGAATTTATCAACAAGCAAGGCATTAGCACCACCATGAAGAAAGCCCATAAAAGAGCCACATAATCTTAGTCGTTTTTTAAGAGTATCATAAGAAAAAAGCTCCTTTTCATTTCCAAAGAATATTTTACCAAAGTAAGGTCCTGCTAATGAGAAGTTACTAGTTACAGGCTCCTCTATGTCAAAGGCTCTGCCTACTTTTCGTAAATTTCCCTTTTCATAAATAAAAAGTCCTTGAGGTGTTAAAAACCAGCGGAGTTCTTTCGAATCAGGAGAAAAGAGAGCGCTTACAATTTGTTTATCCCCAAAAATTTCTTGCTTAAAAGAAGAAATTTTTTGTCCATCCCAAATCTTTATACCCCGTCGTGTAAAAATATAAACCAAACTATCCACTTTCTTTATGGAATAAATGGAGGTTGTCTGCAATCCACCAATTTTCCTCCATTCTTCATTTTCAAAAACAAAAACACCTTCTCCATATATAGCGACGAGAGGAATACTTTTCAGGAAAAGAAAACCGACAAGTTTTTTAACCTTAGAAAAAGCATTTAAAAAGGGATATTTGATACTACACTTACCATTATCAAGTTTAGCAAAAGCAATATTATCGAAATATTGAGAAGCCGCCCACACGTTACCGGAATCGTCCACTGCCAAGCGGCTGAAAGAAGAAATCAGCAAACCATTTTTGTAATCATAAATTTGCCAATTTACTCCGTCGCTTTCTAGCACGGCTTTTCTTCCCGCCACCCAAATGTTCCCCTTCGGGTCTTGTTTAATATCGCATATCTCTTCGAAAGGCAAGCCCAACTCGGGAGTGAAGTGTTTTATGGCAAGCTTTTGCCCTTTGAGAGGGAAATACAAAAGAAAAATTAAAAACAGTATTTTAAAAATACTTCTCATTTACCTTTCGCTTCAAAGAAAAATTATTTATCTGGCTCCAAAGGGCGAGCCACAATTATCCCGCTGTGCTTCTTAACCGCTTTTGCGTACTCGGCTAAAGGAAGTTCCGTTATTTGCACCTTTTTACCCGCGAGAGGCGCATGCAGGAAATGGATTCTTCCGTCTTTCAATTTAATTGCCATACCGGTATGCCCTATTCCCAAACCTTTCCAGAAAGTGGTCATTAAAATGATATCACCGTTATGAATCTTATCTTCCACTTCGGCAATTTTATCCTGGGGAATATAATAATATTTTCTTTTGTTTATGCGGTTTTCAATTTCTTTTATGCCCGCTATTCGTAAGGAATCCCCCTTCAGACGTTTATACAAGTCGGGATGAGTGGACATAAATCCGACTTTTTTATTATAAGGAACTCCTCCTATCTCTTTGGTAATATCTTTAACTATTCCCCTCTCGGCGTTATCATAAAGCCAATCGAGCGCATAATGCAAACGAGAGAGGTAGCCGTTCAACTTTCCGCCACGGTAGCGAATTGTTTCTATCTGTTTCAGATAAGAATCAAAATCCATCGTTCCCAATTTAACGCAACGAGAAAGGGCAAGGGTTGTCTCGAAAAAAGTATAGCAATCCAATCCCGAAAGATGCACGACCACTTTCTCCGAATCGCCTTTTTCCAAAGTGTGAGCCACATAAGGTGTTCCCAAAAATGTTTTTCCGATAGCGACCATAACTTCGCCTATCGGTTTGTTTTGCAAACCATTTTCTTTTGCAAATGCGAATTTTTGACGAACAATTTGAACATCCGTGGAGTCGTATAATGCTTGGGCAAAAATTAATGCGGGCAAAAGCGACAAAATCAAAAGACTTTTTCTCATATCGGTAAATCCTCGTCTGGTTCGTTTTCAAAAGAATTATCTCCATAATCTGGGATTGCTCCCACATCAGGTGCATCGCTATGAAACAAATCGAGATTTTCGAAACGGGCATAATCCTTAATAAACCTGAGCTTTACGCTTCCCACAGGTCCGTTTCTTTGTTTTCCCACAATCACTTCTGCAATTCCTTCCAACGAATTACCTTCGTTATCCGTAGCTATGCCGTACACTTCGGGACGATAGAGGAAAATAACAACGTCGGCATCCTGTTCAATTGAGCCCGATTCCCTCAAATCGGAAAGCATGGGACGTTTATCGTGCCTCTGTTCCACCGCACGGTTCAACTGCGAAAGTGCAATCACGGGAATGTTTAATTCCTTAGCCAATGATTTCAAGGAACGGGAAATCATTGATATTTCTCTCTCTCTACTTTCGTTTTTCTTAGTCGGCGCATCCATCAATTGCAAATAATCCACAATTATAAGTCCTATTCCCTTCTCCGCTTTCAAACGCCGAGCCTTCGCTCTTATTTCGAGGACGGTCTGCGCGGGAGTGTCGTCGATGTAAATTTTCGCCTTGCTTAATTTGTCCGCCACTCGCGAAATTCGCGAACCATCTTCCGCTTTAAATCTTCCCGTTCTAATCGAATGGGCATTGATTCTCGATTCGGCACTTATCAACCTTGTAACCAACTGAATAGTGGACATTTCAAGACTAAAAATGGCAATCGGGACATCATAATCAATTGCCGCATTGCGCGCCAAGGAAAGCGCAAAAGCGGTTTTACCCATAGAGGGACGGGCGGCAACAATAATCAAATCCGATTTCTGAAATCCGCCCAATAATTCGTCCAATTCCGTAAAGCCGGAGCGGACGGATATACTTGCAACATCGCGATTGTGAATAGCTTCGATATACTCTATTGCTTCCCAAACGGCTTTTTCCATCGAGACATACGATTCTTTAAAGGTCTCCTCGGAAATCTCAAATATTTTAGATTCCGCTTCGTCAAGCAAGTCGAACACATCTTTCGAGCCCTCGTAAGCGGAGGAAGCAATTTCTATGGAGATTTTTATCAACTCGCGCAATATCCATTTTTCGACCACAACTCTCGCATGATATTCAACATTCGTTGTAGTTGCCACATCTTGCGCCAATTGTGAGATATATGCCGCGCCACCGGCAGCTTCCATTTTATTTGCCTTCCGCAATTCCTTGAAAAGGGAAACCGCATCTATGGGTTCCGAACTCTTGAACAAAGAAACCATAGCTTCGAAAATGGCTTGGTGCTTGGGGTCATAAAAATATTCCGGCTGCAAAATATCGATTACTTTATTAACAGCGTTACTTTCCAACAGCATTGCCCCAAGGACAAGTTTTTCAACATCTACCGCCTGAGGCGGTTGTTTCACATATTCCCGAAGTTTTTCCGCGTCACTAATTTTAGCCATTAAACATTCCCCAGAATTTCGTCATATAATCTTCGAAATTGTTTAACATCTTCCCACGTAGCCGGTTTCCAATGAGGATTTCTCAACAGCGCCGCGGGATGATAAGTAACCATTGTCTTAATACCATTAATTTCGTAAACATTCCCTCTGAACTTAGCAAGACTTAAATTCTTTTTCAGAAGAGCCGTAGCGGCAACGCGTCCCAAAAGAAGAATAAGTTTAGGTTTTATAAGCTCGATTTGCTTATAAAGATACGGCAAACAGGCTTCCATTTCATCCGGTAAAGGATTTCGATTTCCCGGCGGTCGACATTTAACAATGTTAGCGATATAAATTTCCTCGCGGGTAAAATCTATGGCTTTTAGAATATCGTTCAAAAGTTGCCCGGCTCGCCCCACGAAAGGAATGCCTTGTTTATCCTCTTCGGCTCCGGGAGCCTCGCCAATAAGCATTACATCCGCATCAGGGTTACCCGTACCAAAAACAAATTTGGTTCTCCCTTGCGATAAGGAGCACTTAGTGCACGTGTTGATTTTAGAATTTAATTCATCGAGTGTTTCAGCCAATTGAAAATCCTCGGCAAAAATGCTGGTTTCGAAATTGATTTCTATCTTTTCCGCCACTTCGATTTTCTTTTCTTCCACTTCCTTCGAATTATCGGGAGGTTGGGAATCATAAAGTTCATCTCCGAAAATCTCCCTCTGAGTCTCCAAAGCCGAGATTATTTTATCTTTTATGTTAGTTCCCATTTACGTTTAATATCCTAAAGATTAAATTTCAATTTAAGAATTTTTGAGGTTAATAGCATAAGATTTTTTAGGAAAGGAAAAGAAAAAGCCCGACTTAAGTCGGGCTCAAAAATAAAAAATAGGAAGTATTAAATGGTCAATTCAATTTCGGGGGAAGCATTTTTTCTATAAAGCATTTTCCCTATTGCCAGGCGAGCTTTTTCCTCGCCGTCTATTAAGGAAAGATAATCCACTATTTCCTTTTCCACTTCCTCGGCGGGAATATTTTCATAACGGACTCTCGTCAGAAAACGCAAAACCTCTTCGTACGAATGTCCCATTTCCTCGTAAGAAAGCTTAGCGGCTTCCTGAGGATTTTCTCTAACCCAATTAACAGCGTTGTCTATTTCTTCCATCAGAATTTGCGCCTCGTCGGGATATTTTTCGAACCATTCGCGCTTGAAAACCACACCGGCGTTCGGCAATCCGTGGCTCCCCTTGTGGTTTTTAATCCAAAGATCGCTATAAGAAAATGCAACGGAAATTTGGGGATTGTTCACCAAGGCAT
Source organism: uncultured Melioribacteraceae bacterium (assembly GCA_964611145.1). GTDB lineage: Bacteria > Bacteroidota > Ignavibacteria > Ignavibacteriales > Melioribacteraceae > WFQV01. The sequence goes on from CAZSYM010000002.1 coordinate 51,041, forward strand.
AACTTACTTCCGGCTCGCGAAGAAGCGCCGTGTCTATTTTGCCCTCCACCAAATCTTTATATATTTCCTCGGGACGTCCGAAAGGTTTGCCATAAACAAATTTAAATTCCTTCGGTTCATACCCGGCTTCCCGCATTAAATAATGCGTTACTTTTGCAGGCGGAGCATTAAAAAAGAGTGGCATGTGAATTTCATGGTTACGCACATCATCCCAATTTTCGGCATGATAACCGCGAGTCAAAAGATAAAAATTATCCCATACCGTAACCGACGTCAGTTTCACAATATCTTTATTGCTTGCCAAATTGGACATTGCAAGAATTGCCGAAAACGACAAATCCGCCTTCCCGTTTACAATCCAGCCCAAATGTTTTTCCGTCTCCTCCCACACTTTATATTCCGTTACTTCCACGCTCTTTTTAACTCTCTCGGATTGAAGTAATTTAAGAAGCACCGGATAAACCACCGGAGTGGCGGATTGTATAACCATAGTCGGCTTTCCGGACAAATTCAGGTTTACCTGTTTATCCTCTTGCCGAGCGGTCTTAATAAAATAGATATTGTAGAGATTTTCGTCAATTTTCTCGGAAAAACTCTTATAGCCTTTCGACTCCAATAGGGTAATCAAAGGTGCGGCAAGAAAATTCTGCACGACCTTAAGCCCCTCGCCCGGTTGCAATTTGGATTCGACAGCCAAAATATCCTTTAAGAAGAAACCGGAGAGTTTTCTGGCATCTATTTCCACGAACTTACCGTTTTCCACCCATTCGGGCTTTGTTTCCTTTTCCACCCCCGAACTTTCAGCATTTTTTTCGCCTGTTTCGAGATATTTTATTAAATCGTTTATGTTAACTCCCGAATATTTAGCCAATTGTTCAAACGTAGCAATATTGGCAATAATATTAAACACCCATGCATCCTGTAACTTTTCGAATAAGGGCGAAAAAGACATCAATCGCTCCTTCAATTCGGGATTTTCTTTTATCTTATCGGCAATCAAATCGCTTGCTTTTATCTTCATTGTTTTCTTCCTTTTAAATAATTTGAACAAAACGTTTTATCCTCTAAAATATTTTTTAAATTGACTATTTAAATTTAATCTAAATAACAACAACAATCAATGACACAATATTTTTTTATTTAAATATTTTTTTCCTATATTTGGTTAGTGAATATTAACTAACTCTATAAGGTGCGGTATGACCAACAGACAAAAAGAGATAATCGATGCTTCTATCGAACTTATTGCCGAAAAAGGCATTCAGGGATTAACCATAAAAAATCTCGCTCACAAGATTAAGGTCACGGAACCGGCAATTTATCGGCACTTCGAAAGCAAGACGGAAATATTGATGACCATGTTAAACAATCTGGACGAATTCACCTCGAAGTTTACGGACGAAGTATTGCACAAAAACATTCCTCCTCTTTCGAAGCTGGAGGAAATATTTAAATGTTATTTTACAACTTTTGCCGAACATCCGTATTGGGTGGCGGTAATTTTTGCCGACGAGATTTTCAAGAACGAGGAACTTCTCGCAAAGAGAATTCAGAACCTTCTGGAAAAGAAAGAAAATGTTTTCATGCGAATTATTTCCGAAGCGCAAAAAGAAGGCTCTATCAGAAAAGATATAAACAAAAAACACATAGCTATTTTATTTATGGGTTCCCTTCGCTTAATAATTAAAAAATGGGAGCTTTCCGGTTTTGCCTTCGACTTGCTAAAAGAAGGGAAAAAACTCGTTAAAACTTTGAGCATAATAATTAAATCTTAATTTTTTTTACAACATTTGTTAGTGAGTATTAACAAACATAAAGGAGTAACATGGAAAAAATATTCAGAAAATCATTGAAGTTCTCATGGGTGATAATCGTCTCCATCGTAATTGTTTCCGTTTTCTTCTTCTTGAAAATGAAAGAAAACTCGAGAATGGAAACCAATCTGGATAAATACATGCCCGAAAATCATCCCGCTTTTATTTACAGTAACAAAGCGGAAAAATGGTTTAACATCAAAGACGGAATTATCGTCGCCATCGAAAACAAGAAAGGCATTTACAATTACAAAACCTTAAAAATCATAAAAGACTTATCCAAGAAATTCATGAAAATGCCTGAAATTGAGAAGAACGACGTTACATCGCTCTACACTGCCGATAATATTGTGGGAACGGAAGATGGCATGGACGTACGCCGTTTTTATAGACGTGTTCCTAAATCACCGGAAAAACTCGCGGAACTACGGGAAAAAGTGCGCAATAACAATATGATTTACGGCATGCTTGTGGATTCAAGCGAGACCGTAACGGTAATTGTCGCAAGAATCGGAGACAATGTTTTTACTCAAGAATTTTATCAAAGGATACTAAAGACCGCAAAGAAATACGAGGATAAGGACAACAAAATCTTCGTGGCGGGACGCCCAATCGTAGAAGGAACATTGGCTTTGTTGGGACCCGCCGATATGAAGCGCATGGTTCCCATCGTATTGATAGTAATTTTCCTTGTACTTTTTGCAACTTTGCGAAGTTTAAAAAGCACCATAGCCACGCTCCTCGTTGTTTTCATCAGTACACTATGGGCTTTTGGACTAATGGCAACCGTTAATATTCCCATTTACGCCGTTTCCACAATGATACCGGTGATGTTAATTGCAATCGGTGTCGCTTACGGCATTCACTTATACCATCATCTTTCTCTTTTCATGGAAGAAAATCCCGATGCACCGAAAGACGAGGCAATAGTGGATATGCTTGTACAAATGTGGAAACCGGTTACAATGGCAGCGGTAACAACTGCAGTGGGATTTATTTCCCTGCTTACCTCTCAAGTTTATCCCATTAAATATTTCGGATTGTTTACGGCATTCGGCGTAACCGTAGCAATGTTTCTTTCACTTTTCTTCATACCGGCTTTCATTCACGTTACGGGTTTGCCGAGATTGAAACTCAAAAAGAAAACGGAATCTGAAAAGCAGAGCCAGCTTGCTTATGTTTTCACGGAAAAAGTCCTAAAGCATTCCACAGCCACAATCCTGGCAACGGCTTTTATAGTCGTTATATCCCTCTACGGCATGTCGAGAGTATGGATAAATTCAAGCTTTCTCGATAAATTCGAAAAGGACAGCGACATAGTTAAAACCGACGCATTTATCAATCAACATTTCGGCGGAACCTCGACAATCAATCTGATTCTCGACGGCAAGGAAAAGAACACTTTCAAACAACCGAAAGTGTTGCAACTCGTTGAAAAAATGCAACACGACGTTGTCAAAAGCGTACCCGTCGTAGGTAATGCTTTCTCATTGGTGGATTTTCTGGAAAGAATAAACCGCGTAATGCATGCCGATAGCATTCAATACGAGCGCGTACCGGACAATCAGGACTTGATAGCCCAATATTTATTGCTTTACGAAATGTCTGGCGACCCCGAAAACTTAACCACAGTGGTTGACTACAATTATCAGAAACTCAACGTAACATTCCAATTAAAAAGCGACAACTCCAAAGCCACGAAGGCGGCTTTGGCGGCCATAGACAAGTACAAAGATTCCTTCGCAAAATTAGGCGTAAAACTCAATTACGCAGGTTCGGGATATAAAGCGCTGGTCTTTACCGATCTGATTTTGGAAGGACAAATCATGAGTCTTGTCATGTCAATCGCAATAGTTTTCATATTACTCCTGATTATGTTCAGAAATTTCACAGTAAGTCTTATCGGGACAGTACCCATTCTGGTCACGGCGGTGATAAGTTTCGGCGTTATGGGATGGTTAAATATTCCTCTTAATTCCACTACCGCCTTGCTCTCGAGTATCGCCGTGGGAATAGGAATAGATTATGCAATTCATTTCATAGAACAGTACAGAGTAAATTCCAAGCTCGGCGACAAATTACTCGCCTCCAAAATCACAATGGACCATTCGGGCAAGGCAATATTATTCAACGCAATAGTCGTAATTGCCGGTTTTATGGTACTTTTATTCTCCGTATTTCCCCCGAACCGAGAGCTTGGCGCACTGGTTTCGCTCAACATGTTTACAAGCTTTCTGGGCACACTCACGATAATGTTCCTATTACTTTATAAATCAAACGTTTATTATAAAAACAAAATCAAAGGAGAAACAAAATGAAATCCTTAATTAAATTTCTTGCTCTCGCATTGATTTTCGTCTTCGGAAACATCAATGCACAAAAACTTACCGGACTGGAGATAATGCAAAAAGACTATAATCGTCCTACAGGTAACGATATGGAAGCAACTTTAACGATGACGTTAATCAACTCCCAGGGCGACAAAAGAGTTCGGGTTATCAAACAATTTATTCGCGATTTCGGAAGCGTAGAAAAGAAAATTATGTTTTTCGTTTCCCCGGCGGACGTTAAAAACACTTCGTTCATGAATTGGAGTTACGACGAAGAAGGCAAAGACGACGACCAATGGATTTACTTGCCCGCTCTTAAAAAAATCAAACGCATCTCCAGCGATAGCAAAGGCGACTATTTCATGGGTTCGGACTTTACATACGACGATTTAGGCGACCGGAAGCCAAGCGAAGATACACATAAAATTCTTCGTACGGAAAAAGTTAACGGGCTGGATTGTTACGTAGTTGAAAGCGTACCGAAAGATGAAGACTATATGTATTCCAAAACCATCACCTGGGTTGTGAAAGACAGATGGTACGGCGTTAAAAAAGAATTCTATGACGAAGACGGCGATTTATTGAAAGTTCTACATCTCAAAAAAGTAAAAAAGATAAAAGGATATTGGATTATTGCCGATGTGGAAATGGATAATATTCAAAAGAATCACAAAACCAGAATGCAGTTAAGCAACATTAAAATAGACACCGGCATTCCCGCTTCGAAATTCACTACGAGAATGATGAAACGCGGAATCAAATAATCATAATCTTACAAAAACAAAAAGGAAACGGAAATGAAAAAAATATCAATCATCCTTGTTCTTATGTTATTTTCGAGCGGCATATACGCCCAAGGGCTCGATTTTTCCGGCTTTGCACGATATTATTCCGGCTACAAAGCATTTAACGGCAACGGGGACATGACCATTTCGCAAGCAACGTTTAATTTCAACGTTGAAAAAACCACCGACTTCGGACATTTCAAGGTCAACCCCATGCTGTATTTCAGAAACTCCGATTCTTTATCTCTATATTTAAGAGAAGCATACATCGATATGTATTTCAACAACTTCGATTTGCGAATCGGTAAGCAACAAGTGATATGGGGAAAAGCCGACGGTGTATTTATTACCGACATAGTTTCTCCGAAAAATTTAAATGAATTTCTTTTACCGGATTTCGACGAAATACGCATAGGCATTACGGCGGTAAAATTGGACTACTACGTAGCGGATAATCACACTATCGAAGCAATTTGGACGCCCATATTTAATCCCACGATTTATCCGCCTCAATCTTCCATTTGGCATCCGAACATGTCGTTCGGAATTTCGTTGCCGAACAATCCTCCGATTGTAATTGATCACTCGAAGGAAAAAATCACTCCCTCGCTTGAAAACAGCGAATTTTATCTGAAATACTCCGCTCTCACCAGTGCAATAGATTTCGAAATAATGGGAGCTTACATGTGGGACGACGACCCCGTTGCCGGGAAAGTTGTCGATTTCGCCTTGCAGAACGGCAAGCCGGTTCCAAAGAAAATCACAGTATTCCCCGAATATCACAGACTTTCCCTTGCGGGCGGCAGTTTCAGCACCACACTGGGACCATTTGTCCTACGCGGAGAAGCGGCTTATTATTTCGGGAAATATTTTCAAACCACAAATCCAATGGTTGAGCACGGATTAGTTCAAAAAGATTATATTCATTATCTGGTCGGATTGGACTTCACCTTGTGGGACGTTAATTTCAGCGGGCAATTTATTCAAAAGGCAATTATGGACTACAAAGACAACGAATTACTTGAAACCCCGATGTTCAAAGGGCAATACAATAACATGGCTACCTTCTTAGCACGTTATTCTTGCCTAAACGAAACATTGACTTTGGAATATTTCATGTATTACGACTTCAATTATGACGACGCGCTTATTCGTCCGCGCATTTTATACGATTATTCCGATTCCATAAATCTACAATTCGGCGTGAACATTTTCACGGGTTCGGAAGGTTTGTTCGGACAATATGACAAAAACGATATGGTTTACGCCAAGGTCTATTATAATTTCTAATATTCCTAATCCAATCACTACATAAAAGCGGAGACTTCTCGTAAGCTCCGCTTTTTTCTTTAACAAAAAACATTCTTTTTCGCAACAAGGGAGTGGTTTATTTATCCTCTTCTTTTAAAACCGCAAACTCTATTGCATCGTAACCATATTTATTTCTTATTTTAGAAATGGCACGGAACAAGCGCCTGCGCAATTGGGTTACGTCGGGAAACATCGGCAACTCTTCCACATATTCCGCGAAACCGGTAAGCTTTATACCAACAAGCCTAACACTCACTCTGCGTGAATATGCCTTACGTAACAGAGCCAAAGCTGTCTCGTAAATGAAACGATCGTCGTCGGAAGGTGCAATTTTTTTCTCTCTTGTAACGGTAAGAAAATCCGAATATCGAAGTTTTATTCCGACCTTAGAAGTCGTCCAACCATAATTCCGCAACTGCTGACAAACCTTACCCGTCAAAGCCAAAAGGGTTTTGGCTATTTTTCGTATATCCGCCTCGTCCCGCAAAAAAGTTTTTTCTTTCGATATACTCTTTTGAGGAGCAACGACGGAAAGATATTCTTCACCTTTACCCAAAGCTTTTTCATAAAGGGAAAGTCCGAGCTTGCCAAATGCGGAAGAAAAATATTCCGCCGATGCCGCGGCAACATCTCCGACAGTTTTGAAACCTCGCCCGTTTAATTTTCCTTTCATCACTTTTCCCACACCGGGGATAACCTCGACCGGTAAGGGAGCAAGGAATTCGGCTTCCATTCCGGGAATCACATAAGTAACGCCTCGCGGTTTGGCGTATTCCGAGGCAATTTTTGCAATCGTTTTGTTTGCTCCTATTCCTATTGAAGATGGAAGTCCCAAACTCCGTTCGAGCTCCTCCTGCAATTTTTTGGCAAAAGCGAAAATGGAACCGTAAATCTTTCCCGTACCGGTAAAATCCATATAGAACTCATCAACGGAAGCCTGCTCCAATTGAGGCGCATATCTCCGTAACAGACGTTTAACCGCTCTGGAAAAAAGGGAATATTCTTCCGAATGCCCTGTAAGATAAATCCCATTAGGACAAAGTTCATAAGCACGAGAAATAGGCATTGCCGAGTGCAAGCCGTGTTCCCTCGCTTCGTAAGAGCATGCCGCAACAACTCCGCGTTCATCATGCGGATTAGCCCCCACAATAACGGGCTTTCCGTTCAACGAAGGATTTAACACTCTTTCCACGGAAACGAAAAACGAATCCAAATCCAGATGAAGTATGGTGCGCATTTTTACTTGGCATTTTTGATACGGTAAGTTAAAAATAATTCCCTTTTTTACAAAAACTTTTGGGATACAGCCAAAATACAAACAACCCGAAGTCTAATTGTTAATTATTAAATATTTTTTATATTTGCCCTCAACATTGAGAAATATGGGAAACAAATGGCACATTATTCTTTTTGGTCAATTTTACCTCCTCTCTTAGCAATCATCCTTGCAATAAAAACTCGTCAGGTATTCGTTTCTTTGCTGTTCGGAATCTGGTTGGGCTGGGTAATTCTTGCCGGTGGTAATTTGCTGGACGGCACCGTAAAAACAATCGAAGCTCTCGTAAATGTCTTCAAAGAACCGGGTAACACAAGAACAATAATGTTCAGTGCTCTCGTAGGAGCTTTGATTGCTTTTATTCAACGTTCGGGAGGCGTTGACGGATTCGTTAATATCGTCAATAAGATTCTCCACAAGTTGGAACGAAAAAAAATCGGTAAAAGCAGAAAAATAGTGCAATTGATTGCATGGCTTACGGGTACTTCCATTTTCGTAGAATCCAGCATCAACGCTTTAACTGTCGGTACCGTGTTCCGTCCCATATTCGACAGACTTTATATTCCCCGCGAGAAATTAGCTTACATTGCGGACTCGATTTCAGCGCCCACATGTATTTTAATTCCCTTAAATGCCTGGGGTGCTTATATAATGGGTTTAATAGCCGCTCAGGGTTTTGCAAATCCTTTCAAAGTTTTGGTACATGCTTTCCCCTTCAATTTTTATCCTATGCTCGCAATGGTTATGGTTGTAACAATTATTCTAACAGGGAAAGATTTCGGTCCCATGAAAAAAGCCGAGGAGCGAGCTCAAAAGGAAAAGAAAGTCATTAGAGACGATGCCACCCCTCTTATTTCGGCGGAGGTTGTTTCCCTACCCCGGAAAACGGGAGTGGCACCCAAAGCGCGCAACATGATTATCCCGATTGTCGTAATGGTTTCCATGATGCCGGTAATGCTCGTAGCAACGGGTTGGAATAACGTACCGAATATTCAGCAATATCCCTTTTTGAAACAAGTATTTCTTGCCATAGGGCAAGGCTCTGGCTCCGCTTCCGTTCTCTATTCCGTACTCACTGCTATTACCGTAGGAATGATTCTCTACGGTTCACAAAGAATTTTTTCTTTTAAGGAAATGATAGATCTAATATTCAAGGGCATCAGCGGATTAATCCCATTGGCATTACTTATGATGCTTGCTTTTGCAATCGGAGCCGTCTGTCGGGAATTGGGAACAGGACAATATGTAGCGGAAATTTCCAAAGCATGGTTGGCACCGAAATTCGTTCCCGTGGTTATTTTTCTTGTCTCATGTTTCATTGCCTTTGCCACCGGAACCAGTTGGGGTACTTTCGCTATTATGATTGCAATCGGCGTACCTATGGCACAAAGCTTAAATGCAAATCTTTATCTTACCGTGGCTGCCGCATTGGGAGGCGGAGTTTTCGGAGATCACTGCTCCCCCATCTCCGATACCACAATTATTTCTTCCATGGCTTCGGCAAGCGACCATATTGACCACGTAAAAACACAATTACCCTATGCAATCACAGCAGGGGCGATAGCCGCTTTGATTTATCTGGCTTTAGGATTTATTCTCTAAGTCCGATTTGAAATATTTAACGCAAAAAAGGCTTCCCCTAAAAAAGAGGAAGCCTTTTCATTAGGGGGATGTTCCGCTCAGCGACGTATTCTCTTCCGTTTATATACTTTCCTATTCGGCAAAGAACGCTTACCGGAACTATATCGAGGGACATAGCGCTTTAAATTTTTCTCGGAGCTTCTTACTCTATGTTTTTCCCTTTTTTCTTTCGGGAAATAATAAAGCTTACCGACTTTATTCCTTGAACGAGAAGGATAAACCGTCCCACTTTTAATACGAGCTTTATCGGGCTTCCGCTTTATTGTTCTTCTCTCCCTTATTATCTCCGTACTACGGTTTCCCGAAGGTCTTTTGTTCATATCTATTCTTTTTGTTTTACCGATATCCTTTCTGATTACGGTTTCGTTTTTTCGTACCGTTACTTTTCTTTTGCCCACAGCAATTCTGTTCACCTTAATCGAAGTTCTTTCGGCACGTTTTATTTTTACATTACTTATTCTGGAAGTTGCCCTGACCTCTTTTGCCGAAGGGCGAAAAACCGTTACCACGTTCCTGTTGCTTCCTCTATAATTGGCGCCACTCCTTCGGGAAGTAATTCTAACGTCAGCTTTTACGATGCGTCTTCCACTGCGTCTTTCCACATAACTTCTATCCACTCCATAATTTATTATTCTTCCGTCACGATAGTAATAATCCGTGCGGTATCTCGTCCGAGGCAAAATGCTACGCACTCTTTCATAACCGATATAATAATTGTTTACGTTATAAACACAAAAATGGGGATAATCAACGAAATGCCAATAAATATAGGGTGCATGCCAACCATACGAGAAACGAATTCCCACGTAAATATCGAAAGAAGCGTAAGGAGGCAAAGGTGCCCACCCGATAAATTCATCGTCGTAGCGCCATTCGACCCATGCAGGCGCCCATTGATAATCGGGTACCCATATCCAGCCGTAATAATCATCGTAAACCCAGCGTCCGTAATGGTAAACCGCCCAACCGAAAGGTTCGTAAGAATCCCAATACCAACCGTATTCCGTCCATACCCAACGCCCGTCGGAATAAGGAGACCATCCGCGTCGTAATACTCTGGGACGCCACACCACTAAATCGCCATTTATTCTAATCCATTCTCCATATGGAGCAAGCGTTTCATAAAAATAATTAAATGTTACGCCGAACTCATGATTTCGGAAGCGATAATTTCTCGCTTCGGTTTTTATTCCCAAAGCGGAAAAAAAGATAATCAATGTCAATATCAACTTCTTCATTTTAACCTCCAGGTTAGTTTCTATTCTTAAGATTCAACAACCATGCCATTTTTTTAGCCACAGTTTTTAAATCGTAACGGCTATTTCGAGCAGAGGGCTGTCCAAAATATCACACAATATGAACAGGATTAAGCTCACAACTTTTTTCAAAAAAAATCCTTAACTTTCCACAAATAATTGAAGGAATTAAGGAAAGGGCTATCAATGAAAAGAATTAAAATTTTAACGATAATATCGATTTTATTATTGAGTTTTTTCGGCTGCGCAAAAAAAGAAAACACGGAAAGGATTAAAATGCTAAAGCAAAAAATATCCCAGTTCGCACCGGTGGAAATTTCTTACGACAAATCCCTTTTGAACAAACGGCAGAAGATAGTACTGGAAAAACTTTACGAAGCGGCAAAACTGATCGATGAAATTTACCTGGGACAGGTTTATTCTAAAAACTACGAAATACGTCAGGCGCTACTTCAAAGTAATTCCCTCGAAGACAAACTCGCCTTGGAATATTTTGACATTATGTTCGGACCCTTCGACAGATTAGAGCATAACAAACCGTTCATTGACAGCTATCAGAAACCGTTGGGAGCGAACTTTTATCCCGAAGATATGACAAAACAAGAATTCGAAAGCTGGATTAAAACTCATCCGGAGGATGAAAAATCTTTCACTTCGGAATATACCGTAATCCGTAGGCAGGATTCTTCGTTGGTGGCAATTCCTTATTCCCAATTTTACAAGGACAAACTCGAAAAAATTTCGTCTCTCTTAAAAGAGGCGGCAAAATACGCCGATAACCCTAGTTTACGAAAATACCTAAACTCACGAGCCGACGCTTTCCTTTCCAATGATTATTTCCAAAGCGATATGGATTGGATGGATTTAAAAAACCACACGATAGAACCTGTCATAGGACCTTTCGAAGTCTATGAAGACGAGCTTTTCAATTACAAAGCATCCTTTGAAGCATTTTTGACTTTGGTAGATCCTAAGGAATCCGCAAAGTTGAAAATCTTTGCCAAATACTTGAAAGAAATGGAAGCCAACCTGCCCATCCCGGACAAATTCAAAAATTTCAATCGAGGAAGCGACTCGCCCATAATCGTAGCGCAGGAAGTCTACTGTGCGGGCGATGCAAAGGCAGGCGTGCAAACCTTGGCTTTTAATCTCCCCAACGACGAACGCGTTCGCAAAGCCAAAGGTTCCAAAAAAGTATTATTAAAAAACATTCACGAGGCAAAATTCAAAAAGCTCCTTTTCCCGATTGCCGAAAGGGTTCTTGACGAGAACGACTTGAATTACGTAACCTTCGAGGCTTTTTTCAATCACACTTTAATGCACGAAATTTCCCACGGATTGGGTCCCGGCATAATTTACAAAAACGGGCGAAAAACGGAAGTCAAGAAAGAATTAAAAGAAAACTATGCAACTCTTGAAGAATGCAAAGCGGATGTTTTGGGGATGCTGAACAACATTTTCATGATTAAAAAAGGAATTTTCCCGAAATCTTTTGAAAAAGATATTTGGAACACTTTTCTGGCAGGAATTTTCCGCTCCGTTCGCTTCGGTGTTCGTGAAGCACACGGTGGCGGAAATGCAATTATTTTCAATTATCTCTTGGAAAACGGCGGATACGAATACGACCAGGGACTCAATAAGGTTCGTGTAAACTACGATAAAGTATATGATAACCTAAAAGCATTAGCACATGATATTTTAATCATACAAGCAACGGGAAATTATCGCATGGCAAAAGACATGATAGATTCCTACGCCCATCTTTCCGAGCCGATGAAAAATATTATTAAAACACTCACGGATTTACCCGTGGATATTAAACCGATCTTCCAGATAGAAAAAGAACAATAAAAACAACAACTTTACCGGAGGCGGGAAATCTCCGCCTCCCTATCCATCCTTTTCACATATTGAATTTTATCTCCGAGAAAATGATTCATTCATAGTTTTCCTTACGAGTAAAGACTTTTATAATCCCTATCAAGCTAAAAACAAACCAGAAAGATTCTATAATAAAAGCAGAAAGATTGAACCGAAAATAAAGGGAAACAAGAATGAATAAAGCGCCAAGACCGTTAAGAGCGCTATAAATAACAGAGTCGCTTCGCATTTTGTTTAACTGAAGCAACAGATAAGATAGAAGTATCAAAAAAACTCCGATATTGCCAACAAAATCATACCATTCATAAGCCATAACAAAATACCTTCTTAAAATTTTGGGAATTCATCTGTGGTTTACATTGTCACAAATCGGTGCGAGAGAAACATCTTTTGCAACCTTCCCGTTTAAAATTGAAAATAAATGAAAGGTTGAATATTTGCGGATTTGAACTGTGCTACTATCCAAATTACTATTGTAAAAACAAGCGCTTTTACGGGTACAGGCATAGCAGCAAGAGTTTCCTTAATTTTAGTTTCCCATGCAAGAGGGGTATAATGGCTTAGATAACCAATTATCATCAAAGCGGCAACTAGAGGATAGCCGGTTAACCATTGAAAAAACACTTGAGGTTTTAAATAAGACACAACCTGATGAATCATATCCCAAGCGAGTCCAAAAGATTGTGCCCGGAAGAAAATCATTGAGAATAACCATAAATGGAGGGTAACAATTATCCCTAAAAATCTTAACAATTTGTTTTTATTTATTTTGTCGGGGATATGAAAAAGTCTTTCGACAGCAAGAGCCACACCGTGGAAACCTCCCCAAAATACAAAGCGCCACGATGCTCCGTGCCATAAACCACCTAAAAGCATTGTTAACAATAAATTTCTATACGTTTTCAACTTGCCTTTGCGGTTGCCTCCCAACGAAATATAAAGGTAGTCTCGCAACCAACTAGAAAGAGAAATATGCCATCGCCTCCAAAACTCCGTAATAGTAGCAGATCTATATGGGGAATTAAAGTTATCGGGAAGGCGGAAACCCATTAACAATGCAAGCCCAATAGCCATATCCGAATACCCTGAAAAGTCGCAATAAATTTGCAACCCGTAGCCATATATAGCTAACAAGTTCTCCATTCCCGTATGGCGCGCCGGAAACTCAAAGATCCTGTCAATAAAATTAATACTAATATAATCGGCTATCACCGCTTTTTTAAGCAACCCTGCAATAATCAAAAACATTGCTCGCCCGATATCCGAATCGGTAATGAATTTTTCCTCGTGGATTTGAGGCAAAAAATCAGCGGCTCTTACGATAGGTCCCGCAACAAGTTGAGGAAAGAAAGAAACAAAAAAGAGAAAGTCGATAAAATTCTTCTCGGGCTTGAATCTGCCACGATAAATATCAATGGTATAACTCATTGATTGAAAAGTAAAAAAGGAAATTCCAACCGGAAGAAAAATATCCGCAGTATTGAAATGATGTGATTGAAGGGAATTCAACGTGTTAATAAAAAAGTTTGTGTATTTAAAATATCCCAGCAAACCCAGATTAGTAACTAAACTCAGCAATAGAAAAAGTCTTTTCTTTTCCTTCGTATCGGAGACATAAATTTTATAACCGGTGAAATAATCAATCAAAGAGCTAATAATTACCAAATAGAAATAAATCCCGGAGGATTTATAATAGAAATAAATGGACATCAACATTAGGAAAGTAACTTTTGCCCTTTTATTATTTAAGAAAATTCGACTGAAGACAAGCACGAAGAAGAAAAAGAAAAGGAAGAAAGAGCTGTTAAAAAGAAGCGGTGCGTTCTGATGATATTTAAGCTGTTCCCAAAGATTACTCCAAAAAGCGCCCATCCGTTCTCCGTTTAATATTTAAAAACACTACCGCCGATAAACTCCCTTAACACCGAATCTTTCGGAACGGGAGAATCATCTTCAATAGCAACAATACTCTCCAATAAATCTCTAACCCGCACGGCACGAGCGTAGGCATCTTCTCTAAGCGGATTATCTTTATATTCCTCCGCCCATTCCCGAAAATGCGCCAACATTTTATGAGCATAAAGCGGAAGTTCATAAGGCATTGAACTGTTGATAATATAATCCGCCGTATTTGCATACGGGATAATATGCCTCAACTCACTCGAACGAACATAATGCCAATGCTCCAAGGTTCGTTTGGGATTATAAGCACGCTGTACCGAATCTCGTAACATTCTTCTAATCAAACGTATATCCGTCCAGCGAACATATTTACCATCATTCCCTTTCATTTGAAGTAGAGGTTCAAGATAAAGGCGAAATTTCTTTTCATCGGGAATATCCTTGGACATATCGGGGAAAAGCCCGTGAAGGCTATCTATCAACAAAATTTCGTTTTCTTCCAAGTGCAGAGGTGTAACATTATCGGTTCTTTTACCGGTTTTAAAATCATAATAAGGAACTTTGATTTCTTCCCCTTTACTAAGCTTGGAAAGATGTTCATTAATCAGTTCCAAATCCAAAGCATGAGGGGTTTCAAAATCATAATCTCCGAACTCATCCTTCGGATGTAATTCCAAATCGAAGAAATAGTTATCGACATTCAAAGCGACAAATTTATACCCTTCCTTTTTCAGTTTTTGCTCAAGCTTAATTGTCGTAGTGGTTTTTCCGGAAGAGGAGGGTCCCGTTACAAAAACCATTTTGATTCTATCAATTCGCTCCTTGATCATTTCCGCAGCCGTAGTAATATCCTGCTCGTAAGCATTTTCGGATTCGTGAACAATATGTGGAAATTCATTGTTTCTAATTCGTTTATTCAAACTCTCCACGGTATGTAAATCATGGGAAACTGCCCAATCCAACACATGCCAAATTTTTGCCCAGGGAATATTTTCAGAAGGTTTGGAAGCGTACCGAGAAGCCTCGCGCCTCTTGCGAGCCTGCTCTTCGCGATAAAGAATATAAGCTTTGGAAACTTTGGCATGCCCGTTTTCAATCAATATTTTTTCCACAGCATCTTGAATCTCTTCAATCTGAGGAATATACCCTTCTTTACAATTACGTTCCAAATACTCCACAACTTTATCGGCAAGCTTATCAGCAGTAGCTTTATCCCGCCCACCGACGGCAACGGCGGCGCGATAAATAGCGTTCGAGATTCTTTCTTTCTTAAATGGTACTTTCGCCCCGCTCCTTTTGTAAACGAATTTTATTTTACTCATTCAAGAAACCCCAAATGTTCTAATTCGATTTTTCAAATTTAAGAAAAACTTTTTTAGGAAAAGAAAATTTTTTGATTGCCGAAGTTCCTGCTATTTAATATATTTTGAACCTTAAATTTTTGATATTCGGAAAGGTGCAGGAGTGGTTGAACTGGCACGCCTGGAGAGCGTGTGAACGGCCACCGCCGTTCCGTGGGTTCGAATCCCACCCTTTCCGCCAAAGGAATGCATATCGCCGCATTCCTTTTTTTACGTTTCCCTAGACTCTTTAAAAAACATCTCCCCGACGAAAGCATCGGGGAGATATGTTGATTCATGTTACAATCTTTTATTATTTATGCCATTCAGGAATTCTCCCCGGAGTCCAAGGAGCACCCAAATTTTCCATCTTTGCTTCCAGCGGTTTTATTTCCTCCGAATAGATTTTCTTCACCTTTTCAAGCACCGGCGGGAATTCTTCCGCCAAAACTTCATAAGCAGTGCGCTCTGTTTGTGTAATAGGAGAAGTGGAACGCCAATGAGTATAAGCGAGGGTTTCCAATCTCCAATTCAAAGGCACAGGTTCGGGAGGGACTTCTTCCCTACTGGCTCGCGAAGGTTGGCCGTTAAACTTATAAAGTATGTCATCCAATTCCTTGGAAATGTTCTGCGCCTGTTGCAATAACTCGAAAGAGGCGCCGGGCGTCCTAAGCAAAGCTTGCTTAATGTATTCCACACGTTTAACAAGCTGATGTGTAAGATTTTCTGTGCCGCGCATTGCTCGCGCAAGTTCGCCCGCTTTCTTTTCAAAAGCAACAAGTTTGGCTCTGTCCTTAGCCGGTAAAGTGGCATTACGCAGAACTTTTGCTTTGAATTCAACAGGTCCCGCAATATCCTTCTTGCCTTCTCTCGTAATAAGAGACATAGTTACGCTATATTTACCCGGCATTACCAAGTATGCCGAAGCTCCCTTGGAAGTAGGATTAAATTTATCGTTCGGCACTCTGAGTGTCGAAGTATTTTCATATTTCAAATCCCAAGTAATTCGATTTATCCCTTTCGAAGCGGCTTTTGTCAATTTCCGCACAACATTACCGTCCGCATCACGGATGGTAAAAAGCAGATAAGGTGGAACTTCCGCATTTTCCTTTCTGATCTGTTCATAGGAAGGTTGAGGAATAGGTTCGCCTTTTTTGAACAATTCCTTTTCCTTTTCACGGCGAATTTGTTTCAAAGTTTTAGGCACTTCTTTCAAATAATAAGTAAACGTAGCGCCGAAGGGAGGATTCGGAGCTTTGAAATAAGTGGAACCAGCCCCGTAACGTCCGCCTTTCATTATATACATCAACGCATCTTTGACGGGGAATATATAGCCGTCTTTCTGCAATAAATCCTTTGTTATTTTTCTGAGCGGCGAATAATCATCAAGTATATAAAACCCTCGTCCGAAAGTAGCAAGCACAAGGTCATCTTCTCTTTTCTGAATTGCAATATCCCGCACGGCAATGTCCGGAATACCGGCTTTCAATCTTATCCAATGCTCGCCTTCGTCCAAAGTGAAATAAATTCCAAACTCGGTCCCAACAAAAAGAAGATTAGGATTCTTAAAATCCTGCGCCACCGTATGAACGGTTCCATTCTCCGGCAAATCCCCAGAGATAGATTCCCATGTTTCTCCCTTGTCCGTACTTTTCAACAAATACGGTTTAAAATCATCCCGCTTGCGATTATCGAACGCCGCATAAACAGTATTGGGATCAAAAAGAGAGGGGAAAATATCCGAAACATAAGTATACTGGGGCACACCCGGGAATTCATCGATTTTGCGCCATGTTTTCGCATCCTCCGACACTTGAATGACGCCGTCGTCGGTTCCTACGTAAAGAAGATTTTCCTTCAAAGGAGATTCTGCAAGGGAAACGGCGGTACCGTAAAGCGAAGTGGAAACATCTTTCATAACGGCATCAATACTCCAATATTTTCCCATTACGGGGAAGCTGTTTCTATCTATTTGTGCCGTAATGTCCCCGCTTATTACTTGCCAGGTATTTCCACGGTCGTCGCTACGAAAAACCTTGTTTGCGGCGCAATAGATTCTGGTATGCGAATGAGGGCTAATAATCAAAGGCGTGTTCCAATTCCATTTATAAGTCAGCTCGCCTTTACGCGGTTCGGGACGAATGCTAACCGCCTCCTTGCTTTTACGGTCATAGCGAACCATGTTACCATATTGCGCCTCCGCATACACAATATTGGGGTCAACAGGATCTATTGCCGTCCAGAATCCGTCGCCGCCATTGGTCACATACCAATCGGAATTAACGATGCCATCACTACTCAAAGTTTGCGAAGGTCCCCCAAAACTGTTGTTGTCCTGCGTTCCTCCGTATACATTATAAAAAGGAAAATCATTATCCACATTAACACGATAAAATTGAGTTACAGGAAGATTTTCCTTAAAATCATAAGTTTTTCCTCCGTCAAAAGATTCATAAACCCCACCGTCGCCTCCTATTAAAAAGTGGCGAGTATCTTTCGGGTCAATCCACATGGCGTGGTCATCCACATGGCGATTATTATTACCGAGAATTTTCCATGTTTTCCCACCATCAAGTGTTACTTTCGTGCGGGTTTCGGTAGAGTAAACTTTGTTGACATCTTTGGGGTCACAATAGATTTCATTATAATATTGCCCGCTTGCATGATAAGAGCTCATTTTTTGCCAGCTTGCCCCTCTATCCGTGGAACGGAAGAATCCACCTTTATCGTAAGCGGCTTCCATTATCAAATAAACGATGTTATGATCCGCAGGACTTACAGCAATACCCATTCCGCCGATATCCACTTTCGGCAAGCCTTTCATTATCTTGAACCATGTTTCTCCTCCATCGGTAGATTTAAACACTGCGGATTCAGGTCCGCCGCTTATATGCGTCCACACATGGCGACGCCTCTGCTCGGAGGTAGCATACATAACATCGGGTTCCACAGGGTCTATCACCACATTGTTAACCCCTGTATTTTCCGATATATAAAGAACCCGCCTCCACGTTTTACCGCCATCGGTTGTTTTATAAAGCCCACGGTCTCCGCCGGGCGCCCAGATAGAACCCTCCGCCGCAACAAAAACAACTTTCGAATCTCGCGGATCAATCACGATACCACCTATTTGTCGGGAATTTTTCAATCCCATATTTTTCCAGCTTTTCCCGCCGTCTTCGGATTTATAAACACCGTTGCCATACCCTATGGCGCGCTGGTGATTATTCTCCCCCGTGCCTATCCATACCACATTCGTATTGTTAGGGTCTATCGTTACACAGCCGATAGAATAAGCGCCGTAATGGTCGAAAACAGGTTTGAAGGTCGTGCCCGAATTTGTGGTTTTCCATACATGTCCCGCCGCCGCGGCAACGTAATATTCGCTGGGATTATTCGGGTTCACAGCAAAATCCGCTATTCTTCCCGAGGTAAAAGCGGGACCAATGCTACGAAACTTAAGTCCCACATAAGTTCCCGAATCATAAATTCTTTCTTTCTTTTCCCCGTTAGCAAAAACGATAACGGAAAGAGTAAAAAAGACGGTCAAAATTAATCGTAGACTTTTCATTTCTGCCTCGAACAAATTTTTTATTTATCAGTGTTGAGAATAACTGGTAATCCATCTTTACCTCCCCCAATTATAATAATCTTAGAATTAGGAGAGTTTGCCAATTTTTCGGTAGCTTCAATTCCTTTCCACTTTAAAAGTTGCTCATTAATTCCTTCCGAGACAATATGCTGAAAATCCGCTATTCCTTTAGCTTCAATTCTTTTTCTTTCGGCTTCTTGCTTTTCCTTTTTCAACACAAAAATCATGCGTTGGCTTTCCTGTTCGGCTTTCAATTTCTCCTCAATTGCCTGAGTAAGTCTTTCAGGAAGGATTATTTGTCTTAAAGGTGCCGCTTCGACGGAAATTCCTCTTTTGCCTACAATTCCCTGCAACTCGCGTACAATCTCAGATGCCAGTTTTTCCCGAGAAGCCGTATAAAGTGCCTTTGCTTCGTAACGAGCAGTTACCCCTCTTACAACAGATCTGAATTGAGGAATAAGAACAATATCTCTATAATTAGGACCGATAGTCTTATAAATGATATTTGCCTTGTCAGGATTAATTTTATAGAGGAGACTAATTTCCAAATCGACCGTCAAGCCTTCTTTCGAAGGCACTTTCATAGTTTCCTTAATTTCCTGGGTTTTAATGCTAAATTTTTCGATCTTAGCTAATGGATTAACGATATTAACGCCAGCTTTCAAAGTATTATCACTCACATTCCCAAGGAAATCAACCACTCCAACTGTTCCTGCAGGGATAACAGTAAACAGTTCCGCTAGTGCCACCAACACGGCAACTAAACCTATAATACTTGAGAAAGTCGCTTCTTGCTTTTTAAAAGCTTTTTTCAAATTAGCTGCCGCGAAAAAAGAAACACCGGCTACAACAAGAGCAACCAAAAAAATCATTTTTCCTCCCTTTCTATTTAATAATTTCCTTTACCAGCTTTGGACGTTTTACATTTCCGTTGGTTAGAACAAGAGCGGAATAAAATCTTTCGGAAGCATTTGTTAGGGCTTTTTTATTATCGCCGTAAAGCTCCGCAACCACTTCGCCGCTCTTAACTTTATCACCGATTTTTTTGAAGAGAATTATTCCCGCTTTGGGGTCAATTTTATCTTCTTTAGTTTTGCGTCCCGCTCCAAGCTCCAAGGCGGCAATCCCGATTTCATAAGTATCCATTTTTGCAATACGCCCGTCGGATTTTGCCTTTACGACTTTTTTAAAACGAGATTTAGGATATTTATTCGGGTTCTCAATATAGCTTACATCCCCTCCTTGACATTTTACTATTTCTTTGAACTTCTCAAAGGCTTTCCCGCTCGAAATCATTTCCCGCGCAATATCTTCCCCTTCCTCCACAGAATTGGCTTTACCGCCCAAATAAATCATTGCACCGGCAAGCAAAACGGAGAGCTTACTCAGGTCATTCTCCACCTCGCCGCGCAACACTTGAACGGATTCGTAAACTTCCAACCAATTTCCGATATAATTTCCCAGAGGTTGATTCATATCCGTAATAAAAGCCAATACTTTTTTATCGAAAGCCTTTGCGGTTTCAATCAAAGAACGAGCAAGAGCTTTAGCGTCCCTTAAAGTTTTCATAAACGCACCGGTACCCGTTTTAACATCCAGCACCAATCCGTCAATTCCCTCCGCCAATTTTTTGCTCATTATACTACCGGTAATAAGGGGTATAGATTCAACGGTTGCCGTAACATCGCGAAGAGCATAAAGCATTTTATCGGCGGGAGCAATCTGTTTGGTTTGACCTATCAGAACGGCACCGCATTTTTTCAAAACGCGTTTATAAGAAGAAAGGGACAAATCCGTTTTGAAGCCCGGGATAGCTTCCAATTTATCCAACGTGCCACCTGTGTGTCCGAGTCCACGTCCCGAAATCATCGGCACTTTCACACCCGCCGACGCCACGATAGGCGTAAGAATCAAAGACGTTTTATCTCCCACACCGCCCGTGGAATGCTTGTCTATTTTGGCACCGGGGATGTCCGAAAGTTCCACCGTTATTCCACTGTTCAACATCGCATTCGTAATATACCACGTTTCTTCCTCGTTAAAACCCCGGCAATAACCAGCCATCAAAAAAGCCGATATTTGATAATCGGGGATTTTTCCACGCGTGTAACCATTGATTAGAAATTCAATTTCCGAAGCGGTAAGACTTTTTCCATCCCGTTTTTTCTTTATTAATTCGACCGTGTTCATTGAATTTATTACCGATTCTTGTTAAAGAAAAATGAAAATATACGCATTACTTCAATAAAAAGCAGAAATTAAAAACAAGAATTCCACGTTTGCTCACTTCAAACTTTCTATTCAAAATAAAAATTCTCTATCGGTTCAAATTCCGTTTTTACTATTGTAACGTAAAATCAAATGTGGTATTTTGAAAGTTGAAATTTTTCCGGAGAGGATAAAATGAAAAAGTTATTATTATTCATATTTCTTCTTTTCATCACGAGGCATTTACACGCAGGGAATACGCAAGAGATTTCCCCCGCCTTGCACAGCGTTACGGTTTATCTTGGAGGAGCAACGCTCACCCACACGGTAAAATTGAATTTGCAAAAAGGTACCAACAAAATAATTCTAACAAATTTGGCTTCGGGAATAAACGAAAGGACGGTTAGAATAAGTCTGCACGGCGAGGGAGAAATACTAACGATTAACAAAATGCTAAATCACATTCGGAAAAACAGGCTAAGCGCAAATTTCCAAAAATTGGAGAAAAAACTGGAAAGGCTAAAAAAGGAGCGACAAACCCTAAAAGGAGAAATCGGGATAACGGAGAAAGAAATCGAACTTCTCAAAGCTCTTTCCCAAAAAACACAGAGCGGGAATTGGCACAAAATAGATGCTACGTTAAAGAATTTTTTCGACAGAGCAAAAACTTTATCCGAAAAGATGGTTGCCAAGAACCTCAAAGCCGAAGAATTGCAAAAGGAAATTGAAAAAATCAAAAAGCAATTGAAAGAATTAAACGTCCGCGCTGGCAAGCCGGTAAATGAAATAGAAATAATCATAAAGGCGAACAAAAAAAGCAAGGCGGAACTCACATTGTCCTATTTCACAAATGCGGCTTCGTGGGACGTTGCGTACAGAATTATTTCCGAAGGTTTCGGCAAGCCGCTAAAACTCATAATGAACGCAAGCATAAAGCAGACAACGGGAATAATTTGGCAGCCTACAACATTTTATGTTTCCACACGCCAACCTTTCTTAAACAACAACAAGCCGAAGTTAAATCCTTGGTACATCGATTTCTCCGAGAACAATCCTCCGCGCTATTTTCTTTCTACGGAACAAATGGCAAAAGCGGCTCCAAGCACAACTGTTTATCATGCCCAAGAAAAAATAAAAAGCCTCTCGATAGAATATAAACTGAATTCCAGTTTCCCCATACCTCCCGACGGCAAAAAAAGATTGCTCGCAATAAAAGAGACAACTATCACACCGGATTATCACTACACCGCCGTACCAAGACTTTCCCAAAACGCTTTCTTGATATGCAAATTAAAGGAGTGGGAAAAACTTCACCTTTTACCGGGAGAAGTGGAGATATTTTACGAAAATTCGTACGTGGGGAAATCCTACATCAATCCGCAATCGAGCGAAAAACATTTGACGCTTTCTCTTGGAAAAGACAAAAGTATTTTCACCAAGAAAAAACTCATCAAGGATTTCAAAGAGAAAAACTTTTTCGGAGACAAAGAAACAAGGACTTTTGTTTATAAAACGGTATTGAAAAACAACGGCGAAAAAGACATTGTTTTATCCGTGGAAGACCAGATACCCGTTTCAAAAAACGAAGATATTGAGGTGAAAGTAAAAGAAGTTTCCGGTGGGAAATTAGATGTTACGACAGGAATAATTTCTTGGGAAATTCCTTTAAAAGCAAAAGAAAAGCGTGTTATTACTCTTAGTTACTCGATTTCCTATCCGAAAGGAAAGAAGATTTACGGTTTATAAAAATTTCTTATTTTTGTACATAAGAAATTCAAAGGGAGGAGGCGAGCATCTTAATTTCCCCAGGCAATAGGGTTTTCGGTTGCTCGCCTTATTCTCTTAGCTCTAAATAACCACGGAATTCCATACTCACCGTTATAAGTGTCTTCCATCTCATAAACTTCATCTTTAAGCACGGTATCCAAATCAACTATTTCCCACCCGTTCTCACGATACCAATCGATTATTTTGCCAATCGTCATGGCATTCAATATATTCAAATGAAAAAGTAAAATCTGTTTTACCTCGCGATGGAATGTTTGAATTGCATAGTTCTCCGAATTATAAGTTTCCCTTGCAATTCGTTTTAAATATTCTTTTTGAATATTTTCCATTTCTTCTTCGTCTTTATTAAAATACGCCACCTCAAAACGAGGATTAAAACGCCAATCGTTGGAAGTAATAGTAACAGGCGCAATTTTATAATTTGCCTTTTCCAAAGCAGTACTAATAATATATTTTTTTGCTGCCGTATTTCCTCTGTTCAAATAAGGAAAACGAAAATATTTATAACTCAAATTGTATTTAGGTTTCAATACTTTTTTTATTTCCTCTTTAGGAGCAATGAGAATCTTTTTCACCTTAGTAGAATCTTCCACGTTTAATCCTGGATAAATTAATTGAGGTAAAGATGTTTTTTCACTCATCTCTACCAATTCATCGCTTGTAAAAGGAATATTTAGTTCACGTTTTGCCTTTTCAAAAATTACATGCAAAACACTATCGCATTTCATAATATCCTTGACGTATTCTTCGCCACTAACTTCATTGGAATTCAAATGTGAATAAGTATGATTTGCCAAAATATTTCCCTCTTTTATCCAACGTATCAGTTCAGGTTCCCATTCTGGCGTATAATGAGAACCTATCAGAAAACCAGCTACTACGGCTTTCTTTTCACTCAACACATCCAAAAAGCGATTGAACATTTCCTTCTGTAATTCAAAAGAAACAAATTCATTAGTAATCGCAAAGGGGAGGTCGTCCACTGTAATTGCAACTTGCTTGACATTTGTTACTTTCTTTTTAACGATAGCTTCACCGGAGCCACATCCACTTAAAACAATTGCCGAAAACAACAAAAGAAATAACCACGATATTTTTACTACACTTCTCATCCTTATCTTTTTCCTCTTTACCTTCTCAATTATTATTTTCATTTTCCATGCCAAAACCTGCATCCAAAATTTCCGAATTTTCAGCAAAAATATTCATTTTTCATTTCCCAAAAATCTTTAACTGAGAAAGTGCCTTAAAATGAAACATTTAATATCGTCTAATATCAACTCATAATCAAATTTCTTAGGATTTTCAAATTTTCCATATCTTCTAACTGTTCTTTCCCTTTCGGAGTTTCCAAAATTTTTGGCACATGCCACAATCTTTTATCGTTCATCAGATTGGAAAACCCCTCGAGTCCGATAAATCCTTTTCCGATATGCTCGTGTCGGTCGATTTTACTTCCCGCCTCACGTTTGCTATCGTTCATGTGAATGCATTTTAATTTATTCAACCCGACAAGGGAATCGAATTCTCGAATAATCTTTTCATAATTTTCAGGAGAACGGAAATCATAACCAGCGGCAAAAATATGAGCCGTATCAATACAAACGCTTAATCTTTCTTTATGCTCGGTCAACTCAATAATTTGTGCAATTTGTTCAAAAGAATAGCCGAGAGCCGTTCCCTGTCCCGCCGTTAATTCCAACATACTCGAAACCTTCGAATCAGGAGTCTTATCATGAATAAAATTAAGAGACTCCGCCACTCTTTGAATCCCAATCTTTTCCCCCGCTCCACCGTGAGCACCCGGATGAAAATTCAAGTAAGGGATTCCAAGCATTTCGCAGCGAGCCAATTCGTCCAGAAACGCCTCGCGAGATTTTTCCAATATCCCTTTATCCGATGCTGCGAGATTAATCAAATACGAATCGTGAGCAACCACAAATCGAACGGAAGAGTTTTTCAATTTGGTTTTGAAAATCTCCGCTTCTTCCCGACTCAAAGGTTTGGCATGCCAACGATTGTTATTTTTGGTAAAAATTTGCATAGCGGTAAAACCGAGTTTTTCCGCTCTTTCGACCGCCCTCCAAAGCCCGCCTGCAATGGAAGTATGCGCTCCCAAAAGTTGCTCGCCATTGTACATAAAGCTTTTCCTTCGAAATAAATAGAGGTGGGTTATTTCTTTTTATGTGCACAATTATCGGGGTCTTTACAACGCCCGTAAATGTTAAACGTATAGCCGGTGGGAATGAATCCCAACTCCTCGCACACGCGATTCACAATCTCCTGAATTTCGGGAACCGTAAATTCTATTATTTCTCCGCAGTTCGTACAAATCAAATGGTCGTGGGAATGTTTTTTATAATTGGACTCGTAAGTGGTTCTGCCATCTCCGAAATTTCTTTGAGTAAGCAAACCGCATCTTACCAACAATTCCAACGTATTATAAACGGTTGCACGGGAAATATTTGATTTAGCCGTTTTCATATCCACAAAAAGTTCGTCGGCGGCGAAATGCCCTTTTTTAGCAAGCGCAAAATCAAGCACCTCAAAGCGTTCCGGTGTAATCCTGTGCTTTTCGGATTTCAGAAAATCCCGAAATATTTCCCGAGCTTCTTTCTTCATGCTAAAAAATAATCTCTTCGTAAATCTAAAAATATCGATTAGGATTTGTTTTTCCAAAATAATAAATTTGAAAATTCGAATGTCAATTTTACAAGTGTTTTCGGGACAAAGAAAAAAGCAAAATGAGCTTAAAAGTAGGAAACAAAGCGCCCGCGTTTACATTACCGAACCAAGACGGTAAAAAGGTTTCTCTGAAAGATTTCTTGGGGAAAAAAGTCGTGCTGTATTTCTATCCCAAAGATAATACCCCGGGGTGTACAAAGGAAGCATGCGATTTCCGAGATACCTTCCCGAAATTCGAAAAATCAAACGCCGTGATTTTGGGAGTAAGCCCCGACACGCCGGAAAGCCACAAAAAATTTATTGAGAAGCACAATCTGAATTTCACTTTACTGAGTGATACGGAGAAAAAAGTGCTTGAAAAATACGGCGTATGGAAAGAAAAGAGCATGTACGGTAGAAAATACATGGGCGTAGAAAGAACCACCGTTATTATTGACGAAAACGGCAGGATAGAAAAAATATTCCCGAAGGTAAAGGTGAAGGGACACGCCGAAGAAGTATTAAAAGCTCTCGGAGAAAATAAATAATGGTTTACGTTACCCGTCGCGAAGTTTTCAGCGCCGCCCATAGACTTTACAATCCCGACCTGAGCGAGGAAGAAAACGAAAAACTTTTCGGCAAGTGCAATAATCCCAATTGGCACGGACATAATTACACTTTGGAAGTGATAGTCTGCGGCGAACCGGATCCAAGAACAGGTTACGTAATCGACCTAAACGATTTAAAATTCCTAATAAAGAAACATATCATCGAAAAAGTGGATCACAAGAATTTGAATGTTGACGTGGATTTTCTTCGGGGCATAATTCCATCGGCGGAAAATCTCGCCATTGCATTTTTCAATCAATTGAAAAACAAAATACCCAGGGGAAAGCTTTACTCGGTAAAAATTTACGAAACGGAAAATAATTACGCAGAATACAGAGGAGAATAAAATTGGATTTGGAAAAAACAGCAGGGATAGTCAAAGAACTCTTAAAGGAAATAGGCGAAGATGTTAATCGCCAGGGCTTGCTTAAAACTCCCATGCGGGTGGCAAAAGCATATGAGTTCTTGACTCAAGGTTATCATCAGAACATAGAAGAAATAATAAACGATGCCATTTTCGATGAAGATTACTCCGAAATGGTAATTGTAAAAAACATCGATTTTTATAGCTTGTGCGAGCATCACATGATTCCCTTTTTCGGAAAAGCTCATGTCGCTTATATCCCGAAGGGAAAAGTAATCGGGATAAGCAAAATTCCCCGAATCGTAGATGTATTCGCAAGACGACTCCAAATTCAGGAAAGGATGACGCAACAAATTGCAGATACATTAGAAGAATACCTTCACCCCGAGGGAGTTGCCGTCGTTGTGGAAGGATACCACATGTGCATGATGATGCGCGGGGTTCAGAAACAAAACTCCATAACCACCACCTCCGCCGTTCATGGCGTTTTCAAGGAAGATGCCCGTACTCGAAGCGAATTTCTTAATCTGATTGGGAAAGATAGAATCTAATGCATCCAAAAAACGCTGTTTGGATTACCGGTGCCAGCTCGGGAATCGGAAAGGCGACCGCGAAACTCTTGGCTCAAGAGGGATTTTTCGTTATTGCTTCGGCTCGGAGAGAAGAGCTGTTGCAGAAACTTTTCGGCAAAAAGAAAAATGTCTTAACACTTCCTTTGGACATTTCCGATTCCAATGCCATATCGGAAATTTTTCAGAAAATCGATAAAGAGTTTTTTATCGATTGTCTTATCAACAATGCCGGTGTTACCACTTTCAAATCTTTTGCGGAAACATCATGGACAGAAACGGAAAAAATCATACGCACCAATCTCTTAGGCACAATGGCAATTACAAAAACCGTTCTGCCACGAATGATTTCAAACGGGAAAGGAAAAATCATAAATATTCTCTCCGTAGCTTCGGAAAAAATATTTAAAAATTCTTCCGTTTATTCCGCAAGTAAATCGGGGCTAAAGGCTTTTGCGCAGGTTATCCGCGAAGAATTAAGAACCAGCGGGATAAAAGTAATAAACATTTATCCCGGCGCCACCGCCACACCCATCTGGCCAGAAGACATACTCCAGAAGTTCGCGGGGCAAATGCTCCCGGAAGAAAAAATTGCGGAGATAATACTCAGGATTTGCAAAGATAATTCCGACTTGGTGGAAGAAGAAATAGTACTGCGGCACATTGCGGGGGATTTAAAATAACAACGGCAAGGAGGGGCGCCTTGCCGTCGTAAAGGGGTCTTGTCTTTGGGCTTTTATTGTAACATTCCTCTGTGGGGAAACCCTCTTCCGTGAAATCTTCGTCCGCCACGATGGAAATACTTTCCTCTCTTACCGAGAGGCATAGTTTCCCACATTTGTTTGGCAATCTTCTTCTGCGAATCATCCAACAGATTGTAAATCTTAAAACGATTTTCCACGCGCAACATTTTCATTTTCGCCTGAATATCACTGTTTTCCTTAACGATGCTTTTAATCTTAGCTTCGTCAATTTTATCTTTCAGCATTTCCTCTTTAATCGCCAATCTGTTCTTTTGAAGCTGTGCCCGTAAATCCACCATCTTTTTCTGCATTTCGGTGCGCAACTTCGCTATTTTATCAAGCTGGTCCTGCGTAAGATTAAGTTTTTGAATAAACATCCCTTGCATTCCCATGGCTTGTCCCTTGGGACCAGGACCCACCGGTTGGGCAAAAGTACCCACAGTGCTTGCAAAGACTAAAGCCACTGCCAATATTATTTTTTGTAACGCTTTCATATTTTTTCTCCTTATGTTATTAAGATTTTTTGTTTTCGCTCTTTGGACATGCAATCGAAAAAAAGGGTTTAATGACAGACAAAAAAACTTTTAAAATGTTTATGACATTAAAAGAGGAAAGGAAAAATAATTTTCTTTTTTAAACCATTACACCGTATTTTTATGTCGAATATATTGAATTAAGGGAAATTATGTCGAGCAACACCGATTTTGAATTAGTTAAAAAATACTTGGACGGCGATGAGCGAGCTTTCAACGAAATTGTCAGGAAGTATTCGGAAAAAATATACTGGCATGCCCGCCGTATGCTTGGCAATCACCTTGATGCGGACGAAATCACACAGGAAGTAATTATTGTTCTTTACAAAAAGCTAAAAACATTTAATTTCAATTCTTCCCTTTATACATGGATTTACAGAATTACTTCCAATTTATGCATTAATTATATTAATAAAAATAAAATCCGCCGTTTTTTCTCTTTCGGCGAGCCGAGCACGGAAAACATTACAACAACGGAGGATATAGTTAAAAATTTGGAAGACAGAGAAGAACTAAGACGGGTAGAGGAAATTTTGCAAACATTACCACCAAAACAGCGGGAAGTGTTCATTCTTAAACGTTTCGAGGAACTTTCCTATCCGGAAATCTCGGAAATTACCGGTCAAGCGGTCGGAACGCTTAAAACCAACTATTTTCATGCTTTGAAAAAAATCATGCAAAGGATAAAAAATGACGAATGAAAAAATTCTAAAATATCTGGCGGGACTGATGAATCAAGAAGAATCCCGGCGTTTCGAAAAGGAACTGCAAGAAAACAACGAATTAAAAGAAGAATTGGAAGCCGTCGAATCTTCTCTATCTAAAATGCAGAAAGCCTCGTCTCCCGAAACCGAGTCGGTTTACTTTGCCAACTTGGCGGTTCGGGCAAGAGAAAAAATGCAAAAGAAAAAGAAATTTCACTTTGCTCCGCAACTCGCAACCGCCCTTACCGCTGTTCTTTTCTTAATCGTGGGGATTTTTTACTTCGACAATTCCTTTGAAGAAAGTTACTTTACACAAACCGAAATCAAGAGAATCTTGGAAAATGAAAACGATTTGGAAAACCCGCAATTAAATCTTATTATTGACGAGGATTATTACAATGTTCTTTCGGAATATTACGAGCAAAGTCGTTCCTCGTTTGAAATCGACTTTAGCGTTCTGGATTCTCTGCAAACGGATTTGAACGACGAGGAATTGTTGCTAACTACCGGCACGGAAGATTTTGAACTCACGGAAAATTTGTCCGAAAATGAAATAGAATTCTTGCAAAACAAAATCAAAGAGATAAAATTTTAAGGGGAAACAAAAAATGAAAAGAATTTTTACCATATCAATACTTTTTATTCTCCTTTTCAGCATGCCGAACTTCGCACAGGCGGGATGGAATCACGGAAAAGGAAGGATGTTAAATAAACTCGCCCAGATAGAAAAATTAAAATTAATCGAATTATTAAATTTGGACGAGGATACCGCCATACGCCTTTTCGCCCGAAGGAACAAAAATCTTGAACGGCAAAAAGAACTGATAAAAGAAAAGAACGAGTTGATTTCCCGACTAAGAAAAATGTTAAAAGAAAAAGACAAAAAAGATTCTTCTCTAAAAAACATGACGAAAAAAATCCTCGAATTGGAAAGAGCAATAATAGAAAACAGAATAAAGTTTTTTGACACTCTAAAAGATATCCTTACCGAGGAACAAATAGCCAAATACTTAGTGTTCGAACATACTCTCCGTAATGAAATACGGAATTACATGATGCACCGGCATGGTTGGAAAAAATAAGAGGGAACTGATAAGAACTTTCCTTTGTTCAATCCGTGCGAAAATTAGAGCTAAAGACTTGATTTTTTTAGTTCAGAAAACTAATTTTCGCAATTCAATTTTGCGGAAGTGGTGAAATTGGTATACACGCTACTTTGAGGGGGTAGTGCCCTTTATGGGCGTGCGGGTTCAAGTCCCGCCTTCCGCACAAATTTTTTTACGGGGAAACAAAGGAAAACAAAATGAGAAAATTACAAGTTATCTTCGCTGTTTTTATATTGCTTGCATCGGTATCATTCGGGCAAGCATTGGACAAAAACAACGACGCCAAAAAGCTTTACAACGAAGCCACTCGACTGAGAAAAAGCGGTAATTACAAAGGAGCAGTGGAAAAATACGACGCCGCTCTCAACTTGGTTGACGATTATCGTTTGCATTTCGGTAAAGCACAAGCACTTCGTAAAATGCATAGATACGAAGAAGCGATTCAAGAATATGAGATTACAAAGAAATTGAAACCGGATTATTATCCTGCATATTTTTATATGGGCGCCGCTTACTTTGCTCTTCAAAACTATGAAAAAGCAAAGGAGAATTTCGATCAAGTTCTAAAAATGACAAAGAGCAAAAGCGTAGCCAAAGCCGTTCAGAAAAACCTTACGGTATGTAATGAAAAATTAGCTTATCCTTATTTGGTCAAGGGACAAACCGAAGCTCAGCAAGGTAATTACAGAAAAGCGATTAAAGATTTCAACAAAGTTCTTGAATACTACGATAGCGATGCGGCATATTTAGGATTGGCAGACGCTTACAACGAATTGGGTGAATATCAAAAATCCCTTGAATACGCCTCCAAAGCCATCGCACATCGTAAAACAATACCGGAGGGAAGTCCCTATTTCTACATCGGCTTAGCATACAAAAATATGGGACAACCCGAACAAGCAAAACAAAATTTCGAAAATTGCTTACGAGACAAAAGCAAAGCGAACAAAGGTTTCAGAAAACGCGCCAAGTTTGAAATGAAACAAATGAAAAACCAAGGATAAAGTTTATATAATTACGGAAAGCCCGTTTTGACGGGCTTTTTTTATTTTAAACCTTTTTCTCCCTCCGTAATACCCCCTTCTTAGACTTATCAAGAAACAAAGACAAAAAATAATTTTGAAATTAAAATTTTTAGCAAAATCTTTCGAGGCAAAAAAATATTTGTCATACTAAAAAGTTAATTGCATTATTAACATTCAAATGGTATTTTAGCACAAATTAAATTTTACATGAATGCAAGGAAAGACACCACGGAACACTTATATTTTACAGTCGTTTCTTTCTCAAAAGGCACGGGAATCTCAGGCTACATTCGGCTCACCTATATATAAATTCACGGTTCTTAATCAATCGAGCTAAAAAGGATGAGCTTTTTTAAAAATTTTTGTTCTTTGCCTAAAAACTTTATTAAAAATCAGGAGGATTAAATGGACATACTTTATTGGGTCCCTGTCGTTGGATTCATTGGTTTGTTACTTGCTTTGATTATTTACAAAATGATACTCAAGAAGGACCCCGGAAACGAGAGAATGGTGGAAATAGCCGAGGAAATCCACCACGGGGCAATGACTTTCCTATCGAGAGAATATCGAGTCATTGCTATTTTCATGCTTGTTGTCTTTATCATTTTGTTCTTCTTCATCAGTCCTTATGCCGCCTATGCTTACGTATTCGGAGGAATTAGCTCGATGTTGGCGGGATTCTTCGGAATGAAAGCCGCCACGCATAGCAGTAACAGAACTTGCCAAGCCGCCGCAAGCGGTGGAACGCCGGAAGCTTTGGTAACTTCCTTCCTCGGCGGCTCAGTAATGGGTATTTCCGTAGCGGCATTGGGAGTAATAGGTTTGGGCATTGTGTTCCTATTCACAAAAGATCCTGAAATTATCAGTGGTTTTGCATTGGGAGCTTCCTCTATTGCTCTCTTTGCAAGAGTAGGCGGCGGTATTTACACAAAGAGTGCCGACGTAGGAACAGATTTGGTTGGAAAAGTGGAAGCCGGAATTCCCGAAGACGACCCGAGAAACCCGGGTGTAATTGC
The DNA here is from genome assembly GCA_964611145.1 of uncultured Melioribacteraceae bacterium. Classification (GTDB taxonomy): domain Bacteria; phylum Bacteroidota; class Ignavibacteria; order Ignavibacteriales; family Melioribacteraceae; genus WFQV01. The sequence continues at coordinate 83,498 of CAZSYM010000002.1, forward strand.
GGATAACGTGGGAGACAATGTGGGAGACACTGCAGGAATGGGCGCAGACCTCTTCGAATCCTATGTTGGTTCCGTGGTCGCTACGATTGCAATCGGTGCTACAATGACAAATCCCTTGAACTGGGCGGCTTTACCGGTAATATTAATAACTGTGGGATTGATTGCCTCCCTCATCGGAATTTTCTCTATCAACACTTTGAAAAAGATGAACCCGCAGACAGCTTTGAGAAATACAACTTACGTGGCGGGAATTATATTTATAATCGGAGCCTACTTTACGGTTCAAGCTTTAGTACACAGAACAAATGAATTTTGGGTCGTGGTTACAGGTCTTGTTACCGGTGTGTTAATCGGTATAGAAAGCGAATATTATACTTCCGGTAAACCTATTAAAGAAATAGCTCATAGCTCCGTATCGGGTCCCGCAACGACAATCATTACCGGACTTGCAATCGGTTTCGAAAGCACTATCCTTCCTATCCTTACGATTGCAGTTGCAATTATAATTTCCTATTCCTTAAGCGGACTTTATGGCATTGCAATTTCCGCCGTAGGTATGCTTTCCACAATCGGAATTGTAATGTCCACGGACAGTTACGGACCAATTGCCGATAATGCAGGTGGCATAGCTCAAATGGCGGAGCTCGATCCGAAAGTAAGACAAATAACGGACAAGCTGGATTCCTTAGGCAATACAACCGCGGCAATCGGGAAAGGTTTTGCAATCGGTTCTGCCGCTCTTACCGCATTAGCATTGTTCTCGGCATTTCAGCATGCTGTAAATGTAGATAGCATCGACTTGACAAATCACCTTACCGTTGTCGGCTTGTTGCTCGGCGCAATGATGCCCTTCGTGATAGCGGCATTGACAATGAAAGCCGTCGGAAGAGCCGCGGATAAAATGGTTATCGAAATACGAAGACAGTTTAAGGAAATAGTAGGATTGCTGGAAGGCAAGGCAAAACCCGACATTAGAACATGCGTGGATATTGTAACGAGAGGAGCATTGCGGGAAATGATTCTCCCGGGCTTAATTGCAGTTATAGCTCCGTTGGTTATTGGACTTGTGCTCGGCGTAGAAACATTGGGTGGATTTCTTGCCGGAGCTACCGCCACAGGTGTTCTGCTCGGAATGATGATGGCTAACGGCGGCGCCGCATGGGATAATTCCAAGAAATGGATAGAAGAAGGTAACCTGGGCGGGAAAGGTACTCCCACTCACGCCGCTGCAGTAGTCGGGGACACGGTCGGCGACCCGTTCAAGGATACAAGCGGTCCGTCGATGAACATCCTTATCAAGCTTATGTCCGTCGTCTCGCTTGTGTTCGCACCGGTCTTTGTCAAATATTCCGGTCCCATCATGAAATTCTTTGAAAACATTTTTTAGTAAATAAAATTTGCTTAAAGGCGGCTGATAGCCGCCTTTTTATTTTTAAACTGGTTTTGTGTCTCTAAAAAAACCTTAATTTTCGAATAAAAACGCAAAAAATAATTTTATTTATTTGCGAAAAAATGTTAAATTGAAAAGTAATTTTGAATTTCTGCTTACTAGTTGGGGTTTTTATGGAACTAAAAAACATTATTTTCACGATTGTTTTTATCGCTGCATTTTCCTTCCTAGCTTATAGCATCAAAAGATTCATCTCTTACTTGCGAATCGGGCAACCGGAAAACCGTTACGACAGAGTACCGGAAAGACTTCTCAACGTCCTCAAAGTAGCATTCGGACAAAGCAAAATTCTGCGCGATCCCATCGCCGGTCCCATGCATTTCATCATCTTTTGGGGATTTATGATTTTCCTCTTTGCCGTATTGGAATCCCTTATCCAAGGTTTTTATTCACCTTTCTCATTGGAATTCTTGGGACCATTTTATTCCCTCATCACATTGATTACGGACTTCTTTGCGGTCTTCGTTTTCCTGGCTGTCCTATTTGCTCTTTACAGACGTTACATTCAAAAAGTTAAAAGGTTGGAACTTGATGCAGCGGCAAAACTCGATGCCACCGTTGTACTTTTACTTATCTTAATTGTGGTTACTTCCATGACGTTACAAAATGCTGCGGGAATCGCTGCCAATGGTTTCAAAATGGGAGAGTACGAACTCCGCCCCATTTCGAAAGCTTTGGCGAGTTGGTTGTTCTCCGCCGGTGACGGCGCTCTTATTTACCACGAGATTTTCTGGTGGACGCATATCTTAACCATTTTCGTCTTTATGAATTTCCTTCCATATTCAAAACATTTCCACGTGTTCACCTCCATTCCAAATGTATTCTTCAACAAATTACAACCCGGCAAATATGTTCCCAAAAAGCTCGACCTGGAAGATGAAGAAGCCGAGCAATTTGGTGTTGCGGACGTAGAACATTTGACATGGAAACAAATTCTGGACGGCTTTTCATGTACCGAATGCGGTCGCTGTGTGGAAGTTTGCCCCGCAGCAAACACAGGCAAACCCTTAGCGCCTCGGGATATAATGGTCGCCATACGCCACAGGACGGAAGAAAAAGCTCCCCTTTTAATCAAAGGAGAAGAAAACGAAGAAATCATGAGCAAAACTCTCGTTCACAATTATATCAGCGACGATGCGCTCTGGGCTTGTACCACTTGCAACGCATGCGTTTACGAATGCCCCGTTACAAACGAGCATTTGGATGCAATAATAGATATGCGCCGCAATCTGGTACTCATGGAATCCCAATTTCCACCTGAATTGAACACAGTATTCAAAAACCTCGAAACCAATTTCAATCCGTGGGCGTTCAATCATCAGGACAGAGCCGAGTGGGCGGAAGGCTTGGGCATCAAAACAATGGCGGAAGACTCAAATGCCGAATATTTGTATTGGGTAGGCTGTGCCGGTTCTTACGACGCCCGTTACAAAAAGGTCTCACGCGCTTTCGCTCAAATAATGCAAAAAGCGGGAGTGGAGTTTCGCATTTTAGGAACGGAAGAAAAATGCAACGGAGATACGGCAAGACGCTTGGGTAACGAATATTTAGCACAAATGCTAATGATGGAAAATGTGGAAACACTAAAGAAATACGGCGTCAAAAAAATCGTTACCACATGCCCGCATTGCTATAATTCAATTAAAAACGAATATCCGCAATTCGGTGGCAATTTCGAAGTAATCCACCACACGGAATTGATTAACGATTTAATCAAACAGGGTAAAATCCAACTAAAAGGTGAAGAAAGCATAAGCAAAATCACCTATCACGACTCCTGCTATTTGGGAAGGTACAATTCCATTTATGATGCACCGCGAGATTCCTTAAGCAAAATAGAAGGAATCGAGTTAGTGGAAATGGAACGCAATAAAGATCAAGGCTTCTGTTGCGGAGCAGGCGGCGGAAGAATGTTCATGGAAGAAAATATAGGAAAGAGAATAAACGAAGAAAGAACAGAAGAAGCTCTTGCTACAGGCGCGGACACTATCGCCGCAGCTTGTCCTTTCTGTATGACTATGCTTAGCGACGGAACAAAAGCCTTCGACAAAGAAGACGAAGTCGCCGTAAAAGATATAGCCGAAATTATTTGGGAACACATAGCTTAATTTAATAATAAAACAAGGAGGCTCTAATGAGCGAAAAATACCAACAAATGCAAGAACTTTTAAAATCAATGGAAACAGATATTGAAAAGTTTTATGTAAAAGGACAATCCGCTGCAGGCACTCGTTTGCGGAAAAAACTTAGCGAACTACGCACGATGGCAAAAGCCATGCGCGATGAAATACAGGAAATAAAAAAATCCCGAAAGGCTTAATCCTTAAATAATGGAGCTGTTCGGGTATTTGCCTCCCGTCCAGCTCCATTTTTACCGTTCACAATCCCGGTTCCGAAAATTTGAAACGAATACTTCCGAACGCCGTCTTTATCCTTTCCCTCTTAATCGGCCTTTACTCGACCTACATTCCGCCGATTTCCAAGCACGTTGCGACAGAGGAACGAGATTCTTCTTTCTCAAAAGATTCGATAGTCTCCGTACAACTGAGCGCTGTGGGCGACATTATGTGCCATTCCACTCAGTTTAATTATGCAAGAGTCGGAAAAGACAGTTTCGATTTCAAACCGGTTTTCGATTCAATAAGAAAATACTTACGGCGGTCGGACTTCGTAGCGGGAAATCTCGAAACCGTAATCGCCGATTCGGATAAAAACTATGCAGGTTATCCGGTTTTCAACACGCCTCCGGATTTTTTAGAAGGATTAAAATACGCGGGCTTCTCCCATTTGATTGTAGCCAACAATCATATCCTCGACCGCGGTTTAAAAGGATTGCAAAGCACGTTAAAAAAAATTCGCCAGTACGGTTTCACTTACAGCGGAGCGAATATTCCAAACGACAGCATAAGAATCTTCTCGATAAAAGGAATAAAATTTGCTTTTCTTTCTTTCACATATTTCATTAACAATCCCGATAAAAACCTAAAAAAATATATTGAAACCATAACACCTCGAAACATCATAGAGAAAATTTCCCGCGCAAAGAAAAAGGGTGCGGAAATTACTATTGTTTATTTTCATTTCGGCAAAGAATACGAACGTTTTCCCAATGCCGCCCAAAAGCAAATCGCTCGGACGGCAGTCAAAGCCGGAGCGGATTTAATCATCGCCAGCCATACGCACGTTGTCCAACCCGCCGATTTTATTCGCCGCGGGCAAGATTCCGTATTCGTTCTTTATTCGATGGGAAATTTTCTTTCAAATCAACGCTGGCGCTACTCCGACGGCGGAGTAATCTTAAACATTCGTCTGATAAAAAACATTTCTCGGGATTCCGTTTATATCGGGAAAATTTCCTTTTTGCCCATTTGGGTTTTCAAAGGGAAAATAAACTCAAAAAGGCAATACCTAATTTATCCCATGCCCAAAGCACCAAAACATTTCCCCTCTTTTTTCTCAAAGGAAGATTCCATAAACGCCACACAAAGCTTTTTTGATACTGATAGCATTATCCGGGCTTACGGCGTAAATATCCCGCTTGAACAGGGAAACAATTTTGATAATTAAAAAATTTGAGCGTTCAAGAAAAAAACCGAATCATAATCAATTCAATCTGTGTCCCATTTGATAAGTAGCAAAGAGCA
>CAZSYM010000002.1:88691-127454 GCA_964611145.1 uncultured Melioribacteraceae bacterium
AAACCGAATCATAATCAATTCAATCTGTGTCCCATTTGATAAGTAGCAAAGAGCATGGGGACGGAGTTCAAAGGATTGATTTATAATTCCTTGCACCGTGTAAAATTCTATGAATGTAAATTGTTTTATTTTCAATCGTATAAAAAATTATATAGTTTCGAACGGCTAAATATCTATACCCAAGTTTCTTTATTTCCGCATCCCTTGGAATTCTTCCAAGCAAAGGATTTTCAGACAACAGTTCCAGATTTTTTTCTATATCGTTTGCAAGCGTCTCGGCTACTTTAGGATTATCCGCCGCAATGTACGATATTATTTCCGTAAAGTCTTCCTCGGCTATTCTCAAAAAACGAATTTGATACTTATCTTTCGGCATTTATAGTCTTTCTAATATTCGCCATTACTTGCTTTAAAGTTTTTCCCTTGTCCCCATTAATCCTTTGGTCTTGAGCTACAGATAATTTACTTAACAACTCTAACTTCAATTGTAGCCTTGAATAATAAGCCATTGACATAACAACCAAGTCCCCTTCCCCGTTTTTTGTTATAAATATCGGCTCGTTAACGCTATGGGCCAACTTCGAAATCTCGTTCGACTTATTTCGTAAATCCGATATTGGTTTGATAATTGGCATTTTATTCTCCATTCTATTATCAGAAATTTATCATAATTATGATATATGGCAATATACAAAAACGTAATTCAATCAGCAAGCATGGAATTGCAACGATAAAATCATGATATTTTTTTCAACTCAGAATCTTTTAAAATGCCTTTCCCGACCAATGTTTTATGATTCTTAACTATCAGTTCGAATCATAATCAATCAATTCAATCTGTGTCCCATTTGATAAGTAGCAAAGAGCAATTTTCCCCATGCACTATGCTCCATGCCCTTTGCTCCCAACACCGCCCCGACGATTAAAATCTAAATGCTTAAATTTGCAAACCCGAATAATTAAATTGAGAAAAAAATTTGAGACGCCAAGCAACGCTTACAATCATATTTTTAACTGTTTTCATCGATTTGATGGGATTTGGCATTTTAATTCCCATTCTCCCCACTTTTGCGTCCAAGGACCTTGGCATTTCGGATTTCGGCATAGGAATAATAGTAGCGGCATATTCTTTAATGCAATTTTTGTTCAATCCCGTCTTCGGAAGGATCTCGGATAAAATAGGCAGGCGTCCCGTTCTTGTTGTTTCTCTTTTATTTACGGCAACCTCATACGTAATTTTCAGTTTTGCAAATTCTTTTTTACTACTCTTGGCTTCAAGAATGCTCGCTGGTTTAGGCGGGAGCAATCTTGGAGTGGCGCAAGCTTATATTGCGGATATTACCCCGAAGCGTGAGCGTTCCAAGGGCATGGGAATAATCGGAGCCTCTTTCGGATTAGGTTTTGTTTTCGGACCAATGATTGGCGGAATGCTTTCGGAATACGGCTATGCCTACGCGGGATTTGCCGCCGCCGCTTTCTCCTTTTCCGCATTCCTTTTTGCTTTCTTCTTTTTGCCCGAATCCAATAAAAACAAAAATCCGAATGCCAAAATAGAATTCAAGCTACTGGATTGGGCACAGATAAAACTTGCTTTGGAAGACTCCACGATTCGCTTGTTAATGCTTATCTTTTTCATTATTATCTTCTCTATGGCAAACATTTACGGTACTTTCGCGCTCCTCGGTTATAAAGTTTATCACTTCACCGACAGACAAAACGGTTATATGTTCGGGATAATGGGGCTCACGGGCGCATTGATGCAAGGCGGAGTAATAAGATTCCTAACCGAAAAATTCAGAGATAAAGTTCTCGTAATCTATTCTACCGTTTTAATGATGATTGGCTTAACCCTCATGCCTTACGGAAAAACATTCCTCGGGCTTGCGATTATTTCAATCATACTCTCGATAGGAACGGGAGTGCTTCAACCCGTTATCTTAGCTATGGTTTCCAAATATGCGCCCGAAAATAAACAGGGCGCCATTTTGGGACTGAATCAATCGATAAGCGCTTTTGCAAGAGTGCTGGGACCTTTATGGGGCGGTTTTGCTTTTCAATTCATGGGCTATCAATTCCCCTTCTTAACGGGAGGATTTTTCACGTTCTTGACTCTTTTAATTATCTTCAAGAAATTAAATCCCAAATTAGCAACAGGAATTTAAACAGGAATGATTAAAATCGGGAAAATAGAAATAGAAAAAGGCGTATTGTTAGCGCCAATGGAAGACGTGACCAACAGAGCTTTCCGCAAGATATGCAAGGAATTCGGAGCGGATATTGTTTATACGGAATTCATCAATTCCGACGGGCTTTCCCGCAAAAACGAAAAAACAATTCGCAAAAGCTTTATAACCGAGGAGGAACGCCCCGTAGGAATACAAATCTATGGCGGGAATTTGGAACCGATGGTAACGGCAGCAAAAATGGTAGAAGAATTTAATCCCGATATTATTGATATTAACGCCGGTTGTTGGGTTCGTAAAGTCGCGGGACGAGGAGCGGGAGCGGGGTTGTTAAAAGACCCTCCATATTTGCAAAAATTGGTCGCGGAAGTCGTCAAGGCGGTCAATGTCCCCGTTACCGTAAAAACGAGAATCGGATGGGATGAAAATTCAATTCACATAGTTGAAATTGCGAAGCGCTTGGAAGATGTGGGCATCGCCGCACTCACAATACATTGCCGCACACGACAGCAAGGACATTCGGGAGAAGTGGCTTGGGAATGGATTGATAAAGTTAAAGAGGTCGTCCGCATACCCGTTATTCTAAACGGCGGAATAATGGAAGCAAAGGACGGCTTGAGAGCATTCCAAGAGACCAACGCAGACGGCATAATGATTGCCAGAGGCGCCATTGGCTATCCGTGGATTTTCCGCGAAATAAAAGAACTGCTACAATACGGAGAAATTAAAACTCCTTTGTCTCCGAAAGAAAGAATACTAACGGCTCTAAAACATTTGCGCTACGAAATCGAAATAGCCACCGAGGAAAGATACGCCGTAGTTCCCTTTAGAAAATTCTACAGCGGTTATTTGAAGGGACTTTACAATTCATCCAAAATTCGACAAAAACTCATGGAGTTCACCGAATACGAGCCCGTCGAGGAAACTCTTTTAAGCTATTTGGAATTTTTGGAAAATCGCGATTCGGAACTTGATGAAAAACGCATTAAATCGGAGACAGAATGAGCAAGCAAAAAAAGACAAAATCTTATATTTTCGCCCGCATAATCTCGGATATTTTCGTCCCGCCGACATTTGTATTATTTAGCTTTATTTACATCGGCTTAACCGTCGAGAAAACTTCTTCCGATACTTTATGGGTAATAATCATCGGGGTTTTGTTCGGTTTTTTACTCCCGATTATAATCTTTTTAATATTGCGCAAGCACAACTTCGTTGCAAACCGAGATGCTACAATCAAAGAAGAAAGGACACTCCCTTATTTAATCGGAATATTTCTCGCCATGATAGCGGCTCTTGTGCTTTATTATATAGGGACTTCCGCAATTGCGGTGGCACTTTGGCTTGCATACATAGGCAATTCCGCACTTCTTATTTTAATAAACAAATTTTGGAAAATAAGCGCCCATGCAATCGGAAGCTCCACACCCGTAGGATTACTCTTTTTCCTTCATGGTAATTCCGCGCTGTGGCTTTTTATAATTGTAGGAATAATCGCTTTGTCAAGATTAAAACTAAAAGTCCACACTCCGGCACAAGTCGCAGCAGGTGCAATTTACGGATTCGCTTTAACTTACTTGCAACTAAGTTTTTTCGTGGGATTTTTAAAATAAAGATATGCAAACAATAGGAAGACTTTTCAAATTACTAAAACCTTGTGGAGCTAAGGGGATTCGAACCCCTGACCTTCTGAATGCCATTCAGACGCTCTCCCAACTGAGCTATAGCCCCAAAATGTTAGAACTGAAACGCAAATTTAGATAAGTTATTTTTATTTGTCAATTAATAGTAAATTTTATTGTTCAAGTAATTTTTTTAGGTAAAAAATTGAAACTGCTTAATCACATATTCTTCCTTATTTTCTTCGGTGTGATAATCGCTTTTCTTTTCGCATGCGACGACACGATTACGGATTACGGCAAGGATATTCCCGAATCCAATGTAAGCTATTCAAAGCATATTCAACCGATATTCAATCTTAAATGCGCCATTTCGGGATGCCACGATAACCAAACTCGAGCGGGAAATCTAAGTCTTACAAGCTACGGAAACGCCACGGCGGACGAATTAATTATAGTTCCCTATCATCCCGAAAACAGCATTCTGGTTTGGGCTATTGAAGGGGAATCGGGTTACGGTCCAATGCCTCCTTTGAACGCACCGGTATTCCCGCTTTCCGCCAAAGAAATTCAAGGAATTAAAACGTGGATTAAAGAAGGTGCAAAACCGAATTGAAATAAATCGCGGCGTTTATATTCTTGAAATTCATGCCGAATATGATTTCACCTTATCAACAAAGGCTTTCGGCAAGGTAGAACTCCCGAAAGGCTATTATTATTACGTAGGAAGCGCTCAAAAGAATTTAAGAAACAGAATTCAAAGACACCTTAAAAAAGAAAAAAATATTCATTGGCACATCGATTTTCTAACCTCCGCCCAGGAAACGAGGATAACAAAAATTTGCATTCTCCCCTTTGCACCAAAATCGGAAGAATGCGCTACCGTACAACGTTTATTGACTTTTAAGTTCGCCCATTACATCATCGAAGGATTCGGGAGCTCGGATTGCCACATCTGCAAATCACATCTGCTCTACTCGCCTAAAAAAATCACTCAAAGCCAATTCACCTTTTTATACCAATCTATCGTCTGTTTAATCCCATCTTCCAACGATATTTCTTGACGAAAACCCAAATCCCTCTTGGCTTTCTCCACACTACAAATCCAATATTTCTGAACAAAATCCCTTGCTTTCTCAATGTTAAACGTCGCCGCTTTCTTTGAAAACAAGGAGAAAAATTCCGCCACGACAGCGACGGCATAAACCAAAAAATGAGGAAGTCTTATCGTCAATGCGCCGCGTCCAAAAGCCTTCTTCGTAGCTTCCCCTATTTGTTTCCAATCGTAAAATTGCTCCGAGCTAATAAAATAAATTTCACCGACGCTTTTGGGAGTCATTGCGGAAAGAAAGATTCCGCGCACCAAATCTTTTACGTGAATAATACTAACAAGTTTTTTATCGAATCCTACTAATGAAAGTAAGCCTTGCTTGTAAGTTTTAAAGAAAAGATAAATTTCCGTATCACGCGGACCATAAACGGCAGGCGGACGCACAATAGTAACGGGAATCTGCCGAGCGAAAGAAAGCGCTACTTCTTCTTCCGCCGCTTTGCTTTTCCCGTAGCGAGTAATCGGGGCACGAGGCATTTCTTCCGTAACAGGCTTTCCGTCCCGCGAAGGACCCGCCGCCGCCTGACTGGAGACAATCACTACGCGTTTAATATCGGGGTTCACTTCGCTTACCGCTTCCAAAAGATTTCTCGCAGGCTCCACATTGCCCGCAAAATATTCTTTTTCCGTCTTTGCCTTCACCACACCAGCCACATGAAATAAATAATCCGCATCTTTCAAAACTTCTTTTAATTTCTCCTTATCATACAAGCCGGAAGTTATTATCTCAACGGGTTTATCTTTCAACCATCGAAGATTGCTCGTTGCCCGTACAATACATTTAACCGAATGCCCTTCTTCCAACAGCAAATCAACCAAATGGCTGCCGACAAATCCCGTACCGCCCGTTACAACCGATATCATTTTAACTCCTTTTATTTAGGACAAAATTTGATTTTATTTCAACGAAGTAATAACTTTTGAAAATTAAATTTGATAAAAACTCAATATTTGAAGTTTTAATATAATAACGGGAGGAACAATTTGGATTTATTTAAAAAGTGCTACACCTTTACGCGCGCCGATGACGTTCGAGCAAGAGGGGTTTATCCTTACTTTCGTCCGATTGAAGAAAACGAAGGACCTGTAGTTTCAATCGAAGGCAGAAAAATAATAATGGCGGGTTCCAACAATTACTTGGGGCTTACCAGCCATCCGAAAGTAAAAGAAGCGGCCATAGAAGCCGTCAAAAAATATGGTACCGGTTGTTCCGGCTCCCGCTACCTGACCGGTACTTTAGATTTGCACATCGAGCTGGAAGAAAAACTCGCCAAGTTTTTAGGCAAAGAAGCCGTATTGCTTTTTAGTACGGGCTATCAAACGGCACAAGGCGTTCTAATGGCTTTGGTTCAACGCGGCGAATACATTATATCCGATAAGGACAATCACGCAAGCATTGTGGCGGGACAATTGCAAGCTCGCGGCGCTATGGCGGAACTACTCCGTTATAGACACAACGACATGAACGACCTCGAACGCGTGATAAAAAAGATTCCGATTGATGCAGGGAAATTAATAGTTACAGACGGCGTTTTCAGTACGGGCGGTGAAATCGTTGACCTCCCGCGTTTGATTGAAATAGCTAAAAAATATAACGCTCGCGTCTACGTGGACGATGCTCACGCAATAGGAGTAATCGGGAAAGGCGGTAGGGGCACACCGAGCGAGTTCGGACTCGAAGACGAAGTCGATTTGCAAATGGGAACCTTCAGCAAAACCTTCGCCTCGCTCGGAGGATTCGTCGCCGGGGAAGCAAAGGTAATCGATTATATCAAACATTTCGGTCCCGCTTTGATTTTTAGCGCTTCGCCCACTCCCTCCTCCGTTGCAGCGGCAATGGCAGCCTTGGAAATCCTGGAAGAACACCCAGAACTCGTGGATAAGCTTATCAAAAATACCGACTATGTTCGCCAGGAATTAAAAGACGCAGGCTTCAAAATAATCGACGGCAGAACGGCTATTGTTCCCGTCATTATTGGAGATGACGAACTTGCCTTTGCAATGTGGCGCATGCTGTACGACGAAGGGGTTTTCGTAAACGTCTTTATTTCACCGGGTGTGCCGCAAGGTTTACAAATGTTGCGCACGAGTTATATGGCAACGCACGAAGAAGAACATCTCGAATTTATTGTAAATACTTTCAAAAAAGTCGGGAAGAAACTGGGAATAATCTAACTGATTTTCAATATTCCTTTTTAGGAGGTTAAAATGAGTTCAGTGGAAATAAAAAAACTGACAAACAGTAAAGCCGACAGGAAAAAATTCATCAAATTTGCATGGGAAATCTACAAAGACGACCCATATTGGGTACCACCCTTGATTATGGACAAATTAAAAATTCTCGACAAAACAAAGAATCCCTTCTTCAAGCGTGCCGAAATGGATATGTTTATGGCCTACAAAAACGGCAAAGCGGTAGGACGAATAGCTGCCATTAAAAATGATGCTCATAATCAATACCACAACGAAAACATCGGTTTCTTCGGGTTCTTCGAATGTATCAACGACCAGGAAGTAGCCAACAAACTGTTCGACGTTGCCCGCGAATGGATAAAAGCGAAAGGGCTTACGGATATGCGTGGTCCCGCAAATCCTTCCAGCAATGACGAATACGGATTGCTAATCGAAGGCTTCGACGACCCGCCACGTTTGATGATGACTTACAATCCGAAATATTACATGGATTTGATGGAAAATTACGGATTGAAAAAAATCAAGGATTTGTACGCTTATAAAATCGAATACAACAAAGTCCGCAAAGAAAACAAAATCAAACGCGTTGCCGAAATTTCACAAAAACGTTACAATGTTATTCTTCGTCCGATTAACATGAAAGATTTCAAAAATGAATTGGAAAAAGTCAAATATGTTTATAACAAAGCATGGGCGCCAAATTGGGGATTCATCCCGATGACGGACGAAGAGATAGATTTATTGGCAAGAGATCTGAAACCGATTGTGGAACCATCCTTGGTACTCTTCGCCGAAGTTAACGGCGAAACCGTAGGCTTTTCTTTGGTAATGCCCGACTACAATGAAATCTTTATCAACATGAACGGGCGACTTTTCCCCTTCGGCATTTTCAAACTCTTTACACAGAAGAAAAAAATCACATGGGCGCGAATCATAACTCTCGGCATTATTCCCGAATATCAAAAACGTGGAATCGATGCAATATTTTACGACAGAATAATAGACAATGCTCACAAGATTGGAATCGATAAAGGCGAAGCAAGTTGGGTGCTGGAAGACAATTTAATGATGACGCGCTCCGCCGAAATGATGCACGGGGAACTTTACAAAAAATATCGCATTTACCAAATGCCCGTGTAAACCTTTTGATAATTCATAAAAAGAAAGGCGGGAAAACCCGCCTTTTTTGTTCTACAATTCTTTTTCATTCTTCTATTAATTTATCGTAAGCCGAAAGATGAGCCGGGTCAATACTTTTTAGCATATCGTACACGGAATATTTATCGGGATAATCGGATAAATATTGCACGATTTCCTTAGCCTTGGCATCGAAAAATACTTTCAGCAAAACACTCCTTGCATCCAATTTATCGCGCACCTTCGCCAAATCGGAAATTAATTTCACGATATTCTTTTGGGCAAGCGCCTTGTTTTCCTCATAAATATCAATTCCGTTATAATGATAATCAAAAAAGTCCTCTCGGAATTGTTGATAGCTGGCATTGGTTAAATTCAAAACCAACGCTCTGCGATTATAATTCGAGCTTTGAAGTCCCCAACCCTTATTAAATTTACTGTTCCCACCTAAAACGGCAATATCCAAAGCCTTGTTAAAATAGTCCGTCCCACCTAATTTTTCGTAAGAATCAGCATCAATGCCTATAATCACATAAGCATAAAAATCGAGGAAGCTGGTTAGGGGATCGAATTCCGTTTGATTAAAATAAAGAGCTTGCCCTTTTTCATATTGAAATTCCCATTGGGCATCCTGAACTCTAAACATCAGCGAGTTTTTAGTAGAATTATAAATAGGGCGTTGACTTGTAATAACCACTTGCGCTTTGTAATTCGTTTCGGAAGAAGCGCCCACAAAGAAAATGTTAAAGGAGCATTTTATTTTGTCTTGATAATCCTGGTCTGTGAATCTGTTACCGTTCAAATAATCCTGCACGGCTTGCGCAAAATCCGTTAGCCTGTCCTTTGCGGAATTCTCCAATTGTTCGTAATTTACGGTAACGGTTGCATCTAATTCCTGTGAAAAAATAAAAAGCGGCGAAAACAGAAGTAATAACAAAACCTTTTTCATCTTATTCTCTAAATTGATTTGAAAACTTTTTAAAGATAATTATTTGACTTTATTTAATCAATTTAGTGATGAAATATTGTAAAACAATATTCCTTTATTTCCTTCTGCTCTCGAACATAAGTTACGGACAAATAGAACCCGCCGCGCGCCAAGTTGCATTGGGGAATTCCTCCGTAGCATTGGCAAACGATGTTTTCTCCCTTTTCAACAATCCCGCCGGTCTGGCGCAAACAACCGCACGTCAAATTGGAATTTATTATTCCCCTTCCCCTTTCGGCATGAAACAATTGGCAAACATTTTTTTCGCTTACGCCGAACCTTTTCCTTTCGGATGTCTTTCCATCGGAGGGATGAAATACGGCTTCGAGCTATATAACGAAATAGAACTTACCGGCGGTTACTCCAAAAATTTTGCGGAAAAATATTTCATAGGTTTTTCCGTTTCTTACAAATACTTAAAAATTAAAAACTACAATCACTCGAGCGCTTTTATTTTCAACTTCGGATTTATCTATAAATTCAGCGAAGCAATACAATTCGGATTTTCCGCTTTTAATTTCACTCGCTCCACGTATTCGAAAATAAAGAATTCCATACCGACAAAACTAAGAGCCGGTTTTAGTTTTAACATACTCAGAAACGTTCTAACATTGGAAGCTTACAAAGATTTGAATTATCCTCTTTCACTTCGCGGGGGAATTGAGATACCCATTGGAAATTTTCTCTTCCTCCGTTTCGGGACGCGAACAGAACCCGACACATACACTGCGGGCGTGGGACTTCGCTATTCTCTCTTACGTTTCGACTATGCCATATTCACGCATCAATATTTGGGCTTGACACATCAAATTTCGCTAATACTCGACTTCAAAAAAGGACGCCGAGTAAAATGAAAAAGAGTTTTTTCCTTGCGATTCTTTTCTTCGGTAAGATCTTAGCACAAACGGACAGCACATATTTTTCGGCGGATATTCTTTCCGAAATACTCGAATCGTACAACATTAAAAACGAAAGTGCCGTTGAAATCCTGACACGCTTACACGAAAATCCAATCGATTTAAACAGTGCCGATTTCTCCACGCTCCGAACCCTCCCCTTTCTCTCCGTCGCTCAAATCCAAAGTTTAATCAAATTACGAAACTCCTTACCCGACGGAATATCGAATTATTCCTCGCTCCTTTCACTCCCCGAATTCGATATGCAAGATGTGGAAGCCTTGCGATATTTTACCCTCCTCAAAGCAAAAAGCACTTTTCCAAAAATTTCAGCAAAATACAAAACGAGAGCAAACAGATGTTATTCCGATTTCTCTTCGAACGATTTCGAGGGAAATCTCTTTAAAACTTACGGACGACTTTTCCTAAACTATGCGAACAATTACAGCATAAACGTTCTCTTAAAGAAAGACGCCGGTGAAAAAAGTTACGCGGATTTCACAAGCTTTTACTTCGAAGCGCGAAATCTATTTCCGAAATTCACTCTCCTTTTGGGAGATTACCAAATGGAATTCGGGCAAGGCTTGGCACTCTGGAACCCTTACGCCTTCGGGAAATCCTCCGCAGATGCGGAAGCCGTAATCCGAAGCGCCCGAGGAATTTTCGGGAATACACTCACTGCCGAAGGACAAGGATTCAGAGGCATAGCGCTCAAATATTCACAATCACAATTTACCGTTCGAACCTTCTATTCAAACCGTAAACTATCAGCCTCGCTCGATTCGACACAGAATCTAATTACCGCAATCGACTATAGCGGTTACCACCGCACTCCTAAAGAAATTTCCAAGAAAGGACGATTGCAATTAAACAGTTACGGTTTAAGCATTGAAAAAAACTGGGGCGAAAATTTCCGTACGGGTATTCTGTTTTTATCCCAAAAGCTTACGCCATCATTACTTTCGAAAACCGGCGGTCCCATCGAAAACCTCATAACCTTTAGCTTCTCGTATTCCTACATATCCGATAACATTTTCCTATGCGGTGAAATCGCTCGCACAAATTCATCCTTGGCAACAACAAACGGTCTCTCGATTAAATTAAATAAATCTTTGCGCTTTGTCTCCCAAATCCGTAGTTACTCTCACGACTATTTTTCGCTTTGGGCAAATGGCGTCGGCGAATTCGGGACAACCGCTAATGAAAGAGGCTTTTACAATGCTCTTTCCTTTTCAAACAAATACCTACGCTTGATTTTCTACTACGACATTTTCAAGCGTCCTTATCCTTCGTCAAACTCCCTTTTCCCCACCGACGGGCATGAATTTTCCATAGAACTAAAATTCAGAAATTTCAAGCGTTTCAAACCCACAATACGATTCTTCGAAGAAAGGAAAAATACCGCCCCGGCGGAAGGCTCGATTAGCAACGTAAAAAACAAGCTCCGCTTAAATTTTCTCATGCCGACCATACGGAAAGTAAAAGCAAAAACAAGGCTTGAACTATCCGAATTTTCTGAAAATGAAAAGACCGAAATCGGCTTTCTGTTTTTGCAGGACTTCTCCCTAAATCTTTTCTCCCGTCTATCCATGAATTTCAGAATAATTTACTTCAACACACCTTCTTATCGGAGTCGAATCTACGAATTCGAAAACGGCGTTTATGGAACAATGGAAAACCGCGCTCTTTACGGCGAAGGAATACGTTGGTATGCATTGGCAAGAATAAAAATTTTTCCCTCCTTAATTCTTGAGTTGAAATTCGCACAACAATTTTTTGAACACGAGACAAACACAACAATTTTCTGGAAGGACATCAAGGAAATCACTTTACAATTAAGCGGAAAATTCTAACTCTAAAATTTTTTCTTGTAAATAAAAGCACTTCTCTCTAATTTTGTCGGACTCAAATTCACAAATTAAAGAAAGGGAAAAAATGAGAACAATAGTAACGTTGCCTGGCGACGGTATCGGTAAAATAGTTTTACCGGAAGCTCTTCGCGTTTTGGATGCAGTAGGTTTCGAAGCCAATTACGTACACGGGGATATTGGTTGGGAATTCTGGAAAACAGAAGGGAACGCCCTACCGCAAAGAACAATCGATTTAATTGCGGAACACAAAATAGCATTGTTCGGCGCTATCACGAGCAAACCGAAAGACGCCGCAGCAAAAGAACTCGCACCGGAATTGCAGGACAAAGGTTACGTTTATTTTTCACCGATTGTAGGTTTGCGTCAACATTTCAATCTCGATATAAGCATACGTCCTACAAAATCCTTTAAAGGAAATCCTCTCAATTTCGTCCGTCGCGGTCCGAACGGGGAACTGGAAGAACCGATGGTCAACGCAGTAATCTTCCGACAGAACACGGAAGGGCTTTATGCAGGTGTGGAATGGACAAATCCTCCCGCGGAAGTTCGCGCCGCTTTCGATACACACCCCAAAATGAAAGCGTTCAAAGATGTTCCAAACGAGGATTTGGCAATTTCCACAAGAATTTTCACTCGAAATGCATGCCGCCGAATTGTCAAAGCCGCTTTCGAATACGCGGATAAATTCGGTTATAAGAGTGTTACCGTTTGCGAAAAACCGAACGTCCTCAGAGAAACTTCCGGCATGATGTTAAAAGAAGCTCGCGAAACAGCAAAAGAATATCCCCATATAGAACTTTGGGAAACCAATATAGACGCACAAATGATGTGGCTAACGAAGAATCCCGAAAATTACGGCGTGATAGTCGCCGGGAATATGTTCGGAGATATTATCAGCGATGGCTTTGCAGGATTGGTCGGCGGTTTGGGATTCGCATGTAGCGCAAACATCGGCGACGAAGTAGCGGTATTCGAACCCACTCACGGCTCGGCTCCGAAATATGCGGAATTGGAACCTTCCATCGTCAATCCGATCGCAATGATTCTTTCCGCTTGCATGATGTTAGACCACATCGGAGAGACGGAAAAAGCCGAAAGAATTCGCACCGCAATAGCGGAAGTAATAGAAGAAGGAAAAGTTCGTGCTTACGATATGCTCAAACTCAAAGGCGGACCGGATGTAATTGACAAAGGCGCATGCACAACCCAAGAAATGACCGATGCAATAATCGAAAAGTTGAAATAAGGAGAGAAAAATGAAAGATGCTGTTCGCAAACTCTGGCCCGAATTGGAATGGATTAAAGACGAAAACCTAAGAGAAAAAGTTGCGGATTGCTGGGCATACGCTTTGGAAAAAAGTCCTCTCACCGCCGAAGACTTGGAAAAAATTCCTTTCTCCCTCCTAATCGACAGACAGGATATTTCCTTTATGAACCACAAAAGAACGGCGGTACAATTATCCGTTAAAATAGCCGAAATTATGAAAGAAAATTTCGGAATGGAAATCAACATGGATTACCTGATAGCCGGAGCCATTTTGATAGACGTAGGCAAGCTACTCGAATACGAAATAGTTGACGGCAAGCTGACCACAAGTAAACAAGGGAAATTGCTAAGACATCCCTTCAGCGGTGTTTCCATTGCGGATAAATTTAACTTGCCGCCGGAGGTTCAGCATATAATCGCCTATCATTCCAAGGAAGGCGATTTGGGAAAAAGGACGGTCGAATCCATCATTGTTCATCATGCCGACTTTGTAAGTTTCGAACCGTTCAAAGAATCCGTTACTTTGACAAATTATTAAGAAACGGCGGCATGGTTTTAACCATGCTCCGTTTCCATGGCATATCCTCAAAATTCGGTTTGGTTACAAAAAAGAATTAGGAGAACCCAATGGCTCAGAATATAGTCGAAAAAATAGTTCAAAAATTTGCCGTGGGCTTGGAAAAAGGGCACGAAGTCCACAGCGGAGACTACGTAACAATACAACCGGCTTACGTAATGACGCACGACAACACAGGTGCAGTAATAAACAAATTCAAGGCAATCGGGGCAAAAAAATTTTTTAATCCCCGACAAGTGGTTTTTACGCTCGACCATAACATTCAAGATAAGAGCGAGAAAAACTTAGCCAAATACAAAAAGATAGAAGACTTTGCCAAAGAAATGGGCAACGACTTTTATCCCGCAGGGCGTGGCATAGGACATCAAATAATGATAGAAGAAGGTTATGCCTTTCCCGGCACAATGGTCGTTGCTTCGGACAGCCATTCCAACATGTATGGCGGAATCGGAGCCTTGGGAACACCTATCGTACGAACCGATGCAGCTGCCATCTGGGCAACGGGACAAACGTGGTGGCTCGTACCGCCCGTCGCAAAAGTAACTTTGAAGGGAAAACTCAGAAAAGGAGTAACGGGCAAGGATTTAATCATTGCACTATGCGGACATTTTAATCATGACGAAGTGCTAAACCACATCATCGAATTCGACGGTGACGGAGTAGCTTCCCTAACATTGGAGCAACGTTTAACCGTAGCAAATATGACAACGGAATGGGGGGCGCTCGGTGGCATATTTCCGATTGACGAGATTACGATAGGCTGGTTAAGACAAAGAGCCGATTTCATTCTGGAGCGAGGACTGGAAGGCGTTCCTTCCGATGCAGACGGTAACGGCGTTCATCCGAGAATAAATCATAAACGAATTAATGAATTGGAAGCATCTCTCCCCTCCTTAAAAAGCGACAAGGACGCTTATTACGCCGTTGAAATCACCGTGGATTTGGAGAGCATCGAACCTTACGTAGCCGGTCCCGACACCGTTAAAACAATTACTCCCGTTTCCGAAATCGCCAAGAAAAAAATCAAAATCGACAAGGCTTATTTGGTTTCGTGCGTTAATAGTCGCCTGGAAGACATTTCCGCCGCCGCAAGAGTTATACGTGGCAAGAAAGTCGCTCCCCATGTCAAATTCTACATCGCCGCCGCTTCCAGCGAGGTTCAAAAGGAAGCGGAAAAACGGGGCGACTGGCAAACGCTTTTGGATGCCGGAGCAATTCCTCTCCCACCCGGATGCGGACCGTGTATAGGTCTGGGTGCAGGCTTACTTGAAGACGGCGAGGTGGGAATTTCAGCCACGAACAGAAATTTCAAAGGACGAATGGGTTCCCCGAATGCACAAGCTTACTTGGCTTCCCCCGCAGTAGTCGCCGCTTCCGCCGTGGCAGGTTATATCACCTACGATTTAACTTACCCTGAAGAACAAGTAAAAGGCGAGGTCAAATTTAACTCCACACCAAAAACGGAAAAGAAAAATGTCGAGATAATCGACGGATTCCCGAAAGAAATCGTCTCGGAAATTATCTTCTGTCCAGCGGATAATATGAATACCGATGGAATTTACCCCGGTAAATACACTTACATTGACGATTTCAAAGCGGAAGATCAGGCGAAAGTCGCAATGGAAAATTACGATCCCGAATTCCAAAAGATAGTCAAAGAAGGAGATATTCTCGTCGGCGGTTTTAACTTCGGTACGGGCTCTTCTCGGGAACAAGCGGCAACCGCATTGAAATACAGAGGCATTCGCCTTGTAATAGCAGGTTCCTTTAGCGCAACTTACGTTCGAAACGCCATTAACAACGGCTTCCTCGTAATTGCTCAACCCGAATTTGTCAAATATCTTAAAGAGCATTACGATAACGGAAAACCGACCGTACGAATAGAAAAAGAATTAAAGGTAAATTTCGAAAACTCCTCTCTTTCCTTCGAAGGAAAGGAATTCGCCATTTCACCCGTAGGAAAAGCCGCACAGGAAATAATTGTGGCAGGCGGCTTGGAAAACTGGGTAAAAACAAAAATCTGAAAAAGCAAAGGAGCCGAAAGGCTCCTTTCTTTTTATACAAAAGAGCAAAAAGCAAAATTTAACTCTGATAATATTCCGCTACGGACTTTTCAAAAGCATTTTATTTCCCCTCCGTCTTAATTATTTCTTATTTTTGCATTTCAAAATGTGTTTAACTTAACAGAGAAAGGGAAAAGGATGGACAAGTCAATTTCAAGAATAATTTCCGAGTTTGCAGTAAATTTAAAGTACAGCGATTTGCCCGAGGAAGTAATTCATCAGACAAAAAGATTTCTTTACGATTCAATCGGTTGTGCTTACGGAGGTTACCATACAAAGGATGTAAACATTTTACGCGATATTTATAAAGAAATGGGCGGAAAAGAAGAAGCCACGGTAATAGGCTTCGGAGATAAAATTCCCGCCGTAAATGCAACACTTGTAAACTCTCTAATGATTCGTGCTTTGGACTACAACGATATTTATTGGAAAGAAGACCCTTCGCACCCTTCGGATTTAATTCCCGCCGCACTCTCCGTGGGCGAGCTCGTAAACGCAAGCATGGAAGAGGTAATAACGGCAATAGTTTTGGCGTATGAATTCGAGCAAAGACTTTGCGAATTTGCCGTTCCCGGAATTCGCGAACGTAAATGGCATCATGCCACATTGACACAATTCGTATCGCCGATCGTTGCGGGAAAACTTTTGGGTTTGAACGTCGAACAAATGGTAAACGCAATCGGTATCAATGGCTCTCACAACCACACCATCGGAGCTCCAACGGCAGGCAAACTCACAATGATGAAAAACACCGTAGATCCGATGGCAGTTCAATCGGGCGTTTTCGCGGCGTTAATGGCTCAAAAGGGCTACTCCGGCACCGAAGCCATCTTTGAAGGCAAAGAAGGTTTCATGGATACCTTTTTCGGTTGGGATGCCAAAGAGCAAAAACCGGCTCCGGTTAAAATGCAAGGACGCGATGCGCTCGGAGAGTGGACATGGGATGTCGAAAAATTAATCGGCGGATTGGGTGAAAGCTTCAAGATAATGGAATGCGGGATGAAAGCATTCCCAACGGAAGCATTAACGCACACGCATATCTCGGCTACGTTGGAGGTAATGAAGAAAAACAACATCAATTACAAAGATATTAAAGAAATACGTATCACTACCATTGCTCGTGCCGTAGATATTCTTTTCGACCCGCATAAATACAGACCCGAATCCCGCGAAACGGCCGACCATTCCTTACCCTATTGCATAGCCGCCGCAGTAGTGGACGGCAAAATAACCACACAAACTTTCTCGGAAGAAAAACTTAAAGACCCAAGAATTTGGGAAGTCATCGATAAAATAAAAGGCGAAGCTTCGGAAGAATTTGAAAAAATGTTCCCCGAAAAACAACCGTCCAAAGCTACCATTATACTTAACGATGGGACATCTTACAGTGCTTATCTCGAATATCCGAAAGGAGATTATCGCCAACCCATGACGGAAGAAGAGCTTGAGATAAAATTCAACTCGCTCTCCGACGGTCTCCTTTCTAACGAGAGACAAAGCGAAATAAAAGAAATGATATTCTCGGCGGAAAAATTCTCCGCTAAAGACTTTATGAACAAATTAACAGTTTGACACAATTCAAACGATTGAGGTTACAATGAAAGCTACAGCCGGAAGACAAGGCAAAGAAAATCGTTCGGATTGTTACTTTGAGGTAACAACGGCACGAAAAGGCGGAATACAATTGGAAATAAACTCGAAAGTCGCCTCCATGTACGGGGAAAGCATCCGCAATTTAATTTATGAAATGTGTGAATTTTTCGAAATTAAAAATCTAAAGATTTACTTGGAAGATTACGGTGCTCTCCCCTTCACTTTGGCGGCACGCTTCGAGTTAGCAATAAAAAGGCTTTTTCCTAATATCGAAAAAGAATTCCTTCTCCCTTTCAATCCAAATTCCCAATATGGCACCAAAAAGGAACGCTTCCGTAGAAGCAGATTGTATTTACCCGGTAATCAACCCAAACTTTTCATAAACGCCGGTCTTCATAAACCCGATGGGATTATTTTGGACTTGGAAGACAGTGTTTCCCCGCAAGAAAAAGATGCGGCACAATTGTTAGTTCGAAACGCTCTCCGAAGTGTCGATTTTTACGGTGCCGAGAGAATGGTAAGAATAAATCAACTTCCGCGAGGCATAGAGGATTTGAAATTCGTCGTGCCTCACAACGTTCATGTAATTCTAATTCCGAAATGCGAAAGTGCTGAAGACGTTCTATCCGTCAAAGAAGAAACGGACAAAATCCGAAAGGCATATAAGATTCGAAAGAAAATTTACTTCATGCCCATAATCGAAAGCGCAAAAGGAATTCTAAATGCCTATGAAATCGCTTCCGCCTCGCAAGATGTTTGCGCAATCGCCATAGGCTTGGAAGACTACACGGCGGACATCGGAGCGCAGAGAACAAACGAAGGCAAGGAAAGCTTTTACGCTCGCAGTGCTCTTGTTAACGCTGCAAAAGCGGCGGGAGTTCAGGCAATAGATACGGTATTCTCCGACGTGAACGATATGGAAGGATTAAGAGCAAGTGTTCTGGAAGCAAAATCATTGGGATTCGACGGAAAAGGTTGTATTCATCCCAGACAAATCAAAGTAGTCCACGAAGCCTTCGCTCCCACGGAAGAAGAAATAGAAAAAGCGAAAAAAATCGTAGCGGCATTCGAGGAAGCAAAGGAAAAAGGCTTGGGCGTAGTGTCATTAGGTAGCAAAATGATTGACCCGCCCGTCGTTAAACGAGCTATAAATACTCTGAAATATTTGAAAAATTAAAATTTTAGGGATGTAATATGAAGATGATTAAAAACGCAGCCGGAAGACTGGTACCCGACGAAATAAACGGAGAAAAGCAAATCCCTTATATGGGAGTTGACAAATATAAACCCACCGGACACAAATACGGTCCCCCGATTCGTTCGTGTGCGGATTATCCCCCGGACGGAAACAAGGTCGTTAAAAATTTGCGCGAAGCTTTGGAACGCGCGGGGATAAAGGACGGCATGACAATTTCCACACATCACCATTTCCGAGATGGTGATGCACTCACTAACATGCTTTTCGATACAATTCATGAAATGGGAATCAAAAATATTCGTTGGTTTCCCAGCGCTTCTTTTCCCGTCCATGCCCATTTAATTAAATACTTAGAAGACGGAACGATTCATCACATCGAAGGTTCCATGAACGGTCCATTGGGACGATTTGCCTCGGAAGGCAAAATGCGCGGCGTTGGCGTTCTACGAAGTCACGGCGGACGCTATCAAGCCGTGCAGGACGGCGAAGTGCACATCGACATTGCCGTAATTGCCGCGCCCACAGCCGATCCCTTCGGAAATGCCACGGGCGACCGTGGACCCGCAGCATGCGGACTCTTAGGGTTCGCTTTGGCAGATTCAATCTATGCGGACAATGTAATAGTTGCCACCGATAACCTTGTGCCTTTTCCGTGCGTCCCATGGCAAATACAAGGGAACAACGTGGATTATGTAGTGGAAGTTCCTTCACTCGGAGACCCTTCAAAAATTGTTTCCGGCACATTGAGAGTTACAAAAAGTCCCGACCGCCTTCTGATTGCCGAATACATCGCTCGCTTTGTGGAAGCTGCCGGTTTTATCAAGGACGGATTTTCATTCCAAGCAGGCGCAGGAGGTATAAATCTTGCTTTCCTCGAATTTCTCAAAGCCAAGATGAAACAAAAGGGCGTCAAAGCAAGATTCGTACGTGGCGGTAGTACGAAATACTTAGTCGAAATGCTGGAAGAAGGCTTGACGGATTACATCCTGGACGGACAAACGTTCGATTTGGAAGGCGTGCGCTCGATGAGGGAAAATCCCAATCATATTAATACAAGTCCATTCACCAGCTATAATTATCATGGGAAAGGGAATTTCGCCTCAATGGTGGATTTCGTGGTACTCGGAGCCACGGAGGTGGATTTGAATTTTAACGGTAACGTTGTTACACACTCGGACGGCTACTTACTGCACGGCATTGGCGGTTGGCAAAACTGCTTGACGTCCAAATGCACCATTTTAGCCATTCCCTCCTTCCGCGACAGAATTCCCGTCATAGTGGACGAAGTAACGACACTCGTAGGTCCGGGAGAACTAATAGACGTAATCGTAACCGAGCGAGGCATAGCAATTAATCCGAACAGAAAAGATTTGTTAAAAGCCGTAAAGGGTTCCGGGTTACCCATCAAGCCCATTGAACAACTTTACGAAGAGGTAACGGGCATTTGCGGAGGGAAACCCACAAAACCCAAGTTAAACAAGGATAAAGTCGTCGCTGTTATAAAATGGGTTGACGGCACCGTTATAGATTCGGTTTATCAAGTGGTAAAATAGATAATAAAGCTCTGCTTTCCTAAACAAGAAGGAAGCAGAGCTCCTCATTTTTCATACATTGTAACAATTTCGAGATTGCCCCACAAAGATATCATTTTCATTCAAGTAACCATTTCACTTTTAAAAAACTCATCGAGAGGAATTTCAATTTTAGCTTGCTCAACAAAGCTTTCCAGTATCGAATGGAATTCTTCCTCGCTAATATTGTTCGCCTTTGCAGTTTCCCAAAGAAATTGAAGCTCGCGCTTATCGATGTGCCTATCTCCCCCTGCAAGCAATAGTCCGTTCTTCAAAAAACTTTCGGCAATATATTTATTCGAGAAAACTGGTGGTTCCTCAGTCAAATACTCATTGACGAGCAAATCATTAATAGAAGATTCCAAAAATCTTTCTTCAAAACCAAGGGAACGCCCGGCATTTCTCAAAATACGTCGCTCCCAATCGGAAAGCATATTATCCTTCCTCGAAAGAACCAGCAGGCCTTTTAAATATTTACTTTTATCAAGCAATTCTATTTTCATTACGCTTTCCTTTCTTTTTACTTAGCTTCAAATGCTCCCTTTTTCCGAAAAAGCAATAGCAATTTACAAAATTTACCATGCTAATGAGTTGTTTCAAATCACTTTTGATTTGATTGTTTATTTACATTTTTGAATCGTTTTTGTTCCGAAATTATACTGTTTTTCATATTGATACAAAATTCGATATAAAAAAGCTCTTTTAACACTCTTATGATATTGGCACCATTCTTGTAAAATAATAAGAAAAAAGGAGTGTTTATGAATTTAGCACAAGTTGTATGGTATAGTTTAGCCATCGGAGTCGCCACATTTTTTATAATTTTCACGCTTTCATACATTTCATACCGTTTACGTCATAGCGGTGTAACATATGAAAAGAAAATCCCAATGCCACAAAAAGAATTTAGTTATAATTCCGCCTTACGTACACGTCCGCAAAAAATTGTTTATGTAAAAAAGCACTCAGAGATAAGAAAAGGAAATACCATCACAATAGAAAAGGATGAACTTCGTATAAGGCAGGAAGAAGCAAAAAAAAGCATTCCCAACTTTTCGAGCCGCGAAAGAACCAACGGGCGTTTTACTGTAATAAATGAAACAATGATATTTACCCCCGAAAATCACAAATATTTCCCATCATATTCCCACCATAACTCTCAAAAACAAGGAAATCTCTAAAAACAATTTTTGGCAAATCCAAGACCCGGTATAGCCGGGTTTTTTCTATTTAAATTTTACCTATCAAACTTGCTTTTCTTTTTAGAATATTTTATTTTTCGAACCGTAGATTAAAAAGTTCGAAAAGGAGATTTTTCAATTGACAAAATTTGAAATCAAAAAAGAAGACATTAAAAATGCGGGGAGAAAATTCTTTGCCACTTATGGCTATTCCAAAACTACTTTAGAAGATATAGCCGCTTCTTTAAAAATGAAAAAAAATTCTCTTTACTATTATTTCGAAAGCAAAGAAGCACTGTTCAGAGAATTAATTGAAGATGAAGTAAAGGAACATTTCAAAAGACAGCATGCGATTTTTGAAAAAGACATTCCTGCAGATAAAAAACTCGTCCTAAGTGTAGAAGAACTCATTCATTTCATACACGAACGCACAAACAAGTATTTTATCAAATTAAGTTCCTATGTAGAAATCGAAAAAATAGTAGAAAATACTTTCCCCGATTACAAAAAGCAGGAAGGGAAATATTTTCGCGACATCCTTAGTTTGGGAATAAAGGAAGGAATATTCAAAGAGCATAATACTACAGAAACTGCGAAGGACATTGCCTTTATTCTTCGCTCCGTAATCAAGAATTTTTATTGTAATTCCGAATTGGAGTTTATGTGGGAAATAGATTTCAACGAAATACTCCACAAGGTAAAAAAGATAATGAAATACGTAATAGAATCGATAAAAAAGAATTAAAAACAGGGATATGTCAAATATGAAAGCAAAAGTAGCAGTAAAAGCATCGGTTTTAGTCATGGCTTTTTTGATTGCTTTCGGCAATCTTTCTTATGCTCAAAGCAGGACGTTCACTTTGAAGGAAGCAATCGAAACCGCCTTGAAAAACAACCGGGAAGTCCGAATTGCCAAGCTGGAAGTCGATAAAGCCGCTGCCGCTGTTGACGAGGCGTTCGGATATGCTTTGCCAACGGTGGATTTTTCGGCGGGATTTTCGCGCTTCTTGGAAAAACCCAGAATGCCCTTTCCGGATTTTCAAGCAATGCTCCAGAACTCAATTTACGGTGTGCTGTTCCAGGAAAAACTTCTACCATACAACCCAAACAAATTTTTGCCACTCGAAACAAAATTGCAATCCTTTGCCCAAAGGAATAATTTTCAGCTGCAAGCTCAAGTTACCCAGATACTCTTCAATTCCGCTGTTTTTCGAGGGATAGGCGCTTCTCAAATTTATTTGAATCTCTCGAAAATCAGATTAAAGGGCGCTATTTCAAAAACCGTTTTCGATGTTAAAAAAGCTTTCTACGGCGTCCTTTTGGCAAAGGAGATGCTAAACATTACTCGTGAAAGATTCAAGAATGCTCAAGAAAATCTGCAAACCATACAAGCAATGCAAAAGCAAGGCTTGGTTTCGGATTACGACGCCATGCAAGCACAAGTGCAAGTGGAAAACATCAAACCTGCCGTAACACAATTGGAAAATGTTTACAAAAACGCTTTAAACGGTTTTAAAATTCTTCTCGGACTGAATCAGGAATCGCAAATCGAAATAACGGGGACTTTAACATACTCCCCAGCCAATCTTCCACCGGAAAAGGAATTGTTGGAAGAAGCCTTAAAATCCAACTTCGACATACAAACACTCAAAACAAAAAGACAAGTTGACGAAGAATTTATTGAAATAGATCGCTCAAGTTATTGGCCCACGTTGGTAGCGTTCGGAAATTATTCCTACAACGGAATGGATGAAAAATACGATTTCAAAACTTACAGCTCCGCTACAATAGGTCTCAATCTTTCCCTAAATATTTTCGAAGGTTTGCGTGCTTATCACAAAGTTCAACAAGACAAAATTGCCACAATGCAAACCGACGAGCAGATTAAAAACCTGAAAGATTACATCGCAACGCAATTAAAGGCTACAGTAGCGGAACTTACCCGCATACGCGAGCAAATAGAAGCAATGGAAAGAAACGTTAAATTAGCCGAAAAGGCTTATAAAATAGCCAATGTGCGATACAAAGAAGGCGACGGAACGCAATTGGAAGTAAAGAATGCGGCTGTAGAACTGAGTGTTGCAAAAACCAATAGAATCAAGGCGATTCACGATTACGCCGTAGCGCAAGCTCGTTTGGATAATATTCTCGGGAAATTAAATCCGAACTATGTCTCTTTCGTAAAAAAATATCTGGAGAAATAAATAAGGTTTAAGAACAAACAAAGGATTCTGAAATGAAGAAGAAAATTTTCAACTCGGGGAAATCGTTAATTCTGGCAATCATATCGATTTCTATAATTACCGCATGCTCAAGCGGAGAAAAACAAAAATCCCTCAGTATGGAAGAAATTCAGAAACAGGAAGGAATTCCTGTAAAAACGGAAATAATCAAACCTCGGCTTTTCACGAAACACCTTAGATTCGTGGGAAAATTTAAAGGAATTCGTCAAACGACTGTGGGAGCAATGATTGGCGGACGCAT
Organism: uncultured Melioribacteraceae bacterium; assembly: GCA_964611145.1. Taxonomy (GTDB): domain Bacteria; phylum Bacteroidota; class Ignavibacteria; order Ignavibacteriales; family Melioribacteraceae; genus WFQV01. Next base: position 112,624 of record CAZSYM010000002.1, read on the forward strand.
TGAAAAAATTCATGCGAAGCCCGGAGAGAAAGTCAGAAAGGATCAAGTTATCATCGAATTTCCGGAAGATGCTCCCGCCTCACAAATTCAGCAAGCCAAAGCGGCATACGAAGTAGCCGAAAAAACTTACAAAAGACTCAAAGCGCTATTCGAAGCCGGTCAGGTTTCACAAGCCAAGCTGGACGGAGCGGAAGCTCAATATCTGGTAAACAAAAGAAACTACGAAGTAATGAGGCAAATGCTAAAATTGGATGCCCCTTACGACGGGACGGTAACGGAAATAATGGTTCACGAAGGCGACAATGTAAAAGCCAAAACACCGCTGTTTACCGTGGCGCAATTAAACAAAATGAAAATAAGAATTTGGCTTTCCGATAACGAAAGGATGCAAATCCACAAGGGAATGAAAGCAATTGCCACGGCAGGCGGAAAATCCTTTGTGGGCAAGGTCTCGGAAATATCGGTGGCTATTGACCCCATGAAACAAGCTTTCTATGCCGATTTGATTTTTGACAACTCAAAGGGTGAAATACTACCCGGCTTAACTGCAAACGTGGAAATTGTCATCTACGAAAATCCACGGGCGATTGTTGTTCCCCGCAACCTTGTCCTTTCCGAAGACAGTAAACATTTTGTTTTCATAACGCGGGATTCGAAAGCGATAAAAAAATTCGTAACGATTGCGAATTCTAACGGTACTTATTATGAAATAGCTTCCGGTTTAAACGTAGGCGATTCCATAGTAACGCAAGGTATTTTACGTTTACGGAACGGAGCAAAAGTAAAAGTCGTCAACTAAGGAGGAGATATGTTTCTGGCAAAAATATCCGTAGAACGTCCCGTTCTAACAACCGTAACACTGTTGTTGCTAATAATCTTCGGTGCTCTTGCGTTCAAAAAGCTTAATCTTAATCACATGCCCGAAGTGGAAGTTCCCTACGTTACGGTTACAACCGTCTATCCTGGAGCGGGACCCAAAGAAATAGAGACGCTGATAACAAAAAAAATAGAAGACGCTGTTTCCACGATAAGTGAAATCGAAAAAATAGAATCTTATAACCTTGACGGCGCCGCAATTACCATTCTGGAGTTCAAATTAACAAAGGACGTCAATGTTGCCAATCAGGAAGTCAAAGACAAAGTTGACCAAATCATAAATCAATTACCCTCGGATGCAAAAAAGCCGATTGTCCAGAAAATAGACATTTCCGCTTTTCCGATAATGGATTTGATTCTAAGCGGGAACAACGTCGATCCGCGAGAATTAAGACATTTGGCAGCCACAAAATTAAAAGACCGCTTTTCTCAAATAGCGGGAGTAGCGGATGTTAAAATAACAGGCGGCGAGGAACGCGAAATACGCATTGCTTTGGACAATAAAACCGTTTACGAAAATTTCATTTCCTTGCCTCAAATGCTCGGAATACTCGGCGCTCAAAATATCGATTTGCCCAGCGGGACGTTCAAAATTTCGGATTTGGAATATTCGGTGCGTGAAAAAGGGAAATTTCGCAGCATAGAAGAAATCCGCGACTTGCAAGTTCCAACGCCCTTCGGAAACAAAAGGCTGGGACAAATCGCCTCGGTGAAAGACACATCGAAAGAAGTCAGACAAAGAACCATATTCTTTGATGCCGAGACAGGTATTTCCGATAGCAGTGCCGTGCGCCTTTCCATTATCAAAGCGACCGACGGAAACGAGGTGAGGGTTTCCGATGCAGTAAGGAAAATTCTCCCGGAAATTCAGGCATCGTTACCGGAAGGACTATCCTTAAAAATCGTAAGCGATAAATCGGATTATACGCGTGCTTCAGTTAACGACACAACCACCAACATTCTCTTAGGTATAATTCTTACCTCCATAATTCTTTACCTCTTCCTGTTCAACATCCGTTCGACATTAATAGTTGCGCTTTCAATGCCCGCTTCCATCATTGCCACGTTCTTGTTGTTCGACTGGTTCGACATGAGCCTAAACATAATGTCGCTAATGGGAATCTCGGTATCAGTAGGCGTTCTGGTATCCAATTCAGTCGTGGTAATCGAGAACATATTCCGTCACAAATATCTTGGCAACGCTCCTAAGGAAGCGGCTTTAAAGGGCACTACGGAAGTTGCGGTAGCCGTCCTGGCAGCGACGCTAACAAACGTAATTGTTTTTCTCCCTATTGCCAATATGCAGTCGATGGTAGGACGTTTTCTTAAAGAATTGGCTCTTGCTGCCACGTTCTCCACATTGTTCTCTTTGTTCTTCTCCTTTACCCTCACACCCATGTTAGCCTCGCTAATGATTCGAAAAGATGCCGCCATCGGACGTCTAACCAAAAAGATGGACGAATTTTACCGTTCATGGGATGAATTTTATCGCAGAGTTTTACGCCTCTCATTAAAAAACAAGTTTATAAGCATAGCAATAATTTTATTCGCATTTATTCTTTTTGTTCTCTCCGTTGTAATATACGCTCCTAAAATCGGCTTCGATATGATTCCCAATGCCGACAATGGAGAAATTCAAATAACGGTTGAATTACCTCCCGAATACAATATTCGCGAAACGGGACGAGTTCTTAAAACAATGGAGGACAAAATCAAGAACTATCCTGGAGTTGTAAACATCATCACAGAATTGGGAAAAACCAACGACATGAACACAGGGACCAATTTGGCACGCATGGATGTAAATCTGGTTCCAGTCAGCGAGCGCGATAAAAAGCTCGATTATTACATCTCTTCCTTCGTAAAAGACTTTTCAGATATTCCCAATGCTCGTCTTGTTACAGTCGATTATAAATCTTTTACGGCTAAAAACGGAGCACCCATACAATTTTTCTTAATGGGACAGGACATGGAGACATTGGAAAAGTTAAAGGATACAGTTTTAGCCAAAATTCACGATGTTCCAGGATTAATAAATCTCGACCAAAGTTCTCGCGCTGGCAAGCCGGAGGTTACCGTTATCCCCAATCGTAACATGCTTGCCGAAACGGGAATTACCGCACAGGAGATTGCTCTTACTTTAAGAGCCGCTTTGGAAGGCATAACCGCCTCCAAATATTTCGAGAAAGGCGATGAATACGACATAGTCCTGACGATGAACGACGAATCGGTAAACACACCCGAAAAAATCGGGAACATTTCAATTCCCTCCCGCCGAGGAGTTATGTATCGGATTTCGCAACTTGCTACATTAAAATTCACCAAAGGCTATTCAAAGCTGTTGCATCGGGACAAATATTTAGCAATTCAATTTACCGGTGCACCGGCTCCCGGCGTACCCTTGGGAAACGTAACGGACGAAATAGGAAAGCGATTAAAAACGATACAACTCCCGGCAGGCTACAAAATAAAATGGGGAGGGATGGTAACAATGATGCACGATATGGTCAGCGACATGCGGTTTGCCTTCATTCTTGCCATGATTCTCACATACTTATTATTAGCGGCAATTCTGGAAAGCTTTGTCCAACCCATATTTATTCTGTTAACGGTACCGCTTGCCATAATAGGCGTTTTGGCTTCTCTTTATTACACCAATATATCCTTTGCAATAACTTCCTTGATGGCAATAATAATGCTAATCGGTATTGTCGTAAACAATGCCATATTGATGTTGGATTATACAAATCAGCTAGTGCGAAGCAAAGGGATGAAGGTCAAAGACGCATTGATAGAAGCATGCCCGACAAAATTGAAACCGATAATTATGTCCACACTCGCAATCATTTTGGGCATGTTACCCTTGGCAATAGGAATCGGTTCGGCAGGCGTTGAGATGCGTCAGCCTCTTGGCGTGGTAAGTGTGGGAGGGCTTTTGGTATCAACAATTCTCACTCTTTTCGTAATCCCCGCCTTTTATTATTTATTCGAAGGTAGAAAAGAAGCGCAATAGCTACTCCTCTTCTCCCCCGGTTCTAACGCCGGGGGAGAAGTAGTTAAATAAATTTACCACCAAATCTGTTTACCATTTTCATCTACAGTAAAAATTCTTTCGTCCAATCGGGAATTTTCCGCTTTTAGCCAAAGCAAAGCGTTCGAAGGGACATTTTCAAATTCGAGCGGTTTCCCTTCGGCTTTCTTAACTCCGATGGATTTCCAACCGTCATTCCAGTAAAACAATTCATATCTCTTGCCCACAACAAAGAAGGCTTTTTCAATATTGTCCGTCGCATTAACGGTGATTTTTCTTGTAGTGGAAACCAATTTAACCTTCCGCATCTTATTTTCATCGGGAACAAGCTCTTTTACATTGCCTTGTTTATCGAGAATAAAAGGATAACCGGCTGGAATAATCTCCCCGTTTTTAAAATAGGAAGGCAAATAAGCTATATCCAATCCCATATTTTTAAAAACCACTTTATCGCCAAGCAATTTTCCCCAATTAATTGCTTTCCATTCTCCGGTATTAAACACGCATATATAAGCAAAGCTAACACTATCGGGAGGATTCTTTTTAAGACGAATATGCACATCGCTCACCGGGACGTAATCGCTTGTAACGTCAACAATATTAGCTCGGTTAATATACGGCGGCGCTTTTTCATAGGCTGGTTTAATTTCTGCAAGGGAATTTTTCTGTTTAGCGAAAGTTTTCCGATAAACTTTTGCAAGGGCTTGTCCCAATTTATATTTACCCGGGTCGGCACCGCCACCCATAAAAATGATAGGCTTACCCGTTTTGTCTATCACTGTATTCCACGCATGATTATTGCCCGTCTTCGCCCAGTATGGAGTAAAATCGCTGGTAACCGGCACACCCATAGAACGCATAGCGTAAATAGCCAGATTGGTCATATCCTCGCAACGCCCCATTTTATTTCTGAGCATATCGCTTAAACCTTGATCGGTTGATTGTCTATAAAAACGGGAATCAAATTTAAACCACGAACGGAGATCCTTGTTTATAAGAGCGCATGCTTCCACCGGATCTGCTTTGTCTTTCACGGAATCAGCCACCCATTGATATTTTTTCCAAAAATAAGAACGCCAATTTTCCAAAGGTTCATTAGAACCACGGTAAGGCAAAATATATTCACAAAATTGTTTAAAAGAAATATGATGAGCCCATGGAAATTTTCTCCACGCTTTGAATGCCAAGTCAATATTGTTAATCAAAAAATCCGATGTTATTACTTCATAATCGTATATGGCGCTATCGCGCACATTTTTTATAGGTCCATAAATAGCTTCGAGTGAATCCCATGCGGCAACCATTGCCGTATAATTCGGATAGTCCAGAACATTAAAATGCATATCTTTTCCGGTAGAATCCGCAACGATAAAATGCACATAGGATTGCTCTTCCATGTTTCCGATTAAAAAGTAAGCCGCTTTTAATTTCAAGGAATCCCTTTCATGCTTTGAATAATGTTCAATCACTTTCCGTAACTCCGCGGCGTTCTTTCCCGCTTTATCCAGAACATTCCGAACTTCCACGGGAATTTTGTTTTGAGCAAAAACGCTACTTAAGAATAGCAAATAGACCAGTAATTTCTTCATTTTATTCCTCAGAATCTTATTTTAACTTTCACTCCAGGAATCAGATCGCCATTAAGAAAAGAGACATCGGGAGCAACTTCCCCACGCATTTTAATTCCATACTTGTAAAGAATTTCATTTCTTTCTTTGGAAATCACCCAGTCCGCATGCGCCCAGTCAAAAGAAAAAGCAAGAGCGTTGATACCAAATCCCGCTAAAAACAATATAAAATTTCTCTGGGAGCGATCTTCCACCTCGTCCTTTTGTGCAATTGCAGAAAAGAAATTGAGAGTATTTACATAGTTCACTTCGTCCAAAAGTCCATAAAGCATTAACCCCATTCCTATTGAACGCGTTACAACAATATACCAACCTTCTTTTTCGTGGGAGGCATAAAAATGTAAATACCCGGGAATAAGCGCCGAGGCAAAAATTCTCTGCCATGAAATTTCCCTCTGCAGCTTAAGAAATTCCTCATAGGTCATTCCCTCCGGTATTGGTGCAAGTTCTTTGACCCCGTTTTTCCATGAATGGGTCGAAATTGTTTGAGCGGAAAGCATACTGGTAAACAACAAAATTCCCATTATCAAGAACATTTTTCTCATGGTAACTCCAAATTGTTTTAATTCTAACATTCAAGTTAATAAATTAAAAATTTTATGTCTCCAAAAATTTAAAACAATAAAGCCGCCCTTCGGCGGCTTTAAAAACATAATGAATTAGAAGACTAAGGATTTATTATTCTCTCGTATGTTTCCTTATCAAGATATTGAGGTTCATAAACAACGCCTTTAGCCTTTAGATTTCTTACAAATGCTCTAAGATGAGCTTCCGACCCCTTTTCAAGGCGAGAAAATACTCTCGTTATTCTCGGATGGTCTTTTGTCGTTTCCATTCTCTCAAACAAATCCAGTATATCGATTTCTTCGATACCCGCCCCCACTTTCAAAGCCTCGATGTCCGACGCAGAACCTTTCGCAATCAACGTATCGTAAAGATTCTGTAAATCCGAATTCTGAAATTCGCCTATTTTCTCTCCTTTAGCTGGGTCTTCCACTCCATAATATCTGAGTAATCTTTTTATCGCATTCATATGGACTTGCTCCGATTTGCTGATGTGTCTAAAGATTCTCAGACCATTTTCTTTATAAAAAGTAATGTAAACATCGCGGGCAAGTTTTTCCTCTTCCCTCATATACTGCAAAGCGGCTTTTTCCTCATCGCTCAAAGTAGAATCAGTGGGATTCGGAAAGACATGTCGTCCGTTAATTATTCTTTGGAATGTATCCTCATCCAGATAAGAAGGCGTATAAGCCACACCGCGAACCTTCAAATTCCCTACGAAAGCACGCAAGTGATTTTCGGAAGCCTTTTCAAGGCGTTTGTAAATTGCCACAATATCTTTGTAGTTCGAGGCTTCATCTATTCTTTCCAATAAATCGACTATATCCTTCTCCTCAATCAATGCTCCGACTTTCAAAGCCTCGGCACCGGAAGCATTTCCCTGCTCAACCAAAGTTGTAAAAAGCTCCTTAAGCTCCTGATTCTGGAACGCTCCTATACTATTATCCGTTACTGGGTCTTCGATTCCGTATCTATCCAACAAAAATTTAATGGCACGCATATGGATTTGCTCGGATTTAGATATGTTAGCAAAAACTCTGTAATGATAAGTGTTATTCATCATAATATAAACATCGCGGGCAAGTTTTTCCTCCTCCCTCATGTATTGCAATCCCTCTGCAACATCGGTGTTAATTGTATCGCTCTGCACCGGCATTTCTTCCAACAGTTTCGCTAAAGATTCCGTTGAATAATTGTCCGTCTTTGGAACAACGCTTCCGGAATCATTGCACGCATAGAATCCAAGTGCGAATACTCCTAAAACCACCAAAAAAGCTATTTTTTTGACTAACATATTTCCTCCTCAAGATTATTTTTGTTTGCTTATTTGACAGACTTAAGAGGGGAATGGTTTAATTAAAAAATAGTGCTCCAAAATTCATGCGATTGAGTTACTTAAATTTGAAATGGGATTATAGTTTTATTAGTTTTGAAATCAAATTTTTGTTCATTTAAGAAATGTCCAAAATGTTGCGGGTGTAGCTCAGTTGGTAGAGCATCAGCTTCCCAAGCTGAGGGTCACGGGTTCGAGTCCCGCCACCCGCTCTTTGAATTTTGATTATTCGAGAAAAAATTCTATAATTGCAATTCGATTTTTGAAATTTTGCTTGTTCATTTCGAACTTATGGGAACTTAGCTCAGCTGGTTCAGAGCACCTGCCTTACAAGCAGGGGGTCAGAGGTTCGAATCCTCTAGTTCCCACTTCGTCTAAGCCTTGTAAGTAAATGACTTGCAAGGCTTTTTTATTTTAAAGAAAAATACATAAGGCGGAATCTATAACACACTTTGTAACACAACTGCACTTAAACTTGCCCATTTCCCCTAACGACGGCACTCTGGCAAAAATGGCTTTCCCTACTTACCCAAAATTCTAAACAGCTCCCAGGAACTTCACAATTTACATGATTATCAGCCCGAATCCTAATTAATTTTGCATCCGAACCTTTTCGCATTCTTTTCACTGTTTACTGTTCTCCGAACCTCTGTGCCTTTATCTACGATTTACAAAATACAATCTTAAAATACGGAGGGAATGCCTTGAAATATTGCTTTATTGATTGCCAATACGTATATTTGATATGGCAATCATACGTAACAAAGACAAATTGTTATGAACACAAAATTAACCCTTAAGCTCAATAAAAAAATCATCGAGAGAGCCAAGCGGTACGCTCAAAAAAACAAGCAAAGCCTTTCCGGTATGGTGGAGAACTATTTCGAAATAATTGCCAACAGCGAAACTCCCAATGAGGAGCACGAAATTTCCCCAAATGTTCTTGAGCTTTCCGGAATCATTAAATTGTCAAATGATGTTAATGTGAAAGAATTATACGGCAAACATCTCGAAGAAAAATATTCAAAATGAAAAAGATTTTTATAGATTCCGATATTATACTGGATTTACTTGCCAAACGTGAACCCCACTATATTTATTCCGCTAAATTATTTACGTTGATTGACCAAGGAAAACTTACCGCATATACCTCCCCGATCGTATTTGCAAATCTCCACTATCTACTGAAGAAAAACTCTTCCAATTCCCTTGCATTAAAAAATCTAAGAAAATTGAAAACCTTCCTGAATGTTTTACCGGTTGACGAAAGAGTAATCGAGCAATCCTTAAATTCAGAGTTTAACGATTTTGAAGATGCGATCCAATATTTTACCGCCGTAAACAATGGAATTAAAATCATTCTAACCAGAAACAAAACGGATTATAAAAAAAGTAAAATTCTTATCTTAACCGCGGAAGAGTTTTTAAAAACCTTAAAGACGATTAAATAAAGTCCTCTTGCCGTGTACCACCAAACCAATAATCGAAGATGAGGGAAGTCAGATTACACGGATTTCCACGACGACTTTATGCCCTTTGCCTCCGAACCTCTTCGCATTCTTTTCACTGTTCACTGTTAGTTGTTCACTGTCTCCGCACTTTACCCATGTGTCCCTCTCTTATTTCCAATATTTCTTATCTTTGTACTTTAATTTGGGAAAGAAATGAAATTCTCTTTATTCATTCTAAAGAAAATAATAAAATCCAAATCGGGGAGAAATTTTTTCTCCTTTATTCCCCTTATTTCCATCTCGGGTATTGCTTTGGGAGTAGGAATATTGATTCTTGCGCTCTCCGTATTATACGGTTTTGAAAACACAATCGAAGAAAAAATAATTGACTTCACCAGCCATATTACCATCAGCGGTTTCAGCGGGAAAAATCTTCCCTCGAACAAAGAATTAACGGATTCAATTTCGACGCTTTGCCAACCGTATATTAACAGCATTTCGCCTTTTCTTTCAAAGAACGCAATTATCAAGCACGGAAAATTCAGCGAAGGAATTTTAATAGAAGGCATCTCGCCACGGAAAGACAACTCGAACATAAAACGATTTTTAATCAAAGGGAAATATTTTTCCGGCGATAGCTCCCGAAATGAAATAATAATCGGAGAAAAACTTGCGGAGAAATTGTTTCTCAAAACAGGCGAAAAAATAACCTTGTTTACATTACGCAACGATCGTCCGCCCTCGTTCGACAATCCCCCCGCTATCGACAATTTCACCGTAATCGGCATATATCGTAGTGGTATGGCGGAATACGACGACGCAAAAGCCTACACCACTTTGTCCACACTGCAGGAAATCACCGATTTACAAGGGTTTATTTCCGGCTATTACATAAAAGTCAATAATATCAAGGCAATTCCCTTGATTGTTTTCAGACTCCAGGAACGACTCGGTTATCCGTATTACGTCAGGGATTTTCATTCGACGCATAGAAACATTTTTACATGGCTCGAACTGCAGAAAAAGCCCGTACCGTTGATATTCGGGCTTATTATCCTCGTAGCCGCATTCAATATTATCGGCGCTCTGTTAATGAACATACTCCAAAAGCTTGAAATGATTGGTATTCTTCGTACCCTTGGCGCCACAAAGAAAATGATAAAAAGCGTTTTCCTCGTTCAGGGTGTATTCTATTCCTTGGTTGGAATCGTGCTGGGTAACCTGTTTGCTTACACCATAAGTTTGCTTCAATTGAAATTCAAAATAATCAGCCTGCCCGCGTCGGTCTATTTTATATCCTCCGCACCGATTTACATCGATTGGAAAATTTACCTTGCTGTTTCGCTTATTACTTTTTTGCTTGTTACCGTTACTTCTCTTATTCCCAGCAACATTGCTTCCAAACTTCAACCCATAAAGGCATTGAGGTTCGAATGACGGAATATTTCATTGCTAAAAGATATTTGCGTTCGAAGCATAAATTGAATTTCATCACTATAATCAGCACTTTCTCCATGCTGGGAATAACTATCGGAGTAGCGGCATTGGTAATAGTCCTCTCCGTTTTTAACGGCTTCGGCTCACTCGTGAAAAATATCCTGGTCAATTTTGATCCGCATGTGCGCATCACTCTCTTGGACGAAAGCGGTTTCGATAAACTCATAGCCGTAAAAAGAATTTTAGAAAAAGACAAAAGGATAGAAAGCTTTGCGCCCTTCGTAGAGGGACGTGTTGTAATACTCAAAAAATCGCATTTCGAAATCGTTAACCTGAAAGGTATTACAAAAGCGCTTGCCCAAAACTCCAAAGGGCTTTCGGAGAGAATCATTTCCGGAACGGCAAATTTAGAAGTGCGAGGAACACCAAAAATAATTTTAGGATTACCCTTGGCTCTGAAACTCTCGACAAGGGTAGGAGATACGGTCGAAGTTTTTTCTGCAAATCAAATTCAGAAAAGCGCTTTCTCGTTTTCCTTTCCGCACGGCTCGAAGTTCGTCGTGGGAGGAATATTTGACATAAATAACAAAGAATACGCTTACAAATCCACTTACGCATTATTGACTAATGTCCAGCGAACACTCGGTTACGGCAATATTTTCAACGGTTACGAGATTCGACTACACGACATTTCCGAATCGGAAAAGGTAAAGGAAACCCTAAGTGCCGAGCTTCCGCCAAGATTTTTCAAAGTGGAAACATGGTATGACTTACACAAAAATCTTTACAACGTAATGATGGCGGAACGTTGGGCGGCTTTCTTTCTGCTTTCGATAATAATTGCCGTCGCCACGTTTAACATATTAACATCTTTGACAATGTCCGTCCTCGAAAAACGCAAAGACATTGCCGTGCTTCGTTCCATGGGTTTAACTCAAAAAGGCGTTAAAAAAATATTTATTTATCAAGGTTTTTTCGTGGGACTCATAGGCACTTTAACCGGCTTGCTCCTCGGATTAGCCGCTTGCTATATTCAGATAAATTTCAATGTATATCCCCTCGATCCGATGAAATACATTATCAACGCTTTACCGGTGGAAATACACATCGCCGACGTAGTAATAATCGGATTGATGTCTTTTCTTTTGACCCTTACGGCTTCGCTTTACCCGGCGAAAAAAAGTCTTAAAATAAATATTGTTCAAGCAATAAAATGGGAATAAAACTTTGAGTAACATAATAATTTCGGCGGAAGACATTCACAAAAGCTTTTTCAAAAAAGATTCGCGAAACATCGAGGTTTTAAGAGGCGTGTCTCTCCGAATCGAGAAGGGAATTATCACGCTAATACTCGGCGCTTCCGGTGCGGGGAAAAGCACATTGCTACACATTCTAAGCGGTTTGGAAAAGCCCGACAAAGGCACGATTTTAATTGACGGCGTTAATATAAACGAGCTCAACGATGAAAAAATATCCAAATTTCGCAATCAAAAAATAGGGTTCATATTCCAATTTCATCACTTGCTTCCCGAATTTACCGCCTTGGAAAACGTTGCTATCCCGCAAATGATTGGCGGAAAAACTTTCGAAGAAGCCAGAAAAAGAAGTATGGAATTATTGGAATTGGTGGGACTGAACGAACGCATGGAACATAAACCGGCGGAACTTTCGGGTGGCGAACAGCAACGCGTGGCGGTAGCTCGCGCATTGGCTAATAATCCCGAAATACTCTTTGCCGACGAGCCGACAGGCAATTTGGATTCCAAAAACGGAGAGATGATTTCGGAATTGTTCAAGAAAATCAATCGGGAATTAGGGCTGACAATACTAATGGTTACTCACAATAAGGATTTAATCACCTTAGCACAGCGGCTCCTTTATATGCGAGACGGACAATTGCACGACTCGCCGTCAAAATAACCGTATATCTAAAGGCTACGCAGATACTCGATTATCAACCTAACGCCGTAGCCCGTATTCCACTTGCTGGTATAATTGGAAAGCTCGTTTTTAAGAGCCGGTCCCGCCAAATCAATATGAGCATATCTAACGGAATCCCCCACGAAAAACTCCAAAAATTTCGCCGCAGTTATGGCTCCTCCCCAGCGGGGTCCCAAATTAGAAATATCCGCAATATCGCTTTTCAATAATTTTTTATATTCATCCCTAAGGGGCAGGGGCCAAATCAGTTCGTACGTCTTTTCGCCTAAGGATTTCATAGTGCTTGCAAGTTCCTCGTCCTTTGTAAAAACACCTGCAGCAAATTCTCCCAGCGCCACAACGCATGCTCCGGTCAAAGTGGCGAAATCGATTATTTCATCGGGCTTTTGTTTTACGGCATATTCCAATGCATCCGCAAGAATTATTCTACCTTCGGCATCGGTATTTTTCACTTCGATTGTTTTACCCGAAGCCGTGGCAATAACATCGCCCGGCTTGTAAGCCTTTCCGTTAATCATATTTTCCACGGCGGGAATAATACCCACAATCTCGACAGGCAAATGCAATTTTTCCGCCGCATCCAATATTCCTATAACCGCCGCCGCTCCAGCCATATCGGCTTTCATTTCTATCATATTCTCGGTGCTTTTCAACGAATAGCCTCCGCTATCATACGTTACGCCCTTGCCAACCAGAGCCAGTTTTTTCCTTGCGCCTTTAGGTTTATAATGCATTTCCAAAAGCAAGGGTGGATTCTCGCTACCGGCACCAACGGCCAAAATCGCATTCATTTTTCTTTTTTTCAAAGCGGAGGCATTTAATACTTTAACCCCAACAGAACTCCCGGCAAATCTTGACTTTACTCTTTTGGCAAGCTCCTGCGGAGTTAAAACAATAGCAGGTTCATTCGCCAAGTCCCTTGCAAAGAAAACCGAACTTATAATCTTCTCCCCTTTTTCAATTGCTTTTTTCAAGAGAGGACTATCGGAACAAAAACGCACTTCAAACTTTCTTTTTTTCTTTTCGGATTTCCTGTACTTATCGAAATCATAATCGCCTAACAATACTCCTTCAACGAAAGTTTGATAAAAATATTCCTCGTCGGAAAAACCAAAAGATTCTTCGGAAAACTCGGGCAATAAAACATCGGCCGAAGTTGCGCCGAACGCTTTCGCCTTTTCCACAAGTCGAGACATCTCGTTGCGGAAAAAATCGCTGGTAAGCTCCTTACTCGAAGGAATTTTTATCGCCCACACCGCTCCTATTTTTTCGCTTTTGGGAACAAAAAGATAATCCTTTACATCTTCCGAATTAAAAGCATTTTTCTGAAGTTGCGGAAATTCCACATCAAAATCTTTCTCAAACCTTTTTATATCCTTGTTTTTATTCTCAACAAAAATCGTCAAAAATGTTTTTGCATCGGTTTTAAGTCTTTTCCGCTTGATATTCTTAAGTAAAATCATTCCAACCATTGGTTTGTCCTTTATTTTAAGTACTTTTCAGCAGTTTTAATTATCACATCAATCATAGTTTTGAAATCCCCGCCATCAATTCTACATCCCGCGGCGTTTAAGTGTCCCCCGCCTCCAAATTCCGCCGCTATCTTATTAACCGGAATGTTACCTTTGGAACGGAAACTAACCTTGAAACCGTTTTCCAATTCATAAAACAGCATTCCAACCTTAACACCGCGGACGGACATCGTATAGTTAACAAAGCCTTCAATATCCGCTTCGTCCGTGTTTGTTTGTTCCAATGTTTTCCGAGAAATAATCATATAACATATTTCTCCGGTTGAATTCAGAGCGAGAGTTTCCAAAGCGGACCCCAAAAGTTTAAGTCTGCCAATTTCCCCTTGATCGAAAACCTGTTCGTAAACAAAATCGGGACGAATGCCGTATTCCATCAAATCGGCAATTATTCTATGAATGCGGGGCGTCGTTCTATCGAAGCGAAAGGACCCCGTATCGGTCATAATTGCCGTATAAAGAGCTTCCGCTATATCATAATTCATTTCCACGGGCTTTTCCTTTTCCCAAAAGTCATAAATAATTTCGCCCGTAGCACACGCCTCCGCGGTCAGCAAATACTCATCGGCAAAATCCGCCGGTTCAGTATGGTGATCAATAACCCATTTTTTAGCTTTCGATTTCTGACAAATCTCCTGCATACTTACCACACGACCGGGCACATTAAGATCCAGAAAAACAATCAAATCCACGTTAAGGATAAACTCGTCGTGGCGCTGCGGGACATATTTCTCAATCTTTTTCCCTCTATCCAAAAAGGCAAGAGTATAAGGGGTTTCCGAATGGTTAATCATTTTAACCTCTTTCCCCATTTCCCGCAACATATAAAACAAAGCCAATTGCGAACCGATCGCATCTCCATCGGGATTTACATGTGTGGTAAGAAGAATGGATTTACTTTTTTTAAAATCCTCGTTTAATTTTTCGAACAAATCCATTTGTCACCTTTCTAATTGGATAAAACTACGGATTAAAACCCGCATTCAAAATTCGCTTTGATTAAGGGAGTAAATTTGCAAATTTTTTCCGGGAAATCATAAT
>CAZSYM010000003.1:0-117560 GCA_964611145.1 uncultured Melioribacteraceae bacterium
ACATCCTCGCATGAGGATAAAAACCACACACCCGTTAAAACCAGTAATGCGATTAAAATTCTTCTCATTTTTTCACCCCTTTATTTTTTCTTGAAATAAAATCTAAATCTTTTATTTCCCACGTCCATCAAGAAAATTCCACGCATAGTTTTGAATCCGTCTAAAATTCTGCCGGAGTATGCGCCAGCATATCGTGAATGCAGTAAGTCCCGCATTTGAAATGTTTTTTTGTTAAAATCCACGCTTCCGGAGACTTTCTGATTTATTTGATTTCGGTAATAGATTTTAATCGTTCCTTCAAATTTGTTCCCCTTTTGTTTTGTAATTTTCAGAACGGCTTTTCTATTATCAAATTTTCCTGTCCAAACGCCGGTAATGCTCGGAGTTTTCACGGCGGATATTTTCGGTTGTTTCTTTTCTTTCTGGGCAATCTTAGCTTTTAATTTTTGAGTGTCCGAAGGAATGCTTTTTTGCAATTTCTTTTTCGCCTTTTGAACGCTAAGTTCTTCCCTTTGAGCGGGTGCTTTCTTTACCGGCACTTCGGTGTTAGTCTTTTCTTTTTTAGAACAACCCCCGAATGCCACCAATAAAATCAAGGTGAACAGCCCAAAATATTTTGCCACTTTCATGTTTACCTCCTTTTTTCCTAAAAAAATTATTTTTCAAATATAAGCAATTATCATTGAACGCTGATACGCGTTTCTTTTAATCTCATAAGCATAGCAAATAGAAATCCAAGGGTTATCACTATAACGCCCAGCCAGAGAAGATTCACGAAAGGTTTTACGCTTATTTCCGCAGAAAAAATCTCTTGGGAATTTGTCCGCGCCGGTTTCTCGTCGAGCTTGCTCAACAACAAATGAATATGTCCGGCTGCGTCCAGCTTAGTCATTTCTATTCTAAGATTCAATTCGGGTATTTCCGCATCTAAATACTCATCATGTTCTCCGCCCGAGATATATTTGGGAACTGCGCGATAAGTTTTGCCATTATAAACCACGTTCAACTCGGCACCGACTTCGAACGGCTTGCCAGCCATCATCAGTTTCATTTGATTTTCGTCTCTCACAAATCCTAGAAAAGAGATTTCATAATCTCCGATACGTTTGGTTTCTCCCTTGGAAATTCCAAGCTCATCCGCTCCGTTGGGAGAGTTGTCGGAAGAATAACTGAGAGGCGACAAATAAATGTCGCGAGTGATTCTGTTTTTAATATCGGGTTCCCGCATCAAACTCCCGTCCAATTGAGAAAAATACATCACAGGAGAAAGAAGCAGAGAATCCTTGCCGTCTTTAACAAGAACGTCGAAGGCATACTTTTTACCGTTATCGATCGTTCGGTAGCCAAGAAAAGTTAAATCGTATCCCAAAACCGAAGCCGGGCGATTTTTTATTAAATCAACATCCTTTTGCACGGAATATCCACCCGTTGTAATGACGCCTAAGAAGAAAAGTCCCACTCCGATATGAGAAAGATAAGCTCCCCAGCGAGTTATATTCTTCCTTCTTATTTTCAGTATAACTTCAAAGTTCGAAATTATAGTGAACACGGAAGAAAAAGTCAGTAAAATGAACATCAAGTCGGTTATTCCCGCAACGATTAAAAGCACGGTGATTAAAAAACTAATAATCAAAGAAGGAGAAAGACTTTTCAAAACCTCTCTACCCTTATTGTATCGCCAACGTATTAAAACACTGAGTCCATTCAACAACCCCATTATTATTGCTATCGGCAAATTCATTTGGTCATAGAAGCGAGTTTCCACGGACACACCGAAAATAGGTGCGGAGGTTCCAACAAAAATAATAAGTGCCGAGGCAAGCAAAACCACTGCCCCAGTAAACAAAGCCAGCTCGCGAGAAAAAAGAGCTTCGTCATCCATGGGAGCACTTTCAATATCTTTCCATCGCCAAACGAGAGCGCCGAATCCTAAAATTAAAAAAGTTACTATAAAAACAATCAAAAAGAAATAGACAATCATACCTGGAGCCACAAAGGAATGCACGGAAGAATCTCCCAAAATTCCGCTACGAGTAAGGAAAGTACTGTAGAGAACCAAAATGAAAGTAAGAATTGCAAGCACCAAATTTGTTTTAGCAAATCGTCCCAGCGAGCCGTCTTTTTGTGTCTGTCTTTGCACGACCATTGTATGCACTAAAGCCACGCCCACAATCCACGGTATAAGGCTGGAATTCTCGACAGGGTCCCAGCCCCAATAGCCTCCCCAGCCTAAAACTCCGTAAGACCAATATCCTCCGAGCATTATTGCCAATCCCAAGACCATCATCGCAGCAAGCGTCCATGGGAAAGCATGGGTAACCCATTTTTTATAATCATTTTTAATCAAAGAAGCCAGAGCGAAAGCGAACGGAACGGTGGAAAGTGCAAAACCAACGAACAGAAGGGGTGGGTGAATCTGCATCCAGAAATTTTGCAATAACGGATTAAGTCCCCGACCGTGGAGAATCAAGTCGTTAATGGAAATCCCCGCTCCTTTTAAAGCGCCATAAAGCTCGGGTGTGATTTTAATAAAAGTCTGATTATTCGAGGAGCTTTGAAAAATAAAATTCTGCAACAACCCATTTGAAAGATAGGCTGGGTTTATTTTGTCTATTTCTACGAAGGTCGGAGAAGCCCAAATATAAAGGAAAGGATTCTTGAGCAGAGGCGAGACCATTACCAAAAGGAAGAAAACGGCAAGGGTAAAAACGAACATAACTCTTGGTTCCAAATCTTCTCTCCGCGCCGTATAGCGTATCAATACGAAGCCGATGACAACGGTGAACAATAGCCAAATCATAAAAGAACCTTCCTGCCCCGCATAGAAGGTGGAAAGCAATAAACCCAAAGGCAGATCGTCGCTGCTGTAATTGAATACATAACGATATTGATATTGATGTGTTATAATAGCGTTCATCAAAACGCTTGCAGCGAGGAAAACGAAGACGGCGCTGAAATAAAAACCAAGGCGAGCAGGTTTAAGAGTGTTTTCGTATCCTTTTATGGTTAAGAAATACATTATCAAAGAAAAAACACTACCGAGTAGTGCAACGGTAAGAAAAATACTTCCCCACATAAAATTTTCTCCTTCTGGGATTAAGAGGAGGATTCTTTGTTATATTCCTCCTGATATTTGGAAGGACATTTAGTCAAAATATTAGATGCTTCGAAATGCCCATGTTTATACTTGCCGGTTACCACAACGCTTGTGGAAGATTCGAAATTATTGGGTATCGTTCCTTTATAAACCACTTTCATTTCGTTCCCATGGGCATCTTTAAGATAAAAAACAAAAAGTCTCTTTTTCTTGTCCACGAAATAATTCTTTTCCTTTACCCATTCGCCCGTAGCCCTTACTGTTCTGCCGGAGCGCATGACTTTTGAGAAATCGTTTTCGTAACTGATTTTTGTCTGAGTGAACAAATATCCCATAATCACAAGAAAAAGAACTATTATCGCTCCGCCAATCAAGTATTTATTCTTCATCTCTGTTTCCCTCCAACTCGTTTTCAATTTTGCTAAGTTTTTTATCCGTATTCCATTGAAAAAGGAAAATTCCTCCCCAGATTACGAGAACAACAATAAGCACGATATAAATTGAATTTTTTACCAAAAATTCTAAAATTCCACTCACAGCGACCTCAAATAAATTTTTCTTTCATTTTTTCTTGAACAATTAAAGTTCTCACGCGAACATCCCACATCCAAAAATAAAGCATAGTAAAAGCCAATAGGGATAAAAAAAAGAGAACCATCATATTTCCGTTCATTTGGAAATCCACAATGGGACCGGCCGTAGAATCGTTGGCGGAACCGGGGTGCAAACCGACCATCACACGAGGCATAACAAAAATGAAGAAGGGAACCGTCAAGAAAGCTACAATCGAATAAACCGCCGAAAGCTTAGCTCGTTTTTCTTCGTTTTCTACAGCCGAACGCAGGGCAAAAAGGGAGCCGTATATCAAAAGCAAAACAAAAATGCTTGTTTCCCGAGGGTCCCAGTTCCAAAAAGTCCCCCAATTAAATTTAGCCCATATCGAACCCGTTACGGTGGCAAGAATTACAAACACCATTCCCAATTGCAAAGAAGCGAGAGATTTCAGGTCGTATTCCGTTTTGTGAAAACTCAAATACTTTACGCCGTAAATCATAGAAGAAAGGAAAGCAAGAACGGAAAGCCACGCCGTGGGAACATGAAAGAATATTATTCTTGCCTTTTCCCCCAGACCGGGGATATAAGGAAATTCATACCACGCCGAGGGATGCTTAACCACGGGAAAAGAAAACGCCGCCACCAAAACGAAGCTCATCAGAATAAAAAGCAATATTTTCAACAATAAAGATTTCATTGGGAATCAGCTTGCCGTAATTTTTTCAAACATAATTACGTAATTTAAATTATTTTTTGACAAATATAAAGCAATTCCGCGATACTCCACGGAAAGCGTTTCACTCAATCGCCGTAAATTCTAAACATTTTATCGGGCGGACGAATCGAGTCGTAAAGCGCTTTTAAGCTTTCATATGCTTTCCCGTCGCCCAGGAAGTATGCTTTTCTGTAATATTCTGCGGCTTTTGCCTTGTTTTCCCTCCGTCCAAAACCTTTTTCATAGCAAAAACCTAGGGCTTCCAATGCGGGAGTCGAGCCACGCTCGGCGGCGTTCTCCAGCAACTCAAATTCATTTTTTAAGCTCTTTTTAGCCCTCCCGTTCAAAATAGAAGAAAAAGCGATTCTAACCAAACTCTCTTTATTGCCATGCTTGACAGCTTCGTCCCAATACATCTGTGCTTTATTAAAATTCTTTTCCACCAAGGTTCCGTTAAAATATGCAAGTCCCAATTCAATCAGAGCGGGGATATTACCTTCCTCCCCCGCCTGCTTTAACAAATCGAAGGCTTGTTTTTTTGTAATACTAAAATCGAAGCCGAGAGCCGCGAGTGCCGCCCAGACATACTTAGCAGTGGCATTATCTTTTTTTACCCGCGTTCGCAACTTTTGTTCAATCGTTGCATTTTGCCAAATCATTAGAATCTTTTGCGATTCACCTATAGCTCCCAATCGTAAGGAACGTAAATAATTTTGCAGAGCAAGGATAGTATCGCGCGGCAGTTCTATTCCCAACTCATGCATTTTCCCCAAAAGCTTGAATGCATTCGGAGAACCGTAAGAAGCAGTTTCCTTAATTATTTGAAGAGAACTCTTATTTTTAAACTCAGCGGAAAGAGTATCCAACCCCAATTTTTGAAATAATTTTCCTCTGTTTTTTTGCAAAAGTATTTCGAACGAACTTTTTCGTTCTTCCAAAAGCGAATCCTTATCGCCGAAGGAATAAAAACTTAATTCCCAACCTGAGTTCAATAAATCCGTTTTTGGATTGTATGAATAACTCAATTCATTTTGCATGGAATCCGAGGAAACGATATTCGTATTCTTAGTTTCCGCACGCTTTTTAACGCCGTATTTCTCCAGGCGTTTAATCAATTCCTCCGCCTGGGGAATTTTTTTATCGGCAGCCAAAGAAACCCATTTATATGCTTCGTTCAAATTACGATTAACGACCAAATTATCCAGATAAAAAGTGCCGTATAAATATTGAGCCTCGGGCATTCCCGCTTCCGCGGCTTTCTTAGCATATTTGAATGCTTCAAAGGGGTTCCAATCCACTCCCAATCCATTCATAAGCATAATGGCATAATTGAAGTTTGCGGTTGCAAGATTCTGTTCCGCTGCCTTACGAATCCAGAAAACAGCTTTTGAGGTATCCGGAGCAAAGCCTCTACCCAAGAGATATCTCAGCCCCAATTCGTGCTCTGCGAAAGGGTCCCCGTTATTGGCTTCCTTTACAAGCAGATAACCTGCAACTAAAGGGTAGGAGGCGTATTTCGGTTTGAAAACAGGCGAACGCATAAAGGGATTTTTTTTAAAAGCCTCACTTTTAAGAGAGTCCTGCGCATTGTAAGTGCCGAAAGCCAACAATATTATTAAAAAAATTTCTTTCAATCGTAATATCTCAAAATTTTATATCGATTTGACAAATTTAGCCCTTTGTGGGTTTTAAAGAAAGCGAGAACGTTTTACAAATTTCAATTGATAAACCATGTAAAGATGAAAGTCCAACTTTTCAAACTCGATAACATACCAACTTGCAAGTTTTGACTTCATTGGTTAAGTTTTCAACGTTCTTTCAAATTTATTTACGGTGCGAAAGCTTAATAGGGAAGCCGGTTAGATTCCGGCGCTGCCCCGCAACTGTGTTGGACGTTAATCCATTGACATTTTGCCACTGTTCCTGGAGGAATGGGAAGGCGTCAATTGGAGTCCTAAGCCAGGAGACCTGCCGTGAATAGTCAAATTAATTAACCTTCGCGGGTAAGGTGAATTAAGTCGTCTTGTCGAAAAACCCTTCCCTTTTTGACAGCGTTAATTATTTGACTATTTGAAACATGAGCCTTGTTTAAGGGTTCGGTATTTTTTTCAAATAGTTAAAGGTGATGTCTTGTTTCCGAAAACAATTTTGCTTTTTCTTGTTTTCGCATGTGCCACATTTGCACAGACGATTGTCGTAGTGGACTCCGTAACAAACAGCCCCATACCCAACGTAAGGGTGCATAACCAAAGCAAGACGGTTTATACCGACAAAAGCGGCAAGTTCGATATTTCGTTTTTTAACTCGACAGATTCGCTCGTTTTCACTCATCTTTCTTACGCCGAAAAAAAGTTGCCTTTTCAAAGCGTTGTGGAAAAGAAAAAAATTCTCCTTGTTCCATGCGATATTTCTTTAAGCGAGATAAAAATCATCGAAGGGAAGAATTCGAGAAAACAGGTCGGAATTACGGAACGGGTGCGAATAACTCCCGCTGAAATGCAAAGGGTGTTCTATGCCACGGATTTACTACAAAAGAAAACTTCGCTTTTGATAAAAGATTACGGAGGAGCAGGATTAAAAACCGTATCCGCTCGGGGGATGACGCCCGAAAATACGATAGTTCTTTTCAACGAGGCGAAGGTAAACAATCTTGGAACGGGAATGTTTGATTTTTCCACACTTGCTTCCAACGAAATTGAGGAAATGATTTACCAAAAGAACGGAAGCGACGGCTTTATTTCTTCGGGCGGGGTGCTAAAAATCTTTTCCGGAAATTTTCGCAAAGAAAAATTTCTTACTCTGGGCACGGGAATAAATTCCACGAAAGGTAAAAACTTTTTTGCGAAGCTCGGCAATGCCACAAACGATTTTTACTACGGCTTTAATTTGAACAGAGCATATTCGCCCAATACTTATAAATTTATTTTCGAAGGCAAGGAGCGACAGAGGGAAAACGCATTTTTTTCAAAAACTTTTTTAAGCGCAAATTTCGGGCTGATTAAAAAGGGAATATTTTTCCGAACTTACGTACATTATTCACATCTTCTAAATGGGCTGCCCGGATTTGTGGTTTCCAATAATTATGCTTCCTCGAAGGCTTCGTCGCTTAACAATTCCGTTCTCGGCATAGCAGAGCTGGGGAAAAATCTATCTCACGGTGTATTTTGGAAATCCACCGCTTCTTTTCATCTGCAAACGCTCAAATTAAACGACCTTGCCGGTTCTCTTTTTGCAAGAGCGGGAAGCAAAACTTCCCACTTTAAAAATTTTTCGTGGCTCAACAGACTCGAATGGAAAAGAAAGCACCTTGGCTTTTCTCTTGCTTATCTATTCGACTACGGCAATGTGGATAGTTTGATTTTTTCTTTCCGTGCACAAAGGGAGGCATCTCAACTTTTCAGGCGGGAAAATTTGTTATTATCATCCTTGACCTATGAAATAACGCCTTTCTTTTGTTTCAAAAAGGTTCTTTTGAACGCTACCGCTAATTACAAGAACATTTCCGAGAACGCTCTGACGGGAAAAAATTACGAGTCCTTTTCATACTCTTTTACCATTCTTTTTAACCCTTATTTTACGTCCGGAACAGAACTAATATTTTCTTTCGGGGAAAGCGACCGATACCCAACGTTCAACGAACGATATTATTCAAGCCTTTTCGGTAATGATGAGTTGAAAAGCGAGCGATACAAAAACTTTCAAGCAACGTTGCGGCAGCGCATTGCATTTTTGCGATTCGAAGCTTCTTACTTTTATATTCTCGGAACGAACAAAATAATTTGGGTGCCGACGCGTTTAGCTCTCCAAATTCCTCGCAACGTTGCCAGCGTCAAGTCTCAAGGCTTGGAGCTAACCTTACACGGGAAAATCCTTGAGAAACTTCTCAACACGGATTTCGGCTTTTTCTTAACGGATGCCAAAAATTTTTCCGCTCACAAAGTTTCTGATAAAACCTATGGCAAACAGCTCATCTACGTTCCGAGGATTCGCTGGAACCTTAATTTTTACGGACGATACAAGCACGTCGGTTATTCCACGTCCTTCTATTATTCGGGCAAAACCTATTTCACACCGGACAATTCGGAATTCAACTCATTGGAAGATTACTTGATTTGGGACGTTTCTTTCTTCTTCGAGTTTAACCTCTACAACATTTCCAACAGATTCACAGTCAATATTTATAACGTGTTAAACGAAAACTATTTCGTCATCCAATCGTATCCAATGCCTTTAAGAACATTTTCCATAAATTATCTGATGAGGTTCAAATGAAAAAATCCTTACTAATTCTTGCCGTTCTATCGTTAGTTCTGTTCTCCGCTTGCGACAAAAGCAATAACAATCCCGTAACACCGAAGGAAGCGGAAAAGGGAATAATAGTAGTCAACGAAGGGCTTTTCGGGCAAAACAATTCGACTTTAACCTATTATAATCCCAAAGACAAAAGCGTCGCTCAACAAGTTTATTCCGCTGCCAACAACGGTTCAAAATTGGGCGATACCGCAAACGATATGAAAGTCCTTGGGGACAAAGGCTACATTGTTGTAAATCAATCCAATAAAATTGAGGTCGTTTCCATGAAGGATTTCACTTCCGTCGGAACAATAGATTTCACCGATTACGGTGCGCCTCGATTTATCTGCTTGCCAAACAATAATGTTGCTTATGTAAGCACTTACGGAGATAATGTGGTAAAATTAAATCCAGCCACGTTGGAAGTGAGTAAAGTAATCGCTGTTGGTTTCAAACCGGAAGATGTTTTGAATTTCTCAGACAAAATCTTCGTGGCAAATTCGGGTTGGGGTAGCGGTTCTACGGTCAGCGTTATAAGTATGGCGAGCGATTCCGTTGTAAAAGAAATAAAAGTAGGCACCAATCCGAGATTTCTCGTAAAGGATTCGAAATACATTTATGCAATCTGTTCCGATAACTTTTTCTCGCCCACGGGCCAAAAAGGGATTTACAAAATAGACCCTTCGAGCCTCGCGGTAACCGATTCTCTAAAATTAGAAAGCTCACCGGGCAAAGCAACGATTGCCGAAGGGAAACTTTTGGTAATTGTCGATAAAGGGGTTGCGGAAATAAATCTTTCCACATTTACACTTGAAAACGACTCTTTAATCGGGGCACAAAGAGTGAATCCTCTCGGTCTAGGAATTTATTCCATTGCATACGACACGCAATCTCGGATGATTTATCTGGGGAATCCCAAGGATTATCAACAAAACGGAGAAGTGGCAATTTTCGATTTTAGTGGAAATGAAAAAGGAAGATTTGAAACCGGTATAAATCCGGGAACCATTATAATTTATGAGAAATAAACTCGTTCAAAAAGAAAAACGCCGCTTCGATGCGGCGTTTTTCTCGCTTATATTTAATCACATTATCATGTTCCGGCAGAATAATCATCGATGTATCTCTTTTGTTCTCTGGTAAGCTTGTCTATTTTAATTCCCATTGTTTCAAGTTTAATTCCTGCAATTTCCTGATCCTGAGATTCGGGAATATCATAGACATCCGGGTCGAGCAGGACCCCCTCCTTATCCAGTTCCACAAGACGAATTTGGGACATGAACTGGTTGGCAAAGGACATATCCATTACCTCGGACGGATGCCCTTCCGCCGCAGCCAGGTTCACAAGTCGTCCTTGTGCCAACACGTAGATTCTCTTGCCGTTTTTCAGTGTATATTCTTCGTTGTTATCTCTTACCAAGCGTTTCTTTTCGGAGATTTCCGCCAAATCTTCAAGATTCAATTCGCAATCATAATGTCCGGTATTACAAACTATGGCGCCGTCTTTCATTTTTTCGAAATGGCGCTTAACGATGATGTCCTTCACGCCTGTTGCGGTGATGAAAATATCACCTATTTTAGCCGCTTCGTCCATTCTCATAACGCGGAAACCTTCCAGGGTAGCCTTCAGGGCTTGTGTGGGGTTTACCTCGGTAACAATTACATTGGCTCCCATTCCTTTTGCACGCATCGCCACGCCCTTTCCACAGTGTCCGTAACCTGCAACGACAAAATTTTTACCAGCCAACATGACTGAAGTAGCGCGCAAAATTCCGTCGATAGAGGACTGTCCCGTCCCGTAAACATTGTCGAAATCCCATTTGGTTTCCGCATCATTAACAGCGATAATGGGATAAAGGAGCTTTTGCGCTTTCGCCATTGCGCGCAAGCGATGCACACCTGTTGTGGTTTCTTCCGTCCCGCCAATAATATCTTTTGCCATTTCGGGGTGTTTGTTGTGAACGGTGAAAATCAAATCCGCACCGTCGTCAAGGGTAAGATTCGGTTTTTGGTCGAGCGTTCTTTCAATTGACCAGTAAAATTCCTTTACGTTCTGACCGTGCCATGCATAAATTTCCGTGCCGTTTTTTGCTAACGCAGCGGCAATCTCGTCTTGAGTGGAAAGGGGATTGCAACCGCTCCATGCAACTTTAGCGCCTGCGGCTTGCAATGTTTCCACGAGCACGGCGGTTTCTTTCGTAACGTGCAAGCATCCCGAAATTTTGTAGCCTTTCAAAGGCTTTGTCTTGCTATATTTTTCTCTCAGAGCCATCATTACGGGCATTCTGCTTTCAGCCCATTCAATCTTTTTCCTTCCTTCTTTAGCAAGACTAATATCTCTAACTTTGTACTTTCCTTCCTTGTAGTCCATTTTTATTTCCTTAGTTTATTTGTACTTTTTGAATTTATCCACTAATGTCAATTTTTCCCATGTAAATTCTTTCTCCTTGCGCCCAAAATGTCCGTAGGCGGCAGTCTTGGCATAAATGGGACGGCGCAAGTCCAAAGTTTCTATAATTCCCTTGGGAGTAAGGTCCACTTCCTTCATAACCATTTTTTCCAGCTCGGCATCGGGAATTACCCCCGTTCCTTTTGTATCCACATGGATGGAAACAGGTTCGGGAATACCGATTGCGTAAGCCACTTGCAACAAGCACTCCTTGGCAAGTCCCGCAGCTACAATATTCTTCGCCACCCAACGTGCCGCATAAGCACCGCTACGATCGACCTTCGTAGGATCTTTTCCGGAAAAAGCACCTCCGCCATGCGGCGCCCAACCGCCGTAAGTATCCACGATAATCTTGCGTCCCGTCAAACCGCTGTCTCCATGTGGACCTCCTATTTCGAACATGCCGGTCGGGTTGACATAAACTTTTACCTTTCCGTCAAGATATTTTTCGGGAATAACTTTCTTTATAACATGCTCGATTACATCCTTTTTAATACGACTTTGGCGAACTCCTTTGTCGTGTTGAGTGGAAACAACTATAGTATCCACACGTACGGGATTGTTTTCCTCGTCGTATTCAATCGTGACCTGGGATTTGGCATCCGGTCTAAGATAAGGCATTAACTCTTTTTCTCTTTTTCTGATTGTCGCCAAGCGTTTGACCAATTTGTGGGCAAACATAATAGGCATTGGCATATATTCCGGTGTTTGGTCACATGCATAACCGAACATCAGCCCTTGATCTCCTGCTCCCCCTTTGTCCACTCCCATTGCAATATCGGGGGATTGCGAATGAATGGCGTTAAGGACCGAGCATGACTCGGAATCGAATTTATATTCCGCATCCGTATAGCCTATTTTTTTAACTATTCCGCGAACTATCTCGGGAATTTCCACATATGCTTGGGTGGTGACTTCTCCGCCGACAAGTACGAGCCCTGTCGTCACGAAAGTCTCTACAGCGACCCGGGAATTCGGGTCTTCTTTTATCAGGGCATCCAAAATTCCATCGGATATCGCATCGCAAATCTTATCGGGATGGCCTTCGGAAACGGATTCTGATGTAAATAAATAGGACATTTTTTCTCCTTTCTTATTTAAACTCTATTTCGGAGGAATCGCCTGCATTAACTCTGTAAACGTTCCCACGCACAACGGCGTTGTTGCCAATTATTGAATTTTCCAAAACCACCTTCTCCACTTTTGCATCGGGATTGATGATTGAGTTTTTTACAACAGCCTCTCGCACTACCGCCCCTTTTGATACGGTTACAAAGGGACCTATGACAGCATTTTCCACATTTGCATTGGGATGAACAAAAACGGGCGGTATAATTACGACGCTGTCAATGTCAGGATTGTTCCCCCTTTTCGAAAGCAAAAATTTGTTTGTAGAAAGCAAAGTTTCGGGCTTTCCACAATCATACCAACCCTCCACAGGGAAAGTGGTAATTTTTTCTCCCTTTTCTATCATAAGTTGTAAGGCATCCGTAAGCTGGTATTCCCCGCGCGTTTTTATACCCTTATTTATAAGTTCCTCAAGAGCTTCTTTCAACAGAGCCGAATTTTTAATGTAATAAAGTCCCACCAATGCCAGTTTTGAAACAGGTTCGGCGGGTTTCTCAATTAACTTTTTAATCGTACCGTTTTCGGTAACCGCCACACCGAATCGACTCGGGTCGTCCACATTCTTCACGCCTAGGGCGGAAATATCCAATTCCAAAACGCGTTTTAAATCGACGTCAAAAACGGTATCTCCCAAAATGATAAAAAGCTCTTCGTTGTCAAACGTAGGGGTAGCCATATAAACGGCATGTCCCAAACCCAATAATTCTTTCTGCTCAACAAAGTTAGCATCAATCTGAGGAAATTCCTTTTTTACATATTCGATTATTTTATCTCCAAGATAGCCGGTTATAAAGGTTGCTTTGGTAATGTTTTCCGCTACAAGCTTTTCAAGTATATGCCCAAGAATGGGTTTGTCCCCCACGTTCAAGAGGACCTTGGGCACCGAATATGTATGCGGCTTAAGCCTCGTGCCAAAACCGGCAACGGGAATCACAGCCCTCACGGCAACTCCTTAAATATTTTTAAAATCAAGAAAATAAACTTAAAAAAAGTAGTTGCTAATAACAATCCGACGACACCATAGCCACACGGCGAAAACGGTTGTGTTTTACGTCACGGACGAGTTTTGAAAATTTTTCAATATTTGCGGTAGTAAATAACGGAGGAAGCATGTTAGAAGCAATTTCAAAGAAGAGCGTGGTAAAGAAAGGGAGTAAAACCCCTTTTATCGTTAACAGATTTATCATTTCTCCCCTTAAAGCGGGCTTCTCCGGTTTTGCAATTTTCTTTACGGTTTTGATTTTTACAAAATTGGTCGCTTACGGATTTGGTATTTATCCTTCGTTCGAAATGGACATAAACGATGTTTGGCTCTCGCTAATCGGTTTTCTTCTTCTGTTTCTAATCAGACTTTTGGAAAATCTTTCCAATAAGAACGTCAAAGAGTTTTAAGTTTCTCCGCTCTGTCCGCTATTTTTAATTTTTCAATCAATTCGAAAAGATCTCCTTCCATTATATTGGAAAGATTATAAAGCGTCAACCCTATTCTGTGGTCTGTAACTCTGTTCTGGGGATAATTATAGGTTCGTATCTTTTCGCTTCTGTCCCCGCTCTTGACCATGGATTTTCTCTGCTCTGCAATTTCCTTGTTTTGTTCCTGGATTTTCAAATCGTAAAGTCGGGCTTTGAGCACCTTAAGCGCCTTTTGGCGATTTTTCAACTGAGAACGTTCGTCCTGGCATTGTACCACGATACCTGTGGGTAGATGCGTAATGCGAATCGCAGTTTCGACCTTATTTACGTTTTGTCCTCCCGCTCCACCGCTTCGATAAACGTCTATTTTCAAATCGTTCGGGTCTATTTCTATTTCCACATCCTCGACCTCCGGCAGGACAGCGACAGAGGCGGCGGAGGTATGAATTCTTCCGCTTGCTTCGGTCAGGGGAACACGCTGGACACGATGGACCCCGCTTTCGAATTTCAAATCGCCATAAACACTTTTACCCGAGATGGAAACCGTTGCTTCTTTTATTCCGCCCAAGCCGGAAGATTCGCTCAAATCTATTATTTCAAATTTCCATCCCTTCAATTCCGCAAAACGGGAATACATTCTAAGCAAATCATTTGCAAAAAGCGCGGCTTCTTCTCCGCCCGTCCCTTGGCGTATTTCCATAATCACATTTTTATCATCGTTCGGATCCTTGGGAATGAGAAGAAACTTAATCCGCTCCTCCAATTTTTCCCTTTCTTCCTTAAGAGAAGCAAGCTCCTCTTTTGCCATTGCAATCAGTTCCGCATCCTCTTCGGACTCAATCAATTTCGTGTTTTCCTCGATTTCCTTTTCCACCGTTTGATAACGCTCATACGCTTCGACTATCTCCTCGAGCTCGCTTCTTTTTTTACTTAATTCAATAAGCTTTTTCTGATCGGAGGCAATTTGCGGATCACTTAATTGCTCGTTTATTTGTTCATACGTCTTCTTGATGTCTTTCAGTTTGTCTAAAAAGTCCATATTTCCTCTAATTTTAAGCTCAAAAATAGCAATAAAAATGCAGAGTTTCTTAAGAGGAACGGCTTTTAGCCTTTTTCTATTTCCCCAAATACCGATTCTCTGAGCGTCTTTAATATTTTTATTTGCTTCGATAAAGGTGGAACGGAAGCAAAAGAAGATTCCGCTTCCAATTCCAGTAAAGAAAAAATCTCGGATACCGCTTCGAACATCGGGGAATCGGGATAGGAATGTTTTTGTAAATAATGAATTAATTTTAATGTTCTAAAACCGTCGAACCATAGTTTTTTCTGCCTTGAGATTTGCTCGGAAGCATTCGAATTTTTACGAATACTTTCCCAGCTCTCCTCGAATTTGTTTTCGATAAGGAAAGTTTTCAAGGCGGGAGAAATTTTATGTGCTTCCTTCATATAAAAAAGAGCCGAACGACTTTTTTCGTTCAAGAAAACTTTGTTCCACTCTTTTAAAACATGAAAAGATTTCGGTGAATAAAGCAAATATTCGTTCCGTTCTTTTGAAAGGAAGCGTTGTACTCTTTTTCCCGTCCCGAAAGGAACTCGAAACGAGGGACGCGGCGAGGGGAAAACCGTTGCCTCCCCGACGAATCGAATGTCATAATTTTTAGCGAGTTTTTCCATGAAGTAAAAATCCTCGCCCGCTTTTCTTTTGTTCATTCCTCCCACGGCGACGTAACTCTCCGCATCAAAAATCATAGTAGAACCGACGGTATGAAAGGCATAAGGGGAATTTGCAAACAGCAATCCCGCCACGTAATAATGCAAAAACACTTCGTAATTTATTATTGCCAATGCGTTTTCCTCGTTGTCGGGCAAGGGGTGAACGAATCGGAAATACCCGGCATGAAAAGAGCTATCGGCAAAAACCTTCTCAATTGTTTCCAGGTAATTTTGTGATACGGTACAATCGGCATCGAGACATATCAATCCTCGCCCGTTCTTTTCGTAATCCAACACCGTCAAGGCAACATCCAAGCCGATTTTTCTGGCAAATCCCACACCGGCTGTTTTCTCGGGGAAAGCTACGGAGGGACGAGAAGCATCGAGTACCGCAATCGGAATAGGAAAGTCGCGTTTGGATGCATTTAGGAATTCAATTGTTTCATAATTTTCTTCTCTTATTTCCGCAGGGGCTTGTTCGGAATTGTTTATCACGAAAATCAGAAGAAATTCATTAGGTGCTTTTGTTTCATTCGCTGCCAACGATTTCAGAAGTTTCTTCACATTTTCCAGCTCTTTCAATGCGGGAATAACGATTACGTAACGAAACTTTGCGTCGTTTTCAAGTCGGATATTCCATTTGTTGAGAAAGGCTTTCTTGGTCAAATATTTTTCTATTTTCGGGCGGATTCCTTTTTCCACTCTTTATTCCTTTTCCAAAAAGTGTTTTATTATTTCCTCCGCTTTTCCTACATCACCGGGCGCAATCCAGTTTATTTTTATTCCTTCACGCTCCATTTTTCTAAACCATGTCTTTTGACGCTTTGCAAATTTATTGATGGCGGAATTTAATTTTTGGAACATATCGTTATAATTAATTTCACCGTTCAAATACATCGCGAGAAACTTATATTCAAGCCCGAAAGATTTCAGCCGTTCAATCGAAACGCCTTTGTCCAAAAGTCTTTGCGCCTCTTCAATCATTCCCTCCGAAAATCTTTTTTCCAGACGTGTTCTTACGCGCTTGGCGATTTCCTCCTTGGATGCTTTAATTCCCAACACAACAAATTTGAAATCGGGATAATGTAGCGGCTCACCGCTATCCGAGCTTTCCGCAATAATAATTGCACGAACCGCTCTCTCCTTCGATTCCAAATCCGTTTTGTTATGAAGATGAGGTTTGGCGGAAAGCAAGATTTCTTGTAGCTCGCTCAAACTTTTTCCCATCAATTCTTTTTCTCTTTTCTTAAAATCAACTTTGGTAAGGGGATATTTCTTAAGAACGGCATGAATATACAAAGGTGTTCCTCCCACAAGGAATGGAAGTTTCCCTCTATTGGAAATCTCGTTAAAATACCGAATGAATTTTTCCAGAAAATCGAAAAGGCTAAACTCCTCCGTGGGCTCAATCAAATCAATCATTTTAAAAGGCACCTGTGCGCCTTCGACCTTGTAATCGGATAAATCTTTTCCGGTTCCGATGTCCATCCCTCTGTAAACCTGTCGCGAGTCGGCGGAAATTATTTCTCCATTGAATCTATGCGCCAGGATTGCTCCCAAGCGGGTTTTCCCCGTCGCCGTGGGACCTAAAATCACAATTAGCTTTTTATCCGTAGCCAAAAACAAAGTTTCTCCTATTTTTAAATTTCACGAGAACAAAATAAACAAAGTTTCTCTTTACCAAGCAAAGCTTTTCCCGAAGACTTTAAAAGCAAAAGTCTCCGAAAGCCTTTATCTTTGAAAACCATTTTAGAACTAAAACGTACGAAAAGATGAAAGAATACAAGGCTTTGGTTTTCGACTTGGGAAACGTGCTCATTCCATTCGATTATTCGCCATTGTTACAAAAGCTCGATGAAATAAGTCCCGACTTAGGCAAACGATTCGCCGAACGGTACAAAGCCAATTACGAAATACATAGGAAATTCGAGAAATCCGAAATATCTTCCGATGAATTTCTCTCAATTATGATGGATTGGACGGAGCATAAAATAAACAAAGAAGATTTCCTGTTTTACTACTCGAACATATTCACGGAAAACGAAGAAGTAACCGCATGGCTTCCTTTTCTTAAGGACAAATACACATTGGTCTTACTTTCCAACACCAACGCCATTCATCAAAAATACGGCTGGGAGAAATTCAAATTCCTCCGGCACTTTCACAAACTTGTTTTGAGTCATGAAGTCGGAGCCGCAAAACCGGAAGAAAAAATTTATGAAGCCGTGGAAGAATTCACCCAAATCCAACCGACCGAACACCTTTACATTGACGACATCGAGGAATACACCGACGCGGCAAGGAAGCGAGGCTGGGATGTAATTGTTTTTAAAAATCCAACCCAACTTATTGAAACGTTAAAGGAAAAGGAAGTCCTGTAAATCTCCGCATTTTCTCCCCTTGAAATTTTCACGAAAAAATTTTTTACCATAAACTTGTATTTGTTAAGAATATTTCCTATATTAGAATTATTCTTATTTAGAAATTATTCAAAACAAATATTTACAATGAAAAAGAGCTTAGAAAAAATCAAGGAAAAGTTAAAAAGCGCGGGATTGAAAGTAACTCCGCAGCGAATAGCGGTTTACAAGGTGCTTTTGGAAAACAGGAATCATCCCTCTGTGGAGTTCTTGATTTCCGAAATACGCAAAGAAAATCCTTTCATCGCCGTAGGCACGATTTACAACATTTTGGACACTTTCGTTCAAAAAAAGTTGGTGGAACGAGTTATGACCACCGATAATCTTGTTCGTTACGATGCTTACACCGACAATCATTTTCATCTTTATTCGGAAGATGAAAAAATCATCGAGGACTATTACGACGAAGAACTTTTCGAGCTTATAAGGGAACATCTGTCGAAATCGCGAATTCCCGGTTTCGAAATGGAAGATTTTGAATTGTTGATAAAAGGAAATTTTAAAAGAAAATCAAAACAAAAACAAAACCAAGGAGGTTAAAAATGGAAGGAAGAATTCCTTTACTCGGCGAGAAGATGCCGGAGCTAACAGTTAAAACCACACACGGCGTAATGAATTTACCCGAGGATTTAAAAGGCAAATGGTTTGTTCTTTTCAGTCACCCTGCGGATTTCACACCGGTTTGCACCACGGAATTCGTTGCCTTTGCAAAAAGAAACGATCAGTTCGAAGCTTTGAACACAAAACTTATCGGGCTTTCCATAGACCAAGTGTTCTCTCACATCAAATGGGTAGAGTGGATTGAAGAAAAACTCGGCGTAAAAATTCCTTTTCCGATAATTGCTGACGACATGGGAGAAGTAGCCAGCGCTTTAGGCATGGTTCATCCGGGGAAAGGCACAAACACAGTCCGCGCCGTATTTATCGGTGACCCCGAAGGGAAACTCCGTTTAATGATTTATTATCCGCAAGAAATCGGACGCCAAGTTGACGAAGTACTGCGCGCCTTGAAAGCATTGCAAACCAGCGATGCAAACGGGGTTGCATGCCCCGAAAACTGGCCGAACAACGAATTGATTGGCGACAAGGTAATCGTTCCCCCCGCTTCTACCGTAAAAGACGCGGAAGAAAGAAAATCCGCCGAGGAATCTTACGACTGGTGGTTCGTTTACAAGAGTCTTTAACAAATAGATTCAAGGGAGCTTTTCGCTCCCTTTTTTATTTTTCTCTCCTTTATTATTTTCGAACCTTTAAAATTTTAACTTGTAAAACAAAACGACTTAGCGATTTTTTCGTTCAAACCTCGGAGGAACGGAAAAATGGAAAGGTTAAGTCTGAAAGATTTCATTGCCGCAGCCGACGATTACGAGTTTTCCCAATATCGAGTGTTATCCATACTCAACAAATACATGGAAGAGCTTCATAGAAATAAACTCTATCCCGTTTTTTCCGATTTAACCGACGTCGAAAATAGCATAACGGCTTTGCTACAACAAAAGAAACGCTTCGAAAAAAATCTTCCGAAAAGAATTTCCTCTTTTGACCTAAAAGAGAAAAAAGTAATCTACAGCTCTTTCGGGGAATTGGGAGAAAAAATTTTTCGTGTTTTCGATTTTATTCGCTGGGCGAAACCCAAAATAGACGAAGGATTAAAGGAAGCGAAGGCGATTTACGATTTCGTGGAAGAAAACATAGAAGTAAAAGAAGTGGGGATTATTCCTCTTTACAAAAACGAAGGTTATTTTGCAATTCGAGACAAAAAAGCCCGAAAATTAAAAATTTTCAAATACGCTCTGCATGTTTTGCCTTCGAATGTTTCCCTGCATTCCTTTAGAACGCTTCCGATAGAAGTTTACGACGAAAAGGAGGAGGAAATAGCCCTTAAAGATTTAAAGCTACGATTGGTCTCTCGTTTCAAGGCTTTGCCGAATCCCCCGATTTATTTTTTCGAAACGGAAATCGATTTTCCTTTCGACGAAACAATTTTACCCGTGGCAAAGAGGAAATTATCTCAAAAGATAATGCCTTGAATTTTTACGTCAATTTTTCCACAGCGGCGCGAATTCTTTCCACTCCTTTTTCAAGCATTTCAACGGAAGCGGCGTAAGAAATTCTAATATAGCCCTCCGTACCGAAGGCGGATCCCGGCACCACAGCCACGCGCGCCTCGTTCAACAAATAAAGAGAAAAGTCCAAAGAGTTGACGATTTCTTTCCCCGCGTACTTTTTCCCGAAGAGTTCTTTTATGTTCACAAACAAATAAAATGCTCCTTCCGGTAAAACGGCGCTCAGTCCTCTAATCGAATTGATTTTCGAATGTAATAAATCCCGCCTTTTCTCGAATTCCCTTCTCATCCGCTCGACGGCATCTTGCGAATCCGTAAGAGCCGCAATAGCGGCATACTGGGAAATACTGGAAGCGTTCGAAGTGCTATGACTCTGAATTTTAGCCATTCCCTTTATTATATCCGTCACCGACGCCGCATAGCCCAAGCGCCAACCGGTCATGGAATACGCCTTGGAAACACCGTTTATCAACACGGTTATCTCTTTCAGTTCTTTTTTTAGGGAAGGAAAACTCGTGTGTCCCGCACTGCCGTAAGAAAGCTTTTCATAAATTTCATCGGAAAGGACGTAGATGTTTCGGGAAATCACGACTTCCGCTATTTCTTCCAATTCTTTTCGTGAATATTTTGCGCCCGTGGGATTAACGGGGTTGCAAAGCACGAACAGCTTTGTTTTTTTCGTTATTGCACTTTCCAAATCGCTTGCGGTAATTTTAAAACCGTTTTCCTCTTTTGCCTCTAAAAATTTAACCTTTCCCTCCGCCAATTTTACCATATTTGGATAAGAAACCCAATAGGGGGAGGGGATGATAACCTCGTCGCCCGGATTTACCAATGTAAGCACGGCGTTGTACAAACTTTGTTTGGCACCGTTGGAGACAATTATTTCCTCCGGTGAATAATCGAGTCCGTTATCGTTTTTAAGTTTCCGAGCAATAGCCTCCCGAAGTTCGGGCATTCCTACGTTCACCGTGTACTTGGTAAAATCCTTTTTTAAAGCCTCTATGGCTGCCTCTTTAACATTTTCCGGGGTCGGGAAGTCGGGTTCGCCCACGCTCAAATCCACCACATCAATTCCCTCGCGCAACAATTTCTGCGCTTTCGCCGCCACAGCCATTGTGGGCGAAACTTCAATCCGCATAATTCTTTCGGCAATCATTTTCTTTCATTTTATAATTAGAAAAGGAAAGTTACAAAAAAGGCGGAGGAGTTTAAACACCGAATTTTTGCAAAAACTTTTCTATCCGATCGGGGTCAGGGGGATTGAACCATTTCCCTTCTTTTTTGAAATAAGAACCGACGATAAAGCCGTCGGCAAATTCTTTATATTGAGTGATGTTTTCCGCCGTAAGTCCGGAGCCTATAAGGACGGGAAGCGCAACTGTTTTTGTCACCGCTTGCAACTCTTCGATTTCCGCATGCTCGCCTGTTGCCTTACCGGTCACGATTATCCCGTCGCTCAAGAAAAATTCCGCCGCCGCTGCCATTTCTCCGATGCTTACATCTTCCGTAACGGAATGTGAGCTATGCTTTTTCTTTACATCGGTAAAAATTAAAACGTTCTCCGCATCGATTGTTTTTCGGAAACGCAAAAGTTCTCCCGCGTCGGAATTCATAATGCCTTCGTCCGCAACATGAGCGAAGACGAAGCCTTCAGCGCGAATAAATTCCGCTCCCGAAGCCTTGGCAACGGCAAGAGCGGACTTATTCGCTCCCGCCAGGATCTGCACTCCCAAAGGAATATCAACATTGTTTTTAATTTCCGAGGCAATGCGGGTCATCGCTGCGGTTATTTCTTCCCCTACGGTACGATTCAAGTAAGGTACGTCGTGCATGTTTTCAATCATAACCGCATTTATGCCGAGGGAGTGATAAAGGAGCGCTTCCTCGACGGCTTTCTTCACGAGAGCGGGGAAATCGCCGCTATACAGAGGTGTTCCCGGCAAAGCGCCCACGTGCACCATTCCGATTACCGCTTTGTCGGTTCCAAACAAATTCCGAAATATTTTTTTCTTTTTATTCAATTTTCAAATACCAAAGAATATACTCTTTCCAATTGATTTCGCAAGTCTGTAAAATTCACATTGCGCGATTTTCTAATGAATTCCCGCCCTTCGAGAAAAAAGAGAATTGTGGGCACGGCAAAAATGGCGTTTTGTCCCGCAAGCTCCCGTGCCTTGGAAACATCCACGTAAGCAAATTTCATTTCGGGAAATTCTTCCTTGAGAAAATCGATTAATTTCGGTTTTAAAACTTTACATACGTTACATTCCGGCGTGCTGAAATATGCAACGGCACCGGCGTTTTCTTTTACGAACGAATCGAATTCGTGAAAATCGTTAATCGTAGTTTGCACATCAACTCCTATTTTTTCTAAAAACAGCTCCGCAAAATTAAGAAGAAAAGAATTTGCAGGAAAGCGAAATTCCTCTTAAAGTCCTTTCCTCTTTGATTGTAAAGAAAAAGGCTGTCGAAAAAATTTCTCCCGACAGCCTTTTTCCGTATGGAGGTGCATAAAAATTTAACGGAAATATTTATAACGATAGTCTTTTATATCCGCATTTTTCTTTAATTCTTTCAACCAATCGGCATACATTCTTGCGCGTTTGGATTGAAGGAGATTATCCCGAATAGTATTGTGCTGAATCGAATAACTTGTGGAATCGAATTTGGTTCTATCCGTAACTCTGAACAAGTATCCGCCGCGATTTCCTTTTATCGGTTCGGAAAGTTTGTTAAGAGGAGCGGTTAAAGCGTATTCCGAAAGCTTCGGCTCAATTCCGATTCCCGGAATAGCCTTTCCATGTGTAAAGTTCTGAGCTTTGCTTACTATCGCTTTGGCGTACACTTCCTTTGCCACCATCAAATCGGTACCGTTGCCGATGCGCTCCCGAATTTTCTTTACAATCTCGAACGCCTTATCTCTTTTCTTTTCACGTTTAACCCAATATTCGACATTCCTTTTAACTTTCTCCAACGGCTTGAAACCGGCTTCAATCACTTTAGAGACAATGGCTACCACATAACCGGCGGGTACTTTATAAACATCACTAACGGTGCCGAGGTCGTTGTCAAATGCAAAGTGTACAAGCCCCGAATTCGCACCCAAACCGGGAATGGTCGTAGCGTTTTCCTTGAACGGCGGAGTTTCCTTTATTTCGTAATGCATCAATTTGGCTTCGGAATCAAAATCGTTCTTTTTCGCAAGATAAGAAAAATCGCTTGCATGATTGTAAATTTGATCAAGCGTGGTACCGGAAGGCTGAATTCGATTGACAATTTTTTCCACTACATACTTATAGTAAGACTTGCCCGTAACTTTGATGATATGATAACCGTAGCGAGTCTTAACAGGTTTAAGTATTTTGCCAACTTTCCCTTTGAAACAAGCTTCCTCAAACGGTTTTACCATTTGTCCTTTTCCGAACCATCCGAGGTCGCCGCCGCGAATTGCACTTCCTTTGTCTGCGGATTTCTCCTTGGCAAGCTTGGCAAAATCCGCACCCTTCAACAATTGCTTGTAAATTTTATACGCTTCTTCTTTTGCTTTTTTATCGCCCAAATTGGCATCAATCAAAATATGAGAAGCTCTCACATTCGGCGTCTTGGTTTTAATCTTTTTAATCAATTTATAGACCACATAACCTTCGTAGGTAAGTTTAGGACCTATCACGTCCCCATCTTTAGCTTTCTTTATTTCGTTGGCAACGGGTT
Source organism: uncultured Melioribacteraceae bacterium (assembly GCA_964611145.1). Lineage (GTDB taxonomy): Bacteria > Bacteroidota > Ignavibacteria > Ignavibacteriales > Melioribacteraceae > WFQV01. The sequence goes on from CAZSYM010000003.1 coordinate 23,564, forward strand.
CGGGAATTTCGCTAATGGCGACGGTATCAACTTTATAAGGTTGGTCGGAATAAACATCCACGTAAGTTTTGAAAGCGCTGGTATCGCCTTTAACTTTTTCCACGACGGATAAAAGATTTTTCAGAATTGCCGCGGAATCCTCTTTGGATGCCGCTATTCTGAAAAGAACATATCTCAATTGACGTTGAGGCTCAATCTTGTAGGTTTCCAAATGGTCTTCGTAATACTTGCGCAAGTCCTCATCCGTTATTTTGATAACGGAGTCGGGAATAGTAACCAAGTTCACAAAAACATAATCAGCATACATTTTTATGTTGTTGTCAATAAAGTTCCGCTTTATTTCGTTTTCGCCCACCACAACCGAATTGTTTACAATATCCTCGAGTTTCTGCTGATACTTTTGCTGTCGCACCAAATCTTCGGTTTGAATAACAGCCTCTCGATTTTTGGGATTTTGCAAGGCTTCCAAATATTTCTGTCTATCGAAATGCCCCGTGGAATCAATAAAATATTGTTTGATTACTGCCGGGGGATTGGGTCCCAAAAGTGCATCGCGAATCTCGTCATCGGTAACAACAATACCATATTCCTTTATCTTGGCTTCGACGAGCTTTTGCATAACCAATGCATCCCACACTTGGTCACGAAAAGCATCCATTTGATTCTCATCAATATCCTTACCGGTTTGTTTAACTCTGTTCTCGCGAGCATTCTCAACAATTTTCGAAAACTCTTGATACGTAACAGGTTCCCCGTTAATATAACCGACATCTTGGCTGGGACGTGTAATTATCTGCGTGATTTTCGAGTCCGAAAAAACCATAAACAGAACAAACAAACCGCCGACGGTAATAATAAACCACGGAGCAAGGTTTCTCATTCGGGACATCATACCCATAATCCGATTTTCCTCCAAATTACATTCTAAAACAAAATACAGATTCGAAATTTACCCACCTATCAGGTTAAAATCAAAAAAATAAAAAGGTTAGGCAAACGGGAAAAATTTTTCCTCAAGAGATAAAACAAGTTAAGTTTCAGTTGTGGAGTATATTAAATCGACTTGATGCCGTTCGAATTACCAAACGAGATTTTTAATTAGTAAATTTGATAGTCAAAAAATATTTGGATGCGAAAGATGAAAAAGACGCTCTTGATTTTCATGGTATTTTTCATATTCCAAAGCGCCGTTTTGTACGGGCAGGAATTTAAAGTCTCGGAACATTATTACAAGCGGGAATATCGCATACCGATGAGAGACGGGGTTAGGCTTTTTACATCCGTCTATATTCCGAAAGACACCACCAAGAATTATCCTATTCTGCTTTGGAGAACACCTTATTCCGTAGGACCTTACGGGGAGAACAAATTCACACATCGTTTAAAAACATACATGCACCTCGTTCGGGAAGGATACATTATCGTCTTTCAAGATGTTCGCGGCAAGTTTATGTCCGAAGGCAAATATGTAAACATGCGTCCTTTTATTAAACACAAGAAAAAAGGAGACATTGACGAAGCCACGGATACTTACGACACGGTTGAGTGGTTAATAAAACATATTCCTCACAATAACGGGAAAGTGGGACTTTGGGGAATATCCTATCCGGGATTTTACGCCGCTATGGGCGCAATGTCCTTGCATCCCGCAATAAAAGCCGTTTCCCCACAAGCGCCAATAATGGATTGGTTTTTAGACGACGACATGCACCACAACGGAGCTCTTACGTTGCCTTTGACATTCAATTTTTTCAAAGTCTTCGGGCAGCCGAGGGATTCCTTGACGACACATTGGTCGCGTCCCCCGTCTTATCCCGTTCCCGATGCCTATTCTTTTTTCCTTCGTCTCGGTTCTCTCAAGAATATAAACAAGAAATATTTTCATCACCGAATCGCCTTTTGGGATAGCGTGGTAGCACATCCGAACTATGACGAATTTTGGAAAAGCAGAAGCACGCTTTACGATTTCGATAGCGTTCGCACCGCCGTTATGACCGTAGGCGGTTGGTTCGATAGCGAGGATTTATTCGGAGCGATTCATACTTACGAGGTAATCGAAAAAAAGAATCCTGGAATCTTCAATATTTTTGTAATGGGACCGTGGACACACGGAGCGTGGTCGAGAGGTGAAGTGGAATCTTACGGGGAGATGAATTTTAAAGAAAACACAAGCAAATTTTACCGCGAGAAAATCGAACTCCCTTTCTTTAACTATTTTTTGAAGGGTAAGGGAAAGCTTGATTTACCCGAAGCTTTGATTTTTGAAACGGGGAAAAACGAATGGTTACGCTTCGATTCGTGGCCCCCGACGAACGTTGTTTCCACAAAGTTTTATCTCGATGCCAATCAAAATCTAAGAATGGGAAGTGCCCCCGAAAATACGGAAGTTTCCTATGATGAATATATCAGCGACCCGCAACGGCCGGTTCCGTATACGGCAAGAATTCTGGATGCCCGCGCTTTTTACAACAAAACGTATCCCGTCGAGGACCAGCGCTTTGCATCGCGTCGCCCCGATGTTCTCGTTTACGAGTCCCAACCTCTTCAAAAAGATTTGACGGTAGCGGGACCCATAGATGTCAATCTTTTCGTATCCACTTCCGGTACGGACGCCGATTGGGTGGTTAAATTGATTGATGTATTCCCCGATACGGCAAAAGACCCTTCGCCCAATCCCAATAAAATTAAAATGGGAAATTATCAAATGCTGATTCGTGCGGATATTTTCCGGGGTCGTTATCGTTACGACTACGATAATCCCAAGCCCTTCGTCCCCGGCAAAATCGAAAAGATACATTTTCAATTAATGGATATTTGCCACACGTTTGTCAAGGGACACAAAATAATGATACAGATTCAAAGCAGTTGGTTTCCCCTTTTCGACAGAAATCCTCAAACGTTCACCAATATTTACGAAGCAAACGAAAAAGATTTTGTAAAGACATTCAATAGGGTTTATCACTCGAAAAAATATCCGTCGAACATTACGGTTAATATCTTGAGATAAAGTCAAAAACAACGGAGCGAAAAATGAAAGTGAAAATAAATTCGGAGATAGGGAAATTACAATATGTAATTATTCACTTCCCGGGAGCGGAAATAGAGAACATGACTCCAATGCATGCGGAAAAGGCTCTCTATAGCGACATTCTGAATCTCTCGGTAATCAGCCGTGAATATCGTGAGTTCTTGGACGTTCTGAACAAATTGACAAGAACCTTCGAAGTTTCCGAATTATTAGAAAACGTATTGGAAAATCACGAAGCAAAAAAATATTTGATAAATAGAATATGCAGCAGGGAAGAAAGCGAATGTTTAATGGATTATCTTCTTACGCTGGACTCGAAAGAATTGGCAAAGCAAATGATAGAAGGCGTGCCATTGATTAGAGACAGTTACACAAAATTTTTAAGCGAGGAACGTTTTGCTCTGCAACCTCTTCACAATTTCTTTTTCACTCGCGATGCTTCCGCTTCTCTTTACGACCATGTTCTCGTAGCAAAACCGGCTAACAAGGTTCGGGAAAGAGAATCGTTGATAATGGAAACCATTTTCGAATTTCACCCCGAATTTCAAGCCGATATTCTTAAGCCCATCGATTCTCCCGATCCCTCTTTAAGCATTGAGGGTGGGGACTTAATCGTAATAAAAGAAAATCTGTTGTTGGTTGGAAACGGCTTACGAACCACACCCTCCGGTGTAGATTTCATCGTCGAGCATTTCAAAAAGCTCAAGGAAAGAAAAACCATCATAGTGCAGGAGCTTCCCCATTCGCCCGAGTCTTTCATACATTTGGATATGGTTTTCACTATGCTGGACAAAGACGCCTGCATGATTTACGAGCCGTTACTGATGAATCCTCATAATTATAGAACCTTTGAAATAATCGTGGATAACGGTAAGGTCGAAAAAATAAGCGAGAGGAAAAATCTTTTGGAAGCTCTGCGTCGCAATGGGACGGATTTGGAACCGATTTATTGCGGCGGTAGCCAGGACCTATGGATACAGGAGAGAGAACAATGGCACAGCGGTGCGAATTTCTTTGCGGTTTCGCCTGGCGTCATCATAGGCTACGAGCGAAACGTTCACACAATCGAAGAATTAAACAAGAAAGGATTCGAGACAATTCGTGCCGCGGATTTGATAGAAGGGAAAGCAACGGTGAATTTCGACAAGAAAACGGTTATTACAATTCAAGGCTCCGAACTTTCCCGGGGCGGCGGTGGAGCTCGATGTATGACCATGCCAATTTTGAGAGATGACGTTGACTGGTAAAATTATATAATTGCAAAGGAGATGATTATGGAATTTTCCGCATTCGAAACGGAAATTTTTGTGCGACCGGACGATATCGACATGAACAATCACGTTCATTATTCCAAATACTTGGATTACCTTTTAACGGCACGCTATATTCAGATGAAAAAAAATTATGGTATGTCGATGGAAAGCTTTTTGGAAAGAGGTTTCACGTGGGTCGCTTCTACTATTAACATTAATTACAAAAGAGCCATAATGTTGGGAGACAAAGTAATAGTTAAGGCTCAAATAACCGGCGCAAAGGGCGCTCAGGTTTTTCTTAACTATTGGATACTAAAAGGTGAAAACAAGAAGATTGCCGCGGAAGGCAACGCTGTTTTTACAATGATATCAACAAAAAACGGGCGCCCGGTTCGTATTCCACCCGATATACTTGAAAAATACAGTATTTAAACGCCAATCGTGTTGCATACGGAGTCGGGGACATTACGATAATAAACATACGTGGGGTATTCGACTTTTTGAATGGTAAAAATCTTTTTCGCTCTTTCGAAGAAATCGGAATCCTCGCTGTAGGCGATATTCCTAAAGCCTCCCAATTTTAAGAAGACATTTCTCTTTCCGAAAAAGGTTCCGCCTATAATGCAATACTTAAGATGAATTTTCTTTGAGGCGTCCCGTTTATCCGGTACGTAAGGATTTCCCACAATCTTAATTCCGCCGTGAATTAAATCTATATCCGAGTGGGCTTTCATAAACTTTACGCGTAACTCCAAATGAGGCGGTAAGTATTCATCGTCGCTGCCAAGAAAGGTAACGAACTTTCCCCGAGCGAGTTTCAAACCGAAATTCAAAGTGGTAGCCACTCCCGAATGCGGTTTCCGGAAGAAGAAGATAGCGCCGTGCCTTCGGGCAAAACTTTCCAACACCTTCGGGGTTTCGTCCTCGCTGCCGTCATCGACAACAATGAGCTCCCAATTCGAATAACTCTGTCCCAAGACCGATTCCAACGTTCGGGGGAGTAATTTCGCTCTGTTGTAAGTTGGTAAAATTATTGAAACCAATGGCTGTTCCATTCTGTAAAACTTTCCGTTTGTTTTTTAGAACTCAAGAAGGAAAATTTATCGAAAGATAACAAAAGGAATCAAAAAAATTTAATATATTTTAGTTTTTGAATTATTCGGGTAAGCAAAGGTTCAGAAGAATGAGTTACAGAGAACAGAAAAAGTATTTCGAGGCTCTAAAGAGATTCGAGAGGAAATTCGAGCCCAAAGAATTGGAAGATTACAAAATGTTGAAAAAGCGGCACATTGACGATGAGGATTTGGATTCTCTTTCCCTCGCCCGTCTCAAAAAGCTATACGAAAAATATTATGTAAATCGTCCCAAACCCAATTTGGACGACCTTTTCAAAAAATAAATTTTCAATAACTATTGTGGTGAAATAATGACACAATCCAGACTTCACAAGATTATAGGCTTTATTGTTTTCCTTATTGCGGCGTTCACTTATTTTTCTACCGTTCAGCCCTCGGTCTCTTTTTGGGACTGCGGAGAATTTATTTCTTCCTCGTATTTATTGCAAGTTCCACATCCGCCCGGAACCCCGTTTTTTCTAATTGTAGGACGGGTACTTTCAATGATTCCTTTTGTCGCCAATATAGGGCTTAGAGTAAATACAATTTCCGTTCTTACCAGCTCCTTTGCAATATTGCTTCTTTATCTTACAGCCGTACGGGTAATAGAACATTTTTCGAAAAAAGAAAATCGTTCCATGCTGGAAGCAATCGGCATTTATCTTTCCGCGGCGATAGGTGCACTTTCCTTGGCTTTTGCCGATACCTTCTGGTTCAACGCCGTGGAAGCCGAGGTTTATGCTTCCTCTACCTTTTTTATTGCCCTTGTTACATGGCTTCTTATGGTTTGGGTGGAAAAGGCGGAACAGCCTGACAGCGAAAAATATTTAATAATGATTGCTTATCTGATCGGACTCGCCACAGGCGTCCATTTGATGGCGGTCTTGGCAATCGTTCCTATTGTAATGGTAATCGTTTTCAAAAAATACGCCTTGGGAGATGAAGAAGAATTAAAGAGAACCGCTTATATTTTTCTGGGACATGCGGCGATAATTTTGGTCGTTTTCATGGCGATGTGGAGCGCCATTACGGATACCACCCCGCCTTCTCCCGAACAATATCAGGCGGTGGATAGCCGTTTCGTGTGGGTTTTTATAATCATAAGCGCCATCTATATGGGAGCTTTTTGGAAAAAAATATTTACCAAAAACTCTTTTTATATCCCCATTATCTTCGGTGGTGTCGCGCTAATTATCGTTTACCCGGGCGTGGTCAAATACTTACCTAATTTTTTGAGAGCCATCGGGGGCGACAATACTTTTATTGGAGCTGTGGTTTTGATATTGATTTTCGCTCTCCTCGGTTACATTATTCGCTGGGGACATAAAGAAAACAAGGAAACCGTGGCGCTTGCGGGAAAAGCTCTTTTGCTTATCCTGATAGGTTATACGACATACATTATGATTATTATTCGTGCAAACGAAAATCCCCCCATAAATCTTAACGACCCGCGCGACCTGAAAACCCTTGTTTCCTATCTGAACCGTGAACAATACGGGGATTTCCCGATGTTCAAAAGGCGGTTTTCCCAAGAACCGCATCAACAAGGTATTTATACAAATTATACAAGCGACCTCGATTTCCTTTTGCGTTACCAAATGCAACACATGTTTCACCGCTATCTTTTCTGGAACTACATAGGAAGAGAAAGCACCGTTCAAGATGCCGGTGTTAAATGGACACAGCTTTTTTATATTCCATTCCTTTTCGGTTTGTTGGGACTTTACTACCATTTCAAAAAAGATTGGAAAATGGCATCCGTCTTTTTGGTGATGTTTATTTTTCTCGGTTACCTGACGGCTTTTTATCAGAACCAGCAACAGCCACAGCCCAGAGAACGGGATTATTTCTATGTGGGAGCGTTCTTCGTTTATTCTCTTTGGATTGCATTGGGAGTGAAAGGTACACTCGATATTGTAACGGAAACGCTGAAGAACAAGGGAATAATGAAACCCGTTTATTACGGCGTTTTGCTTTTTGCTATCATATTCGTTCCGTATAACATGGCGCGAACCAACTGGTTTACCCATGACCGTTCGCGTAATTTTGTTCCTTGGGATTATTCTTACAATTTGCTACAAAGCGTAAAGCCTAATGCAATTTTATTCACAAACGGTGATAACGATACTTTCCCTTTGTGGTATTTGCAAAATGTGGAAGGCATTCGCCGTGACGTACGCATAGCTAATTTAAGTTTGCTCAATACCGATTGGTATATCAAACAGCTCAAGCATGAAAGACCATTCGGTACGCCGGAGGTTCCCATTTCGTATTCCGATTTGGAAATAAGCAGGCTGGGACCTATGCGTTGGCAGCCCAAGAAAATGAGCATAAAAGTACCGAAGGAAGTTTATGCTGAATTCGGAGTAACGGATTCTTCCATCATCAAAAAAGGCGAAATCACGTGGTTGATGAAAAACACCGCTACGTTCGGCAATATCAAAGCCGTCCGCACTCAGGACCTTATGGTTCTTGACATAATTAAAACGAATCGCTGGAAACGTCCTATATACTTTGCCGTTACTTGTTCGGACAATAGCAAAATAGGATTAAACGCTTACTTGAAGATGGAAGGGCTTGCTTTCCGTGTAATGCCGTTCAAAACGGGCAATTATTATAGCGCAATAGATGAAAAAATAATGCACGAGCAACTCTTCAACGAGCCGAAGGGTTTCAGTCGTTCTTACAAGCCCGGTTTCAAGTTCCGCGGCTTGAACGATTCGACCATTTTCCTTAACGACAATCATAAACGTTTAACGATGAACTATCGGAACGCTTTCATACGTCTTTCGCTTTATTATCTCTACGCCAAGCACGATAAGGAAATGGCAAAAGCCACGCTCGATAAAATGGAAGAAAAAATTCCTCGCAAATTGATACCGATGGATTATAGATTGTTAAGCGACATATCGAACATTTATTTCCAAGCGGGAGATAAGAAAACCTATCTGAAAATGGCGAGGGAAATAGAAAAAATCGCCCTTCAAAAACTCGACGAAGATCCGGAAAATATTTACGGCGATTATAACCCGTATTATTTACTTAAAACCATTTACGACAATTTGCACGAGTACGATAAATTTATCAAAGTCTTGCAACGCTTGCAAGCCGTGCGACCTGATGACAAATCCGTTCAAACACTGATTAACCAATACCGTGCAAAATCCTTGCTGGAGAAAAAATTCACAAGTCAACAGGCTGGGAATAAAAAGGATACGGTAAAATAAAAATATCCAAAGGGGATTTTCCCCTTTGGATACTCCTTAAAAAGTTCTTTCGGCAACAGCCAAGATTTATGAAGTGCGTAAAAGTTCTTTAGTTTCTAAAAATCCAGGTATTCATTCAACGACTTCAACTTCAACTTCTTCGCTTTGCCACAACCCGTGCTTCGTACAATAAGCCATAGCGGTCAATTTCATTTTCTTCTTTGTGGGAACAATATAAAAGTCCACCTCGACCTGATTCGATTGATTTCCCAAAGCTCCGGCTACGAAAGTTGCCTGTGCCAAAAATGTTTCTCCGTCCCAAAGCTGAACATATGCAATGTAATGATCGAAATCATCGGGATGTGAATATTCATCTCCCACTTTAACTTTTACTTTGAATTTTTCGCCTTTTTTCGCTGTCTTTTCGCAATGGACGAATGCCGAATGTCTGTCGATATAATCCTTTTTCGCCTCCTTATCTATTTGTGAAATGTCCTCATAACGATTGATTTTCATGTCATGTTCTCCTTATTTTGTTTTTGGTTTTTCATCAAAAATAATCTTTACAAAAATAAAACATTCGGGAGCAAATAAAAACAACATGTCCGCCGAGGAAAGCCTAATTAGATGTAGCTGGTGTGGCGATGACCCGCTATACGTTAAATATCACGACGAAGAATGGGGCGTGCCGGTCCACGACGACAAAAAGCTGTTCGAAACTTTGGTCCTGGACGGCGCTCAAGCAGGACTGAGCTGGATTACAATTTTGAGAAAAAGGGAGAACTACCGACGTGCATTCGATTACTTTGACCCCGTAAAGGTCGCCTCTTATGGTGAAAGGAAAATAGAAGAGTTGCTGGGCAATCCGGGAATTGTTCGCAACAGACAGAAAATTAAGAGCGCCATTAACAATGCCAAGGCTTTCCTAAAAATAGTGGAAGAATTCGGGAGCTTCGATAAATACATTTGGCAATTTGTGGACTATCAAACGATTCATAATAATTGGGAAAGGGACGAAGAAATACCCGCCACTTCAAAAGAATCGGATGCCATGAGTAAAGATTTGAAAAGCCGCGGATTCACCTTTGTGGGTAGTACGATATGCTATGCTTTCATGCAAGCCGTGGGCATGGTCAACGATCACGTGGTAAGTTGTTTTCGATATGACGAGATAAAAAAATTAAAATAAAAAAGCCGAAACTCTCGTTTCGGCTCGGCAAAACATTCTATGCGGATTTCCTATCCGCCTCGATGTAAATGGGCGAAGCGCCTTTTTCCACCGTATCTTTTGTAATCAAACATTTTTCCACATTTTCCAAGTTCGGCAATTCATACATAATATCCAATAGGATGTCCTCCACGATGGAACGCAAGGCTCTCGCTCCTGTCTTTCTTTCTATTGCTTTATTGACTATCGCATCCAATGCCAGCGGGTCAAATTCCAACTCGACACCTTCCATCAAGAACAACTTCTTAAACTGTTTGATAATCGCATTTTTCGGTTTCGTAAGGATATTTTTCAAAGCTTCGCCGTCCAAGGAATGCAGGGGGGCAATTACAGGCAGACGTCCCACAAGTTCGGGAATCAATCCGTATTTAACAAGGTCTTCCGGCTGAATTAGCTTCAACAGTTCGTCTCTGTCGTTAAGATTGACCTTCGCCTCGCCTCCAAAGCCGATCGGGTTTTTATTGTTGCGTCGTTCGATTATGGGTTCTATGCCGTCGAAAGCGCCCCCGCAAATGAAAAGAATGTTTTTGGTATCGACGTTTATGAGACTTTGCTCGGGATGTTTACGTCCGCCGCGCGGGGGTACACCGGCAACCGTGCCTTCTAAAATTTTCAACAATGCCTGTTGAACGCCCTCACCGGAAACATCGCGAGTTATTGAAGTGCTTTCGCTCTTCCTGGCGATTTTATCGATTTCATCGATGTAAACTATTCCTTTTTGAGCGCGTTCGAGATTATAATCCGCCGCTTGGAGCAGGCGAACCAGCACCGTTTCCACATCATCGCCCACGTAACCGGCTTCCGTCAAGGTTGTTGCATCCGCAATGGCAAAAGGAACATCCAGAATCTTAGCCAACGTTTGCGCTATAAGAGTTTTGCCCACACCCGTAGGTCCCACAAGTAGAACGTTACTTTTCTCTATATCGACATCCTCCATACCCACAAACGGATCGTCAGCTTTAATTCTTTTATAATGATTATAAACCGCTACGGAAAGGACCTTTTTGGCGTGTTCCTGCCCGATAACGTACTCGTCCAAACTTTTCTTTATTTCCTTCGGAGTCGGTAGCTCGCGAGTAATTCTCTTTTTCTGAATAGCGGGGACGCTGGACTTCAATATTTCGAAGCTCGTGCGAACACAAATATCGCATATATAGACATCGGGACCTGCGACCATGCCGCTAACTTCGCTACTCTTCCGTCCGCAAAAGGAGCAACGGGGTTCTTCTTTTCTTTTATCTTTCTGATCCATTAAAATCCTTGTAGTGAATTAATTTTTTCTCTGGAAGTTTCAAAATATAATGAGTGGGGGAATTTTTCAAGTAAGAGGGAGTAAAACCTGAGTGCTTCTCGCCGATTTTTTATAACATATTCATTTATCTGAGCCAATAAAAACAGCGCTTTGTCTTTGAACAGAACCGTATTCCCTTTGTTAATAAAATCTTGCAAAATTTTCGTTGCCACGGGAATATTTCCCTCCAATAATCTAACCTTGGCAAGTTCATACTCGGCAATGTCTTTAAGTCCGAAAAGGTTTTCGTTGGTAGCGAGGGAATCAAAATATTTTGCGGCGGAATCATATTTGCCCACGACGGAAAAATACTTGCCGCGAGCGAACTTTGCAAAATGCAGGGAATCCTTGGCGAATACATTCAAAAGGAGCTCTAGCTCAAGAGCATCGTTCGCTTCGTCATTACTTAAATTTTTTGTGATTTTCTTAAGCAAGTCCGACGCGCGAGCAAATTGTCCTTGCCAAAAACGTATTTCCGCCAGGCTGTAATAAGCTTTGTTCTTTATATCTTCGGAGATATTTTTTTTCTTAAGCAATTCGTCGAGCTTACGTCTGGCGCTTTCAATATCGCCTTGCCGAATTTTAAGTAAAGCGATTTTCAACATAGCCCGGGAAGCGATGTTCAGATAGGGAAATTCCTTGATTATTTTGGCATAAAACTTTTCGGCTTCATTAAAGTCTCTCAAATAATTTTCATAAACGGATGCAATTCTAAAAAGCGCTTCGCCTTTAATGTTCGCTCCATATCCGCTTTTAGCGACTTCGGAATAATAGGCAATAATTTCCTTCACAGATTTTTCATCCCGAATCGGAGAAACAAGAAAGTCCGCAAGGAAAGGGCTTACCGGCTTGATTTTTCCCGCCAATAAATGTTCCTTGCTTTCGGCGTAACGCAATTCAGCTTTAGGTTTGAAGGGAGAGTCTTTATAATTATCAATCAAATATTCAAAGGCTTTTGTCGCAATTTTATAATTCTTCTCACGGAAAACGTTTTCCGCGAAGGCAAAAATCCTACCCCCTCCCGCGTTCAGCATTTCGTCCAGTTTTTTTACGAGTTCGAACGCTTGGGAAAATTCTTTTTTTTGAGTCAAGAGGAAAACCCACAAATCCAGAAATTCGGTTTTTCCGAAATCCTCGAAATATCTGCGTACAACGGCAATGCTCGCTTCGAAAGCCCCATGACTATTGAGAAAGGAAGATATTCTGCTTTTCACGAAACTCAATTGACTTGGACTCCGCAAAAGTATTTTACAATATTCGTCCGTGGCTTCTCCGAATTTCATGGTCATGGAATAAAGGGTTGCCAAGTCGTACGCAAAAAGAATGTTCGATTTAAATCTTTTGGCTCCCTTTTTTAGAATTTCAATCGCCTTTTCAAAAGCTCTGTTTTCGAGGGCATAATTGGCAATCAAACGGTAAACGGAAGAGTTATCGCTCCAAGCCTTGATTGCCGAATCCCAAACCTTGAAAGCCTTGGAATAATCGCCGGAAACGTAATAGGAAGTTCCCAAAAGCCCGTAAATATTAGGGTCCTTCGGGTGTGTTTTCAATCTTGTTTGCAGTAAATTTATTGACGCCTTGTATTTTTTTTCTTTCAAATAAATATTGTTCAGCGCTTTAAAATATTCCTCGTTCCATGGTTCTTTGGTAAACAGCTCCGTATAAATTTCCTCCGCCTTTTCAAGCTTTCCCGCGGCTTCGTAGCTTTTACCCAATCGATAAATGTTTTTCGAGAGATTTCTATCCTGGGCTACGATTATTCCCGCCATGAGCAATATGAAAAGAATGGTTCGCTTCAATGCAAAAATCTCTCCTCGAAAATGTTTCCTATGTTAAGTATGAGATTAGGGTCCAAAATTTTCTTAACCTTTGCCATCTCGCTTACCCCTTTTTCTCCATACATTATCAACAAATATTTCCGTTTTAATTTTCCGATACCGTGTTCGGCGGAAACCGTACCGCCCAAGCGTACCGCCTTGCGACAAATGTCCTCGTAAAGTTTTTTCGCTTTTTCCAATTCCGCTTTATTCCGCGGCAGCATATTCAAATGCATGTGCGAATTACCGAAATGTCCGTAATTAACAAATCTCAAACCCGAATTTAAAACCAAGTTTTTGGAATAAAAATAAAACTCCTTGAATTTATCATCCGGAACGGCGGTATCCGTTCCCACCTTCAACATTTGTCCTTGCGAAGCGATAAATTCCGTTATCTTAGAAGAAAGCGCATGTCGGAAATGCTTGAACTTGTTTCTGTCCTTCTCGTCCGCTGCCAACCAAGAATTCTGCTCGTCGCCGTTATATTTCCCTATTAATTCCAACCATTCTTCAATTACTTTATCTTCCTCGCTTTCTATTTCCTGCTCGAACCAAACCGCGGCGCCCGCTTGGGGAACAGAAGGGAAATCTTCTCTCAAGAATGTCAAAGCTCGTTGATCGAAAAATTCCAATGCCAGAGCATCGATTTTAATTTCGTCCTTAAGTGGCAACGTCTTACGAGAACGTAAGCGCGCTTCTTCAATAAAATCAAGTGCATTCTCCTCATCGTCGAAAAAGATAACGGCGGAAAGGAATCGCGAGGGTTTCCTTACAAGGCGCAATTCGGCTTCTACAATTATTCCCAATGTTCCTTCCGAACCCACGAATAAATCGACGGCGTCCATGTCCCGCATGGCAAAGTATCCTGCGGCATTTTTAACGCGAGGCATTTTGTATCGTGGAATTTCAACCACAATCCTCTCGCCGGAATCGGTTTTCAATTTCAACGAATAATTTTCCGCGAGGAAATCGCCTCGGCGGAGTGTTAGAGTATCGCCCGTCGGCAAAACAATTTTTAATTTATTTACGAAATTCCGTGTGGCTCCATATTTAAATGTTTTTGCTCCGGAAGAATTGTTGGCAATGGTTGCTCCTATAAAACAATTTGTTTCCGTAGGGTCGGGGGGATATAGCAAGTTTCGTCGGGAGGCTTCCGATTGAAAATCGTTTAAGAGGACTCCCGCCTCCGCGACTGCCGTGAACGTTGCATCCTTAAATTCCTTGATATTATTGAGCTTTTCCGTCGAAACAACTGCGCCTCCTTCCGGAACTCGTCCTCCTGTTAATCCCGTGCCATTGCCTGCGACGGTTAATTTAATGCCATATTTGTTCGCATCTTCGACTAATCGGCGCAATTCCTCCGCGGATTCGGGAATAAAAACTTTCTCGCACATGCCGCGATAATTAGCCGCATCGTGCAAATAGTTTTGTATCTCATCCGGGGCTTCTTTAATAATCACAGATTAATCACGCAATTAAAGATGAAAAATCATTCCGAATCTTTTCCGTGTCTTTTCATTATCTCTTTCCACGTTTCCATATCCAGCACTTCGGATTCCTCAACGAGCATAACGGGGATTCCGTCCTCTATTCGATAACGCCGACGCGTTTCTTTATCCGTCGAAACCAAATATTCGCCGTCCAGAACCAATTCCGCACCGGATACGGGGCAAACCAGAATTTCCAAAAGTTCTTTGTCTATCATTTTATTACCTTTATTTGTATAAACTCCGTTTCAAATCTAAAAAAATAATAATATTTATATTACGAACTGTTTCAGATAGTAACCGGCATTTAGCTCCTCTCCCGTAGCAGTGGAAATCAATTCGTTCCACGGCAAAAGGCTACCGTAGGAAAAGAAAAGGTTTTTTAAATATTCACCGGTTTTCTTCTCACCGTAAAAACTGGGATAAGGATTTGTGGAATGCAAAACTTTGTCTTTAATATAAAAATAAAGCTGAGAAGCCAAGAGTTCCCCGAGCATGTAATTTTGATAGTAAGCGGGGTAAAGCGCCACATGAATTTTTGCCGCCCAATCCGGTTCGTCACGCTCCTCCGGTAAATTTAACATTTGGTATTTTTTGACCAGACCGTTCCAAAGTGAATTCAAGTTTGCATCCGGGTTTTCGTACATTGCTTTTTCAAATCTGAAAATGACCTGAACCCACCTGGAGAAAATCAATTGCTCGCTCCGCAAAGCTTTGGAGGATTCAGCTATAAACATTTCACTGGCGATTTTTTTACCGGTCAAATGTTCAATAAAATCGATGTTTGAAGCCATGCGTCCGAAAAGCATTGCTATAGCTTCGGTTGTAAAGATATGAGTGGGTTCGCGCAATATCCACGGCAGTTTTCTCGAAATGTATTTATCATATGCCGCATGTCCGAATTCATGCAACATTGTGCTCATCCAACGATGATTAGGCTTTATGTTGCATAACACTCTCACATCGCCTTCGCGGTCAATATTTGTACAATAGGCATGTTGATACTTGCCCGGCTTTTCATATAAATCGCTTTTTGCAAGCAAATCGTCTATGTTCAAGCCTATGCTGTCGTAGTAATCCCGTGTTAATTTTTCAATGTTTTGTTCTTCGTAGAACGAATCGAAATCCAAATCGAAAAGCTTGGGCCCGCTTTGGAAGAATCTATCGCCGTAATGCCACGGCTTCAAATCTTCTTTTGCTATTTTAAACCTCTCGGAAAGCTTTTCATCCATTTCCGCCTTCAATTTCTCGAAAGTCGGGGAAATGCGTTTGTCTAAATCGTCGAAAAGGCGAATCAGAAAGTTTACATTCAATTCGTCAAGTTCCAAACTCATTTGAAAATAATTCTCAAACCCCAATTGTCGCGCCGCCTTGTTACGAAGTTTGGCAAGTCGAATTACATCGTTCGCCACTTCCCGTCCTATTTGCTTGGATGCTTTCCAAAATTTTTCGGCTTCGGAGGAGTCCGTTGTTGTCGCTAATTTTTCATCGATAACATTATCGGAAATTTCTTCGTTATCCACCTTGGCACGAAAGACGGAATATTTTCTCTCCAATTCGTTCGAGAGTCCAATGATTTGTTGCAGTAGCTCCTTCTCGTATTGATGACGAGCAAAAGCATTATACAGTAAAGTCGAAATCCGTTTTAGTATTTTCTCTTTCAAATTCGGGTCATCTTTAACCCTTTTCAGATAATTGAATTTTTCCTTATCCGAATGATACTCGGATATTCTCAGCTCAAGTTCCGCCGCCTTTTGATAGTCCTCCGAATTTCCCGAAACACTGGCGCGGAAATAAATTTCGTTAAGTTCTTTAAACAGCGGAGCTATATCGCTCTCATACCGCTCCACAAATTCCAAAAACGACTGTTCTATGTTCATCCTTTTTTCTCCTATAAAAAAACCGATTCGCACAGGGCGAATCGGTCTAAATTCAAATCGGAAAAGTTTACTCGAAAAGCTCCTCGTCCCTAAGCAAAAGCAGTATGGCGCTTTGGGGAACGATTACCATTTTTTCACCGTCGATTTCAATTTCGACCGCATCGCGTTTAAGATATAAGGCGTAATCTCCTTCTTGAGCCTGGAGAGGAATATATTTTGTTTCCTTTTGTGGTTTCCATGGTTCGTCGTCCGTAGGAGCCGCCAAAGGATAACCCGGTCCCACTTTTATCACGTAGCCCGCATGCACTTTTTCCTTTTCCCTTACGTTGGGCGGAAGATACAATCCCGAGTTCGTTTTTTGCATATCCGATTCGGGTTTTATAAGCACTCTGTCTCCCACGACAATCATCTTTCCCGCTTTAAACATTACTCACCTCATCTTAATTTCTTATCCGTTAAGATAATAAATTATTACCATTTCGAATCCCAAAAGGTTCCAAAAAACTCGCTAATACTTGAGCCAAACGGTTTTAATGTTCACGAACTCCTTAATTCCGTAGTGCGAAAGCTCCCTGCCGTAGCCGGAAAGTTTAATTCCTCCGAAAGGCAAGCGAGGATCGGATTTCACAAGTCCGTTCACGAAAACGGACCCAGATTCAATCTTAGGCACAAGTCGCTTAGCCTTCTCCACATCTTTTGTCCATAAAGAAGCGCCCAATCCGAAAGCGGAATCGTTGGCAATTCTTATTGCGTCACTTTCGTCCTTGGCTTTAATTACCGCTGCGACGGGACCGAATAGTTCCTCCTCATAAGCGGGCATGCCCGGTTTGACATTAATCAAAACCGTAGCGGGATAAAAATATCCTTTACCCTCCAAGGGTTTGCCTCCTATGATAGCCTCGGCACCTTTATTTATCGAGTCTTTCACTTGCTCATGAAGTTCCAACATCAGATCTTTTCGTGCCAAAGGTCCCAATTCGGTTTCTTCTTCCATGGGATTCCCGACTTTAACGGCTTTCATTTTCTCCGTAAAGAGGTGCAAAAATTCATCATAAACCGTGTCCACCACGATAAAGCGTTTGGCGGCAATACAGCTTTGTCCGTTATTAATCATGCGAGCCGTAACGGCGACGGAGCTTGCCTCTTCCAAATCCGCATCTTCCAGAATAACAAATGGGTCGCTTCCTCCCAATTCCATAACGGTTTTCTTGAGATTTCTACCCGAGCGTTCCGCCACGTTACGTCCTGCGTTCTCGCTGCCGGTCAAAGTGGCGGCTTTTACGAGAGGGTTATCGATTACTTCCTTCACGATCTTGGAGCTTATAATCAAATTTCGGAAAACGTTATCGGGAAAGCCCGCCTGCCGAAAGATGTTTTCAATTTCCTCGGCACACATCGGGACATTTGAAGCATGCTTTAAAATTCCCACATTGCCCGCCATCAAAGCCGGAGCCGCAAATCGGAAGACTTGCCAGAAAGGGAAGTTCCACGGCATAACGGCAAGAACAACACCCAAAGGGTCAAAACGCACGTAGCTTTCGGTGGCATCCGTTTCAATTTTTTCCTCGCTAAGTATTTTCTCGGCGTTGTCCGCATAATAATCGCACACCCATGCGCATTTTTCGGCTTCGGCAATTGCCTGTTTAATCGGCTTGCCCATCTCAAGCGTCATGATTTCTCCGAGCTCGCGTTTTCGTTCTCTCAGAATATCCGCAGCCTTGTGCATAAGTTCCGCTCTTTCCGTAAAACTTGTCTCTCGCCAGTCAAGAAATGCTTTATGAGTCGAGGCGATTATCTCATTTACCTTTTCGTGTGAAAATTCTTCAAAAGTCTTTACCGTTTCCTCAGTGGTGGGATTAATTGTTTGAATAGCCATTTCCGCCTCCGAATTTTTTCAAATAGTCGGTTTAAAAATAACCAATTAGACGAGACGGGAAAAGTCTTTTTGTTCTTGTGCCCCATTCCGATAAGTGCAAGGAGTATGGGGCTAAGAGCAAAGAGTAATTTCCCCATGCTCCATGCCCTTTGCTCTATTTATCTTTGAACGTCAATGTCAGGGGAACGCCGCTAAAGCCGAACTTTTCTCTAATTATTCTTTCCACGAAGCGGCGGTATGAATCGGGAATGTATTTGGAATTATTAGCAAAAAGGAGAAAAATAGGGTATTTTTCCCCCACTTGCGTCAAGTATTTGATTTTAACCTCCTTACCCGTAGGAGTGGCGGGAGGCGGAGTCTTCGCCAATTCGGGCAATATGGCATCGTTCAAAACGCTGGTTTCTATTTTCTTCTTTCTCTCGGCTTGAACTTTCTTTGCCAAATCTATCAGCTTAAAAATCCTCTGTTTTGTCAAGGCGGAGACGAATATAACGGGCACATAATTTACGGGACCCAATTTTTCGATTATCTCCTTTTCGAATCGGGCGGCGGTATTGGAATCCTTTTCAATCAAATCCCATTTATTAACGGCAATTATTATTCCTTTGCGTCTTCGGACAGCCTCCTCAACAATTCTCAAATCCTGTTTTTCCACTCCCGCTTGAGCGTCAATCATAATAATCGCCACGTCGGAATTAGCCAAAGCTCGGAGCGTTCGCACGGTGGAATAAAATTCGATGTTTTCTCTTATCTTCGATTTTTTTCTTAAACCGGCGGTATCCACAAGAACAATTTCCTCGCCGTAGTATTTCAGCACGGAATCGACGCTGTCGCGAGTGGTGCCCGGAATATCGGTAACTATACTGCGGTCATATCCCAAAAGCGAATTGGTAAGAGAGGATTTCCCTACGTTCGGTTTCCCGACAATTGCAATTCTAAGCCTTTTATCCTCGCGAGTAATCTCTTCGGGGATATTCAAAATAGAAACAAGTTCATCGAGAAAGTCGCCCAAGTTCCTGCCGTGGAGAGCGGAAATATCATAAACACGTTCTAGACCCAATCCATAAAACTCCGCGGCGTTCATTCCGATTTCCGGATTATCCGCTTTATTAACCAATACAAAAACCGGTTTACGCGAGGCATGTAATCTTTTCCCGATTTCCTCGTCAATGGGCGTAACTCCGCTTTTAGCATCGGCGAGGAAAATAATAGCATCCGCCTCGTTGATTGCAATATCAATTTGCTCGCGTATGGCGGCGTCGAAAAGCTCGTCGGAATCGGGGACATAACCGCCCGTATCAATCAATTCAAAACGTTTACCGTTCCATTCCACCTCTCCGTAAACACGGTCCCGCGTAACGCCGCTAACATCGTCCACAATCGAACTCTTGCTCTTGGTCAGACGGTTAAAAAGGGTGGATTTACCCACGTTCGGTCTTCCGACAATTACAACCAACGGCAATTTCATTTTAAAAGTTCACCTTAATATTTAATTCGGGATAATAAAAATAAGCAAAGCCCAAATTAGCTTTCCGCAAAGTTACTTTGCTTTCTATTCTTTTGTTGAATCTGCTTGCGCTCCATGCGGATTCCGCCGCACTCAAGACATGGTTTACAATTACGATTACAACAGCGGTGTGCATTACGTTATAAAACTCGTTCGCCTTCCCGCGCAAATCGGAATAATAATGATAATGCGGGGTTACGTCGTCGCCATATTTGAAAGGCGTATGCTCGTCGCCGAAATCGTCCCAACCCGGATTAAACTGGGGATATTTCCCTATCATCTCGTAATATTGCTGTTCTCCGAATCGGGCAAGCTGATGCGAATAATATCCGCCTATATCACTTTCCAATCTGTTCAACACGTCCCAATTGACGCGAGTTTTTGCTTCGTCAAGGAACAAATCGGAATAATCATCGGGATTAAGACTACCGTTCAAAGTCGAAAGATTTGTAATTGTCCACAGCGCATATCGGGCTACGGACCAATGCTGATTAGCATAATTTTCGAAGAAAGCCGTTTGGTCGTCTCCTTTTTTATCATAAATGACACCGACGGCAATAGCGGCGGCTTCAGCCGTTAGGAAAAGAGCGCTTTTGAGATAATCCCCGTTATAAAACTGTCCCGCTCCCGGCAAAGCCGCGGAAAGAACCGCAGCCAAAGGAACGGATTTTTTCATTCGCGCATTTTTCTCGTTCCTTAAGTTAAAATCCGCTACCGTTTTTTGAAATGCGATTACATTGTCAAAATCCAAAACTCCCGCAAACTTTTTATTTTGCGCATGCGCCAAAGTCGCCAAAACAAACAACAGAGTTATTATCTTCCTCGCCATTTTCTTAATTATTTTTTATTTAAAGTAATAAAAACCAACAATTAACATCAAAATCAAATTCCAAAATCGAAAAGGATTCCGCCGTAAAATCTCCATTCTTTTCCGTAAGTAACCTTTTCCCCGAACACTTCGCGAGAAAACTTATCGAACGAATAAGCCGCATTAAAGAAAAGGCTGGTCGGGAAAATATAGAAAGAGACCAATTTGATTCTGAAGCCCACACCCGCACCTTTTTTAACATCAGCGATGCCGGGCATTTTTCCCGTCCATGCATCGCCAACGTCTCCGAAAACCTGCAGGAAAATCTTATCCAAATAGAGATGTCCGATACGCTCGTCGATATTTTTGAAAAGCGGGAAACGATAAGTAAGATTAAGCCAACCGATTGAGTTACCGCTAATGGCGTAAAAAGGATAACTCTTCATTCCAATCAAACCGCCGAGATAGAAATCGAAGAAAGAAGGAAGCGCGGGACCAATTACCGTACCGCCTCGGAATTGCAAAGTAAGAGTTTGAGAATTCGCAACTTCGAAATGTTCCTTCCAATTCAATTCCACCTTATGAAAATTAAATTTTTTGAAGACGGGCACAAGCACGCCGTCCTCAATCCTATATTCGCTATCGGGATTATATTTATCGAAATCGAAAGAATATTTAAATTCGACCTCCCGCCCCACGGGATTTATATCCATATCCCTGGAAGGATGAATGCTCTTGTAATCATATTTTAATTGAAGACTCCGCCCAATAAAATAATCGTCGCTCATGCTGGGATAAAGCGTTGTGGTATGCGGAATGATAAAGCTACCGAGCGCCGCGGAATATTTACTGAAAGAAAAACGAAATTCGAGATTATGCCCCTTGCCGATTATTTTTTGCTTTGCGGCAACGTCCACCTGAAACAAATCGTAAGTAACATCCGTAGGGACGATATAATCCGAGCGTGTCGGGTCGAACACGATTTCCACATCGCTTTTTCGACTTACGCTGTAAATTTCAAGCGAAAGTTGAGGCTTAAGTCCCAAACCATACAACAGAGGAATTCTGTCTCTATATTCAAACGAGAGGAACAAATCCCTTTCCATTCTTTTATTAATCGCTCCCCCGCCAAAAATGCTGTACCGATTCAGCATATCGCTGGAAGTGAAGTATAACCCCGGTTTAATCTTATCGATAGCTTTCGAGGAAGTTGTATAATTATCATAACGGACAAAGGGGAAAAAGCTCATCCGTGTAAAAGCACCGCGATATTTATACAATTTATAATTCGGAACATCGTAATCATTAAAACGGGAAAGCGAATCTATTTCCGCAGCGGTAAAATCTCCGTTCGGTTTATCCTTGCCCAGCGGAGGATCATTTTTCCAAATATAATGCGCTTTCGGATTAACCTTTGCGGATTGCTCCGGAGCGATTAGAAAAATCTTGTAACCCGTGGAGACATAGCCCGCATAAACGATTTTTCCGTCGTTCGCCACATCGGGCATGAAGGCGCCGCCGATTACATTCGTAAGTTGCCGTCTTTTACCTGTGGACAAGTCCATTTCGTAAAGATTAAAAATTCCGTTTTCATCGCATGAATAATAAAGTTTACCATTTTTAATAACGGGGTTACGCTCGTCTTTCGTAGTATTCAAAACAAATTCGAAATTCGCCCCGTTCGTATCCACGCGTGCAATATCGCGCCCCTCGTGATAAGAATAATCAAAAACGATAAAACTATCGTCGTCCCCGAATTTAGGATTATAAACCTGTTCCCCGTTTTCAAAAAAGGTAAGGCGTTTAAATCCGCTTCCGTCAATATTTACAATTCCCAGATTGGACGTTCCGTCCTTTTGAAACACGAAAACCACTTTTCTGCCGTCGTGAGAAAGGGAGGGATTATTCGCCCGAAGTCCGCGGGTAATTCTTTTTTCCTCCTCCTTTTTCATATCATACACGTAAAGGTCGTGAATATTAATCCAATTCTCGTTCTTTTCGGAAAGCTTTGCATAAAGAATGCGTCCGTCCGGTAAAATCGAAAAAGTGGAACGCACACCGTTTCTAATAAGCGTATCTTTGCCCGTTTTCAAATCCCGCGCATAAATTCCCGAAAGGGAGAAATAATCTTCCGACTTATTTGAAATATAATAAACCTTTTTTCCATCGGGAGAAAAGAGAGGATAAAAATTTCCGAAGCCTTTTTTTATAATTTCTTTTCCTTGAACAAGATTGCCGAGCACCTTTTCGCTGCGACGTTTATAATCTTTTTTTAAGTAAGAACTCCACTCGCGATAAATCTGATTTCCGTCCTTTCCCAGCACATCTTCGAAAGCGGCGTCTATGGTAAAATTTTTAAAAGAACCGAGCGCTTCGGAAATTTTCCTCAATTTATCTTCGCCGTATTTTTGTGAAATATAGCGCACCAGGGAAAAGCCGGAATTATAAACGGATTCGTTTCCCAAGCTGGTTTTCCCGAAAACTCCCATTTGATTCCAGGTAAGCATATTGTTATCCAAGGCGTAACATCGCAAAATCATATCCCGATGAGTGTCCCAATTATCATAATTGAATTCCTTCCGCATATATTGAGCCGTACCTTCGGCAAACCAAGAGGGGACATTAACCATTGCCACGGGATAAGAAGCAATAAAATTCGGGAAACCGTAAAGCACATCGGGGCGACGTTTATCTTCGTAGTTCATGTATTGCAAATAAACGGCGGGGATGCGTCGCGTGGTCTTCATGGAAGCTTGTATTTGCACCATATGGGTAAACTCGTGGGAAATCACGTTCCGCAACCAGTTATGAGCGCCGCGCAAGTCGTAATCGAGAGCGGAAGCCCAGATTTCTATTTTATTGTCGAAGAAATAAGTTGCACCGTTCGAATAATCATCTATATCCTTAATGACAAAATGCACAACGCCCGGGTCGTAATGATAAAGTCTCGTAAGAGGTCTCCAGACTTCGTCCGCAATTTTAGCCACTATTTTAGCCGTTCTTTCCGCGCCTTCGTGAAAATGCACTTGCACATGTTTCCCCTTAATCGTAAACCAATTATACTCGGGATGGTATCTATCCCATTGTGCAAACAGCGCATTCGAAAATGCCATTAAACAAGCAATCAACAATATCCTTTTCATATCTCACGTTTTCCGTATTATGTTTTTCCGTTTTTTTCAAGAGAGAAAGTTCATCGACTTTCTTTGATTCTCTCAATGAATCACAACAATTTTAATTATTTTGTAAGCTGTCTTTCCCGAAGTCCCTTGCGCTTTAAGATGCGCGAAATAAACACCGCTCTGAACATTTTTCACGTTCCACTCCGTTTGGGAAGCAAAACCGCCTTGCGCCTCGGTTCGAATTTTTTTCACAATCTGTCCCGAAAGATCCAAAATAGTAATTTCTATCTCGGAGTCCTCCGCAACATAATAGTGAATATATGTGCTTTCTCCATACACGGGATTAGGCCAGTTATAAGCCTCCGCTTGCGGGAAGAATTCCTTGTTCTTTTCGCCCTTTTCGGGAGCGGACAAAAAGCATGAATTTTCCGCATTCGCATGTTCACTCCCCCAATAAATTTGCGGTGCGGAAGGAGCGTCCCACGAAAAATTGACCCTTGAAATTCTACCTTTTACGGACATCTGCACAAGCACGGGATTAGCGGAATTGCCAGCGGAAGAATAAAGCATCAAAGGCAGAGTCGCCCCTTCGGAAAGAGCAAAGGGGAAAAGGGGAAACGTAGCGCCTTTTTTCGAATCTATGACAAAAAGATTGCCGTTAATATCGTATGCAACAATCTCGCCTATTCCGTCGCCGTTCAAATCCGCCGTTCTTATTCCTCCTCTAAAATCCGCACCGGAAGGATTCTCATACGGGAAATTATCCGCCACCGCATCGGTAAGAGTAAGCGCATAAATCTTATCTCCGCTCGAATACACCGCATAATTATTACCGTCGCCCAAAAGATTACCGAAAGCAAAATCGGAAACATTTTTGGCGGCAAGACGGAAATCAAAATCTCCTGTGGCACTCCACAAATTCCCTTTCACGGTTTTAACAAACACCACGAAATTTCCTTCGTCATCTTGGGTAAGTGCTACCTTCTCAATGTCGCTTCCGGAGGGAAAAGTATATTTATTTCCTTCGCTATCCGCCAAAATGTTTTTCCCCGCAACAACCGTGTAAAGGCTCGTGGCTACGCACTCAACGGGTAAATCATCGAGATATTTATCTCTACCGACGAAAGTCGGCGTTCCGATATTATCCAAATCATACACGTTCAAAAATCCTTCCGCATCACCGGCAAGTAATTTTATACTCCTTTCCTTTTTAAAAACAGGATAGGAAGTTAAAAGTGCAGGCGCTTCAACAGAGGCGATAATTTTGTTCTCATCGACAGAGAAAATATTTATCCGTTTTCCCAAAAAACCGGCTATTATTCGATTCCCGTTTCCCAATTCCACCGATGCAAGACCGGTAGAAGAAAATTTACCGTAATTAAGAAAGCCGTTCTCGGAAATTTCCACAAGGGAAGAATCATCCAAAAAGAAAACACTTTCAGCCGCAGCACGATGCGAAAAGGCAAGCAAGTCGCTAACTTTTCCGTCGGGCTCGTAATAAAAAACGCTTTTCGAAGAAACAATCCCGCCTCCGAAATTCAAATCGAATGTCATTTCCTTTCCATTCTCCGAAAAGTCGGAAACGGTAATCATGCTCGAACCGCCGTAATAAGAATCGGAATTCGGTTTTGTATCCGCACCGAACTCATTGCGATAAAGTCGGGAGGGATTGCCTTTAAACCAGAAATCGTTTGCATCTCCTTCGCCTATAACGACATCGCCAAAAATCGTATGAAATTCCACACCTATATCCTGAATGCCGTCCGCCTCTTCCAAATCCACCCCGCGATGTTCCGGGTCGGCATTTATTTTATTGTCCGCCAAATGCTCATCGATTACATTTTCATCAATATGCCAAATTAAAATTCCGCTACCGGGCAAAGCCCAGTCGTATTCGTCCACGGCGGTAATCACACCTTCGAGGGAAGAGACGTCCCAACTGTAAAATCCGTCCGCATCTTTTCCGAAACTTTTGGAATAGCTTCGTCCGCCGTTCCACATTGTAATTTTGGCGCCGTCACTGTTCAAGTCCCTTTGACGATTTTCCAAAAGGAAATATTCCTTATCGGTAATGGGAATTTTATAAACTGTGGAAGCGGAATCCGAAATAGCGAAAATGTTAATATTCTTTGCCGAAGAATCCAGCGTTACGGGTTTTTCCCAGCCCAGAAATATTCTTTCCCATGCGGAAGGCAAGGGAGGGAAACAACCGCCATAGGCAAAAATGGATTGCCCGTCCATCAATCCGAAGCGGCCTATCGCACTTTTCCCGGTTTCCGTATCGAACAAATCGGGCAAGCCGAGATAAGAAGCGACGGTAGAAACAATCAATCCGTTAATCGAAAGCTCCACAAGCGAGGAACCGCCGAATGTGTTCATTTCGCGGGATTCGGTTTCGGGAAGAACGGCGCTGTTGGTAATCTTAAAGCTCCCGTTTTGAACCCTAAAGCCGTCGAAGGAAGAACCGAAAATTCCTTTCAAAGCGTTTAGACTAAAATATACACTCGGTAAATCCCTTTCTAATCCCAAACTTCCCGGCAAAGTAACATCGCGCCCAACACCGGCATGAAAAATCATAAATAAATCGTATGCCGAAAAATCCACATCCGTTTGCTCGTCCGCCTGTTTCCAAACGTCCAGGACAAAACCTCCCATAACGGAAACATCCGACGAACCAATATCGGGGGAATAGTCCAACATTGTCTTGGAAAGTCTAATGACTTCGGGAACAACGGAATAAACTATTATCGTTTTTCCGTGAGAAGCCTTTTTGAAATAATCCGCAGCGAAAGAAAGATGTTTCTCAAAATATTTTTTATCGTGCGGGAGAGGGTCTATTATTTGCGTTCCGTAATCCTTCGTGTAAATACTGCCGAAAGCACCGTTACCATAAGTATTTGGATTATCATCTGCGGCAAATTCCACCATAACGGCAAGAATTTTGACCGTATCCTTCTTTTCTCCTTCGGCGCGAGCGGGAAGAACATTAAACACATGGGAAAATTTTTGAGCCCAAACTCCCGTCGCAAGAATTAATATCAACAATATGATTTTTCTAATCATTTTTTTCTCTAACATTCTAATTTCAAAACTTCCTTTGCACGCGGATTAATCTCTCATGCGATAATCGTTCCGAAAGGGAGGTCAAATCCCTTTCGGAAAACCTATTTGCGTATGATTATCCCCGCCCCAACCCATTGAGAGGGTAAATCTCAAAGTATTTGAAAGCGGATGATTTTCCTCGCCTTTGAAAACGCTTGTGGTTATATAACTAAAGTCGAAGGAATACATGTCGTACTTAATTCCCGCACCGAGTGTAATAAATTTTCTATTACCGAAATCGGGGTCTTCGTAAAAGAATCCGCTTCTGATAGCAAACATAAAATCCTTGGGGTCGCCATACCAATATTCAAATCCCATGGAAGTTACAATATCCCGAAGCTCCTCGCCGAAAGGCTGGTCTGCCCATGCGGTAAAAATAGCTTCGTAAAAATCCTTCTTTTGATAAGTGCCGGTGGTATCGTTACGATGACTTTTATCCACAAGCAATTTGCTGAAATCTATAGTGTAAGTCAAGGAATTAAATTCGTCCTGATAGAGTTTAAGCGCAAAGCCGAGTCGGAAATTTGTAGGTATAGGATCGGCTTGAGCCTGGTCAATGTAAGCAATTTTAGGACCCAAATTGCTCAAATTTATTCCCATACTGAATCTATCGCTAAAGTCGCCTATAAAAGGAAGTTGTAAGTTCTGCGGTCGCCACATAGTCGCAATATCGAAACTCACGGAAGTGGCAACGCCTCGTCCTTCCTCGTTTTCCGTCGGTTTATCCGAAAGGCGACTGTGAATAATTCTGAAATTAAAACCCAATCCCCAGCTGTCGGAAATTTTCGTCGAATAACCCACCGTAGCCGCCGCATCGAAGGAGCGGAAAGTTCCCACCGGTGTGGGGGAATTGGAAAGCGTGCGGACAAACTCGCCAAAATTCATATAGGTAATGCTTGCCGATATGCTACCACCCAAATCCGGGATGTATTGACGATACGACAAATAGTCGTAAAACAAATCGTTCAGGTGGAATTGAGGCAACCAATTGCTATGGGTAATACTTACTTCCGAGCCTTTCAGAAAGGCAATACCGGCGGGATTCCAAAAAATTGCGGCGGAATTATCGGCCAAACCGGCACCGGATTCACCCATTCCCCCGGCTCTGGAATCGGGAGCCAAGAGAAGGAAAGGCACTGCAGTTTCTCCTTGCGCCATTACATTTCTCACACCGACAAAAGAAAAGAAAATCAGCATTATTGTTAAGAGCTTTTTCATTTTATTAACCTCCGAATAGTTTTCATTTTTAAAACTCCATTCTATCTTAAAATTGACAATTTACCCAAAAAATCTTTTTTGAATTTCGAATCCGCCGAACGGACAATCAACTTATAAAGATACGTACCGTTGGCAAGCAAGTTCCCGTCTTCGTCTCTACCGTCCCAAAATATTTTAACGAATTTTTCGGCAACGGAATATTCCTCTATTTTCTTCACCAATCTTCCCGCCACTGTATAGATGTTAATTTCCACATCCACCGGCTCGGTCAGATTTTGTTGAAAAGTAAAATAAGTATTTCCCGAAAACGGATTCGGATAATTATAAACATCACGGACGGCAAGACCGCCTCCGCCAACAACGGAGAAATAAGTCTGTTGAGTGGAAAGATTATTGAACACATCCCACGCTTTTACTTTAAGTTTATAATCCCCTTCCGCCAAATCCGTAAAGCGATAATTAACGGAGCCCGATTTACCGCCGGAATTCAAATCGGCAATAAAATAATTTGTCAAATCGATTGCGTCCGCCTCGTCGTCGTTCAAGACGGCTTCCAACTTATGCCCTATTCCCAAGCCCGTGGTATTCAGTCCGGTTTCGTCGTGCAATTTAACTATCAAACGGAAGTCGGGATTTACGAGATAAGAATTTTTAAAATTCTCGTCGTCAAAATAAATCTCTATTTTAGGACCTTTCCCGTCATTTTTAGCCGTGGAATCGGTTCCGCCCACGGTAAAATTATCGTTATAGCCTATGCCGTCCGTAGCATCGTTAAAGAAATAAGCAACAACCTTGCCGTTCTTATTTTCGTAAGAAATATCCTTGGGGATAACGAATTCCGTTCCGAAGCGTCCGTTTTCCACGCTCACCAATCCGCGAAAGAGCAAGCCACCTTGCAATTCCACGGTATATTTAATATCCCTAAGATACATGGAGCGTTTCGAATCGAACACCGAGATAATAGCGCGTCCGTTTGCGGAGGTGTTCACACTACCGTCACCAAGCAACACACTCCCCGAAATTTTTCCTTTACCCAAAGCGCTCAATCGAACATTTATTCCCAGTGCAACTCCGTTAATCGAATCTATTCCGACCGGCAAGCGGGGTATTTTAAGTCTAAGAGCGGGGTCCCCGAAAAGATGATACTTCTCATCATTAGGTGAAAAACGTTTTTCCTTCAAAAGGAAGAATGCTTTTCCGAGTGTACGAGGCAAATTATAAACATCACGGGATTTCAACAAATAGTCGAAATAATCATAAGCCAACTTTGCGTTCGATTGCGAGAAGACGGGGCGCACGGAAGCGACTGTACCTATCGTACCGCCATCTTTTTTCAAAAGCATTTCCTCCGTTCCGCTTAAAATCGAAGGGTCATCGTAGCGCCCGAAGTCGCAGGTGGCGGCAATTAAGAAGAAATACTTATCGTTCTTCATTTGTGCAATGGAAACGTCTCTGTCAAATACGACTTCGTGAGTCCACACTTGCGGATTACCATGTCCCGTGAAAGACATTATCAAAGTACCGTTATTGACAGCATTTATTATTTCCTCGTTCACCCGCGGTTTGCGACGTCCCAAACCGGTATTAACGGTAGGGAACATCGAAAGGTAAAGCTTATTGAGATTAAAATACGGGGGCGTGTGATATCTTGCCAAAGTCTCCGCCTGTGCCGTATGTTCGTTGCCGTCATTCCCCTTGGAAGTCAAACCGTCGTCGGCAACCAATGTAATACGATTGCGCCAAAGTCCGCTTTCGGAATCGCTTTCATATTGGATTATCTTTTCCACCGCCGCTTCCGCTTCGTCGGCAGAGCCCGCAGTTATACGTCCGATTGCAATATCGGCTTTTTCGTCGTCGCCAGAAATTCGTGCGAAATAATCATCGAACGGATAGGAATAAACCTCATCGAAAGAGCCTTCCGTTTCGAAAACGGGGACAAAATTTCTATTCTGCTTTTCAACGTTCAAATAATCATAATCGCCGTCGCCCAAGAGCAAGACATAGAAAGGCTTGATTTCCCAGTTCTCAAAAGCATATTTAAGAAAATTTCTAATAGCCGTCGGGTCAAGATTACCGGAAGAAAATTCATTGTAAATTTCATCCATATAGACAACGACAGAGCTCAACTTTTCCGATGCTTGTGAACTCCGAAATTCCGCCAATTTCCTCGCCGCATTGGAAAACGCCCTAACGGTAATTATCACGTACTCGGCACCGGTAAAGCCGTGCAAATTAGAATTTTCAACCTTTGTCCCTTTCGGCGGAGTCAAGAACTTGGAACTATTAAGCACTAAATACTTATTTACATCGTTGCTTTTTTCCCTTGCCTGAAAAACAAATTCCCCGCCGCTAAGCATTTTCGGAGAAATTCTTTTCACATCGGAAAAGTCGGAAATATTAAATCCATAAATAAAGCTGTTGGAAAAGTTCATCAAATTATATTCTATCACGCTGGAAGTATCTTTGGAATAAAAAAGTAATTGGTCATCGTTAGCTTTCAAGTATCTATCATAATAAATTTCAAAATAATCCAAATATCCTTTTGCGGAAACGCTTGTGGCTTTATAAACGAATTTAAGGGAGCTACGATTATCGGGCAATTCTCCGGTAAAATAAAAATAGGACGAGAGCGCCGATGCCACGCTCCAACCGAAAGCGCCCGGAATTCCTCCCCTAAAAATCTTTGTGCCGTTTTCGTAAATTTCCAAAACCTCGGACGAGGAATAATTGTTCACAAAATTAAAAGCATAGGTAATCTTGCTATTGGGAATCAACCCCGGAAGAGAAGTCACATATGTTCTGCTATTGTTGGAAGATGTAAATTCATCTCCCAAATAAATCACGCCCGATTTAATCAAATTGATTTTATCCTCCTCGAAAAAAGTCCGAGCTTTTGTAGTAGTCTGCACATACTTTTGGGATTCATCGAGCGAGTTTTGTATTTCCATTCGCTTACCATCCGCTCCGCCCGAAGTAATGAAATAATAATTTTTATGGGAATAATAATCCTTACGACGTCGGATAACGCCGACATTCTTGTCATATTCGAAAAAGTCCGTTCCGCGGGCATAAAAAAGTATGTAGTCGTTATCATCGAATTTGCCGTCTTCTTCTCCTTTCACGTATATGGCGTTCTCCGTCAAATCGTCCGCCACTTGTGTGCTCGGGTCCCACGGCAGCATATAACCGCCGTTATTGTATATTTTAATCGTACGGGGATCCACCGTAGCGGGGTCAATTCCGTAATTAGCCAATTCCGCCCGGGAGATTTTATAAATCCCTTCCTTCTCGATGGGAAAGCGATACCAGGTTCCTTCCGCCAGCACCGAATTTTTCCGTTCCTTCAGCAATTTCTCACCGCCACGAATCCAACGTTTTGCAACGGGATAATTCAAAACGGCGCCTTTGAGAAATTTATCCTCGTTGCCAAAATTCTTTGCTCGCTCCGCGGGAGAAAAATTTATTCTAAAAACAATTCTGTCATAAACTCTAACCGTTCCGTTTTCTTCGGGAATAACAGGGTGCACGAGAATCGTCTGCACGGGCAGGTTTCGGACATAGCCGAATTTACCGAAATCAACGGGGTGAATAATCCTGCGCACCGGTTTTATCTCTGCGGAAGAAAAATCGTCAACAAAAAATTCACCTCGTTTTATGAGATTGCTTTTGAACAATAAATTTCCGCGTTCCAGATGGGAAGAATACGAAAGAACTTGCAATGTATTTCCGTTGCTTGACGGAACACCCACATCGAAGGCGCGATGCGTAAGGAAAGGCTCACCGGGCTTTAATCCTTCGTCCGGTATTGCATGCGAATAATCGTAATAAACGTATTTACGCCCGTTTATCGTTTTGCTTCCTTTTCGAATCCTCGGGGAATACTCGATTGTGAGCCCATTTTCGTTCGAGGAAATTACCTTAAAATCCTGAGCATAAATCAGAAAAGGCAATAAAAAAAGGAAACATAATTTGGAAAATCCGCTTGTCATCTTTTACCTAATTATTCCGTCACAATTATTAAACTTCAATAATTAAAATTCAACGTAGCAAATTTTCCTAATTACATTTCCTTTCGTTTTTTTAGAGGTGCAATTTAGTTAGAAAGCCCGCTAAAATCAAGCCCGTGATTGTTCAGAAAATACTCTCCTCCATCGGTTTTGACTTACTAAAAAAGAGCAAATTACTTTTGTTAGAAATAAAGGGCAATTTAAAATCCTCATAAACAATTTTAGCTTGTTTATTGAGCACAAAAACCTTTTTCTTTCGGACGCCGTTAAAAGCAGTGAACATTTTCCCCACTTCACCGGTAAAATCACTAAGCAAGGGGAAGTTCAAATTATGCTCCTCCGAAAGTCGGCGATGATTTTCAACGCTGTCGGAGCTTATAGCCACGAGCTTAAGTCCAACTTTTTTAAACTCCTTCAAATTATCCCGATAATTGCAAAGGTGTCGGGTGCAAATTTCACCTTCCTCGCTCGGATAAAAAATTAATATTAACCAGGAATCCAGATTTTCATAAAGCCTAAACTCGTTACCGTACTGGTCCGGTAATGAGAAGTCCGGTACGATTTTCCCCAATATCATAATCCCAGTTCTCCTTTAACTTTTTTCATCGCATCTATACAAAACTGAATATGTTCTTCCAGCGGGACGCCCAATTCTTCGGCGCCCTTATAAATATCTTCCCTACTAACCGCTCTTGCAAAAGCTTTGTCTTTCAATTTCTTCTTAACGGATTTAACCTTAACCTCGTTCAGGTCCTTATTGGGACGCACCAGAGTAACGGCGGTAATAAAACCGGCAAGCTCGTCACAAGCGAAGAGAACTTTTTTAAGTAAAGTATCCCGCGGAATCCCCGTATAATCGGCATGGGAAAGAATAGCTTCGCGAAATTCCTCGTCGAATCCCAGCTCCTTTAAAATCTCCGCTCCTTTATAAGGATGTTCTTCTGCGGTGGGGTATTTCTCATAATCGAAATCATGAAGGAGAGCAACGTTACCCCAATATTCGACATCCTCCCCGAATTTTTCCGCGTAGGCACGCACACAAGCTTCGACGGCAAAAGCATGTTTAAGAAGACTTTCGCTTTTCGTATATTCTTTCAAAACGTTCAGACAATAATTCCTATCGCGCATTTTATCCACGGACATTTTAAATCTCCAATTTTTCTATTTAGGGTTTGTAAAATTAGGGCAAAAACTCGAAATAACACACTCGAGACATTTCGGTCGGCGGGCGATACAAACTCGCCTTCCGTGAGCCATCAAGAGATGAGTCGATTTAATCCAATAATCTTTGGGAAGAAGCTCGCGGAGGCGCATCTCGATTTTCTTGGGGTCTTTCGTATTGACAAATCCCAACAAATTCGAAAGTCTTACAACATGAGTATCAACGGCAATAGCGGGGATACCGAAGGCATTTCCCGCAACGACGGCAGCGGTTTTTCGTCCCACGCCGGGCAATTTTGTAAGTTCCTCAAAATCGGCGGGAACTTTCCCCTCGTAATGCTCAAGCAAATAAGAACAGCATGCTCGAATATTTTTGGCTTTCATTTTATAAAAGCCGGTGGAATAAATGTCCTTTTCCAATTCTTCGACGGGAACATTCAAATAATCTTGTGGAGTCTTGTATTTGGCGAACAATTTTTTCGTTACAATATTAACCCGCTCGTCGGTACATTGCGCCGAAAGAATGGTGGCAACGAGTAATTCAAAAGGAGTGGAATACTCCAATGCGGATTTTACGTTCGGGTATTCTTTATCCAGAATATCAAATATTTTTTTCGCTCGTTCTTTTTCCGCGTCGCTGCTCATTAAAAACTCCGGAGCTAACAATAACTGTTTTCATAAAAAGTAAATATAATAAAAAGTATAACAGGACAAAATGGAAAGGAAAAGGCGGGGACAGTGAAATAAAGGTGCAGAGGTTCAAAGGCGCAGAGACACAAAGGCAAAGGGCAAAGAGCATGGAGAAATTACCCTTTGCGCTTTGCTCCCTGCTCTTAGCTCTCTGCCCCATGCTCCGGTTATTTCAGGTTGAACGAGACGGGAATGGTTACACGTGTTTTTACCGGTTTCCCGTTTTTCTCACCCGGGGTGAATTTAACTTTCTTAACAGCGTTTAAAGCCGCTTTATCGCAGCCGTGCCCTATACCTTTTAATACTTCGGCTTTAACCACGTTACCGTTCTCGTCAATATATGCGGTAATAAAAACACGTCCTTGAACGCCCGCTTTTTTAGCTTCTTCGGGATAGTGAATGTTTTTGGCAAGTGCCGATACTCCACCCCGAATTTGGGGCATTTTATCAACCGCAACGAGGTATTCGTCGCTTACGAATAAGTCCCCGCTTTTGACGGTAATCTCGAAGGCGGATTTTATCGTCTTTCCGTTTTCTTCTATTTTAACAAGCGGAACTTTCTCTATAATTCCGACAATATCCTCCTCGATATCGGGATTGTCTTTCATAAATCTCGGTTCCTTCACGAATTTCACAAAATCCACTTCTCCGTTTTCGTTGATGAAAATTCGAAGGCGGAGCAGAAAATTATCCGAGTACTGTTTCAAATACTTTGAGATTTTAGCCTCCAATTCAGGCGCAATCGTGTTCTTGAAATACAGTGCTTGTGAGGAGCTGTTAACGGCAACGGTGTTAAAATTGTATTCCGCCTCGTAATTTCGTACTATTTTCGAACGCTCCGTTTGCGAACATCCCGCAAACAGTGCGGCTACGGCCAACATCAAAAATATTCTTTTCATTTTGTTCTCCTATAAATTTTTATTGATAACGATTTCATTAGGTAAACTTTCGTTCACGTTTACCGTCGGTAAGCTATTTACCACCAATTCAAGTGCCGTGTTTTGATAGCGCACCACTCGCTTCATCCGATTCAAATCCTCTTTATAATTCCGTGCCAAAAGGAAAAGGAAGATGGAAAGCGCTAAAAATAAAAGTGTTGTCGCATAGGCAAGATACGGTTTTAATCGCGCGGGCAACGCCGTTTTTTCATCGCGACGAACGGCGGTGTATATTTTTTCGTCAACTCTTTGAGGAACATCCTCTTGAGAAAATTCGACAAGTGTTTTCATAAAGCCTGTTTGTTTAAATAGTTCTCTGGCTTCGCTATCGGTGGAAAGCGTTGAAAATAGGAGTTTTTCCTCTCCCTCCGATAGTTCCTCGTCAAAGAAACGATTGATAAATTCTTCGTAATTTATTTTTTCCATTTTGGCTCCTCGAAGAAAATTTTTGAAATTTTTTCTATCAATTTTTTTCTAGTGCGGAAAAGCCGAGCTTTAACGTTGTTCATATCTTCTCCGGTTACATCGGCTATTTCTTTATAACTTAACTTTCCGTATTCTTTCATGAGATAAATCTCTTTGTTGAGCAACGGGAGCTTTTCCAATTCATCGAACAATATTTTTTTAAATTCGTCCAGTTCTATGTTTTTCACTATCCCTGAATCTTCCGCTAAATCTTCCTCCGGCACATCGCTTTCGATGTTTCTCGTTCTCCGAAAAACTCCGTAAATCTCGTTCCGAGCGGTAACAAATAGCCATGCGTTGATTTTCTTTTTATCGCGCAAGTTTTCGAAATTCAAAAGCAATTTTTCAAAAACGCTTTGGGTTATATCCGCTGCCGTATCTTTATCGTGCAGCATGCGGAGCGCGTAGTTGTAGACATCCGTCTTTTTAGTTTCGTAGACTTTCAAAAACAGTTGCGTTTTATTTTGACTTTCTCTTTTCATGTTCCACTTTAAAGATGCTTTAAAAGGCGAAAAGTTATTCCCACAATAAAAATTTTTCGCTTTGTCGTTTTACGCGGATGTCTTAATTTAGACAAACAAATCTAATATGTTTGATGAAAAAGTCCGATTTAATAAAATTTCTTGCGTACGGAATCATCGGAGTAATAGCGTTTTTCATCCCGATAAATTTGGGTGGCAGGAATACTATCATATTGGACCACATCATTGTCTTTCTGCGCAATACGTTTCCCAGCGGAGCTTCTTTTTATGCCTTATTGATTATAATTGCGGGCGGTGTTTACCCGTTCATTAAAAAAGAGTGGAACAAAGACACAACGACCTTAGTTTTTTCCATGTTAAAAATTTTAGGCGTCGGTGTTTCTCTTCTTTATTTTTTCAAGATAGGTCCGATGTGGCTATTTGAAAAAGACTTAACGCCCTTTCTTTTCGAGAAGCTCGTCGTCCCCGTAGGTATTATAGTTCCCGTCGGTGCGATATTTCTTGCTTTCCTTGTGGATTACGGTTTGCTTGAATTTATAGGCGTTCTGATGCAACCCGTTATGCGCCCCGTGTGGAAAGTTCCCGGGCGTTCGGCAATCGACGCTCTGGCTTCGTTTGTCGGGAGTTATTCGATAGCGTTACTTATAACGAACCGCGTTTACAAGGAAGGGAAATATACATTAAAAGAAGCGATGATAATTGCCACCGGTTTTTCTACCGTTTCCGCAACGTTTATGATAATAGTTGCAAAAACAACGGGGTTGATAGATTTCTGGAATTTTTATTTTTGGTCAACGCTTGCAATCACATTCACGGTAACGGCAATAACGGTGCGCATACCTCCATTGAGCATGAAAGAAAATCGGTTGTCTGACGGCTCGGGAAAAGAGGAAAACTCGAGCCGTTTTGCGAAAGCCCTCGAAGAGGGATTAAAAGCGTTCCGCGAAGCGCCTCCTTTGCATGAAAGCATAAAAAAGAATTTTACGGACGGCGTGTTGATGGCGATGGGCATTCTGCCTTCCATTATGTCGGTCGGGTTAATCGGGCTATTGCTTTCTAAGTACACGCCGCTATTTGACTATCTCGGTTATGTTTTCTATCCTTTTGTGAAAATCTTCGGTGTACCGGATGCTTTCTTGATTTCGAAAGCGGCGGCATTGGAAATCTCGGAAATGTTTCTTCCTTCTTTATTGATAAGCGGTGCCTCTCTCGTTGCTCGTTACGTAACCGCCGTTGTTTCGGTCTCCGCAATTCTCTTTTTCTCCGCTTCAATCCCGTGCATTTTTTCGACCAGCATTCCTTTCAAGCTCTCGGATATTATAATTATCTGGTTTGAAAGAACCGTTCTCTCTCTAATTCTCGCTCTTTCCGTTGCATTGATTGTGTTTTAACCTATTGATAAATAATAAATCGAGACGGAAGTCAATTGTTAATTGTCGCTCTATTCCGTAATTTTGCACACCTTTTTGGAAAAAACAATGATTAAAGTCAACGAAATATTTCACTCGATTCAAGGGGAAAGCACACATGCCGGGCGTCCGTGTACGTTTGTGAGATTAACTTACTGCAACTTGCGTTGTACGTACTGCGATACCGCTTATGCCTTCGAAGAAGGAACGGAGATGAGCGTTGATTCGATAATATCGAAAGTAAAACAATTCGGATGCAAGCTTGTGGAAGTAACAGGCGGCGAGCCTCTTTTCCAAAAAGAAACACCTGAGTTGCTTAAAAAACTTTGCAACGAGGGATTCGAGGTGCTTTTGGAAACGAACGGAAGTCTTCCCATTAAGGATGTGGATGAACGTGTGAAAATAATAATGGATTTAAAAACTCCCTCGAGCGGAATGGCGGATCATAATCTTTTTGAGAATATAAATTTTCTTAAAGCAAACGATGAAATTAAATTTGTAATAGGAAATAAAGAAGATTACGAATGGGCAAAGCGAACGCTCAAAAAGTTTAACCTGAGCGGTAGCAATGTTCTGTTCGCAACAGTGTTCGGGAAATTAGAGCCAAAAACTCTGGCGGAGTGGATTCTCGAAGACAAACTTGACGTTAGATTGCAATTACAGATTCACAAATTCATTTGGGAACCGGAAAGAAGAGGTGTATGATGAAAATAGCGAAAGAATTTAGATGGGAAATGGGACACAGATTACCTTTTCACAAGGGGAAATGTAAGAATCTCCATGGGCATTCCTACAAAATGCTTGTGGAATTCGAAGGGGAATTGAACAACGACGGCATGGTAATGGATTATTATGATGTTAAAAACCTAATTGCTCCCTTAGTGGAGGAGCTCGACCATTCCGTAATGGTAAAAGACGACGACACGGAATTAATTAACGCCTTAAAATCGATAAATTCAAGAATGAATATAGTGCCCTTTCACACGACGGCGGAAAATATTTGTTTTTACTTTCTTGAGAAAATAAAAAAGTTAAACACGAATAAAAACTTAAAAAAAGTACGAGTTTGGGTTTACGAAACGGAAAACACTTACGCAACGGAGGAAACCGCACTTTAACTTTAAACTTTGGAAAACCTTGCTCTACTTGGGCAAAGTAACGTAAAAAACCGTACCTTCACCGGGAGTACTTTCCACGCGGATTTTACCTTTATTTTTCCGCACCAAATCTTTTACTAATTTCATGCCGAATCCTGCACCGGATTCGTACTTCGTGCCAGGGCGAGTATCAGAAAAATCTGAATCGAACAATCTCGTTGCAGTTTTTTCGTCCATTCCAATACCATAATCACGGATAGCTAAAACAACATTATCCCCTTTCTCGTGAGCCTCAATTTCTATTTTACTCCCATCTTCGGAAAACTTAAGAGCATTGGACAAAAGATTTCTCAATATCGCTTCCAGCATATTTTTATCGGCATGAACGAATAATTTTTCATTCACGGTATTAAACTCACGGATACGTTTTACACGAAAACTCTCGGTAAAAAAGGATAAAACACTTTGCAATATCTCTCTTAAATTTAGCTTTTCGAATTTCGGTGTAATAAGTTGTTGTTCGCTCCGAGACCAAAGCAAAAGATTTTCCAGCAATTCATAAGTTTTTCTGTTCTGTTTATTTATAATGTCCAACAATTTCTCTTTCTCCGCTTCGGTTGTTTCTTCCTCTAAAAGGAAATTTACAACATTCATAATGTTACCTATCGGGTTGCGTAAATCGTGGGCAATAATTGAAAGGAGACGTATTCTCTCATTGTTTAACTTCTCAAGTCTTTCCTTTTGTGCCCTTATCTTCTGACTATACTCCTCATTCGTTTCTAAAGACTTTTCCAAAGAATTTATAAAAATCGTAGTGCCTATTGTCGCGCCCAAAATCATCACCGCCATAAAAAGAGCGCTCTGTTGGAGTTGCGGTTGCCCGGAAAAATACATCAATATAGGATAACCAAACATATAAATCGCTCCCAGAAAGAGCATGTTTCTTTTGTTTACAATAAAGCCCATCGAAAAAATTAGTACCGGTATCGTTACAAAATCTTGTAGAATTATATTAATACCAAATCTATGATGAAGCAAGAGATAAAAATAAGATGCTATTAAAATGCTTACCGACGAATAAACAATAATTAAAAAGGAAGTACGAAAACTAATGGAATCGAAATAAAATAGGAGATACGAAAAGATAATTATCGTGAGAGCAAATATATCTCCGCTAATCAAAGTTTTTGGCAGGGTTTCAAAATTTAAAACCAAATCCAAAGTGTATCCTAAAACAAAAAAGAGAGCAATAAGATTAAAGAGAAGTTTTTGCTCCTTAATCAGCGAACGATGAATTGCTTGTACCCCGTGTACCACAGGGAAATTCAGTTTTTCCCGCATAGACATTGTTAAACTCTACATATTTTTACACAAAATAATTTCCGCTTTTAAAAAATAAAGATAACAAAATATTTCGAAGAGATTTTCCTTAAAATTTCCATTTTTACCTTTTCGTTTTTTCGCCTTGAAAACTCAATTATTTAAGAATAATTTCTTATTCGGGCGTTCACCCATGAAATATTCCAACTTTCCGCCTTTCGTTATTTCTCCGTGCTTAATAAAAGGTCGTGTTATTTCCTTTCCGTTCAAAAGGATTTTCTCCAAGTAAATATTTCCCTTCCCAAAATTATGAGCTATTATTTCAAATCTTTTTCCGCTCGGAAGCCTGATTTCGGCATGTTTTAATAATGGTGTGCCAAAATAGTATTTCCCGTCGGCGGGATTAATGGGATAAAAACCAAAGGCGCTAAAAACGTACCATGCCGACATTTGTCCACAGTCTTCGTTTCCCGCATAACCGGAAGGCTTGTCGGTGTAAAACTCATCTGCAATTTTCTTTACGTAATACTGTGCCTTCCACGGCTCTGCAGAAAAATTGTATAGATAAGCGATGTGATGGCTCGGTTCGTTACCGTGAGCATATTGCCCGATAAAACCGGAGGCATTTCCGTTTACATCCGCCGGTTTAACATCGAGAGTGAAAAACTTATTGAGCTTTCGGGTGAAATCCTGCTTGCCTCCCAACAGACTTATTAAGCCGTCAACATCTTCCGGAACATACCAAAGATATTGCCATGCGTTTCCCTCCGTAAAGGGATAACCGCCGTTTCCTCCGTATTTCAAAGGCGAAAAAGGTTTTATCCAATTTCCACGACTATCTTTGCCCCGGAAAAAACCTATTTTCTTATCGAAAAGATTTTTATAAAGTTTCCATCTCCGAGTGAAAAAATCGAAATCTTCTTTTTTGCCGAAATAATCCGCTAACTCCGCGGCGCACCAATCATCATAAGCATTTTCCAATTGAATGGAAACGGATTGAGTTTGCAAATCCTCCGGGAAATAACCGTAACTTTCCAAAAGCTCGAACGGGGAATTTATATGAGGAGTCGTAAGCGACGCTTTAACCGCCTTATAGGCAATGTCGTAATCGAAGCCTTTAATACCTTTCTTTATTGCATCGACAATAACGGGGACGGCATGATTTCCTATCATACAATAAGTTTCCTCTCCCCACAACTGCCAAATGGGAAGAAAACCGAAGTCCTCATATTCTCTGAGCATCGAATTTATCAAAGAGGGAACGATATCAGGCTTCAGAATTGTGTAAAGGGGATGTGCCGCACGATAAGTGTCCCAAAGCGAAAAGGTGCTGTAATGAACACTATCTTCGGCCGTTCTTTCAACGCCATTGATGTCCACATATTTCCCGTCAACATCCGCTATATTGTTCGGTTGGATGAAAAGATGATAAAGCCCAGTATAAAAAATCCTTTTTGTTTTATCGGAAGCGCTGATGTCCACAACGGACAGTAATTTGTTCCATTGACTTTTCGTTTGTTCGACCACGGCATCGAAATTAAAATCCTTGATTTCCGCTTTCAAATTCTTTCGAGCGCCTTCCGGACTCACGGAAGAAATTCCCGTCTTTATTATCAACGGTTCGGCATTCCCTTTCGGAAAAGTAAGGACAAGCTTGAGGCGGCGCCCGTTTGCGATTCGAACGTTTTTATAAATTCTTTTGCCGTCTTTAAAAATCGCCGAGGCGAATGGGCGTGAAAATTCGGCGCGGAAATAAACCTTTCGCAAGCGAGCCCAACCTGTGATTATTCTATATCCCTCTATAGTTCTGTTATTCGGTATTCTTATTTGCGCTCCTATTATTCTACAAACCCAGTAAGGGCGAGCTTTATCGAGCGAATGCTCCATGTCCACAATAAGATGATAGGGCTTTCCGTCGGGGAAGGTATAGCGTTGCATTCCGCAATGCGGGGTGGCGGTAAGCTCGGCTTGTATTTTATAATCCTTCAAAAGGACGCTGTAATATCCCGGGAAAGCATGTTCGCTTTCATGTTCGAAAGCGGAACGGTAGCCTGGTGTTTTTCTATCGTCGGAGCCCGGTTCCCATTTTATTTTCCCGCCATAAGGCATAAAAAGTATATCGAATAAATCCGCCACTCCGGTGCCGTTCAAGTGCGTATGGGTAAAACCGACAATCGTACTATCGGCATAGTCATATCCGCTACATGGGTCTTCGGGATTATCGTCCGTATCGGGGCTTAATTGTACCAATCCGAAAGGGGCGCATGCGCCCGGGAAATTGCTTCCCGAAAGGCTTAGGCTATCCACCGAGCCCGTTCCGATAAAAACATTGACAAAGCGTGTATAATCTTTGGAGAACGATTGCCCCAAACCGAATTGTGCAGAAAGGACAAGAAAAATAACGAAGGAAATTTTTTTCATCGCAAACCTCAAAGTGTTTTAAATTCTTCTTCTAAATCCCTCTCCCAGTACCTCGTGAACATTGTGAATTACTACGAATGCGTCGGGATCTATTTTCTTTATTGTTTCCGTGAGTCGCCCCACTTCTTTCAAAGTTACTACCGTTACAATTACCTCGCGCTCGATATTCTTATACAGCCCGCGGGATTTGAGCGCCGTGGCGCCGCGACTGAAATCATGGATTATCGTTTTGGCAATCTCCTCCGATTTTTCCGAAATAATAGTAGCCATGCGTGCATAATCGAAGCCGTCGATAATTACGTCTATTATTCTCGTGGAAATAAAAAGGAGAAAGAAGGCGTAGAAAGTAAGAATTATTGCCGATTTTTCGGGAGAGAGATTCTCGAAATGAATAACCAATCCAGCGAAGGTGATTATCAAAAAATCCGTTATCATTATTGCTTGTCCGGGTTTAATGCCGTAATGCTTTTGCATTATTGCCGCCACTATATCCGACCCCGCCGTTGTCCCTTTGAATTTAAAGATAATACCAACTCCAACCCCTATCAACGTACCGCTGATTATTATCAAAAAGAGGAAATCGTTGTTCATCAAATTTCGGACGGCTTCGGAATCTTGGAGATGAATAAACGAAAAACCGGGGACGTCGCCTCGGAAGAAATCAATAAAAAACGAGCTTACGGTGAACCCGTAAAAAGTCCTTATGCCGAAAAGTTTTCCCAGTTCCTTTATTCCCCAAATGTAAAGCGGGACATTTATCAACCAAATCAACAAGCCGACGGGAATTCTGTTGCCCGAAAGGTAATGAATGGCCATAGCCAATCCGCTTGCCCCGCCGGGTACGACCTTTGCATC
Source organism: uncultured Melioribacteraceae bacterium (assembly GCA_964611145.1). GTDB lineage: Bacteria > Bacteroidota > Ignavibacteria > Ignavibacteriales > Melioribacteraceae > WFQV01. The sequence goes on from CAZSYM010000003.1 coordinate 66,347, forward strand.
CACAAGAAACACACCGATGCCCAAAGCCAAAAGAAGGGAACCGACGGTAATTGCAATATAATCCACAAGAGGAACTTTCTCTTTGAGTTTTCCCATTTTACTTTCCCCGTAAAAAAATAATTTCAACGATTTAATTTAACCATTTGAAAGATTTCTTTGGAGGGAATTTGATTTTCGGGAAAGGTGTTTTGCCCTCGATTAAGCAACACCCAATTCTATTTTGTTTCTTATGGATTCAACCGTTTCTTTGAGATGGGAATCTTCGTTTATCATATTATCAACACTATTAAAAGCGTGAATAACCGTGGAATGATCGCGTCCGCCGAAATGCAATCCGATTGTCTTTAGCGAAGAGCGGGTAAGTTTCTTTGACAAATACATAGCCACTTGGCGAGCAAGGACAACCTCTTTCTTTCGATTTTTTTCCCGCACCTTGTTTTCGTCCACACCGAAAAACTCGCACACAACTTTCGTGATGTAATCAATCGAAATATTCACTTCCCGACTGGTGGAAATTTCTTTAACGGTTTTCTTAACCAGTTCGAAATCTATCTCCCGCGAATTAAGAGAAGAATTTGCTAACAATTTTATCAAGCAACCTTCCAATTCCCGAATGTTAGAAGTTATGTTATGAGCGATGTACTCCAAAATGTCGTTGGAAATTTCGATGCCATAGCTTTCGGCTTTGTTCTTCAAAATCGCAATCCTTGTCTCGAAATCGGGGGGCTGAATATCCGCCGTCAAACCCCATTGAAATCTTGAAATCAAACGCTCGTTGAGTCCCAGCAGTTCTTTCGGCGGTTTGTCGCTGGAAAGAACAATTTGTTTGCCCATTTGATGAAGAGTGTTAAATATATGAAAGAAGAGATCTTGGGTTTTTTCCTTCCCAATCAAAAATTGAATATCGTCAATAATTAAAACATCCATGCTTTTGTAAAAATTGGAGAATTCGTTCACCGTATTATTTTGAATGGCTTCGACAAACTCCACCGTAAATATATCGGAGGAAAGATAAATCACGCGCTTTTCCGGGAAGCTTTCCAAAACAGCGTTACCAATGGCTTGAATCAAGTGTGTTTTTCCCAAGCCGACACCGCCGTAAACGAACAAGGGGTTGAAAGAAGTTTGTCCCGGATTCTTACTTATCGCAATAGCCGCAGCGCGAGCAAGCTGATTACTTTCCCCCTTGATGAAATTCTCGAAACGATAACGAGGATTCAGAAAAGAGTCAAAGTCCTTTTTGGGGGATTTCGGTTCTACAGTCGGGGATTCTTCTTTTATTGTTTCGACCAAAGGAGGCAAGGGCTCGCTATCGTCCATAATCACATAAACAAGTTGAGCGTCTTCCCCCAGTACTTGCGTAATCGTTTTAGTGATTAAAGTATTATAATGCTCGTCAATCCATTCGATAAAGAAGTTATTCGGTACCTGGATTTTCAATTTAGAGCCCACCAAGCTCAAAGGTTTAATCGGTACGAACCATGTGTTATATGTAATCGCAGGGACATTTTTTTTGATGATTGCCAGGCACTCTTTCCAAATTTCCTTGGCGGACGAAGGTTCGTGCTTGTTTGGCGCATCCAATTTCATCGCTAAGTTATCCACAAATATCAACACCCCAAAAAGTTCAAAAAAAGAAAAATTTTAAGCCTTTTTAAAAATTCTAAATTTGTTTATTCACAATTTATTAACATTAAGCGTATCGTGTAACTTGTTGTAATTTAATAAATTACGAACATGTGTTTAAGTCAACAAACAATTTAACGAACATTTTTCTGTTAATAAGTGTATTCGTGAAACGTTTCACAAAGTCAAGTTATCAACAAGTTATTAACATATTGCCGTTACCAAAAACCCAATTCAATTATACACTATTAGTTCTTCTTGAGCAAGAAAAAAAAGAAAGAAATTTGTAAGTCGTTTATTTTCAAGGGATTAAATTTTTGACCGTTAGCAACTTTATTTTAACATGTGAAAATCCATGTAAAGCCCTTTTCCTTGCGCCGCGAAAAACAAAGCAATATAATTACGGAAACGAATTTTTTAATGAATAAAAAAATTTACATATTGAAAATTCAAAATATTTTAAGTTCGTAAAGGATTAGTAATCGAGCATGAAAATAGTAGTTACAGGCGGAGCGGGATTTATAGGTAGCCACATAGCGGAGTATTGGAGTCGGCGAGCGGAAGTGGTGATTATCGATAATCTCAGAACGGGGAAAAGAGAAAATTTGAGGGGGCTTTCCCATGTTAATTTCGTCGAAGGGGATATTCGCGATGCCGAGCTTGTCGAAAGGCTTCTCGAAGGTGCGGATTATGTGTTCAATTTGGCCGCCCTCGTATCGGTACCGGAATCAATCCTCAAACCGGAGGAAACAATTGATATTAACGTAAAAGGCTTAATAAATATTCTTAACGCCGCCAGGAAACACGGTGTAAAGAAAGTTGTGCATTCTTCCTCCGCGGCAATTTACGGGGACGATCCGCAACTTCCCAAAAGCATAAAAATGAAACCGGCGCCTAAAACTCCTTATGGAATTACAAAATTGGACGGAGAATACTGGTGCAGTTTCTACTCGGAGGAATTCGGCGTGCCGACCGTTTCATTGAGATACTTCAACGTTTTCGGTCCCAGGCAGGACCCCACAAGTCAGTATGCGGCGGCAATCCCCATCTTTATCAATCGGGCGCTAAAAAACGAACCCCTTGTTATTTACGGAGACGGCATGCAAACGCGCGACTTCGTTTACGTGAGAGATGTAGTCCGTGCAAATGTTTTGGCGGCAATATCCAAAATATCCACGGGAGTTTTTAACGTAGCGAGAGGGAGTTTCATATCGATAAAAGAATTGGCGGAATTGATAATTCGAGAGACAAACTCCGCTTCCAAAATTTTGTTTGAGGAAGCACGCCCGGGAGATATAAAAGCCAGCTATGCGGATATTACGGAGACTCAAGAATCATTGGGCTTTTTCCCGAAAGAGGAGTTTCTGGAAGGATTACGAAAAACCATTGCTTTTTTTAAGGAGTCGTATCAAAATGAATAAAATCGCTATCATTTTCACAGGCGGTACTTTCTCGATGAAAATAGACCCCGAAACGGGGGGAGCCGTTCCTTTCTTTCACGGCGAGGAATTGGTAGGAATGATTCCCGAAGCGAAAGAACTTGCCGAGATAGAAATATTTAATTTCGGGAATTATCCCGGTCCGCACATGACTCCCCAAAAAATGTTCGAGCTTTCCAAGACGGTTCAAAAGTTTATCGATAGAGAAGATATTGACGGCGTGATTATTACTCACGGTACGGATACATTGGAAGAAACCGCTTACTTTCTGGATTTGACCGTATTGACCGAAAAGCCGATAGTGGTTATCGGAGCCATGAAAACAAGTACCGAGCCCGATTGGGACGGTCCTCGGAACTTAACCGACGCAATTCATATTTGCAACAATCCCAATAGCACAGGCATGGGAGTGTTGGTATGCTTGAACGGAGAAATAAACGCCGCCAGCGAAGTTACCAAAACTCATACGGAGGATTTGGAAACCTTCCACTCGCTTGATTTCGGCGCACTCGGTTTCGTGGAAAAAGGGAGAGTTATTTTCAACCGTCTGCCTCGAAAACTGGAAAAAATTCCTACGCAAGCAATAGAACCGAATGTGGATTTGATAAAAGTTCATGCAGGAATGACGGACAAGTTTTTCAGATGTTCAGCCGATAGCGGTGTTTCCGGCATAGTAATGGAAGCGTTGGGCGTAGGGAATGTTCCCCCGCCTGTCTTCGACGGCGTGCGTTACGCTCTGGACAAGGGAATTCCCGTCATACTAACTTCCCGATGTCCCGCAGGGGAAACACTTGATATTTACAGCTATCCCGGTGCCGGAAAGTGGTTAAAAAAGGCGGGCGTGATTTTTGCGGAATATCTGAACGGTCAAAAGGCAAGAATTAAATTGGTAATTTCTTTAGGCAAAACAAAAGATAAAAAAGAACTTGAAAAACTTTTTAGCTGATTAAATTAGGAAAAACAAAATGAAAAAAGTAACTATCCTTTTGCTGTTTTTGTTCGGTGCGGTGGGCCTCCGGGGGCAAGACTTCAAATTCGCTGTGATGTCCGATAGTCGCGGGGAATTTCACGGAGTCAACGAACCAATCCTTTCGCGCTTGACAAATCACCTTTTGAAAAATAACCCCGATTTGAAATTCATTCTCTTTCTGGGAGATTTAATCGACGGCTCGTGGGATAACCCGCAAGAAAACTTCGAACAGATGAAATACTGGAAAAAAGTAATGGAACCCGCATACAAAAGCAAAACTCTTGCGGGCAGAAAAGTTTACGTCGTTCCCGGCAATCACGAGGTACGCACACCATACGACGAGAAGCATTTTCTCGAAGTTTTCCCGGACATGCCTCAAAACGGTCCCGAAGACGAAAAGGGTTTGACTTATTCCTTCGATTACGACAGTGTGCATTTTGTGGCTTTGGATGTGGATAGGTGGTATTATGGAGATACAACAACCACCAAAGACGATCATCCGCTTTGGCATAGATTTAATCACAGAGGATGGCTTGTGCGGGATTTGGCAAGGGCGCGTTCCCAAGGGGCAAAATGGATTTTCGTCGGTGCTCATGAAATGTTCTTTCCCGTCGGCGGACATTTGCGCGACGGAATGGCAAGCCTGGGCATGCATTTCAAATATCCTCCCGATTCATTACGGCAAGCCAATTTGGATTCCATGAATGTTCTTTGGCAAACGCTCGTAAACAATAACGTTGCAGCTTATCTTTGCGGACACGAACATCTTTACGCACGGGAAGAGGTGGACGGAGTTTATCAAATAATAGCCGGTAGCTCGGGCGCACCCGTTTATTCTTTTAATCCTACATTCGATCAAAAAGTTGAGAAAAAGGTGGGACAGGAGTTTTCCTACGAAGAAGCTTTGCCTTATTTGAAAGCTCGTGGTTACAATTACGGACCCGGGAAAAATTCCCAAAAAGCCGATAATTTCGTGGGTGTCAGGGCTTATCATTATGTTCTTTTACATGTAACCCCGGACTCCGTGCTTGTGAAAATGTATGGGATGAAAATTCATAACGATTCCATGACGAAAGCGGATAGCACAATCGTTCTCTTGGATAGTTTTACAATCAAAAAAGGAGAAAAGCGATGAAACGTTTGTGCACCTTATTCATGGCATTGCTCTTTGCAATAAACGTCGCTAAAGCTTCGGTGCCAACAATCGAAAGCGGTTTCCGAAATTTTGACAAACATTTCATTTCCGTCCTTTTCCTTACCGCTAAAGGGAATCGAAGCAAAGCTCGAGAGGAAATGCAAAGTCTATTGGAGTATTGGCGCGTGTTCAAAAACAACTATTACAATTTCACAAATAAAGATGCGAGGTGGAAAAACGATTTCGATAGCGTAGAGGCGATTTTGTTCTCCGCTTCGAAAGAAATCGAAACGAACTCGGCTCTCATGCACGTTCACCAGAAACTTGAAAAAATAAGAGAAATATTTTATGAATTAAGAAAGCGGAACGGTATAGAATATTACCCCGACGTTTTGATTTCCTTTCATCAAAAGATGGAAGCAATTGTTCATCCTTTAAGTGGTAAAAAAGCCGATAAGCTTGGGGATTCTCTGATAACAAAACTGAAATCTCTCGGAAAAGATGCTCTCGATTTTTGGAAACAAAAAGTGGAAAAAAGAAATTTTAATCCTGTGGATTTCGGCTTTTCTACAGAAAAAACAAAAACGCTTTTGAACGGTATTAAAAAAGAAGAACAAATTCTTGCGAACTTTTTAGATGTTGTGTCCAAAAAGGAAAAGGACAAAATAATTCGTGCGGGAATGCAAATAAAGAAAGGTTTCCAAAAAATCTTTTTGCTCTTTTCGAACTTGAAATTCACAAAACATTGAAAAAGGAAATTTTTATTTGATTGTTTACTAAAGAACGGGAAAGAACTTTCGAAAATACGAACATGAAAAAGGAAGATTTAAAATATTTATTGGAACTTTTAGACGACGAGCAGGAAGAAATACGCAAGCACGTCTTGGAAGCTCTTTCCCGATACGGCGGTGCATTGGAAAGCGATTTGCGCGAATATTCGTTTCTTCTTGACAAGAAAAAAGAAAAAATCCTTGCGCCGATTTTGAAAGCGAATCGCAACAATTGGTTTCGGGAAAGCTGGTTGGAGCTTTTGCAAATAAAAAACGAGCGGGAAAAATTGGAAGTGGGAATGAGTCTTATTTCCGCATATCAAAGCGGACGTCACAATCTTAGCGCCCTTTCCCTCCTCCTAAACGAACTCGCCAATGAATTTCTCAGAAATTTCCCTATGGGAAACGAATTGGAGCTTGCAAGTTTCCTTTTCAACAGAAAAAGATTTCGAGTAAATTTCACGAACGTATATGAACCCGAAAATTTTAATTTACCGTTCGTTATTCACAATAAAAACGGAGCGATAATTTCTCTCTTTTTAATTTACTATCTTATAGCCAAAAGACTCGGTTTAAAGGTGGAAGGTTTTGAATACTCGGGACATTTTTTAGCGAAGGTTCTTTACGACGAAAACATTATTCTCATAGATTTTTCTTCCGGTGTAAATAAAATGACCATTCGCAAGAACGACAAAATCCGAAGCTATATGGAAAAAGCCGTACACAGTATCACCACTGAAGAAATAATGAAGAAGGTTTTACAAGGGTTGATTTTAGCTTATAAAATGAACGATAAAAAAGAGGAGGCGGAGTTTTTCAACGAAATACTTTTGTTGCCTTTTTAGGAAAATTTCTCTTTTATTTTCTCCCACAATTCCTTGCCCAGCATTTCTTCCGCATTTTCAAGAATCAAATCAATCACAACCGAAAGTTTTTTTGTTCCCCGCCAATGCTCCTCTATAATTTCGGGTTCTACCACAGAGGCAAGTTTTTTAAGCACCACCGCCGCAACCGTAACATCGTCCAAGTAACCTGCAGGACCGATTATCTCCTCGGGCAAGAAATCGAATGGGGACATGAAGTACGCAATGGCGGAAGCGAGCTTTATTCTTTTCTTAACGTCAATTTTAGTTTCGACGGCAAGCTTACACAACACGTAAAATAATTCGGGCGTATAAGAGATGAATTCGAACCACGGATTTTCCCGCGCCTCTTCGCTTTCGGAATATCGCTTAACCTTGAGTTTTAATTTCTGATAATAGTCAAATTGTCTGTTGTCCAAAAATTCTCCTTGTTTTAATTTTATACTTTCAATACTGCACGCCGAGACTCAGAGAAATATAAACGGAACCGAAATCTTTTCTGCGTCTGCCGTACATCGATTCCACGCCTTTGTTAAACATATGAACAAATTGATAGCGAATGTTTAGTCCCAGCAAACTGCTTTTATCGGAACCGATATTCGCGCCGAAACCAACGTAGCCCCCGGCGGCAACATATCCCGAAGCCTCCTTAAGAGAAGAAAAAAATTCAATTTCATAAGGAGTGGTTACGATAAAACTCGGTCCCGCGCCGAGTGTCAGGTACGGACGCAAGTTCGAGGAAAGCAACTCGGCAAAAAGTCGATATTGCACGCCGAAATTAAGAGGCAATAAAAGAACTCTGTTCTTTTTTCCGAATACGAACGTTCTTCCGAAATAATCCACGTATTGTATTTCCCTTTCGTCCTTACTTTCGGAGATGGAGAAATCGCCGAATATGGAAAACGTATCCGTAAGATTTTTGCGAAGGAAGGTTCCCAGCCCGAAACCACCTTCGCCGAACATCAAATCTATTCCCCATGCATTTTCGGGAAACTTTTCCGGTGGTTTTTCCTCCGCCATTTTTCCCAAATGCTGCGAATAGGCTCTGCTTCCCCATAAAAGCATCAGAACGAGAAACAATCTTCCGAACATTATTTTTCCTTCTTTTCTTTTAATGGTTTAAATTTACGAATAATATCTTTAAAATCAATGTACTCCGAAATCGCACAAAGGAAATTTGAATGGCTTTAAATCTGGAACTCAAAATCAAAGTTGTTACCTTTCGCAAGATATTGAAAATACTGAATAGAATAGGGGCGGAATATAAAGCGGAGCTTAGACAAAAAGATGTTTACTTCAAGTCCCCAAAAGGATTGCTCAAATTAAGAAAGCAAAACGGGGATTATGAATTGATATTTTATGAACGAGATGAAAATTCCGAAGAACGTTGGAGCGATTACGATGTAATAAAAATCGCAAGTGCAAATGCCGAAAAGGCTTTCGCCAGATTTTTGGAAATAGAAGCCGTGGTAGAAAAAACACGCAGGCTTTATATCTATAAAAATACACGCATCCATTTGGACAATGTAAAAGGGCTTGGAAAATTTTTGGAACTGGAAACCGTTGTGGATAAAGGCGAAAAGGATGCACTCTCTCGCTTCGAGGAGTTAGCGACCGTATTGGAATTAGACCTCTCCAAACAAATCAAAACCTCTTACAGATTTCTGGTAGAACAATGATTTTAGGGAAAACTCCTCTCGATGAAATCGATTTAACCCAAACGTTCCTCGATTTAACATCGGAAGGGAAATTGGAAAGCTTTCTTCTGATTGTCCCCACAAACAGGCGAGTGAGGAAATTAAAAAAACGGCTCATCGATTCTTCCCCTTCGAAAACGGCGAGTGTCATCAATTTGGAAACTCTCGGTACCTTTGCCGAAAAAATGCTTGCGGAGAGGGAAAGTTTTCACAATCTAACCGAATACGCCTCCGCAGTATTTGTGGAGCAGGCAATCGGGAAAACGGAACTGAATTATTTCTCGGCTTACAAAGGAGAATCGCCTTTCGGAACAACTCAGGAATTATGCGCCGTAATTTCGGAATACAAGCGCTATGGAATTAAGCCGGAGGATTTGGAGGAAGAGGCAAAGGAATTAAATGCCGCGGAGCGCCGAAAGGCATTGGATATAGCCACCGTATATCGGGAACATCTGAAAACCACGCGCACATTGAAAGCCTATGAATTGGGAGATATTTACGAAAGACTCATCGAAGTTTGGGCGGAAGATTTCGAAAAAATTTTTCGCTCGCTTTATCCTTCCGTACGAAAGATTTTCATCGAAGGATTCGATGAATTCTCGCCTCCGGAAGTCGAGATATTGAATTTGATTTCTGGAATTACGGGGACCGAAACCTTCGTCAGTTTTGATTTTTATCAATATAATCCCAAAATTTTTTCTCACTTGGAAGAATGCCACAAAGCGCTTATTTCAAAAGGCTTTCGAGAAATCAAAGACAAATCGCCCAATGAAAACAATGGTTTTGTTGAACTCGTACGACGCAATCTTTTTCTTACGGAAAACAAAAGAAAGATAGCAAGTTTCAGAAACAGAATTTTCGAAATAGGAGCGGAGAGCAAGAGCGAAGAAATTCGAACCATAGCGAAAGAAATCAAGCGATTGATTTTGAAAGAAGACGTGCCACCTTGCGAAATTTGTCTTGCTTTCAATTCCATTTCGGAATACTCCCCTATTGTTCGCGACGTTTTCAATTCCTATGGCATTCCTTTCAATCTCACGGACAGAATAACGACGGACAAAACAAACCCCGTCACGGCACTGATAAATCTCCTCGAAATAATCGAAAACAACTTTTATTACAAAAATATACTTCGTGCTTTTAGCAGTAGTTTCGTACGGCACGAAGGAATAGACGTTTCTTCCCTCCAAAAAGCCGCGAGGGAATTAAACATAGTCGCCGGTTGGGAAACATGGAAAAACAATTTGGAAATCGCTCTCGAAGAAGGCAATGAGGAAAAAGCATATTTGCAAAAAGCCTTGGAAAGCCTGAATAAATTGGGAGAATTGCTCGCCCCATTTAGGAATAGCTTGACGATAGACGAATTCATTGCCGAATTAACTCGCCTTTCGCTGAACGTGCAACAGCCTTTTCTATTGGCTCGTGGCGAGGACAAAAGGCAGGAAATAAATATAAAAAGCCTTTCGACACTATTCGAAGCCACGCATGAGGTTTTTCTGCTTCTCAAATCCGAAGAAGCCGAGCCGTTAAAACACTCGCTCGATTTCTTCCTTTCCAGGTTGAGAACAATCGCCCGAACCGCAAGATTCAACGTTAAAGAGCGCCCCGATTACGGTGTGTTGGTTACCAGCGTAAATGAAATACGAGGATTAAAATTCGATTATCTTTTTATCGGTGGAATGATAGATAACGGTTTCCCCTTGCGCTACAAGCCGGAAATCTTTAAACCGGAAAACTTCGCCAAGAGCGAAAAAATTCACATGACCGAGCAACGCCATCTTTTCTATCAAGCAATGAAGGTATGGAACAAATGCCTTTATTTTTCCTATCCGAAATACGAAGCAAAGCGCGAGTTGGTTACCTCGGTATTCCTTAAGGAATTCAAAGAGACGTTTGAAGTAACTCCTTTTTCTCCCGAGAAACTCGAGGATGCGTTTTATTCCGAAGAAGAGATTCATAAAAACTTCGCTTTGATTTCTCGCGAAGGGGAAATCGAAAAGTTCTTTTCAGATAAGAATATCAAGGTGGATCTCGACCGCATTCAACGTTTGCTCAATATTGACAAGGCGAAACTAAAAGGCAGCGACGAAGCGCTCGAATATTTCGGCGTGCTGTTGCACGAGGCTTTGGAAAATCCTTCCGAGGAATTGAAGGAATATTTGCAGAATGCGCCGAACCGAATCTACTCCGTTTCACAATTGGAATCCTACGCAAAATGCCCTTTCAAATATTTTTTGGAAAAAATTCTGGAAATCAAAGCAATAGAAGAACCAAGGGAAGAAGCGGAACGACGGGAAATAGGAAGCTTTTTGCACGAGTTGTTTTATGAATTCTATCAAACAATGAACGAAAGAAAAATCACGCTTGCGAATTCCAGCGATGCGCTTTTCGAAGAAGCGCGAAAGATTCTTTTCGATATGGCTCGTGCAAAATTGGAGGGCACACCGTTAAAACATCCGCTTTCGTTTTATGAGAAGGAAAAAATAATCGGAATAAACGGCAAGGAGGAGGACTCGATTTTATACAGATTTTTATTAACCGAAAGAAACGACAAAAGCGGTTTTGTCCCCCGCTATTTCGAAGCATCCTTCGGAATGCCGAAAGCAAGAAATGGAAGCGACTTTACGGTAATGACAGATGAGCCTCTTGTTATAGGAGGAGTAAAACTACGGGGGAAAATCGACCGAATAGAGATTAATGAGACGGAAAAAAAATTCAACGTTGTGGATTATAAATTAAGCGGAGCAAAACCGAGTCGGGCCGAAATTCGGGAAGGCTTGGCACTTCAATTGCCCGTTTATTTGCTTGCTGCGGAAAAGTTGTTAAAGGGAAAATACGCACCGGAGGGAATGTTTATCTATTCCCTTAAATATTCGGAGGATAAATTTGGAAAACTTACCCTTATCACTTCTCACTTTTTAACACCGGAAGAAAAGAAAGCAAGCTTAACCCCCTATGACATTATCAGCGAAGTTTTAAACGAGAAATTGAACGAATACGTAACAAACATTTCCTTGGGCAAATTTCCCGTCTCCAACGTTAAAAATAGGGAGAATACCGTCTGCAAATATTGTGATTTCCGCTCCGTTTGCCGAGTCGACGCTTCCGCGCTTAGAAATAATACTCCAACAGAAAATACATAGCGTCGGGATAATACCAATATTCCGTAAATTTTTCCCCGTAAAAGTATTGCAGGCCGAAGTTCAGATAAGAATTTTCCGTAAGAGAATAATTAGCGCGAAAACCGAAAAATCCACTGGCATCGTCGAGGTTGTTGATATTCGTGAACGTGAGAATCAGGAGGGGTGTGGCATTAATAACAGAGCTTAGCGCCAAATAATTGCGGGCAAGATTCAAGATATCTCCCCGCATGAGTTTGAAGAAATTATAACGGCGTTTTTCCTTTTCGCCTTCGCCGTTAAAATGATATTCAATCAAAGCGTAAACCGAGGCGGAAAATTGATAATCCGCACCGAGAATATATTTGAAAACTCCTTTGGTGGTGGCATTGGAAGAGTAAACGCCTTCGCCCCGTATTCCGGCGTCGCCCAAATTGCCCGCGAAATCGAAGCCGAGCACATCTTTATCGTCAAAACGTCCGCCCATAACGGAAAAGTCCGTTTCCCAGAAATTTGTTCTGAATCTAAAACCGTAGTTGCTTGTTTCTCGAAGAGGATTCAAAACAAGAGTTAAATCGGTAAAATTACCGAAGGATATTTTAGAAGAAATCGCATCGGCACCGTCTTTTTCCGTTTTATAAAAAGTTGTGGGATTTATGGGATTGAACAAATCCGTCGGGTTCCAAATTCGCCCCGTGCCCCAGGATATTCTTTGTCTTCCAATCACAAAACTCACTTTGGAAAAACTTTGCTTTAGATAAAATCTATCGATAAATCCAAGCGCCACAAGGTTTTTATCGTTGTCATATTTGTATTTCAAGTTCACTATTTGCCGATTCGTTTTCTCGTCGCTTAAAACGACAAATTCGGTTAGGTCTTTATAATAAAGCAAATCCGCCTCCGCAGCCAAATTTATCCTTGCTCCTTCCCAAAGATAAAAAACCGGTTTAAGACGAATGCGGGAGAGGCTCATTGCGGCGTTCACCGGCATGCGATAAAGAGAAGCGAAGCGGGGAGCCAGCAATTGCAATGCAGGCATTTCGTTCACATAACCTCCAAAACGGTATTCCCATTGAGCGGGAGTTTCCAAGCGGAAACAGAGAAACAAAACGAGTGCAAGGAAAAATTTTTTCATGGCTATTCTATTTTTTCGTCGCTTTCAATTAAACCGTCTTTTAGTATAAGCAAGCGTTTTGCTCTTTCCATTACTTGCTTATCGTGCGAAGAAAAGATAAAAGTGATATTTTTTTCTTCGTTCATTTTTTGCATTAAGTTCAAAAGATTTTCTCCCGTTGCGGAATCGAGATTAGCCGTCGGTTCGTCGGCAAATACGACCTCCGGTTCATTGACGATTGCCCTTACCACCGCCACGCGTTGCTGTTGTCCCCCGCTCATTTCGTTCGGCTTTTTATTTGCAAGCTCCGCTATTCCCAATTCCTCCATCAGGCGCATTGCCTTGTTCTTTCTCTCCTTTTCGGGAAGTCCCAAAAGCATCATGCTGAATTCAATGTTTTCAAGAGCCGTAAGTACGGGAATCAAATTATACGCTTGAAAAACAAAGCCGAAACTACGAAGACGCAGGGAGGAGAGTTCTTTTCTTTTCTTGAGGGTGATGTCCTCGCCTTTAAAAAAGACCTTTCCTTTTGTCGGTTTGTCCAAGGCGCCCAATAAGTTCAACAATGTGGTCTTGCCCGAACCGGAAGGTCCTGCTATTACTGTAAATTCTCCCTTCTCGATTTTCAAATCGATTCCCTTTAGTGCGCGTACCGGCACGCCGTTGTCTTCGTAAATCTTTTCCAAATTTTCACATTTGATAATTTCCATTTTCTCCTCTATACATATCTTATCGCTGTTACTGGTTCAAGTTTAATTGCTTTCAAGGCGGGATAAATCGCTCCGATGACGGAAACAAAAGGAATAATCGTAACGACCTGAATAAAATTCTCAAGAGAAATTTTCGGATAAATTATTGCACCCACTCCGAACGAGGAAAGGCTTTCGGCAAACCAGCGCAAGTCGACCCCGTTCGAAAGGAAAAGGCTGTTTATTCCGTAACCAAGCACCATTCCCAAGACGGTTCCCAAAATTCCGATGATAAAAGCTTCCGTTAAAATCATCGTGAAAATCTTGCCGTTCTTCATTCCGATGGACATCAGTACGCCGATTTCTTGTATTCGCTCGTAAACCGCCATCAGCATGGCATTGATTATTCCAAAGACCAGGGCGAGCGCTATAATCATGTTGACAATCACCAACAATTGCTTGTACAAATCCATTTGCAAAACCAGCAGAGGAAGCAATTCTTGATACGAGAGAGCCTCATAATCTTTTCCTAATTTCTTTTGCAAGGCATTTGCCGTGGGTTCTACAAATTTGTAATCCTTTGTAATAATCGCTATCTCGTGAAAACGGTTTCCAATTCCCAGCATTTTTTGAGCCGTTTGAATGGGAACGAAAATATAAGATTTATCGAATTCGGAAGAGGCGGATTTAAAAAGTCCCACGACGCGGAAAACCTCCGAGCCAATCGAGCCGTCGGGAGTATTAGCCATCGCAACCACCTTGTCTCCCAAATCCACATTAAGCTTTTTTGCAAGCCGTTCGCCCAGAACAATTTCCCTTGTTCCCCCCGTAAAATATTTTCCTCGTACAAGTAATTTGTTTACGATGGAAACCTTTGCTTCCCGCGAGGGTTCTATGCCGTAAATAAAAACCCCCGCCGAATTATCGGCGCTGCTTAAAAGTCCGAACGTAATAACCCTTTTGCTGTAATACTTTACCCGTTTCTCGTTTTTAAGAATTTTTTCCACCGTCCCGGGATGAGGAAGAAAAGATTTTATCTCCTTGTGGTCGTTAAACCCTTTCTTGTGAATTTGAATATGAGAAACGTTCAGGCTGATTTGATTGAACAGCATTTGGTTTACCATTCCGCCCTGGAGGGCGTCCAACAATATTGCCGCTATCACGCCCACCACGACCGAGCCGATGACAATCAACGAGCGTCGTTTGTTTCGCCAAATATTTCGCCAAGCCAATTTTAAAAGCACTTTCTCACCTCTTAATCATGTGTAACGAATTCCTTTGAGAGGTTCCAATTTGTAAACCTTATACGCAGGATAAATTCCCGCGACCAGAGAAGCAATCAAAATAACCACGGAAGAATTAATGAAAACGGAAGGCTTCAAACTCGAAACCATCACGGGCAAGAAACCGTAAATTTCATAAAGTTTCTGAAGCTCGCTACCGAAATGGATTGGATTTTCCACCAAATACCAATTTATACCGTATGCAAAAATATTGCCTATCAAAATTCCCACGGCGGAGAGCAAAAGGGCTTCCAGCACCACAAGAAAAACCAATTTCCCTTGCGGCATTCCAATCGAAAGGGAAATTCCGAACTCCTTAAAACGCTCCGTTACGGAAATCAAGAATGTGTTCAGGATTCCGAATGCCACGATAATAATCAATATTGCCAGGTCGAGAATACCGCCGATATTATCCAATTCTATCGACTGTTTAACATCGGGCAAAATTTGCGACCAATCCAACACAACCAGATTCTTGTCGGGGATGTTTTTTTGCAAATACTCGCGAACATCGGGAATATCTTCGAGGGAAGCCAGCTTTATCGCCACCATATTTATCCTTCCGTACATTGCCAGAAGCTCGTCCGCATCCGCGAGTCCCATAAAAACAGCGGAGGCATCCAATTGAGGATTTCCGAAAATAGCGGAGCCTGCGATTCTGAATTTCAAATTTCCAAGCGAGCCGTCGTATCCTTGCGCCAAGACAACCACGGTATCGCCTATTTCCGCGTGAAGATTTTCAAGCAATTTGTACCCGAGCACAATTTCCCCGCTGTGGGAGGAAGCAAAAAACTTTCCTTTTTTAATCCGATTCATCAAGGTGGAAGTTTTAATTTCCGCCTCGGGGGAAATGCCGAAGAGAACCGCACCGTACGAGTTGGATTTGTAACTTATAAGTCCTCCGCCCGAAATGCGCGGTGCATAACCGAGAATTTCCGAGCGGGAATTCAAAACTTTCTTGAGGGAATCGCTCAAGCGGAAACTCTTGGTGAGGGAATTCGTTTCCTGGAAACCCTTCTTCTGAATTTGTAAGTATCCGGAAAAAAGGTTGGCAACATATTTAATGTTCACCGCATACGTTCCGATTTGCAGTCCCCTCATCGCGATTGAAATGGTCGTGGCGAAAACTATTGCGGCAAGCGTAAGAACGGAACGCCGTTTGTTCCTCCAAATGTTTCGCCAAGCGAGTTTAAAAAACATTTTTTGCCTAATCATGTATAACGTATCCCTTTTAAGGGTTCAAGTTTCAAAACTTTCCACACGGGATAAAGAGCGGCAAAAAGAGCAATTATTGTTATCACAAAAGTAATATTAAAGAAAATTCTCGGTTCCGCGCTGGAATAAATAAACGGAAGAAATCCGTAATGCTCGTACATCTGACGCATCGCCGAGCCCACGACAATCGGATGAAATGATAAATAGTAATTTAATAAATATCCCACAACATTGCCCGCAAACAAACCCACAAGAAGGAGCAATATAAATTCCAGAAAGATAAGCGAAGCAAGTTTTCCATTTTTCATTCCGATTGAAAGGGAAATACCGAATTCAAAATGCCTTTCCATTACGGACATAAGGAGAGTATTAAGGATTCCGAAACCAACGATTATGAAAAGGATTAGCTCTATCAAAAAGGTTCCCGCGGCTTTCATCTGTAACGTCTCTTCCAATTGCGGGATTATTTCTTTCCAGCTTAGAACCCTAAGTTTTGTATCGTTCAATTTTTCCTGAAGTCTTTTTTGCACTTTTCCCACAACACCCAGAGAGGATAACCTAACGGCGATATAAGAAACGGCTCCGTGCATTGCGAGCATTTCATTTGCCGCCGCGATACCGATAAAAAGAATCTTTTTATCTATCTCGCTCGATCCCATTCGCACGGTTCCGACAATTTTGAATTTCATGTTTCCCATCGAGCCGTCTCGCCCCTGTGCCAAAATAACTATCTTTTCTCCTATCCTTGCGTGGAGATTGCGCATTAATCCTTCGCCGAGCACAACTTCCGCCGAAGTGTCGTTTTGCAGAAATCTACCGGTAACGATTCTTTTGGTAAATTCAAAAGTTTTTTCTTCCGCATGCGGCGAAACACCTATCAACATTGCACCGTATGAATTTCCTTTGTAACCCACAAGCGCAGAACCGGTTATACGAGGTGCATAACCCACGACGTCTTTTTCTCTGTCAAGAGCTGCGGAGATTTCTCGTCTAACACGAAAAGACTTTGAGGGCGAAGGGAAATCCGAATATTCTTCCCTCTGAATCTGCAAATATCCGGAGAAAAACCGCAAGGTGTGTTCAATATTAAATTCGAACGTTCCCACCTGCATTCCTTTCATCGTTTCTGCAACAAACACGGCGAAGGCAATCGCCGTTAAAGTAAGCAAAGAACGGCGACTATTTCGCCAGATATTCCGCCATGCAAGTTTTAAGAAAATACTCACTCGTCCCCTCTCTCCAATTCTCTGAAAGAGAAAATTCTGTCGGGAATATGTTTATCGAATTCTATAGAAATCAATTTAAAAGATGTAGAATGGCCTTTCTTTACCATATTGATCATCTTCCACACCGTGGGAATTTTTCTTCCCCCCATCCTTTTAATATTTTCAAAAATCATATATCGTTTTAAATTTCCTTTTTCGTCGTAATATTCAACCTTAGCGGGAAGATAGTCCTTTTGGCGAACCCAATAAAGAATTTTTCCCCAGACTACGGGTGCATCGGGATGGGGAATGCCTTCTATTTTCCAGCATTTGATTCCGTTCAGCGTATCGTTTCCCACCAGGGTTAATTTATAATCTCTTTGAATATTGGATTCACGCACGAGGTCATCGTTCGTAAAATCCGAACCGTTCCATGATTGCAACATCATCGAGGGAGGAATTTTAATTGTGGTTTCGGTATTTGCCAGATAACTCCACATTTCATTCCCTATTTTTAACGTCTTGTTGCCTCTTTCGCGACGCGGTTCCTTGATAACAATCAACGCCTTCTTGTTTCCCACCCACCAACTTTCCATTTTCAGTGTTCGGGAATAATCGGGAGTTACGACCGTCATCTCGATTTTGGCATGGGAGGTTTTTCCTTTAATCGAATTTTCGGCTTTGGTTACTATCTCTTTTGCCGTTTGGCCGAATGCCAAGGTAACGAAACTCAAAAGCCATACAGAAACGTATTTTTTCATTTTTCTCCTCGGAATTAAAAATTCAAATTTAGAACATTTAAAAAGTCGTTTATCATTCGGCGTTCCGACTTTCCAAAATTTTTCTGATTTTTTTCAGCTCCTCGAGAATCAAGGGCATCACATCTTCCTGCTTTTGATCGAGTGGCATGTTCATCTGGGCATCCTTCACTTTAGTGCGAAGTTCTTCAAGCACTTCACCGCCGTTAACCAAACCAGCGAGTATTCCCTCGTAACCGGTGGAGGTGGGCGATTGCCCCGCCGTTTGAATGCGCACGGAGGATATTCCCAGCAGGCGGTCATACAAGGAACGATGAAGCGAGAAATCCGTAATCGCTTTATAAGGAATATTTTGTTCGACGCGAGAAATTATTCCCTTGTGAATCGTAACTCTTTCGGGCATAATTTCATATTTCAAATGCTTAATCCAAACCACAATCAAGGGAAAAGAAATTATCCAAATCGCTATAATCACGGCGACGACTATAGGCCAAAGAGTGCGCGCCACTTTCGCGGCGGTTAAACTTGGATCCAAAGGGAGCAAAAGTTGGAGGGTTAATCCCACTAACAAAAGGAACGCCGAAATCGTAATGAGGACAAGAGTATTTTTAAGCAAAAGTTTTTTATCGGGCAATAAAGTTTTCGACTCCATACTCGCTCCTTAATTATTCGGGAAAGCTTAAGTTCTCATCATATTCCTTGTTAAACAATTTCGGCAAGGGTCGGTAAGCAATAAATAAAACAAGAATGATAAGGACAATTAGTAAAATAACATAGCTTTGGGAAAAGACAAAAACGGTTATGTTAATCAGATTATCGATCGTTAAAAGTCCGAAGCGCACAACGGTGAGGTTCTTGAACTGTTCCGTTTTCACGCTCAACGCCGCATTGGGATTTTTATTCTTCATGAAAAATCGAAACGCAAAGCGACTTGCTACAAGTGCAATTGTGTTCGACAGTATGACCATTAAGCGCAACGGATTTTGGAAGGAATCCCACGGAGAAAGGTAATTATGGGCAACTACGAAATAAGCGGTAACGGCAAGAAAAACCTGAATGGCAATCAAAAAAATAAAAAGATTATCCATCCGTCGAAAAAGCTCTTTGATTTGCTTTAGGCTTTCTTCCATTACTTTTCCAAAATCGTGAAATTAAAGATAACGGTAAAATTCTTAATTGGAAAGATGATTCTTTAAACATAAAGGAAAACAGTTAATCTTCAAATGTCTTATTTAAAAGACTTTCTTTATCTTTTAATTTAATTTTATCGGAATTAAAAATGAAATCACGAAGCTTGGGAAACAATTATAAAAATTTTTTCCTATTTGTTATAGCAACTATTTTCGGTGCAGTGGCGTTCGAAAACCCCGCCGTATCAACTCGCGTTCCCGACTGGGCTCAAAAGGCAATTTGGTATCAAATATTTCCCGAGCGCTTTTTTAACGGAGATACTACCAACGATCCGCGCCCCTCGGATTTGAAAGGCGCCTGGCCGTACGTCGTTCCAAAAGGCTGGCGCATTACCCCGTGGACTGCGGACTGGTACAAGTTGCAACCATGGGAGGAAAAAGACGGGCACGGATTTTATTGGAATTCCGGTACTCGAAGGTACGGCGGAGATTTGGAGGGAATAATCGAAAAGCTCGATTATCTTCAGGATTTGGGTATAAATGCAATATACTTGAACCCCATTTTCGAATCCCCTACCTTACATAAATACGACGCCTCGATGTACCGCCATGTTGATAACAACTTCGGACCGAATCCCGAACTCGATAAAAAAATTTGGCAAAGAGAAAGCCCGACGGACGAAAACACATGGAAATGGACGACTGCCGATTCCCTTTTTTTGAAATTGCTGAGGGAAGCCCACAAAAGAGGCATTCGCGTCATAATAGACGGGGTTTTCAATCACGTGGGGACAACATTCTGGGCTTTTCGGGACGTCCTCGAGAAACAACAAGAATCGAAGTTTAAAAATTGGTTTATAATAAAAAGTTTCGATAACCCCGCAACGAAAGAGAACGAATTCGATTATGCGGGTTGGTACGGAATAAAGGACTTGCCCGAATTCCGAGAGGACGAAAACGGCTTGATAGCCCCCGTTGCCAATCATATTCATAAAATCGTTAAACGATGGATGGACCCGAACGGCGATGGCGACCCCTCCGATGGAATAGACGGTTGGCGCTTGGATGTAGCGGAAATGGTAAATCATAAGTTCTGGAAGAAATTTCGCAAATGGGTAAAAGAGATAAATCCCGATGCTTACATAAGCGGGGAAGTTTGGTGGCAAGATTGGGTGCATAATCGAATGTTTAACGCGGCGCCGTGGTTACAAGGGGATGAATTTGACGGAGTTATGAACTACCGCTTCGCCCGCGCCGTAAAGCAATTCGCAGCCAATATCCGAGAAAAACTAACTCCGCAGGGTTTTATAGATTCTCTCAAAAAACAATATCGCGATTACAATAGCGCCAATCTTTATGCTTTAATGAACTTGCTCGATAGTCACGACACGGAAAGAATAGCTTCCATGGTTGTTAATCCCGACGTTCCTTATGACCACAACGCCATTCCTAAGCCGTTTAACAATTGGGACGTAAGGAAACCGGATTCTCTCGAAAGAGAAAAACAAAAATTAATGGTCGCTTTGCAAATGACCCTGCCCGGCGCCCCGATGATTTATTACGGCGACGAAGCCGGTATGTGGGGAGGCGATGACCCCGACGATCGCAAACCTATGCTATGGCCCGAGTTTAAATACGAAGATGAATCTCATCATCCCTTTAATAAGAAACGGCACAGGGATAAAGTGGCTTTCGATTCCTCGCTTTTCAATTTTTATCGACAATTGATAAACCTAAGAAGAAAGGAACCGGCGCTATCGATAGGAAACATTGAGTTTGGAGATTTCGCCGACAATAAAAATATACTTGCCTATAAAAGGAGCTACAAAAACACGTGCATGTTAATATTTGCTAACAATACGAATCTACCGCAATCGATTAAGCTCGATTCGGCGAAACCCCAAAAATACCTTGAAGTTTTAAGCGGGAAGACTTTCGAAACATTAGAAAATGTAAAAGTGAATCCATACGCTCTTTTAATTTTCAGAATAGATCGTTAGAGTTTTTCAGAACAGAGCGTAAATAAACGGAGCTATTGCAGAACCTTGAGTTAAGATTATCAAACCGCCGAGCAGTATAAGAAAGATAATAATGGGCGCTAGCCACCATTTTTTTCTTTCTTTCAAAAAATGCCACAACTCCGAAAGCACGGACATTTTACTCATTTTATTTTCCTTTCCATTTTTTCAAAACTGTTTTTCCGTTTTCTCACGAGAATATTTTTCCGCTTTTCGATAATTCCAATAAGTTTTTGTTTTCACATCGAATTTTTCATCCAAAAAATCTTTTCCGAAAATTCTTCCCAACAAGCCAATAGGGGTAATCACCAAATAAAACAAAAGCAAAAGTATAACATGGGAGCTGAACGTTCCTAATATCAAAGCAAGAATCATCCACCCTTTTTGCAACGGTAAAAGTAACTTTGGCAGTGTAAGCGCAAGGGCAAAGAACAACATTCCCGCCGAGATAAGCCAAATATAATTCAAGTTACTATAATAATAGAGTATAGCGGCTATCAAAGAAAAAACCGCTCCGATAGTGAACCCGAATTTTTTCAACTCCTTTTCGGAACTGTCGATATTTTTAATTTCTTCCTTTAGCATGATCAATCCAAGTCGAAAATTTTTCGCCAATCCTGTTCTTCTTTCAAAGGACGCTGGTCCTTTTTATCGAGTAAGAAACGTCCCAAAACCAAATAATCCATCTCGGTTCGCATAAAACATTTGTAAGCATCGTCCGGTGTGCAAACAATAGGTTCGCCGCGCACGTTAAACGACGTGTTCACAAGAACGGCGCATCCGTGTTTTCTATCGAAATCCGAGAGGAGCTTGTGATAAAGCGGATTCGTGTTTTTATTCACGGTTTGAATCCTTGCCGAGTAATCCACATGAGTCACGGCGGGAATATCCGAGCGAGGTACTTTCAGTTTTTCTATTCCGAAAAGATTGTTCGAATCGTCCTTGCTTTTTATTTGTCTTTCCTTTTTCACTTCCGCCACCAGGAGCATGTAAGGCGAGGGTCTGTCCAATTCAAAGTACTCCGAAACCTTTTCCTCCAGGACGGACGGTGCAAAGGGGCGGAAACTTTCGCGAAATTTTATTTTCAAGTTCATCTTGGATTGCATTTCGGGAGAGCGTGCATCGCCGAGAATGGAACGATTTCCCAAAGCTCTCGGTCCGAATTCCATTCTCCCTTGAAACCAACCGATTACATTTCCCTCCGCAATCAAATCGGAAACCACATCGGTAAGTTGATCTTCCGATAGTTTCTTATACTCTATTTCATGCTCATCCAGATATTTTTTTATCTCCTCGTCCGAAAACTCGGGACCCAGATAAGAACCTTTTTGAGAATCCTCGACGCCATTGGCATTCCGTTCGTTTCCCATGTATTGATACCATGCGAACAGTG
Organism: uncultured Melioribacteraceae bacterium; assembly: GCA_964611145.1. Lineage (GTDB taxonomy): Bacteria > Bacteroidota > Ignavibacteria > Ignavibacteriales > Melioribacteraceae > WFQV01. The sequence continues at coordinate 88,771 of CAZSYM010000003.1, forward strand.
CCGCGCCGAGCGCTCCGCCCGCATCTCCCGCTGCCGGTTGAATCCAAATATCTTTGAATATCCCTTCGCGCAATATTTTCCCGTTGGCGACGCAATTCAAAGCTACGCCACCGGCAAGACACAAATACTCTTTCCCCGTTTCCCTCTTGACATGCTTTGCCATTCTCAGCATTATTTCTTCCGTTACTTCTTGCACGGAACGCGCCAAATCCATTTCTCTTTGTGTTAGTTCGCTTTCAGGTTGCCGGGGCGGACCGCCGAAAAGTTCATCGAATTTTTTATTCGTCATCGTCAACCCGGCGGCGAAGTCGAAGTATTCCATATTCAACTTGAAAGAACCGTCCTCTTTCAGATCCACCAGCTCTTTCAGAATCAAGTCCACATATTTGGGTTCTCCGTAAGGAGCAAGTCCCATAACCTTGTATTCACCCGAGTTAACCTTGAAGCCCGTGTAATAGGTGAACGCGGAATAAAGCAATCCCAGGGAATGGGGAAATTTAATATCCGCCAAAATTTTGATTTCTCTACCTTCCCCGACGCCGAAACTTGTGGTTGTCCATTCTCCCACACCATCGGCTGTTAGAATTGCCGCGCTTTCGAAAGGCGAAGGATAAAAAGCGGAAGCGGCATGCGATTCGTGATGCTCGGGAAAAATGATATTTACATCATAATCCAATTCTTTCTTAATTATTTCCTTAATCCATAGCTTTTGTTTTATCCAAAGGGGAATTGCTTTCAAGAAGGATTTTATTCCTTTGGGTGCATAAGCAAGGTATGTCTCCAGAATTCTCTCGAATTTTATGAAAGGTTTATCATAAAAAGCAACCAATTCCAAGTCCCGCGCGGATATGCCCTCGGATGCTAAACAATACCGAACGGCGTTGGAGGGGAAACTATGGTCGTGCTTTTTGCGCGTAAATCTTTCCTCCTGCGCGGCGGCAAGAATCTCCCCGTCTTTTATCAAACACGCCGCACTGTCGTGATAATATGCCGATATTCCGAGTATGTACATTTTTTTTAACTGTCTTAAAAAGAAAATTTTTAATCTATTAGAATAAGTATTAAAATTCAAAAATAGAAATTAAAGTTGCATCAATAATCAATATTGAGATTTTCTCTTTATCTTTCAAAATAAATTTCTTTTTCTTTTTTATAAATGTTTACGGAATACCGAGGTTAAAATGGCAAAAAAGAAAACCCGCTTTTGGTTCTACATAGTTGCGATTTTTATTCCCGTTTTTTTCTTTGTTGCCTTGGAACTCACGCTACGGCTTTTCAATTACGGAACGGACTATCGGCAGTGGGTACCGGCAAATAAAAACAAATTGATACTGAATCCGAACATTGCGAAAAGATATTTCGGTACGGTAAAATCTCTGCCTTATTCGATTCAAGATGTTTTCGACAAAGAAAAAAAGAAAAATGCCTTTAGAATTTTTGTTCTTGGCGGGAGTTCCGCAGCGGGCTATCCTTATATGCCCCTGGGTGCTTTCTCCCGTTATCTTCAGCAAAGGTACCAACTTGTTTATCCGCAGACGAAAATCGAAATCGTAAATATTGCAATGACGGCGGTAAACACCTATACAATACTCGATTTACTCCCCGGTGTACTTGAGCAAAAACCCGATGCCATTCTGATTTACGCGGGGCACAACGAGTTTTACGGCGCGCTCGGTGTCGGTTCTATGGAATCTCTCGGGAAATCGCGCTTTGTGGTGAATCTAATCTTGAAATTAAAACGTTTCAAAACATTCGAGCTTTTGACAAACATAATTCGCTCCGTTGCCGGGATTTTCTCTCCTCCCGCAAAAAATTTAAGTCACGGTACCCTAATGGCGAGAATGGCAAAAGACAAATTCATCCCTCTCGATTCGGAAACCTTCGCGGAGGGGGTGGCGCAATTCGAAGGCAATCTTTCCGACATTCTGAAAACTATTCACGAAGCGGGAGTACCCGTAATAATCGGTACTCTGGTTAGCAATTACAAAGACCAAAAGCCTTTTGTTTCTCGCAAGACGGGGACACTTCCTTCCGCAAACGAAATTTATAAAAAAGCGGAAGAGGAATATGCCAAAGGCGAATATTCACGGGCGGATTCTCTTTATCGTTATGCGAAGGACTTGGATATGCTACGCTTTCGCGCTCCCGAAATATTCAATCGAATAATAGATTCCCTCGCGGCGAAGTTCGGTGCCAAGAGAATAAAATTCGATTCCCTTTTCGCGGCAAACAGTCCGAACGGAATAGTGGGGGACAATCTGATGACCGACCATCTTCACCCGACCCTGCATGGTTATCAATTAATGGGAGATGCCTTCGCACGCAAGCTCTATCAAATGGGGATAGAGCCGAGCGGCTTGAAAATTCGCTATCCCCTTGATATACAACACAAACTGACCGTCAAGCATTTCAAATTTACTCGGCTCGATTCCGTTATTGCCGAGTATCGAATAAAATTATTGAAGAACGATTATCCGTACATCAACCCGATTTTCAGGAAACCGGTGAGCGAATTACTTAACCCGAAAGATATTGTGGATTCCGCCGCTTTTGATTTTCTCGTAAAAAATCTTCCATGGGAAAAGGTGCATAGACGACTCGCCAATCATTATCTACACGTGGGAAGGATTGATATGTTTCTGAAATATATGGATGTTCTCATCTCCGAATATCCGATTATAAAGGAATACTACATTGCTGTTACGGAGGTTCTTTTAAAACAAAAGCGTTACGACGATTCTTACAGATATTTCAAGATGTATCATGAAATTTCTCCGAACGCTTATAATTCCAAGTGGATGGGAATTATTGCTCTCTCGCATAAGAACTACAAAGAAGCGCTCGTCGATCTTTCGGAGAGTTTGAAATACAATGACAACGACGAGCAGGTTTATTACAATCTTGCCGGGGCTTATGTAATGAAAAAGGATTACAAAAAAGCCCGAGAGCTTGTAGTCAAAGCGTTGTCAATAAAACCCAATTATCGCGAGGCGCGCTCGCTTCTGGAGCAACTAAACAGCGTTTTAAAACGACGGTAGAAAAAGAATGCAAGACCCCGCTCGGACATCCTTGCAATATTTGAAATCCGTGGGACCCAAACGGGCGAAGGCTTTTGCCGAAGTCGGATTGAACGTCGTCGAGGATTTATTCTTTTACTTTCCCACAAAATATCTCGACCGCTCCAAGATTCTCTCCGTCGGCAAATTGCTTGAATTCGTGCGTAATGGCTTCGAGGGGCAAGCAACGATTATCGGGAGCGTGCAGGACAAAAAGATTATACGCTACGGAAAAAAGCAAATAATGAAAGTCGTAATGGAAAGCGGAGGAGAGACTTTCGAATGCATTTGGTTTCAGGGGATAAAATATTTCAAAGATGTTTTTAACATAGGCGAAAGTTACGCCGTTTCTGGTAAACCCTCCCTTACTCGTTACGGACATTTACAAATAGTTCATCCCGATTTCGATAGGCTCGAGCAAAAGGAAACGGACGATTTTCTAAATACGGGGAAAATCATTCCGTTTTATAAACTTCCTCAAAAATTCAAATCGGCAAACATAGGGACAATCAGTCTGCGGAGAATTATTAAGAACGCTTTGGAGCTTTATTTAACGGGACTTCGGGAAACCTTGCCCGAATTTTTGATTTCCCAAGAGAGATTGTTGAACATTCGTGAAGCCGTAAAAAACGTTCACTTTCCTTCGAGTGAAGAAAAACTGAGGAGCGCATGGCGACGCTTCAAATTCGAGGAATTGTTTTATTTCGAGCTTCTTGTCGCCATAAGAAAATATAGAGTAAAAAACGAGTTAAAAGGGATTTCTTTCGAAATCAAATCCGAACCAATCAAGAAATTTTTGGATTCTTTACCGTTCGACTTAACAAGCGCGCAGCTCCGCGCACTGCACGAAATACGCAAGGACATGGAAAGCGCGAAGCCTATGAATCGCTTGCTTCAGGGAGACGTGGGAAGCGGAAAGACAATAGTTTCGGTCGTTGCAATGCTTATCGCCGCAACGAACGATTATCAAAGTGTTTTGATGGCGCCGACGGAAATTCTTGCCGACCAACATTACCGCAACATAGGACGAATGCTACAACCGCTGGGCATACGCACCGTTAGTCTCGTTGGGGGACAAAAGAAAAGGGAGCGGGAAGAAACATTGCAAGCGATTGAAAGCGGGGAGGCTCAAATAATAATCGGCACTCATGCTCTTTTTGAAGAACCGGTTAAATTCAAAAAATTGGGACTTGTCGTTATCGACGAGCAACACCGTTTCGGCGTGGAACAACGTGCAAAACTTATAAAAAAGGGGACATCACCGGACGTGCTGATTGCAAGCGCCACGCCCATTCCCAGAACATTGACCATGACCGTTTACGGGGACCTGGATGTTTCCATAATTGACGAAATGCCTCGCAATAGAAAACCGGTTAAAACGTTCTTGCGAGGCGAAAGCAAACTTCCAGCGGTTTATGATTTCATTAAAAAGAAAATCGAGGAAGGGGAACAAGCGTTTGTGGTTTTCCCCCTCGTAGAAGAATCCGATAAAATGGAACTAAAAGCCGCGGAGGAATATTTTAAGAAATTTAAAAACAATTATTTCAAAAATTATAAAGTGGGGCTAATTCATGGTAAGATGAACTGGAAAGAGAAAGAAGAAGTAATGCTCAAGTTTGCCGAAAGAGAATTCGATATTTTGGTTGCCACAACCGTGATAGAAGTGGGGATTGACATTCCAAATGCAAATATCATTCTTATCAACGATGCTTTTCGCTTCGGACTTTCCCAATTACATCAATTGCGAGGACGAGTGGGACGTGGCAACAAACAAGGCTATTGCATCCTTGTTGCCAAGGACGAATATTTGCGCAAAATCGCCGATAAAGAAATCCACATGGACTATCTTTCTCCGAAAGAACGGGAGCGTTACAAAACATTTATACGTCTGAGCGCTTTGGAAAAAACCACAAACGGATTCGAACTATCGGAAATAGATTTGAAATTGCGAGGACCCGGAAACATTTTCGGGACGGAGCAAAGCGGTTTCCCCATGCTTAAATATGCCGACATTATTGAAGATTCCGAGCTTCTAAAAGCCGCCCGCCTGCAAGCGTTCAATTTGATTGCTCGCGACCCACATCTGGAAAAATCCGAAAATGGTCTCGTGAAAAAAATTCTTACTTCAAAATATTCACGACATCTCGAATATTCCAAGATTGCCTGAGACATTCAAAGCGTGGTGCAAAGCAATCGCCAAAAGAAAATCTTTGATTATATTTGCAATTCGTTTTCAAAAATCCTTAGGCAAAAATGATTAGAAAAATAGAAACGGAAGACAAGAAAAGATTAGTTGAAATAGTGGAAAATATTCCCGAATTTAACGAGCGCGAGAAAGAGGTGGCAAAGGAAATGATTCAAACCACTTCCCCAAACGGCGAGAATTTCTATGATATATTCGTTTATGAAACCGGGGGCAATGTGGTGGGTTTTCACTGCGTAGGCAAGCGTTCGTTGACGGAAGGTTCATACGATTTATATTGGATTGTCGTTCATCCCGAACATCAAAATAGGAACATCGGCAGAAAATTGCTGAATCATGCGGAAGAATTCGTTCGACAAAACGACGGAAGTTGGCTTTTCGTGGAAACTTCTTCAAAAGAAGAGCTGCTACCGACGCGGAAGTTTTATTTGCGTAACAATTATACGATACTTGCAGAAATCAGGGATTTTTACGCAAAGGGAAATCACATGATACTGTTCGGGAAATACCTAAAAAACAAAGGCGATTGAATTCTTATTTTAAAATTTCCCACATATCTTTTTCCAACGTTTTTATCGGCTTTTCAACTATTCGCCCTTTCTCCTTTGCGCCTCGGTAAAAAATGAAAGTCGGTATGCGCATTATTCCGAGCCCATCGATTTCGTTCTTCAAGCCCCGTTTCTTTCTGTCAATAGAAATCAAAATAACATTTTCGTCCGGGACTTTCAGGTAGTCTAAAATCTTAAAGAACCGTGGGACTTCCCGCCGACTATCACCGCACCATGTACCCATTACGATTTTTATCTTGTAATCTCCAATGAGCGGCTTGATTTTGGCGAGCGTAGCGGTATCTGGTTTATAGAGATTATAATTGCCCTTGAACCACGCGCCGAAATTGGAGTCGGCAAGTTGTTCTCGCGAAATGATGCCTATCAACATAGGCTTATCGGTACGTGGGTCCTTGACCAATTTAAAGGTTTGAGCAAAAGACAAGGCGGAGAAGAAAAAGAATATCATTAAAACTTTAATTTTCATTGTTTTCCTCCTTGTTGCTTCTGACGTCCAATCCCCAGAAGAGTTTTTGCCTTAGGATATCGAAATAGTTTCGCGAAAGGGAATGCACCAATTTAACCGGTTTTTCACTTTTCCAAATTTCAATTGTTACCGGCGGTTCGTAATAATTGACACGTTGTCCGTCGCTATTTATTTGAACGGCGGACTGATGCTCCTTTACCTCAACCGTGATTTTCTGCTCGCTGGAGAGAACAAGCGGGCGCATTGTGAGGGTGTGAGGCGAAATCGGGTTAAGAGTAATTACCCCTGCTTTGGGGCTAACTATAGGTCCTCCCGTCGAAAGGGAATAACCCGTGGAGCCCGTCGGTGTTGCTACAATCAATCCGTCCGCGGAAAATGTGGAAACATAATGCCCGTCAACTTTAAGTGTCATTTCCATCATCTTGGGCCAACGCCCGCGGTCGATTACAATATCGTTAACGGCAAAAAGCGGGGTTTCTTTTTCGTTTCTGCAAACCGCTTCCAAAGCCATCCTTTCCTCGATGGTAAAATTTCCTTCTTTCAAATCTCTAATCAAAGTTTTGATATCCTTAAAATCGAACTCGGCTAAAAAACCCAGCTTACCGAAATTAACGCCCAATATCGGTGTGCCGGATTCCCTTGCAATATAAGCGGTGTTAAGCATCGTACCGTCGCCGCCGAAGGATATGATAACATCGCTCTTTTCACAAAGCTCTTTCTCACCCAGCAATTCGAAATTCTCTATCCCGGCTTTCTTGCATTCGGCACCCAAGGACTTCTCGCTAATCATGCACTCGAACCCACTTTCTTTAGCAAGGCGGGCGAAGGTAACGGCGGAAGCGACCGTGTTTTCCTTTTCAACGTTCGGAATTATTCCTATCTTCATTTTTTTCCAATTCCCAAAGTTTTAAGTATTTTGTAAATACATAAAGGGACGAAAAGACAGCTAAGACAAAACCATGTAAACCATCCAAAAATCCTTTCCTTAAAATAAACATTTTGAGGAATAAAAAAGGAGGTCTAAGCAAAACATCGGAAACTTTAAATTTTCTCGACTCCGCAAAAAGCTGTTTCGCTGCCAACGATGTATATTCATTAAACTTTCGGAAATAATGAGAAATCGTGGGATCGGTAAAATGATAAATATCGTTTTGAAGTGTTCCGATTTTCCCTTTCACGACAAGTCCCTCGTGGACGGCATTTGCATTAAAAGTCGCTTCCCCCTTTTTGAAAAATCTCACCACGTATCCCGGGTACCATCCGCTATGCTTAATCCATTTCCCAAGAAAAAAAGCACGACGGGCAATTTTATAAGCGACGAAATCACTTCTCGGTTTCTCTCGAAAATTTTTAATCTCCTTGCAGAGTTCTGCGGAAAGAGCTTCGTCCGCGTCTATCCACAAAATCCAATCTCCCGTGGTCAAAGCCAAAGCCTCGGACTTTGTAGCGGCGTATCCCTGCCATTCCACGAGCTCTATCTTTACCTTCTCATAATGCGAGGCTATCTCGACGGTCTTGTCGGTTGTGGTCTTGTCAACCAGCAAAACTATTTCGTCGACACAATCCAGCTGACTTTCGATACAGCGCGAAATATTCGCTTCTTCGTTTTTAGCTATTATTATTGACGATACTTTGATTTTCTTTTCCTCCCGTCTTGTAAAAAATTTTATAGAGAGAAATGTTTAGCCCGATGATAAACCATATCAATGTAATTATCTCTTGATCGCCGAAATTCCATTCGCCCAATCCGCTTGCCAGGAACGACGTAAATGCTCCCGCCGTTCCCAAGGCAAAGGAAGCGACAAAAGGAATATCTTTCAACCGTGAATATATTTTCAGATTCATAATAAAGACTTTTCCAATCAAAAAGATAAACGCGATGAAACCGAAACCTCCGAGAGCCGCAAGGACATGAAAATAAATATTGTGTAAATGTCCGTAGGTTTGGGTCTCGTACGGCGCGCGATATTTCAAATATACATTGTGCATATCAATATCGCCCACGCCAAAGAGGGGTTTGTCTTTAAATATTCGGATAGCTGTTCTCCACTGGTTGATTCTCTGCACATTGGTGCTATGATAAGGGTCGAAAAGGGAGGCGATACGATTTTTATAAGAATAAAAGGCATAAAGAAGATTGTGCCGAACAACAAAGCCATTATAGGGCTGAGGTAGATTAAACGAATGCACGGCATTCAAAGCCTTGCCCGCAAACTTTAATGCCACAAATTTTTTGTCAAAAGTCATTCCCCACAAACCGAAAGGGGCAAAATCGACATATGAAACTCCTGAAAGCTCCGAGGGGACGGCATATCGAACAACGCTGTCATTTTTAATCTTAAAGACGTACGTATCCCCCCCGGTCAATAATATCAACGTAGAATCGTTCGCCATAGCTTTAGCCTCTTCTGTTTCCAAGGGGATTTCGGCAAAAATATTCTTCAGTGAATCGTTGACAAGATTGTACATAAAAATCTTTCTTTCGGGAGCAGAAAAACAAGCGGCAAAATTTTTGGATAATGCAACTTCCGTTAATTCTATTCCCAAATTCATTGAATCGAGTTTTGACAACGAATCTTGCAAAGTCAAAATTTGAACTTCGCCTTCCGAGCCGAACGCATAAAAATAATCGCCCAAAGCCATTCCCTTTTTTAATTTGAATTTCGGGATGTATTCTTCCGAAATCTTTGCTTTCTGTCCTTTATAAAATTCATAAAACACAATGGTTCTGTTTGTAGTGGCGGAATAATAAATATTGTTTTTCCATTTCTTAATGGAAACAATGGGCGAAGGAGTGGAGATTTTTCCGACAACTTTGTTATCTTTCAATAATATCAAGCCGTTTTCATAATCTGCAATCATAAGAGTATCGTTTTTCAAATACAAGTCCGTAGCTCTGCCGTTCGTAGAAAAATCTCTTATATAGCGTAACGAATCGGGGGTTATTTCGAATTCCGAAACTTTGCTAATCTTGGGATTAAGCGCCAAATAAAGGAAGAGCAATACGAACCCCGAAAGAAGTAGGAGCCAATTCCTTCGAAGAATTAAAACAATCGTTACACCCGAAGCGGCACCAAGCCATGCAGCGCGAGTGTAACTTCCCGCCAATGAAAGAAAAATAATTATCAACCCCACCCCCAGCAAGCCTTTTTTTATCAAACTCAATTTCTCGTTGATAAAAAAAGTAAAATAATAAACCATAATAATGCTAAGTAACCCGCCAGCGGTCATTACATATTGAAAGATAGAGGGACCCCTCGCTTCCAAAGTGTAGAGATGTCTAACATAATGTTCCACCGAAGCAATTAAATAGACGAATGCCATTAAAAGTCCCACACCGAGGAAGACCTTTATTATTAGTTTTATCCGTTTCTCGTCTTTTGCCACTGCTAAGGTTACGTAAAGAATTGGGATTAACAGAAATCTCTTTAAGGCAAGTTGAAACGACTGCATGGAATTTACGGAAAAAATTCCCGCCAGTATTTCCGCCAGAATAAATAGCAACAACGGAATTTCGAGTCCCGTTTTTTGGAAAGGATTTTTTTTAGTCTTAGCCCATTTATAAAGCAGAAGAGCAAGCGCCCCGAAATAACCGACCTCCGTCAAAAATATGGAATTGGTTAATGTAGCGGCGAAGAGTAAAAACAAGCCGATGATAATTTTATCAATGTTTTTCAAAAGTACCTCTGTTGCCATTTTCCCGAAATTGCAATTCGTAAAGTCTTTTGTAAGTTCCCTTTTCGTCTTTCAAAAGCTCTTCGTGTTTTCCGTCCTGAATAATAACGCCGTTCTCCAATACTAATATCCTATCCGCATTACGAATGGTACTCAACCGATGTGCTATGACGAAAGTTGTTCTATCGCTCATCAGTCGCTCGATAGCCTCCTGCACCAATGCTTCCGACTCATTATCCAGAGAGGAAGTCGCCTCGTCGAAAATCATTATAGGGGGATTTTTCAGTAAGGCACGTGCAATTGATATTCTTTGTCTTTGTCCTCCGGAAATTTTCGTGCCCCGTTCTCCAATCACCGTATCGTATCCATCGGGTAGCTCCATAATAAATTCATGTGCATTGGCAATCTTGGCGACTTCGATTATTTTATCCATCGGACAATCATCCATGCCGTAAGCAATGTTATTTCTAACGGTCTCGTTAAAGAGAACGATTTCCTGAGTAACTATCCCAATCTGTCTACGTAAAGAGGCGATTTTAATTTTTCTCAAATCAATTCCATCCATTAATATTGCGCCTTCGGTGGGGTCGTAAAAGCGCGGCAATAAATCCACAAGTGTGGATTTACCGGCGCCGGAGCTACCGACGAGCGCTATCACTTGTCCTTTTTTAACCTTAAAAGAAACATTTTTCAAAACCTCTTCTTGAGAATCATCATAATGAAAGGAAACATTTTTATATTCAATTGAATCCTTAAATTCCTCTATTTCTATTGCGTCGGGAGCATCTTTTATTTTAGGTTCGGTATCCAATATCTCGAACACTCGATCCGCCGCCGCACTCGACTCCTGAATGCGGTTATTAACACTGCTAAGTTCCTTAATCGGAGGCATCAATTGAAAAATAGCGAACAGAAAGCCTAAGAATTCACTTGCTTTAAGAGTATGTTCTTTCAAAACCAGATTGCCACCGTAATAAACAAGCACCACTCCGACAAGTACACTGAGAAATTCCGTCGTCGGGCTTGCGATATTTCTTACTCTTACCATTTTAAGAATAAGTTTAAAAAACTTGTTCGTCTCGTTCTTGAATTTTCTGTTTTCATATTGTTCCATACCGAACGCTTTTACAATCTTAACGCCCGTGATTGTCTCGTGGAGAACCGTAGTAATATCGGACATTTTCTGTTGCAATACTCCGCTTTGCTTTCGGAGTATTTTGCCTATGTAACTTATAATTCCCAAAGAAAAAGGAAGAATTACAATTGAAAAAACGGTAAGCCGCCAACTAATGGAAATGGCGATACCGAGAAACACTATTATTGTAAGGGGTTCGCGAATCATATTCAGAAAAACCGCCGAGACGCTTTGCTGAATTACGTTTACATCGTTCGTAATTCTCGAAATCAAGTTGCCCGTTTTTTCATTTTTGAAAAAACTCATGGGGAGGCTGTGCAAATGCTCGTAAACTCTGTTGCGAATATCCTTAATGACTCCCTGCTCCACATAAGCGAGGAAGTAAGCTTGCAAATAGCCGAAGATATTTTTTCCGAGAAAGGTTATAAGAATCAAAACGCATATTTTAAGCAACACTTCGGAAGTATCGCCGCTAAAAACAAAATGCTTGAAGTCAGCCGCAAGTTGCTCGAGTCCGTGCGTCAACCAATGGGGCATGATGCCGGAAGCGCTACCGCCGGGTTTCGAGGTGTGAAAAGCCGGATTCTTGGATTCCTGAAAGAGAGTGCTGAGCAGAGGAATTGTAAGATAAACCGAGGCTCCGTTTAATAAAGCATAAAAAATCGTAAAGGTAATCGAGGAAACAAGATATTTCCAATACGGTTTTACAAACTGTAATATTCTAAAATACGTTTTCATTCAAATGTGCAAAAATTTTTCAAAGTAATTTTTAATAATAAAAAATATACCGCTTACCTGTCGAAAATCTTTTACAGACAAGGGGGAAATAAAATATTTCAAGAGACTGCATACTCAATTGAAAAATAAAAATTTGAAACGTCCGTTCAAAGAAGTGAGAAAGCGAAATAATTGACAAGCTCCATAAACCAGTTCCACAAAGGGCTATAAATGAAAACAAAAAGCAGCACCAAGCCGAGTCCCCCGCCGATGTTTAAATATCTCTGTGTGTAATAATTCGGAAACACGTCAAAAAGAATGTGGGAGCCGTCCAAAGGCGGTATGGGAAGGAGATTGAAGAAAAAGAGAAAGACGTTGAAATAAACCGCTAGTTCCAACACTCCCCGAAGGAGTCCCCGCGGGAAACCAAGTTTGATGAGAATTGATATTAGGATGGCAAGTATAAAATTCGCCGCGGGTCCCGCCAAAGAAACCCAAATATCATCCCGAAGGGGATTATGAAAGTTGTTTCTGTTGATGCGCACCGGTTTTGCCCAGCCGATTATAGCCCAACCGGAAGCCATAGACATGAAAGGCACTAAAATGCTACCTATTAAATCCAGATGGGAAAGAGGGTTCAAAGTAAGACGTCCTTCCCGTCGCGGAGTGTCGTCTCCGAATCGCACGGCTACAAACGCATGAGCAAATTCGTGCACTGCGAAGGAGATAAACAATATGGGAATAAACAAAATTATTTTCCATAATTTGGGATTAACGGTAATATCCAAATCTAACCTCTCGGATGAAAATCTTTGTGAACTTGTTTTATATATTCTCTATCTATATGTGTGTAAATTTGCGTGGTGGAGATATCCGCATGGCCGAGCATCTCCTGTACGGCTCGCAAATCCGCCCCGCCCTGAACAAGGTGTGTGGCGAATGTGTGGCGGAAAGTATGGGGATGCACATCCTTTTCTATTCCTGCGGCTTTAACATATTTTGAAACTATTTTCCAGATTCCCATTCGCGATAGTTTTTTCCCGCGTTTGTTCAGAAAAACCACGCCGCCGCTCACGGCACGTTTTTGTAAAAACGGGCGGGATTCCAGCATGTATTTTCTAAGCCAAAAAATGGCTTCCGTACCGATTGGGACGATTCTTTCCTTACTGCCTTTTCCGAAAACCCTGATTACCTCCTCGTCCAGATAAAGGTCGCTTGTTTTTAATTCCGCCAACTCCGAAACACGCAAACCGCATGAATAAAGGACCTCCAACATTGCTCTGTCCCTTAACCCAAGTATGTCCTTTATTTTCGGCTGTTCCAATATTCTCTCCACCTCCTCGACGGAAAGGACGACGGGTAATTTCCTTTCGGCTTTTACTGAGCCGAGAATTTCGGCGGGGTTTTTCCTAATGTATTTTTGAGCGAAAAGGTAATCGAAAAAGCCTCGGAGTGCTGACATTCTGCGCGCCGCCGTGGAGCGTTGCGCCCCTTCTTCCCTCAGAAAATCAAAGAAGCGAGAGATAAAAGAGGTCGTTATATCGTTCAAATCGCTCAGCCCTTTTGCTTCGGCATAAGCAAGGAATTTTTCTATGTCGCTTCGGTAGGAATCGATTGTGTTCCCGGATAAATTTTTTTCCAATCGAAGTACGGTTAAATATTCGCGTAGGAACTGCTCGTTCATTCCGCGCTTTCTTCGCTTTCGATTTTTTCTTGATTGGGGTAACGAATTCTTCTGTATTGTTGTCCCATCAACACTTTGAAGAAAGCCTCTTTGATTTTCCTAATATCCGCCATTGTAAGAGGCGAGTCGTCCAATTGCCCGTCATCCAGGCGGAGCTTTATCATATTGTTTATTACGTTCCGCACCTTTTGCTCGTCCGGTTCGTCCATAGATTTAACGGCGGATTCCACCCCGTCCGCCAACATTACAAGCGCCGTTTCTTTGGTGTTCGGTTTTGGTCCCGGATACCGGAATTCATCCTCGGAGACTTTCTCCTCGCCCAGTTTTTCCTTAGCCGCTTCAAAGAAATAGGATATGACCATTGTGCCGTGATGCATGGGAATGAAATCGATTATTTCGGGAGGCAGATTATATTCTCGCGCGTATTCAATGCCTTTCGTTACGTGTTCGATTATTATTCGCGCGCTTTCCCGCGGCGTTAATTCGTCGTGTATATTTCTATCCGCCTGGTTTTCCACGAAAGCCTCCGGCATGTGCAATTTGCCTATATCGTGATAGTAAGCTCCCACGCGGGCGAGAATGGCATTAGCCTCGATTTCCTCCGCCGCGCTTTCTACCATAGAACCGATGGTAAGGGAGTGATTGAACGTGCCCGGCGCTTTATTCGCAAGCTCCCTTAGCAAAGGATTGTTAAAATCGGATAATTCCAGTAGCGTCAAATCTGTAGTGATATTGAAAATTCTTTCGAAGAAGATGATGAGCCCGTAAGTAAGAGCCGGGCTTATGAGTGCATTGGAGGCGGCGAAGGAAGATTCCACCAAAATTTTTTCGATACTCGAAAAGCTTTCCATTCCGAACGCAAAAGCCGTTACGACGTAGCCGCTAAGAATAAACAAAAAGGAGCGGAAAATTTGAGTGCGATTTTTCACATCTCTCACGGAGAAAGCGGCAAGTCCGCCTGCGACGATGTTCATCAAAACAAAGACGTAATCGTTTCCCCGTAAGGCTCCGGCCGTTAGCGAAACTATTACGGTCCCGTAAAACCCTAAACGGGAATCGAAAATTATAGTAAAGAGAATGGAAGCAACAGGAATAAAAATTAAAAGCTCGACGGGAGAGGAGACGTCTATTTTACCGACAAGATATGCCATGAAACTTACGAGAAGAATAATTATCGCAATCATCAACAATTTTAAATTGTCGTAGAAAATGTTTTTTCGGAAAAGGAATATGAAAGCGATGAACAGAGAGAAGATAGCGGAGATGTGTAGGAATTCTCCCGCCCGTTGAATTAACAATTCCGCAAAGCTATTTACCGCTCCCTTTGCTTTGCGATAAGCGTCTATTTTGTCCTTGATTTCCTTTGTGATTCTATCGTGCTTCGCTACTATTCGTTCGTCCTGATTTACGATGTATTTTGTTTTCGGAACCTTGTCCTTTGCTATTTCCTTTTCGAGATCGGTTAGTTTCTTGCTATAAACTATATTTGGTTTTAGAAAGCGAAAGGTTAAATCCGCAACGGCTTTGTTCAGAGGAAGATTGAAACTGAAATTGTTGTTCAAATATCTTGTGACCATCTCCTTTGCGGAGGGAATATCATAAAATTTTCTTTTTGGAAACAGACTTTCGAATTTTCCCGACCGTACGGCAATCGTATCCCGCTCGATTTCATCATAGGTTTTGTTTAACAATCCTCTGCGCAAAATTCGTTTAAGCAGAAATACGGAGGCGGAAAAGGCATCGTCCAAAGTCTTGTTTTTCTTGGCGGTAATCAGCTTCGATGAAAGCCTCAGTAGTTTGAACTGCTCAAAATCGGAATTCGGAAAGGCGCTTGGGTTAGCGGAGGACTTGGCTACTATTGTCGAATCCAAAAGAATGATTAATCTCTGTTTGAATGCGTTCAAAGAATCCAATTGATTGGCGAGAACGCTATCGTATTTAACGAAAATCGGGGCTACGCTTTGTATGGCTTTCTGTACTTTACGGTTGTAAACCTCGGGGTCTTCCGGCACTTCGAAAGTCATGGAGGCTATCAAATCGTCGTCCGTCCAAATGCTTCCCACGGTCACTTCGGATTCAATTGCCTCTCCCCGTGGAAACATGGCAACGATTAGAAGCACGGTAAAGAAGAATATCGCTATGCGAATGCCCGTACTATTGCGGAACACCGATTTTTCTTTGTCGTTCATTTTCTTTTTTTAGCGCTTAAAACTTTTTCCAAAAATTCCGCCGATGCATCCTCGTTGTTCGTGCGTTTCAGTACCACATCGGCCAGGCGGCTTATTTCCGGGACGGCATTTGCCACGGCTATTTTCATCGCCTTTGTTTCAAAAAGCGAACGGTCGTTGTACCAATCTCCCAACACGGCGGTTTCCTCCCATTTCAAGCCCATGTGTTTTATCAATTTTTTCAAGCCCATTCCCTTTGAAATTCCCGCATTCCGAGATTCTATATAATAAATTCCCTGGTGATAATGGGATTTATAATACGAGGTGTTTAATCCGAATGTATAAGGGAAAATAAGTTTCCCCGCGACATATTTCACCGTTTCGCGATAATCGCCTGCAATTACTATTTCGAGAGTCTCGTCCAAATAGTCCCGATAGCTTTCGACTTCTCGGAACTTAGCGCCGTATTTTTCAATCATATCGGGGATTAGGGAGTTTTCTTCCGTGTAATAAATTGCGTCGCCGTGGCATAATGCCAACTTTAGCAGATAACGGTCTGCCAAGCGAATGGCTTTCAAAACTTTTTTCCTTGGGATATAGGAGTGAAAAACGATATCTCCTTTTGGGAAACTTTTTATAAGGGAGCCGTCGAGAGAAATGAGAGGCGTGGAGATATTAAGCTGTTCGGCAAATTTGGTAAGGGCGCTGTGCAGTCTTCCCGATGCAAAGGAGAAGAATACCCCCTCCTTTTTAAGCTCCGGTACGAGTTGTAACGTTTCCGCTCCTATTTCTCTTTCATCGTTAAGAAGTGTTCCATCGAGGTCAAATACAATGAGCTTAAGTTTTCTCAGTCGTTCTCTCGTTAGCATTCAATTTACCAGATTCATTCTTTTTAAGATTTAAATATATCACGGTTCCCGCTATTAAACTAACCGCCAGGGCAAAGAAGCCGTGGAGATAATCTTCGAAAATTATTCTTCCCGTGGCGTAAAGCGCCGCATAGATGACAACGATGCCCAAAAACCAATTGAGGAAAAGCGCAGGGTAACCGGCATCGGGCTTTATGTCGGGATTTTTTCGGATGTAACGTTTCCAGCCGATTCCGCCCGGATGAATTTTTCTATAAAAAGCGTTGAGCACTTTCTCCTCTGTGGGTTTTGTCAAATAGGTGACAAGCACCCAAACCACGGTGGTTAAGATTACCGTCGGGTAAAGAGTAATGGGAGATTGTATGCCAAAACCATAGCGGGCTATCGGGTAGATGATGAGAGGAGCTATCATAGCCGTTATTTCCGACCATGCGTTTATTCTCCACCAGAACCAACGCAGAATCAATACCGCGCCCATTCCCGCGCTTGCGTTGATAATGAATTCCCATGCGCCCGATATGGTGGTGAGAAAATATTTCGTGATGATCAAAGAGAAAATCATCATTAGAATAATCGAGATTCGCGAGATGAGCACATAATGCTTTTCGCTTGCGTCCCGTTTCACAAATCGCCGATAAAAATCGTTGATGATATACGAAGTTCCCCAGTTAAGCTGAGAAGCCACGGTTGACATGTAGGCGGCAAGAAAAACCGCTATCATCATTCCCAGCAGACCGGCGGGTAAAAATTTGACCATTAATTTCGGATACATCTTGCCCGGATCGACGGTGTTCTCGTACTTTTCGAAAAACTCCTTGTTTTCAAAGGCTTTCATCTTTTGTCGTACATCCGGAGGAAGCTCAGCGGGATTTTTATGGGATACGTAAGCGTGATAAGCTTCCGCATAATTTTCGACGATGTTTCCCTGTAACAATTCCTCGTTTGAAAATCTGGGCAAGGCGACGAGGGCGACAAGAGCGACCACAATCCACGGCCATGGTCTTAATGTATAATGTGCCACCGTAAACCAAATGGTAGCAAGGAGTGAGTGAGTTTCGTTCTTTGCGGACATCATCCTTTGTGCTATGTATCCTCCACCGCCCGGATCGGCGCCCGGGTACCAGGACGACCACCACTGCAGACCTATATGGGCGAAGAAAGCCGCCGCACCCATAGACAAAGTGCCTCCCACAATGGGGTTTATTTTGCTTTCGCCTATTACGGGGGTAAATCTGAAAACCCAATCGGAGAGCTTGCTTGTCAAACCCTCCACGCCTCCCACGCTGGGAATTTGGACAACAATAATTGCCAGAACGATACTTCCGCCCATAGCTATAACGAATTGCAAAGAATCCGTCCGTGCCGTTCCCAATAATCCCGATGCCGAAGCGTAAGCGGCAATAATAGCCATGCTTATCACCACCAAAGTGAAAGCATCGAATCCGGGAATCGTAACCGCAAAGATTTTTTGCATTGCCTTGTTAACCCAAGCGAGGACGATACTGTTCATAAAAAGTCCCAAATAGACCGCCCGGAAACCTCGCAAAGCCGCCGCCGCTTTTCCCGAATAGCGCATTTCTACAAATTCGACGTCCGTTAAAATTCCCGCCCGACGCCAAAGTTTGGCAAAAAAGAAGGCGGTAAGGATTCCTCCTATTGCAAGATTCCACCAAAGCCAATTCCCGGCGATTCCGTTTTTAGCCACGAGCTCCGTTACGGCAAGCGGAGTATCCGCCGCAAAAGTGGTTGCCACCATTGCCGTTCCGGCTATCCACCATGGCAAATTTCTTCCCGAAAGGAAAAAGTTTTGTGTGTCCTCTCCCGCTTTTTTTGAATAGTAGATGGCAATTGCAAAAATAATCAGAAAGTAAACGGCAATAACAATCCAATCCAAAAGAACAAGTTTCATCCGTCTCCCGCGTTTTATTTTTCCACTTTAGAATAATTTAATCGGCTCAGAAAGCCGCCTACTGCCAATGTGGTAATAACTCCTATTATCGTGTACCAAGTCCAAGCCACAAGATTAAGGGAAATAACGGTAATCATTACGAACAAACCCGCCGTAAAACCGGCAAGGGCATCTTCTTGAGTCGCCTGTTTGTTTAATAATCCCAGAAGGAAAGTGCCCAACAAACCGCCGTACGTAAAGGATGCAATGCTAAGCGCCAATTCCACAACGGTTTGAGGGGAATTCATGAAAAGAATTGCCGCGCCAACCAACAGTCCCGCCCACATCAAAGTGAAAAGTCTGGAAATTTTCAGTTCCGTTTTGGCATCCGGGATTTTTTTATGCGGTTTGTATAAATCCATCATCGTTGAAGAAGAGAGGGAGCTGATGGAACCCGCCAGAGTTGACATAGCCGCGGCGAAAAGTCCCGCAATTATAATTCCCGAAAAGGGGGAGGGAAGTTTTTCAATAATGAACTTGGGGAAAATTTCATCGGAGCGAATGTTCAAGTGTCCGTAAAAAGCATAGAGCGCCAAGCCTACAAGCATAAAGATTACGAACTGAAGAATCACTATTACGCCGCTACCTATAATGGCTTTTTGTCCGCTTTTGAGATCCTTCGTGCTGAGCAATCGCTGAACAATCAATTGATCCGTTCCATGCGAAGCCATCGAAAGGAAAGCTCCACCCAATAAACCGCTGATTACGTTATACGGTTGCTTGAAAAACTCGGCAAGGCTATTTCCGAAATTGAAATTTAAAACTTGAAGCTTATGTGCCGGTTCCGCCGCTGCGACCAAACTTTCCCAGCCGTGCGGTAAATAAGCGGAAAGCAGAAAAACTCCCGCGAGAATTGCACCGCCCAGATAAATAAACATCAGAAGCACATCGACCCAAATTACGCCTTTCAATCCGCCGGTGGTTGTGTAAAGCAAAGTAACCAAAGCGATTATAACAATTGCTTCGGGATAGCTTATTCCAAGCATTAATTTAAGCGGTATTGCCGTTGCAAAAAGTCGCACGCCGTCGGCAGCGGTTCTCGTAAAAAGAAAAATCACGGAGGCAAAGGAGCGCGTTTTGGCGCCGAAACGCTTTTCCAGAAACGCATAGGCGGTTTCGAGATTACCTTCGTAATATTTGGGCAGGAGGAATATGGCGATTACAATTCTTCCCAAAAGATATCCGAATGTAACTTGGAGGAAATTAAGATTCGTCAAGTATGCAAGTCCCGGAATGGATATAAAGGTGAGCGTGGAGGTCTCCGCCGCTACAATTGAGAAACAGACCGCCCACCATGGGACGGATTTTGCGCCGAGGAAATAATCCTTGATGTCTCTCTGCTTGCCGCCGCTTAGCATTCCGAGCGCGGCGGTTCCCATCAGAAAGAGAACGATAATGACATAGTTCCAGAAATTCGCCACAAAAGCTCCTTAACTGTTTTGTAATTCCGCTACAGCCTCGTCAACCGTATCCTTAACAGGAAGGATGCGGCTCAGCTGTGATATTTCAATCAAATTCCTAACACTTTTTTGGGGAGCGGCAAGTCGGAGTTCCCCCTCCGAAGCTTGGAGCAAGCGATACGCTAATAAAATTGCGCTTAAACCGGAGCTGTCGCAATATTCCACTTCGGAAAGGTCAATCACAAGCTTTTTCGTTCCTTCGGTTGTAAGCAGAATAGTAAACTCCCCCTTTACCAAACCGGCTATTGTGGCGTCGAATCTTTTTTCGTTCAATTTGAAAACCGCTATATCGCCAGTTTTTTTCAGTTCGTAATTTACCGTTTCATTCATTTCGTTTTCACATTTGTTGGAAAAAAATCAGAACATCTTTAAGGAATTTAACAAATTTCCGTAAGAAAAATCGGGATTTTTTTCTCCGCAAGGTAAAATCAAATTTGCGTATAATTCCGCTTGCTGCGAATGGCAAGAGATTTTAATTTTAGCCGATACCGAACCGACAACGGCAAGGCGGAACGCATCTTTCTCAAAGGTCAAATCGAAAAAGACGTCGAAATTTCTCCGTGAAAGTTTTTCTTTGAATTCTTTCCGCGGCAGGTGAAGCTTCCCCTTGTCCTCTTCGGAAAAAGTGAGCTTCCGAAATTCTTCCGTTTCGGGACGATTGGCGTTTATTTCGTTCAGAATCAATAGAACGTTTTTCTTGTGGATTGCAAAGTATCGCGGCACGTCCAACGCGGCTGAAAAATCTTCGGGTGTGTCGGGCATAAGAAAAGCAAAGGAAACGGAGTGTTCAAGGAAGCCGTTGAACTGTATTTCTTCCTTGGGCTGTTTACCCAAGCGCCTTTTCGTTAAGGCGAATCCTATTTTTTCTTTCAGTCCTTCAAACATTTTCGCCCAGTAGATTTAAAAATTCTTTTTCGTTCAAAATTTTCACGCCTAATTTTTTCGCCTTTTCGTATTTCGAACCAGGGTTTTCTCCCACTACGACGAAATCCGTTTTGGAGCTAACGGAGGAGACGAATTTCCCGCCGCGGGAAATAATTTTTTCCTTAGCTTCGTTTCTACTCATCGTAGAAAGTGTTCCCGTGAGAACGAAGGAAAGCCCGTTCAAAGGTTTTTCCTCCTTTGTCTTGGATTCGTTCTCGAATTTGAGTCCGTAGCGGCGGAGTTTTTCCACCATTTCCAAATTGTGATTATCGGAGAAAAACTTGCGCACGCTTTCCGCAATACGGCTTCCTATTTCGGGAATCCTTTCCAGCTCTTCCGTGTCGGCGGAAATCAGCTCGTCAATGTTATGAAAGTTTTGCGTCAATTTCAAAGCCACCCCGGCGCCCACGAAGCGAATACCAATGGCGAAGAGGACGCGATGAAAAGGCTGTTCCTTGCTTTTCTCTATTGCCCGTAAAAGATTATCGACGCTTTTTTCGCCCAAGCGTTCCATTTTTATCAATTCCTCGCGCCGATTTTTAAGCTCGTAAATATCGGGGAAGGATTTCAGATAGCCGAGTTCCACAAATTGCTCGATCAAAGCCTCCCCAAGTCCTTCTATATCCATTGCATCTCTACTGGCGAAGTGAATCAAACGTCCTTTAATCTGTGCGGGGCATTGGGAGTTTTCGCAATATATTGCCACCTCGCCTGCCGGTTTGAAGACGGGCGAATTGCAAACGGGGCAAAAGCGAGGGGGTTCGGTCTCGCGGGAATTCGGCGGGCGCTCTTCTTTTACAACCGCAACGATTTTCGGAATAACATCCCCGCCTTTTTCTATTATTACCGTGTCGCCTTCGCGAATGTCTTTCCGCCGTATTTCTTCGATATTGTGTAGCGTAGCTCGACTAATGGTGGAACCGGCAAGGAAAACGGGTTCCAATTCCGCCACGGGCGTCAAGGCTCCCGTGCGACCGACTTGCCATGTGATTTTCAAAAGTTTTGTCTTCGCCTGCCGAGCTTTGAATTTGAACGCCACCGCCCAACGCGGGGATTTTGCAATGTTGCCAAGCTTTTTCTGCTGTCGTATGGAATTTACCTTAATAACCACACCGTCAATTTCATAGCTTAGTTTTTCGCGATTTTCTTCCCAATAGCGACAGTAATCAAGCACTTCGTTTATGTCTTTGCACAATTTGAAGTGGGGATTTACTTTGAATCCGACTTTTTGAAGTAGTTTCAGATTTTCGTATTGCGTGGAAAGGAAGTCGTTCGAGCCCAAAAGATAATAAACGAAAATATCCAGCGGGCGCGAAGCGACGATGCGCGGGTCTTGAAGTTTCAAAGTTCCCGCCGTGGAATTTCTCGGATTGGCAAACGGTTTTTCCCCTTCCGCAATTCTTTGCTCGTTGAGTCGGCGGAAAGCCTCGACCTCCATAAAAACCTCGCCGCGAACTTCGAACTCGTTGCGAATTTCTTTCGGTAAAAGCTCCGTTTCCACCGAGAGCGGAAGGGAGCGAATCGTGCGAACGTTATTTGTGATTTCTTCTCCGACCTTTCCGTCTCCGCGCGTGGCGGCGCGAAACAATTTGCCATCTCTATACGTGATACTGACGGAAACGCCGTCTATTTTCAATTCCGTTACATATTCGATATTTTCTTCGGGCAGGGCTTCTCGCACGCGACGGTCGAAATCCCACAATTCCGCTTCCGTGTAAGTGTTGGCAAGGCTTAGCATGGGAATTTTATGTTCCACGGGAGGAAATTCCTTGCTGATATCGGAACCGACGCGCTGCGTGGGGGAATCGGGAGTAATCAAATGCGGATATTCCCTTTCCAATTCCTCCAGTTCTTTAAGGAGCATGTCGTATTCGTAATCGCTTATTTCGGGTTGCGCCAGCACGTAGTAATTGTAGTCGTGGCGCCTTATTTCACGACGTAGCTCCTCTATCCGTTCTTCGGGAGATTTAGCCTTGCTCATCTTTCTTTTTCGGTTTTAATATTCGATATCCGTTTTGGTCGATTCGTACGCGCCGTACTTTGTGTTTCTCTCCGCGGAAATCGAGCGTGTCGCTGTTCAACAAGAATTTAATTCCTCCGGAATTTCCCAGCACGGTTTCGAAATAATTCCCGGCGCGCAGTTTTTTGACTCTACCCGGATAAAGTATAAAATCGAATGTTGTGTCGCCGTCTATTGTTACCTGCACCCACGAAGTATCCGTAGCCACTATTTTCAGCACCATGTTGTCCGTTTCGGCTCCGCGGGCAGTAACGCTTTTCTCCTGGGGCGGTTCTTCGAATCTCTGTTGGTTTTCCTTTACAATTTCTTCGTATGGTTTTTCCGTAACGACAATTTCCTCGGACTTGTTGAAGAAAGCGAAGTAGACTATTATGAAAAGCAGAACAACCGATACACCCGCAACGACGGGCACGACCCATGTTTCGAACGGTTTTTTTGTTTCCGCTTCCGCGGGAGCCGTCAGGCTTTCGTCCGTGAAAGTGGTGGATTCTTCTTTCGCCACCTCTTCCGTTTTCTCGGGAGGCTTGCCTTCCTTTGCCGCATCGTATTTTGCCAAGGTCTCTTTTGGGTCGAGCCCCACGCTTTCGGCGTATTCCCTCAAAAAGGCGCGCATATAGACTTCCGGCATTACGTCGAAATTAGCCGACTCGATTGCCTCCAAATATTTAAGGTCTATGCGAGTTCTGTTTCTTATTTGAAGCAAAGTTATTTTCTTCTTGTTCCTTTGTTTTTTAAGCTCTTCGGCAAATGCTTGGAGATTGTATTCTTCCATACTCAGTACTCCGAACTTACTTTTTTCAATTTGACCGCAAAGGCGCCGTCCGTGCCGTGGATGTGCGGATAGGTTTGTATGCAACCGTAATCGTCGAAAAGGGAATCGTCCAAACCCGCTCTATCGTCGGATATTTGAAATTCCGGATGCTCGAAAAGGAATTTTTTAATCACTTCGAAATTCTCCTCCGGTTCTATGGTGCATGTGCTATAAACGAGAAATCCTCCGACTTTAAGGATTTTTCCTCCTTGAACCAGCAAGTTGTATTGCAATTTGGAAAGTCGGCGAATATCCGACATATCTTTTTTCCACTTGATTTCGGGTTTTTTCGTAAGCGTGCCGAAACCGGTACACGGAACGTCCAGCAGCACTCGGTCGAATCCCGTTTCCTCGAACTCCAATGCGTCCTTAACGACGGGGCGAACGTTCCGCACTTGTAATCTTTCCAAGTTCTTTTCCAGAATTTTCAAGCGGCTTTCGTATCTATCTACAGCCACAAGCTCGCCTTCGTTATTCATCAGTTCCGCGAGGTATCCGGTTTTTCCGCCCGGAGCGGCGCACAAATCGACCACCTTCATGCCGGGCTGGGGGTCCAACAATTTACATGCGAAACCGGTGCTTTCGTCCTGAACGCTGAAATAACCTTTGGCAAAATATTTCCAATCGGTAATATTTGTCAAGCCGTGGAGACGATAAAAATTATCCAAATATTTCCCGCGTTCGAATTTCAGGTTCACGCTTTTCAACAATTCTTCGAATTCCTCCGGTGTGGTAACGAGCTTGTTCACCCGAAGCGTAAGGGCGGGTTTCTTGAGATTTGCTTTCAGCAGTTCTTCGGTAAATTCACGTCCGAACAATTTAAGCCAACGTCTTACGAGCCACGAAGGATGCGAATAATAAGCGCTTAGGAAAGAAACTTCATCCTCCTCCGGATTTGCATAGCGAATATTGTTTTTATTGCGAACGATATTTCGCAAAAGCCCGTTGACCATATCCCCCGCTTTTTGCCCCTGATATTTCTTAACGAACTCCACCGCCTCGTTTACGGCGGCGTAATCGGGAATTTTATCCAGAAATAAAATTTGATAAAGAGCCACGCGCAAGGCGTTTTTGATATCGGAGCTCATTTTGGGGAATTGCCCTTTGTAGAAACCGGTCAAAATCCAGTCTATTCTTCCGAGCCAACGTATAACGCCGTGAACAATTTCAAAAAGCAAAGCTTTGTCCACACTGCTTAGCTCGTTGTTCCTAATTTCCGTATCGAGGAGTTTATCGAGGTACGCATCGGTTCTATCGACGCGGTTCAATATTCTTACGGCTATGCCCCGCGCTCCCGTATAAAGTCCATCCGTATTTTCCTTATTCTCGGTCATCTTTAAATCGTTTTGAAATTGGTACACGAAAATAAAAAAATAAAACGAATGAACCTATTTGAAGCAAAGGAGATGTGGGAGGGATAATCGAAAAATTACTCCACGATTCTTTCGGGATGAGATTCCACGAATTTTTTCCAGCTTGAATTTTTATGTGTACGGGAGTTCAAATTAAAGGCGTGGCAAATAGCGGCGGCGAGGGCGTCCGTTTCGTCGAAAAGCATTTCGTTCGTATCTATGGAAAGCAATTTTGCCACCATGAATTTGACCTGCTCTTTTGAAGCGTTTCCGTTTCCGACCACCGCTTTTTTTATTTCCCTGGGGGAATACTCACCCGGAACGATTCCGTTTTCCGCCGCGGAAAGCAATGCAACCCCGCGGGCGTAACCGATTTTCAAAGCCGATTGGACGTTTTTTCCGTAAAAGGCGGTTTCAATAGAAAAGCCGTCCGGTTTGTGAAAGAGAAGCAAGCGATTGATTTCGTCGAATATGGTTTTGAGCTTTTCGGGAATCGATTTCTCTTTCGAAAGTTTTATTACGCCCGAAGCCAAATAATAAACGCTGTTCCCGTCGTATCGGACTACGCCGTAACCGGTGAAATTCGTACCCGGGTCTATTCCCAAAATAACCATTTCACGCTTCTACGAAATCTGCGTTCGTATAAACGTTTTGCACATCGTCATTATCTTCCAGGGCGTCTATTAACTTTTCCAATTTTTCCGCCGTTTCGCCGCTTACCTCGACGGTATTTTTCGCTACCCACTGGAGGGAGGCGTTTTCAATATCCAAGCCCGCATCGACAAGGGCTTTTCTTACGGCTTCGAACGTTTCCAAATCGGTAGTTACCTCGAAGAAATCCTCCTCGGTTTGAATATCCTCGGCACCGGCGTCGAGCACTATTTCCATTATATCGTCTTCGGTTTTGCCTTGTTTCGGCAGAGTAATTATTCCTTTTCTATCGAACATCCATGCGACGGAACCGTTTTCGCCCAAGCTTCCGCCGTGTTTGTTCAAAAGGTGACGCACCTCCGCGACGGTTCTGTTTTTGTTGTCCGTCATCGCCTCGATGAAAAGCGCCACGCCTCCGGGACCGTAACCTTCATAAGTGAGTTCGGTATACTCAACGCCTTCCAGCTCTCCGGTCGCTTTTTTGATTGCTCTTTCTATGTTTTCCGCTGGCATATTGGCGGACTTAGCATTATCGATAGCCAAACGCAATCGAGGGTTGGCTTCCGGGTCGCCTCCGCCTTGCCGCGCCGCGATGGTTATTTCCTTAATCAATTTGGTAAAAAGCTTTCCTCTTTTGGCGTCAACAGCCGCTTTCTTTCTTTTAATAGTTGACCATTTTGAGTGACCGGACATCTTCTTTCTCCTTTATTTAATTCTCAAATCTTTTAATCTCAATTGAGGATAAGTTCTGCCGTTCCTCGTAATTTTATCGATTGTGAACACAATATCCACCAAATTTCCGTTTTTTTCAATCCTTTCGGCGAAAGAGCCCAATTTGAACCCGATTGCGTCGAACATTTTGTCCGTACCGTTTTGACTGAAGCCCGTTACGAGATGGTCTTTTCCCACTATTCTCGGAGGCGCCGCCACTCGAACATTTTCCGCCAGGAAAACAGGTCGCATGTTCGAAGGTCCGAATGGAGCGAATTGTTCGAGTATTCTTAGGAATTTCGGTGAGATTTCCGTTAAATGTATTTTTGCATCGATAGAAATTTCCGGTATTATTTCTTCGGATTTTAGGCGAGTTTTCAAGACCTCGTTTAAGCGTCTGCGAAATTCCGGTATTTTTTCCACCTCCAGTGCCAAGCCCGCGGCGGCTTCGTGTCCGCCGAACTGCAGTAGCAAATCCTTTGTTTCCTCCAACGCTTCGTAAATATTAAAGCCCGGAATACTTCTTGCCGAGCCTTTTGCCACTCCGTCAATTGTGGTAAGCATAATCGAAGGGCGATAATATTTTTCCACCAGTCTGGAAGCCACGATTCCAATCACGCCCGGATGCCAATCGTCGTAATGTAAAACGATTGCCAAATCATTATCAAGGTCCGTTGTTTCCTCCACGAGTTCCAATGCATGGGAAAAGGTAACCTCGTCTATTTGTCTTCTCTGGTAATTATCCGTTTCCAATTCCGCCGCTATCTTTTCCGCCTCGAACATGTCGTCGGTCGTAAAAAGCCGTACCGCCTTTTGAGCGTCTCCCAAGCGTCCCACGGCGTTTATTCGGGGAGCTATGGTAAAAATAATTTGTCCCGAGTTCAAATTTCCCGGAGCCATTTTAGCGCTTTTCATAAGTGCAAGTATTCCCGGGCGGGGGTTAGTATTAATTTGCTCTATTCCCTTACGAACCAGGATTCTGTTTTCGTCGATTAAAGGCACTATGTCCGCCGCACCGGCGAGAGCCACAAGGTCCAGGTATTGAAGGACCATATCCTTATGCCCGAAAGTGTCCGCCACGGCGCGGGCAAGTTTGAAAGCCACTCCCGCACCCGAAAGATATTTGAAAGGATAATTATCCCCGGGTTTAATCGGGTCTAATATTGCATATGCTTCGGGTAATTTTTCCTTGGGTTGATGATGATCGCAGATTATGACGTCCATTCCCAACTTGTTGGCATGTGCCACCTCCTCTACGGCGGTAATTCCGCAATCGACGGTAATAATCAAGTCCGTCGCGCGATTATAAAGCTCGTCAATGCTTTCCAGGGAAAGTCCGTATCCCTCGGTGAGTCGGTTAGGAATATAAACCTCCACGTTGGCGTCAAGACCCTTTAGAAACATATACATGAGGGAAGCGGCGCATGTGCCGTCAACGTCATAATCGCCGTAAACGCAGATTTTCTGATTCTCCGTGATAGCCTTAATAACCCGCTTCGAGGCTTTTGCCATATCGTCCATAAGGAAAGGGTCGTAAAGGTTTTCCAGTGAGGGACGGAAATATTTTTTGGCCTCGAAAAAGTTCGTTACGTTTCTCTGAATCAACAAGGAAGCTAATATGGGCGAGATATTAAGGCTATCCGCAAGTGCAAGCACCTGTTTCTTATCGGGTTGCTCTTTTAAAGTCCATCGTTTTTCAATCATTTTTCTCAAGTAGAAAGTAGGATTGACGACACGAGCGTATAAGCCGAATTCTGTAATCCCGCCGAAGCGGGACGGCAATTATTTATCTCGCCCGGACATTACTGCCACGGGTCTAGCGGCCTACCCGAAGGAATTGAGAGCGGGCAACTCCCTCCCCGTTAGGGGACTCCTTCTGCTTGGCCTTGCACCGAACGGGGCTTGCCGTGATTCCGCCTTTCGACGGAACTCCCGTAATGGGACCACCGTTATTACTAACGGTGCGGTAGGCTCTTACCCTGCCTTTTCACCCTTGCCCCTCGACAAGCTCGGGGCGGTATCTTTTCTGTGGCGCTTTCCGTAGAACCGTCATTACAACGGCTCCCCCGGGCGTTACCCGGCGTTCTGCCCTACGGTGTTCGGACTTTCCTCTACTCGCGCAATACTGCGCGTCGTAGCAATTGCCCCGCTCGTATCATCAATCCGTTTCTACTTCCTTTTAATTATACATCACTACTTTAATGAGCGAAATATAATAAAATCTTTCCAATTTCGGGGGGTGTATTACAATGTATTTTTTGTTTTGTTTCTCCAATCGATGATGGCATGCAGATTTGTTGTGATTGAAACTGATTATTAGTGGGAATTATCGCTGTGTTTTTATTCGATGTAATTAAAATTTTTACAGAAG
>CAZSYM010000004.1:0-110914 GCA_964611145.1 uncultured Melioribacteraceae bacterium
CGGAGAGTGTGGAAGGAAAACCTTCCAAGCTGTTGGTCGTCCCGACGGAGTCGGGGGAGAAGAAGTTCTTTTTGTGATGTTTTTGAAGTAGGAAAAGAAACCTTTTGGAATGAGGGAAACCCGCCAAAAGAAAATTTCTTACTTTACAAGCTGATGTAGCTCAGTTGGTAGAGCACGTCCTTGGTAAGGACGAGGTCACCGGTTCAAGCCCGGTCATCAGCTCCAAATAAGCATTGCGCAATGGCATTGATAAAATTAAAACGGAATTATAAGAATGGCAAAAAGTAAAAACGCAAGAGTAAAAATTATTTTGGAAAGCACAGCCGGTACGGGTTACAGATACACAACTACTAAAAATAAGAGAAATCACCCCCAACGGGTAGAATTCAAAAAATACGACCCTGTGGTTAGGAAACACGTAATTTTTAAAGAAACCAAATAATTTGGTTAATACGTCAGTAGCTCAATTGGCTAGAGCAGCGGTCTCCAAAACCGCAGGTTGGGGGTTCGAGTCCCTCCTGACGTGCATTGCAAACAATATCTGGAAACGATAATGAAAGACAAAATTATTAACTTTTTTACCGATGTTTCCAAGGAAATGAAGAAAGTTACTTGGCCTACAAAGGACGAGTTGAAGGAATCCACTAACGTCGTTATCGTTACGTGTCTTCTCTTCGCCGTTTTTACTTACGTTATCGACATGTTAATAACTCAATTATTTAAAGGACTGTTTTAAGAGTGGAAAATAACAATTATAAATGGTACGTAGTAAGAACCTTTTCTGGGCACGAAAATAAGGTGAAGGCGCTCCTCGAGGCGGAATTGCGCGATAACGATGAAATGCGCGCTAAGATTCAAGAGGTGCTGGTTCCCACCGAAAAGGTTTTTGAAGTAAAAGACGGCAAGAAAAGAACCAAGACCAAGAATTTTTTCCCCGGTTACATCTTGATAAATGCGGACTTGGATAAAAAGGTAATAAATTTTATTGTAAACACTCCTTCCGTAATGGGATTTTTGGGACCTCCGACAAACCCAACTCCCTTGCAACCGGATGAGGTTAACAGAATAATCGGACGTTTAACCCAGGATGAAAATACCGAAAGAACCGAGACGATTTTCCGCACCGGTGATTATGTGAAAATCATCGACGGTCCCTTTAACAACTTCTCCGGTTACGTGGAAGAGGTAAACGAAGAAAAAATGAAAATTAAAGTCATGGTTTCGATTTTCGGTCGTAAAACACCGGTCGAGATTGATTTTGTACAAGCAGAATTAGAAAAGTAAAAGGTAGGTTTAGAAATGGCTAAAAAAATAGCTGGTTACATTAAGTTGCAAATTCCCGCCGGTCAGGCGAACCCCTCTCCACCGGTTGGTCCTGCTTTGGGACAGCGCGGTGTAAATATTATGGAGTTTTGTAAACAGTTTAACGCCAAAACGGCGGATAAAGCTGGTTTGATTATTCCTGTAGTTATTACTGTTTATCAGGACAAATCTTTTACGTTTATTACCAAAACACCTCCGGCAGCGGTTCTCCTTAAAAAAGCGGCGAATATTGAAAAAGGTTCCTCCGAACCGAATAAAACTAAGGTTGCCGAGGTTACCAAAGAACAAATTAAAGAAATTGCGGAAATAAAAATGCCCGATTTGAACGCTAATACGATTGAACAAGCGATGAGCATGATTGAAGGTACAGCTCGCAGTATGGGTATTACGATTAAGGAATAATTCAAAAATAAAGTAAATTTGGTTGAGCTATGAAAGTTTCGAAAAGGATTAAAGCAATTAAAGAAAAGATTGATCTGAAGAAAGAATATTCTTTGGAAGAAGCCGTTAAGCTTTTGAAAGAGAATTCCAAGGTTAATTTTGTCGAGTCCTTGGACGTTGCGGTGCGCTTGGGAGTTGACCCCCGGCATGCGGATCAAATGGTGCGCGGTACCGTTACTCTTCCGCACGGAACGGGTAAGGAAGTCAAAGTGCTCGTTCTGGCTAAAGGTTCCAAGGCGCAAGAAGCTTTGGATGCCGGGGCTGATTATGCGGGCTTCGAGGAATATATAGAAAAAATTAAAAATGGCTGGTCTGATGTGGACGTCGTGATAGCTACGCCCGATGTTATGCCCGAAGTGGGTAAATTGGGAAGAATTCTCGGTCCTCGCGGATTGATGCCGAATCCCAAGAGCGGAACCGTTACTAACGACGTTGCCAAGGCTGTTAAGGAAGTTAAAGCCGGTAAAATTGATTTTAGAGTGGACAAAACCGGTATAATTCATACTTCCTTGGGAAAATTGGATTTTGAGGATGAAAAATTGGTTGAAAATGCCAAAACGTTTCTTCAGACCATTCTTAAATTGCGTCCCGCTTCCGCAAAAGGTCAATACGTTAAAAGCGTTTACCTTTCGAGCACCATGGGACCGGGAATAGCAATAAACAAAGACGAAACGTTTGCGCAATTGAAATAAAGTTTACGCACTCTTATAAATGCTTCTAAATTAAATACGTATTATTGAATTTGTAATAGGTGGTGGAATATGAACAAAGCTCAAAAAGCTGAGATAGTAGAAGAAATTAAACAAAATCTTCAAAATTCCACTGCGGTCTATCTGGTCGATTACAGAGGAATCAACGTTGCTGATATTAATCAGCTGCGCCGGGAATTCCGTAAGGAAGGTGTTAAATACAAGGTGTATAAAAACACTTTGTTCGCCCGGGCGATTGATGAAGTAGGAGGTTATGATAAATTAAAAGACCTGCTAGTTGGAATGACTGGTGTGGTTTTTGCCGAGGAGAATTACGTTGCTCCCGCAAAAATCATACAAAAGTATTTTAAGGAGACCGAAAAGTTAGCCCTTAAAGGGTGCTACATCGAGTCCGAATTTTACGACGGCAGTTCTCTCGAAACCCTTGCCTCTATGCCTACTAAGGAAGAGGTTATGGCTGGAATTGTAGGAAGTATTGCTTCCCCGGCTTCGGGAATTGTGGGAGCTTTGAACGCCGTTGTAAGAGATATTGTAAGTCTTGTTGATGAAATTAGCAAGCAAAAAGCAGCATAAGAAATTTTGAAATTAAAATCTAAGGAGAATAAAAAATGTCTGAAAAAGTCGCTGAAATCGTTGAAAAAATCAAAGAGTTAACGCTCGTAGAAGCAACCGAATTAAAGAAAGCATTGGAAGATGAGTTCGGTGTAACCGCCGCCGCTCCCGTCGTTATGGGTGGTCCCGTTGCCGGTGGTGCTGGCGAAGCGGCTCAACAGGAAGAAAAAACCGAATTTGACGTTGTCTTGGCTTCCTATGGCGATAAGAAAATTAATGTTATTAAAGTTGTTCGTGCCCATACCGGTTTGGGACTTAAAGAAGCTAAGGAATTGGTTGATTCCGCGCCTAGCACTGTGAAAGAAGCTGTTTCGAAGGAAGAAGCGGAAAAAATCAAAAAGGAATTGGAAGAAGCCGGCGCAACGGTAGAACTGAAATAAGCAAGGCTTTTCTCAAATATAATTTATTCAATTTGCGAAAGTGGCAGGACGCACACGTGCGTTCTGTCGCTTTTATTTAATTTTAAAAAAATAAAGTTTTTTTCGAGGAGGTTGGATTGGAAAAAATAAAAAAGAATCCTAAAACTAATCGAGTCACTTTTAGGTCCATTACTCCTGTACTTGAAGCACCCGATTTGTTGAACATTCAATTGGAATCTTTCGAGGAGTTTCTCCAGCTAAAGGTCGAGCCCGATAAACGGGAAAACAAAGGTTTGCAAGAGGTGTTCAATACTAATTTCCCGATTATGGATAACAAGGAATTGTTCCGTCTGGACTTTTTGGGATATTACATGGAAAAACCCCGCTTTTCCGTGACGGAATGTTTGGAAAGAGGTTTGACCTATAGCGCGCCTCTGAAGGCTAAAATGCGCCTTTCTACTCGTGAAAATGTGGACGAGGAATTCGTTAATTCCGTTGAACAGGAGGTTTACCTCGGTAATCTTCCCTTTATGACCGATAGAGGGACTTTTGTTATCAACGGTGCCGAAAGAGTTGTAGTCTCCCAGTTGCATCGTTCTCCGGGTGTGGCTTTCGGGCAGACAATTCACCCGAACGGAACGCCGATTTATACCGCCAGAATTATTCCTTTCCGCGGTTCGTGGGTGGAATTTGCAACGGATATTAATCACGTAATGTATATTTACGTCGATCGCCGCAAGAAGTTTCCTTCGACTACTTTATTGCGAGCCCTTGGCTACGAAAGTGACGAAGCAATCCTTCGCCTCTTCGACATGATAGAAGAAATTACTGTTAAGGAGCTTGATCCTTCCGCTCACGCAGGACGACTGGTTGCCGAGGATGTTATCGATTTGAGCACCGGTGAAATTTTCGCCGCTAAGGATACTGAACTTTCCGAGGAAACCATTGAGGATATTAAGAATTCTACCGTCGAGAAGTTGAAATTGATTAAAACTCAAACTTCTCACGACCAGGATTTGATTCTCAATACATTACGGAAAGATACGGCAACGACGAAAGAGGAGGCGCTTTTTGCAATTTATCGCCAGCTCAGAACCGGCGAAGCACCTGATTTGGAAACGGCGGCTGCGCTTTTGGATAAGCTGTTCTTTAACGAAAAACGTTACGACCTGGGCGACGTCGGACGTTTCCGTATGAACGATAAGTTGAAATTAAATATTCCGCCCGAGGTAAAAGTCCTTACTCTGGATGATATCCTGGCGATTATGCGGAATATGATTCAACTTAAAAATGGCGAAATTACTGTTGACGACATTGACCACCTCGGAAATAGAAGAGTTAGAACCGTAGGCGAGCAGTTACAACAGCAGTTTAATATTGGTGTCGCACGAATGGCGCGTACGATTCGCGAGAGATTGAACATGCGCGATACCGAAAACATGCAACCCATTGACTTGGTAAACGCTCGAACTCTTAGTAGTGTAATTAATGCCTTTTTCGGTACCAATCAACTTTCCCAATTTATGGACCAAACGAACCCGCTTTCGGAGCTTACGCATAAGCGGAGAGTTTCCGCTTTGGGTCCGGGCGGTTTGACAAGGGAAAGAGCCGGTTTCGAAGTGCGCGACGTGCACCATTCGCATTACGGACGTCTTTGTCCTATCGAAACTCCCGAAGGTCCGAACATCGGACTTATTTCCTCGCTTACGATTTATGCTCGCGTGAATAATTACGGATTCTTGGAAACCCCCTATCGCAAAGTGGTTAATGGGAAAGTTACTAATAAAATAGAATATCTCTCCGCTGACGAGGAGGATAAGTACACTATTGCACAGGCAAATGCTCCCATTGACGAGCAGGGAAGATTTTTGAACGAAAGGGTTAAATGTCGCCGTAAAGGCGAATTCCCCGTTGTTTATCCCAACGAAGTGGACTTGATGGACGTTGCTCCTACGCAGATAGTTAGTGCAGGCGCTTCTCTTATTCCTTTCCTCGAGCATGACGATGCCAACCGTGCTTTGATGGGTTCGAACATGCAACGTCAAGCTGTTCCCCTTATGGTGCCCGAAGCCCCGATTGTGGGAACCGGCATGGAAGCGAAAATCGCACGGGATTCCCGTACTATGATTGTAGCGGAGGATAAGGGAATCGTGGAATATTGCGATGCGGAAAGAATAGTTGTTAAATACGATGTGGACGAAAACAGCCCCGAAGCGCTTACAAGTTTTGATGACGAGAGACGAGTCGAATATAAATTAACCAAGTTTTCCGGTACGAATCAGGAAACGTGCTTTAATCAGCGTCCCGTTGTTCGCACCGGGCAGAGGGTTAAAAAAGGCGATGTGCTTGCCGATGGTCCCTCTATTGACCATGGCGAGCTTGCGCTCGGCAAAAACGTGCGTGTGGCTTTTATGCCCTGGCGTGGTTATAACTTCGAAGACGCTATTATTATTAGCGAAAGACTTGTTGCCGAGGATACTTTTACTTCTATTCATATCGAGGATTTCGAGCTTCAGGTTCGCGAAACAAAACGCGGAGAGGAAGAACTTACGCGGGATATTCCGAACGTAAGCGAGGAAGCTACGAAAAATCTTGATGAAGACGGTATAGTTAGAGAAGGTGCTTGGGTTAAAGAAGGCGATATTCTAATTGGTAAAATTACTCCGAAAGGTGAAAGCGACCCCACGCCCGAAGAAAAACTTCTTAAAGCTATATTCGGTGATAAGGCGGGGGACGTAAAGGACGCTTCCTTGAAAGCTCCTCCGGGACTTAAAGGTATAGTAATCAAAACCAATTTGTTTACTCGCAAAAAGAAAGACGCTCTGGCTAAGAAAATCGAGAAAAAGCAAATCGAGGAGCTGGAGCATGAATACGAGGTTAAATTCCGCGAGTTGTACAATAAATTGGTTGAAAAGCTTACCAAAATTACCGAAGGTAAAAAAGTTGTTGGCGTGCGGGATTTGGACGGGACGGTTGTTCTTCGTAGCGGTACCACCGTTAAATCCAACACCTTTGAGGGAATTAAAGATGTAACTTCTCTTGATTATACTCAAGATTGGTTTGCGGATGAAAAAACAAACGAATTGATTAAAAAATTATTCGAAAATTATTTTGAGTTACGAGTTGAATATCAGGAAAGATTGAAGAGCGAACGACTCAAAATTCAAAGTGGCGACGAATTACCTCCTGGAATCGTGCAGATGGCAAAAGTTTACGTGGCGAAAAAGCGTAAACTTTCCGTCGGCGATAAAATGGCGGGACGCCACGGTAACAAAGGTGTGGTTGCTAAAATTGTTCCCGTTGAGGATATGCCTTACGACGAGAACGGCGAGCCGGTGGATATTATTCTGAATCCTCTCGGTGTACCTTCCCGTATGAACATCGGGCAAATTTACGAAACCGCTCTCGGTTGGGCTGGTAAATTGCTCGGAGTGAAATTCGAGACCCCTATTTTCGATAGCGCTACGGTTAAAGATGTGGAGGAATGGCTGGAGAAAGCGGGAATCGAAGAAGGTAGCAAAACCACGCTTTACGACGGACGAACGGGTGAGAAATTCCACCAGAAAGTTACTTGCGGTTACATTTATATGCTTAAACTTGGGCATATGGTGGATGATAAAATCCATGCTCGTTCGATTGGACCATATTCTTTGATTACACAACAGCCGTTGGGCGGAAAAGCTCAGTTCGGTGGTCAGAGATTCGGTGAAATGGAAGTTTGGGCTTTGGAAGGCTACGGTGCCGCACACACTCTCCAGGAAATCCTTACGATTAAGAGTGACGACGTGCAAGGGCGTGCCCGTGCTTACGAAGCTATTGTAAAAGGCGAGAATATGCAGGAGCCCAACATACCCGAATCGTTTAATGTGTTAATCAAAGAATTGCAAGGATTAGGTTTAGATATAAAAATAAGCTAAATCTTTTGTTTATTTCTAAAGGAGAAAGTTTTATGAAGTCGAGAGCTCAAGAAACAAAAGTAAGAAGCATAAATAAAATAATGATTAGCCTGGCGAGCCCGGATGATATTCTTGCGCGCTCCCATGGCGAGGTTACAAAACCGGAGACTATTAATTACCGCTCTTTCCGTCCCGAAAAAGACGGTCTCTTTTGCGAAAAGATTTTCGGACCTGTCAAGGATTGGGAATGCGCATGCGGTAAGTATAAAGGTATTCGCTACAAGGGTATAGTTTGCGACCGTTGCGGTGTGGAAGTAACCCAAAAAAGCGTGCGCCGCGAGAGAATGGGACATATCCAACTTGCCGTACCTATAGTTCATATTTGGTTCTTTAAAGCGCTCCCTTCCAAGATAGGAAATATAATCGGGATGACCACAAAAGAATTGGAAAAAATAATTTATTACGAGTCTTATGTGGTGATAAATCCCGGTACCACCGGTTTGTCCTTTAAGGATTTGATTTCCGAGGATCAGTATTACGAAATACTTAGTACTTTACCCCATGATAACGATGCTCTCGATGACGATGATCCGAAGAAATTCCTTGCTAAAATAGGTGGCGAGGCTATTAGGGAGCTTCTCCGTAGAACTCCCGTGGATAAAACCTTTAGAGAGTTAAAGGCGCAATTGGCGGTTGAGACTTCCCAACAGAAAAGGCAGGATATTCTTAAGCGCCTTCGTGTTTTGGAAGCATTTCGTCCGAAACCGGGTAAGTTTGTGAATAATCCGGAGTGGATGGTAATGGATATTATTCCGGTTATTCCTCCGGAATTGCGTCCGCTGGTTCCGCTCGAAGGCGGAAGATTCGCCACTTCGGATTTGAACGATTTGTATAGGCGCGTGATAATCCGCAACAATCGTCTGAAAAGATTGATGGACATTAAGGCTCCGGAAGTTATTCTGCGTAACGAAAAAAGAATGCTTCAGGAAGCCGTGGATGCTTTGTTTGATAATTCCCGTCGCGCCAGCGCCGTGCGTAGTGACGGTAATCGCCCTCTGAAATCTCTTAGCGATATGCTGAAAGGAAAACAAGGGCGCTTTCGCCAAAATCTTTTGGGTAAGAGAGTTGACTATTCCGGCCGCTCCGTGATTGTCGTGGGACCCGAATTAAAACTTCACCAATGCGGTTTGCCTAAAGATATGGCGGTTGAATTGTTCAAGCCTTTTATAATTCGTAAACTTATTGATCGCGGACATTATAAGACAGTCAAAAGCGCTCGTAAGGCAGTTGATAGAAAAGAGCCGGTAATTTGGGATATTTTGGAAAAGTTGATTGACGGGCATCCCGTGCTTCTTAACCGCGCTCCTACCTTGCACCGCTTGGGAATTCAGGCTTTTCAACCTGTTCTCATAGACGGCAAGGCGATTCGTTTGCATCCGATGGTTTGTACGGCATTCAACGCTGACTTCGACGGCGACCAAATGGCGGTTCACGTTCCTTTGTCTCCCGAGGCTCAATTGGAAGCTTCTCTGCTGATGCTTTCCAGTCACAATATTCTATCGCCCCAGAATGGTAATCCCATTGTTGTGCCCACTCAAGACATTATTTTGGGATGTTATTATTTGACTAAAGTCATGCCCGGTGTCAAAGGCGAGGGAATGATTTTCTCCGATCGCCAGGAAGTCTTGATTGCCCATGACCATGGCGCAGTCGATCTTCATGCGAAGATTAAGGTTAAAATTGACGGCGAACTCGTTGAAACCACTGTCGGGCGTGTTATTTTCAACGAAATCGTACCGAAAGAAATGGGCTTTTTCAACGAGTTGCTGGTTAAAAAAGTCTTTAGCGGATTTATTTATAAAATGTTTATTAAGCTCGGAAATGTTGTAACCGCTAAGTTTTTGGACGATCTTAAAGATATAGGATATGAATACGCTACGCGCGCCGGTATTTCCATTAGCTTTAGCGATATGCTCGTGCCGGAAGAAAAGGAAAAGGTAATTGAGCAATCGAATAAGGAAGTTGCTCAAATTCTTCAGGAGCACGAGATGGGACTTATTACCGATACCGAGCGTTATAATAAAATTATTGACGTGTGGACGAAAGCCACGACGAGTATCAGTAACTCCTTGATGAATAAAATCAAGAAGGATAAAAACGGTTTCAACTCTTTGCACATGATGGTGGATTCCGGAGCGAGAGGTTCCAAGGAACAGGTGCGCCAGTTAGCTGGTATGCGTGGTTTGATGATGAAACCTCAAAAGAGCCTTAGCGGGCAATCCGGTGAAATCATCGAAAACCCGATTGTGGCGAACTTTAAGGAAGGACTTTCCGTGTTGGAGTACTTCATTTCCACGCACGGTGCTCGTAAAGGTCTGGCGGATACGGCGCTTAAAACGGCAGATGCCGGTTATCTTACCAGACGTCTTACGGACGTAGCGCAAGATATGATTGTTACCGAGGAGGATTGTGGAACTATCCGTGGCGTTTATGTTTCCGCACTGAAAGATGTGGAGCTCGAAAGAGAACCTCTGGCGGAAAGAATCACCGGACGTGTGGCACAAGAGGACATTTACGATCCCAGAAACGACGAATTGATTTGCGAGGCGGGTCAGCTGATTACGGAAGAGATTGCCGCAAAGATTGACGAGGCTCAGATTGAAGAGGTTTATATCCGAACGGTATTGACTTGCGAAAGCAAACGAGGTGTTTGTGCCAAATGTTACGGACGTAACCTTACCACGGGTAAACTCGTTGAGGTTGGCGAGTCGGTGGGAATTGTTGCCGCTCAGTCCATTGGCGAGCCCGGTACCCAGCTTACTCTGCGTACATTCCACTTGGGTGGTACTTCCTCCAGAATTGCAAGTCAGTCGCAAGTTGAATCTTCCGTCGAAGGAACGGTTAAATTCGAAAAGATTGTTTATGTTGAAAAGGAAGATTATTTGGGAACGGTAAAAGTGGTTACCGGAAGGCGAGGTTCTATCGGAATAATAGACGCCGACGGAAGACAGATCAAAAAATATGATGTTCCTTACGGTGCGGATTTGCTGGTCGAAGAAGGACAAGAAGTTAAAAAAGGTACTCCTCTTTATAATCACGACCCGTATAATGCTGTATTGTTAACCGATGCTGGCGGGCGTATTCGTTATATCGATTTTTATGAAGGAAAGACCATCAAGCATGTTACCGACGAGCAAACAGGTCACGTACAAAAAGTTGTTACGGAATCCAAAGATAAGAATCTTAATCCGACCATTCTTGTGGAAGACGAGGAAGGAAACGGTAAGATGTTCAACCTTCCTATCGGAGCATATATTACGGTAGAAGAAGGGGAGAAAGTCCCCGCTGGAACTATCCTGGCGAAAATTCCGAAGCAAACCAGTAAGACGAGAGATATTACCGGTGGTTTGCCTCGAGTTACCGAGCTTTTCGAAGCACGTAGCCCGCACGACCCCGCAATTGTTTCGGAAATCGAAGGTGTGGTTAAATTCGGTGCCCGCAAAAAGGGTTCTCGCGAAATAATTGTGGAATCTTTTGACGGCTCCATTCAAGAAGTGTACAATGTTCCTTATGGAAA
Organism: uncultured Melioribacteraceae bacterium; assembly: GCA_964611145.1. GTDB lineage: Bacteria > Bacteroidota > Ignavibacteria > Ignavibacteriales > Melioribacteraceae > WFQV01. The sequence continues at coordinate 10,919 of CAZSYM010000004.1, forward strand.
ACACTTGTTGGTACAGGAAGGCGATGAAATCAATGCGGGCGATAAAATAACCGACGGACCGGTTGACCCGCACGATATATTGAAGATAAAAGGACCGAATGCGGTTCAGGAATATCTTGTTAATGAAATTCAAGATGTTTATCGTTTGCAAGGTGTAAAAATTAATGATAAGCATATAGAAGTTATTGTAAAACAAATGTTGCGTAAATTGAAAGTGGTTTCCTCGGGCGATACCGATTTTATTGAGGAAGATTTGGTGGATAGAGTGAAATTGCTTGAGGAAAATGAGAGAATACGCAAAATGGTGGTTGTCGAGGACCCCGGCGGTTCCAAGTTGGAAGTCGGAGCAATGATAACCAGACAGAAATACAGAGAAATTCAGAACGACCTGAAGCGGAAAGAAAAAGCGCCTATGAAAGTTCGCGATGCCGAGCCTGCGACATTTGAAAACGTATTGCTCGGAATAACCCGCGCGGCACTTTCGACGGAAAGCTTCATATCCGCCGCTTCTTTCCAAGAGACCACTAAAGTTCTGACAAATGCTGCCGTGGAAGCTCGGGAAGACCATTTGGTCGGACTGAAAGAAAATGTTGTGATGGGACATCTTATCCCTGCTGGTACGGGATTAAGAAAATACAAAAACATTATCCTCGAATTGGAAGAGCATCAAAAAGAAGAAGAAAAAAATGCTGAAGAATCCGAGGAAAAGAGCAAAATAGGAGAGTAAAACGGGGGCAAATCACCCCCGAAATACTTGACTTTAATTTTAATTCTCTCTATATTGAGAGTCTGAATTTTTATTGAAATACAAAATTTCACGGAGGATTTACGTGCCAACAATAAACCAGTTGGTAAGAAAAGGAAGAGAGAAAATAGTCTCGAAAAGTAAGTCGAGAGCGTTGGAATCTTGCCCGCAGAAACGCGGTGTTTGTACTCGTGTTTATACGACTACTCCTAAAAAACCAAACTCCGCATTGAGGAAAGTGGCGAGAGTTCGTTTGACTAACGGAATTGAAGTTACCGCTTATATTCCCGGGGAAGGGCACAACCTCCAGGAACACTCGATCGTTTTGATTCGAGGCGGTAGAGTTAAAGATTTGCCCGGTGTTCGATACCATATCATCCGAGGAACTTTGGATGCAAGCGGCGTAGAGGACAGAAAAAAGGGCAGATCCAAATATGGCACTAAAAAACCGAAGGCTAAGTAAGCGTTATGAGAAAGAGAAGAGCAGAAAAAAGGTATATTAAACCGGACCCCAGATACAATGACGTGTTAGTGGCTAAATTTATTAATTATTTGATGTGGGACGGTAAGAAAACGGTTGCAAGAAAAGTGCTTTATGAAAGCTTCGAGATTATCGCTAAGAAAACCAAAGAAAACCCTCTAGAGGTTTTTAAAAAAGCAGTTAATAATGTTCAGCCGTTGGTCGAAGTACGAAGCCGTAGAGTCGGCGGTGCAACTTATCAAGTACCTATGGAAGTTCGTCCCGAAAGGAGAATCGCCCTGGCACTCCGCTGGTTGAGAAATTATGCTCGTGAAAGAAAAGAAAAAACGATGTCTCAGAAATTAGCAGCCGAATTAATTGCGGCTTCCAAAGGCGAAGGCGCCGCTGTTAAGAAAAAAGATGATACTCACAGAATGGCCGAAGCTAACAAGGCTTTTGCTCATTTTAAATGGTGATGGAATTAGGAAAGGATTGAATGTCGCATAAGAGAGTTGACATATCGAAGGTTAGGAATATCGGTATTATGGCGCATATCGACGCCGGGAAAACCACTACGACCGAACGAATGCTCTATTATACGGGCAAAGTTCATCGTATTGGTGAGGTGCACGAAGGCGCCGCTACGATGGATTGGATGGAACAGGAGAAGGAAAGAGGAATTACCATTACAAGTGCGGCTACTACCTGCTTCTGGCGCGGACATCAAATAAATATTATTGATACTCCGGGCCACGTTGATTTTACCGTTGAAGTGGAGAGATCGCTTAGAGTTCTTGACGGAGTGATTGCTTTGTTCTCCGCTGTCGGGGGAGTGGAACCGCAATCGGAAACGGTGTGGCGTCAAGCTAATAAGTACGGTGTGCCGAGAATAGCTTTTGTGAATAAAATGGACAGAGTGGGTGCGGATTTCTATAATGTGATAGATATGATGAAAGACCGCCTTAAAGCTAATGCCGTGCCGATAACCCTTCCGATTGGCTCCGGTGATTTATTCTCCGGCGTTGTGGACTTGATTGAAATGAAGGCTCGTATGTATCACGAGGAAACTCTCGGCGCTACGTACGAGGATATGGAAATTCCGGCGGATTTGTTGCATGTGGCGGAGAAATATCGCACCATCATGCTCGAAGCCGTTTCCGAAGTGGACGATACTCTACTGGAAAAGTATCTCGAAGGCGAAGAGATTACGGAAGAAGAAATTAAGGCTGTTCTTAAAAAAGCTACTCAAGAGCTGAAAATAGTTCCCGTTATTTGTGGCTCTTCTTATAAGAACAAGGGTGTGCAAAAACTCCTTGACGGGATTGTGGATTTTCTGCCTTCTCCGGCTGATATCGGTACCGTAATGGGGCATCGCCTCAAGGACGGCGAGTTGGTCGAGCGGAAAATTGATGAGAACGAAAAATTCACCGCTCTGGCTTTTAAAATTATGAGCGACCCTTACGTAGGAAAACTTACCTATGTGCGGGTTTATAGCGGTAAATTGAAAGCCGGTTCTTATGTTTATAATTCCAACTCGCAGAAAAAAGAACGTGTGGGTAGAATCCTTTTGATGCATGCTAATCATCGCGAGGATATGAACGAAGTCCGCGCTGGAGATATCGTGGGAATTGTGGGATTAAAACACACTCGCACGGGCGATACGCTTTGCGACGAGCACAGTCCCATACTCCTGGAGCAAATGGAATTTCCCGAGCCTGTTATTCAAATAGCGATTGAACCCAAGACCAAAGCCGACCAGGATAGGCTTTCCGATGCTTTGGCTAAACTTGCGGAGGAAGACCCGACTTTTCGCGTTAAGGTCGATGAGGAAACGGGACAAACGCTCATTAGCGGAATGGGAGAATTGCACCTCGAAATTTTAGTGGATAGAATGAAACGCGAGTTTAAAGTCGAGGCAAATATCGGAAAACCGCAAGTGGCTTATAGAGAAACGATTACGAAAACCGTTCAGTCGGAAGGTAAATTTGTTAAGCAAAGCGGCGGACGAGGAAAATACGGCCACGTTTGGTTGGAAATCTCCCCGAACGAAGCCGGTAAGGGCTTTGAGTTTGAGAATGCGATTGTCGGCGGAGTTGTTCCGAAAGAGTATATCCCCGCTGTTCAAAAAGGTGTTAAGGAAGCGATGCAAAACGGCGTTATCGCCGGTTATCCCGTGGTTGACGTGAAGGTTAAGCTTTACGATGGGTCTTATCACGAAGTGGATTCCGACGAGATTTCGTTTAAAGTCGCCGGTGCTATGGCGTTTCGCGAAGGCGCCAAGAAAGCAGACCCGATTTTGTTGGAGCCGATTATGAGCTTGGAAATTATTACCCCCGAAGAGTATTTGGGTGATGTGATGGGGGATTTGAATTCTCGCCGTGGTAAAATCGAAGGTTTTACCGCTCGGAAAGATGCTCAAGTGATTCGCGCTCATGCTCCTCTTTCGGAAATGTTCGGTTATGCTACGAGATTGCGTTCAATAACTCAAGGACGTGCTATTTATACAATGCAATTTTCTCATTATCAGGAAGCGCCGAAATCAATTACGGATGCGATATTGGAAAAGAATTATAAATTAAAATCTGAATCAGTTTAACATTAAATTAGGAAATAAACAATAGGAGTATTCGATGGCAAAAGAAAAATTTGATAGGAGTAAGCCTCACGTTAATATCGGTACTATTGGACACGTAGACCATGGTAAGACCACTCTTACCGCTGCCATTACGATGGCATTGGCAAAGAAAGGACTTTCGGAAGTTAGAACTTTCGACAGTATCGATAATGCTCCGGAAGAAAGAGAACGCGGTATTACTATCGCTACCGCACACGTGGAATATTCGACGGAAAAAAGACACTATGCTCACGTTGACTGCCCCGGGCACGCCGACTATGTGAAGAACATGATTACGGGTGCCGCACAAATGGACGGTGCTATTCTTGTTGTGGCTGCGACCGACGGTCCTATGCCTCAAACTCGCGAGCACATCCTTTTGGCACGTCAGGTAGGCGTTCCCAGAATCGTAGTTTTTATGAATAAAGTTGATATGGTTGATGACGAAGAGCTTCTCGAGCTTGTTGAAATGGAATTGAGAGAGCTTTTGACCGAGTACGAATTTCCGGGAGATGAAATTCCGATTATTCGCGGTTCCGCTCTCCAAGCATTAGAAGCCGCTTCCGATCCCAATACCCCCGTGGATGACCCCAGATTGAAATGCATCTGGGAGCTTATGGATGCTGTTGACGAATATATTCCTCTTCCCGAAAGAGATATTGATAAACCTTTCTTGATGCCTGTTGAGGACGTATTCTCCATTACCGGTCGCGGTACGGTTGCTACTGGTAGAGTGGAAAGAGGCCAAATTAAGTTGAACGAAGAAGTTGAACTTATCGGTCTCGGTGTGCACAAGAAAACTGTTGTTACCGGTATTGAAATGTTCCGTAAGGAATTGGATGCGGCAATAGCAGGCGATAACGCTGGACTTCTTTTGAGAGGTATTGACAAGAAAGAAATCCAGAGAGGTATGGTTCTTGCAAAACCGGGTTCCATTACACCGCATAGAAAATTCGAAGGCGAGGTTTATGTTCTGTCCAAAGACGAAGGTGGACGCCATACGCCTTTCTTCAACGGATACAGACCGCAGTTCTATTTCAGAACAACCGACGTTACCGGTGTTGCAATGCTTCCCGAAGGTACGGAAATGGTTATGCCTGGCGATAACGTAAAATTGACCGTAGAGTTGATTTCCGAAATCGCTATGGAAGAAGGACTACGCTTCGCTATCCGCGAAGGCGGTAGAACTGTAGGTGCTGGAGTAGTAACTAAAATCATTGAATAATAAATAATTGTTGAGCTGGGAAGGAGTTTTCTCCTTCCCTTCTTTATCTTAAGTAATAGGAGAGATAAAGTTGCCTGGTCAGAAGATTAGAATTAAGCTGAAGTCTTACGATCATATTTTGATTGACAAATCGACGGAGAAGATAATTAAGACGGTAAAAAGCACGGGAGCGGTGGTTTCGGGACCTATTCCCCTGCCAACCAAGCGTTCTGTCTTTACCGTTTTGCGTTCTCCTCATGTCGATAAGAAATCTCGCGAGCAATTTGAGATTCGCTCTCATAAGAGAATAATTGATATCCATAATTCTAATAACAAGACCGTCGATTCTCTTAGCAAGTTGGAAATTCCGGCGGGTGTTGATATTGAGATTAAGTTATAAGGATGAAAGAAATGCCTGGATTGTTAGGTAAAAAAATAGGTATGACGAGTATTTATTCCGAGGACGGAAAACTTCTTCCCGTTACCGTGGTGGAAGTGGGTCCTTGTATCGTTATCGATAAAAGAACTGTCGAGAAAAACGGTTACGAAGCATTGGTTTTGGGCTACGGCACAAAGAAAGAAAAACATCTTAAAAAGCCGGAAATCGGTTTCTTTAAGAAAAACAAACTCCAGCCGGTTAAAATTATTCGCGAGTTCAGAAATTATGATGTTAACGAATACAAAACCGGTGACAAAATTACCGTGGAAATTTTTCACGAGGGAGATAAAGTAAAAGTCGTGGGAACCAGTAAAGGAAAAGGTTTCCAGGGCGTTATGAAGCGCCATGGTTTTGGTGGCGTTGGCGGTACTACCCACGGACAAGGCGATAGATTGAGAGCGCCTGGGTCGATAGGTCAAAGCTCCTATCCCTCTCGTGTTCTTAAAGGAATGCGCATGGCTGGAAGAACCGGTGGCGAACGTGTAACGGTTAAAAACTTGAAAGTTGTAAAAGTTGTGCCGGAAAAGAACATTATTTTGCTTAAAGGCGCGATTCCGGGCGCCGTTAATTCTTTGGTGGAAATTAACAAATAGTTGGTTTGAGTGATGAAGTTAGATGTTTATAAAATAGATGGTACAAAATCTGGCGAAACAATTGAATTAGCAGACGATATTTTTGCTATTAAGCCGAATGACCATGTGATTTATCTCGATGTGAAGGCTTTTTTAGCCAATCAGCGTCAAGGAACGCATAAGGCAAAAGAACGCGGCGAAGTTCGCGGTGGCGGTAGAAAGCCTTGGAGACAGAAAGGTAGAGGAACCGCACGCGCCGGTACGATACGTTCTCCTCTTTGGGTGCACGGCGGAACTATCTTTGGTCCCCGCCCCAGAAGTTATCGCCAGAAGGTGAACGCAAAAGTTAAAAGATTGGCTAGGAAATCGGCTTTGTCTTACAAAGCTCAAGCTAATCAAATTCTTGTGGTTGAGGATTTTAATTTTGACCAGCCGAAAACCAAGGAATTTGTTAACATTTTGAAAGCTTTAGATTTGAACGGTAAAAAAGTATTGGTCTTGACTAAAGAAAAACAAGAAAACGTTTTCCTTTCGGGTAGAAATTTGCCGAAAGTGAACGTGATGGAAGCGCGAAATGCTTCTACTTATCACCTCTTGAACAATCAGGTGATTGTTTTTCAGAAAAGCGCTGTGGAAAAATTAGTTAGCACATTAAATTAGAACGGTTGAGAAATGAAATCTGTATTAATTAGACCATTGATTACGGAAAAGATGACGGGTATTACGGAGAAAGAGAATAAATACGGTTTTATCGTGGATATTAACGCCAACAAGATTGAAATAGCGAAAGCCGTAAAGGAAAAATTTGGCGTTGACGTGGTAGCCGTTAATACAATTAGGAACAAAGGGAAAACGAGAACTCAATTTACTCGTAAGGGAAGATTCACGGGAAAAACTCCGCGAGTAAAAAAAGCGATTGTTACCCTTAAGGAAGGTCAAACCATAGACTTGTTCGGTGAAGTATAGTTAGGAAGACGGAGAATTAAATGGCAATTAGAAAATTTAAACCGGTTACACCTGGAACACGCTTCATGTCGGTTTCGACATTCGAAGAAATTACGAAGACTGTTCCCGAAAAGTCCCTGACCGTTTCTCTTAAAAAGAGCGGCGGAAGGAACAATCGGGGAAGAGTAACCGCTCGGCATCGCGGTGGCGGTCATAAAAGAAAATACAGAATAATTGATTTCAAAAGAGATAAATTCGGCGTTCCCGCAAAAGTCTTTTCCATCGAATACGACCCGAATAGATCTGCAAGAATAGCATTGTTGCATTATGCGGACGGCGAAAAAAGATATATTTTGGCACCGGACGGACTGAAAGTGGGAGATACGGTTCAATCCGGTCCCGGTAGCGAAATAAAAGTTGGCAATGCGCTTAAACTCAAGGATATTCCTTTGGGTAGCTTTGTTCATAATGTTGAATTGAAGCCGGGTAAGGGCGGACAATTGGGACGTTCTGCCGGTGCCTCTTTGCAACTTATGGCTAAGGAAGGTAAGTATGCCACGCTAAAAATGCCTTCTGGCGAAGTACGAATGATTAGTCTTGAATGTATGGCGACTTACGGCACGGTTGGTAATGCCGACCATTTGAATATAAGCCTTGGTAAAGCCGGAAGAAGCCGTTGGCTCGGCAGAAGACCACATACCCGCGGTGTTGCTATGAACCCTGTCGATCACCCGATGGGTGGTGGCGAAGGAAAAACCTCAGGCGGCGGTCATCCCGTTTCGCCGTGGGGACAACCTGCAAAAGGTTTAAAAACCAGAAAGAAAAAGAAAGAATCTAATAAATATATTATCAGAAGAAGAAAAAATTAGAGATTGAGATATGCCAAGATCAATTAAAAAAGGTCCGTACGTACATTACAAGCTTCTTAAAAAGGTTCGCGAGCTCAACGAAAAGAACCAGAAGAAGATTATTAAAACTTGGTCTCGTGCAAGTATGATTGTTCCCGAATTTGTGGGGCATACAATTGCGGTTCATAACGGTAATAAAATGATTCCCGTTTACATTTCTGAAAATATGGTGGGACATAAATTAGGTGAGTTTGCCCCCACGAGAATTTTCAGAGGTCATCCGGGAACAAAAGCGGAAAAAGCAGCAAGGAAGAAATAAGGTAGCGAGGAATTTGGTAAATGGAAGCTAAAGCGACACATAAGTATATCGGTACTTCACCCCGCAAAATGAGATTGGTTGTGGATCTCATCAGGGGCGAATCCGTGGATAAGGCGTTGGAGATTTTGCATTTTAGTCCCAAGCATGCCGCAAGGGACGCGGAAAAAGTTTTGAGGTCTGCCGTGGCGAACTTGTTCAATAAGGACGAGGAAGCCAACTATGACCCCGCCGATCTTTACGTAAAAGAAGTTTATGTTAATCAAGGTCCTACCTTGAAAAGAATACTGCCTGCCCCAATGGGTAGAGCATACAGAATACGGAAAAGATCCAATCATTTAACAATTGTAGTAGCTACTAAAAGTTAACTTTAGGAGGAATATTTTTGGGTCAGAAAACACATCCGATAGGTTTTAGAGTAGGAATAATTAGAGGTTGGGAATCTAATTGGTACGAGCGCGGAAGTTATGCCGCAAAATTGTTGGAAGACAGGAAAATCCGCCTTTATATTCGTAATCGTCTTAAAAAGGCTGGGATTTCCAGGATTATCGTTAATCGTACTTCCAAGAGTGTTATTCTTACTATTTACACTTCGCGCCCCGGTGTTGTAATCGGAAAAAGCGGGAAGGAAATTAACCAATTAGAAGAAGAATTGAAGAAAATTACCGGTAAAGATGTCAAGATTCAGATTAACGAAATTAAAAGACCTGAATTGGACGCTTACCTTGTAGCGGAAAATATTGCTCAGCAGTTAACCGGTAGAATCTCTTTCCGCCGTGCAATGAAATCTGCCATTACCGCCGCTATGCGAATGGGTGCGGAAGGAATAAGAGTTATGTGTTCCGGACGCTTGGGCGGTGCCGAAATGGCAAGAACCGAGCAATACAAGGAAGGTAAAATTCCGCTGCATACTTTACGTGCGGATATTGACTATGCACAAGCAACCGCACAAACGATATATGGCTCCATCGGCGTTAAGGTTTGGATATGCCGCGGAGAAGTATTAGGTAAAAGAATAACCGACTAAGAGTTTACTGGGAGTTGTCTCTATGTTAATGCCTAAAAGAGTAAAATACAGAAAAATGCAGCGCGGTCGGATGAAAGGAAAAGCCAACCGCGGACATATGGTGAGTTTTGGCGATTTCGGTTTGAAAGCTTTGGAACCGGGATGGATTACCAGTCGGCAAATAGAAGCTTGCAGAGTTGCCATGACTCGTAAAATGAAGAGAGACGGTAAAGTGTGGATTCGAATATTTCCGGACAAACCCGTTTCTAAAAAGCCTTTGGAAACCCGTATGGGTAAAGGTAAAGGCGCACCGGAATTTTGGGTCGCCGTTGTAAAACCGGGTCGCATTATGTTCGAAGTCGCCGGTGTCTCGGAAGAATTGGCAAGAGAAGCTTTGACGTTGGCTTCCCATAAATTGCCTATTAAAACCAAAGTAGTCGTAAGACCGGATTACGAATAAATTAAGGTGGTTTGAGAAATGAAGATGTACGAAATTCGTGAAATGAGCAACGAAGAGTTGAGAAAAAGAATAAAAGAAGAAGAGAAAAATCTTGTGGACTTAAGATTCCAGAACGCTCTTAAAAATCTTACGAATACTTCTAAGATTAGAGAGACGAAAAAAGATATTGCTCGGATGAAAACGGAGCTTAGGCAGAGAGAATTAAAGGAAAAGAATAATAATTAAGGAGTTATTCTAAGTTGGAAAAGCGCGGTAATCGTAAAACAAGAATTGGCGTTGTTATAAAAAATAAGATGGATAAAAGCATCGTCGTCGCAATAGAAAGAAAAGTGCCCCATCCGCTTTATAAGAAATATTTTAAGAAAACTACCAAGTTGATGGTGCATGATGAAAAAAACGAATGCAATGTTGGCGACGTGGTGAAAATTATGGAAACAAGGCCTTTGAGCAAGCATAAAAATTGGCGATTGGTTGAAATAGTAGAAAAAGCTAAGTAAAATTGTAGCGAGAGAAGGAGTAAGCCTGAAATGGTACAACAAGAAACGAATTTAGTGGTAGCGGATAATTCCGGCGCAAAAAAGGTTCGCTGTATCAAAGTCCTCGGCGGTAGCCGTAAAAGATATGCGACCGTGGGAGATTTGATTGTGGTTACCGTGAAAGCCGCAATTCCCGGCGGTGGCGTCAAAAAAGGCGACGTCTCTAAAGCCGTTGTGGTTCGTACTAAAAAGGAAGTAAGGCGTGATGACGGTTCCTATATTCGATTCGACGAAAATGCCGCCGTGCTTCTGAATAATCAAAACGAACCTCGCGGAACCCGTATATTCGGTCCCGTCGCAAGGGAATTGAGAGAGAAAAATTTTATGAAAATAATTTCTTTAGCGCCAGAAGTTTTATAATAAAGGGATTTGAAATGAAAGTAAAAAAAGACGATATGGTTTTGGTTATTGCTGGTAATTATGCGGGTAAGACCGGAAAAGTATTGAAAGTTTTCCCGAAAAAAAATAGAATAATCGTTGAAGGCGTTAATGTAAGAAAACGTCATACTAAACCAAACCAACAATATCCTAACGGTGGAATTATTGAAAAAGAACTACCGATTGATGCTTCCAACGTTATGGTGTTGGACCCGAAAACAAACGAACCTACTAGAATCGGGAAGAAAATTATAATCGACGAAAAAACCGGTAAAAAGAAAAGCGTAAGAATTAGTAAATCTAGCGGCGAAATGTTGGCTTAATTTGAAGGATTAGAGTTAACCATGGCAAAGAAAAAAACTGAAGAAACGAAAAAGAAAACGACAAAAAAGGCGGAAAAAACCGCTAAGGAAGTGAAAGTGGAGGACAATTACGTACCCCGACTTTATGAAAAATACAAAAATGAAATTGTCCCCGCATTGATGAAGAAATTCTCTTACAAAAACGTCATGCAGGTGCCCAAACTGGTTAAAATTGTTGTGAATATGGGCGTTGGCGAAGCGGCTCAGGATTCCAAGCAATTGGAAGAAGCAATAGCGGATTTGCGCACTATTACGGGACAGCAACCTATTATTCGTACTGCGAAAAAATCCGTTTCGAATTTCAAACTTCGCCAAGGAATGAAAATCGGTGCCAAAGTTACTTTGCGCCGTGCGATGATGTATGAATTTCTTGATAGATTGATTACCGCCGCCTTGCCACGTGTGAGAGATTTCCGTGGCGTTTCGGATAAATCCTTTGACGGCCGCGGTAATTACACATTGGGAATTAAAGAACAAACCGTATTCCCGGAAATTAATGTCGATAAGGTTAATAAAATTCGCGGTATGGATATTACTTTCGTAACCACCGCGAAAACGGATAACGAAGCCTACGAACTTCTTTTAGCTTTCGGTTTTCCGTTTAAGAAAAAAGAAATGCAACAATAGTAAATTAAAAGGACTATTATGGCAAGAAAGTGTATGGCAGCCCGTGAGGCTAAAAGACGAAAATTAGTGGAAAAATACGCTAAAATCCGTAAGGAATTGAAAGAAAAAGGCGATTACGAAGGTCTTCAAAAATTGCCTAAAAATTCCGTTCCCGTTAGACTGCATAATCGTTGTCAGATTACCGGCAGACCACGCGGGTATTACAGGAAATTTGGCGTCTCGAGATTAGTGTTTCGTGAAATGGCACTTCGTGGAGAAATCCCCGGAGTAAAGAAAGCAAGTTGGTAATTAAAGGAGATATTTAAATGCCAGTAACCGATCCGATTGCAGATTTTTTGACAAGAATTAGAAACGCAGTAAAAGCAAAGAAGAGATGGGTGGAAATTCCCTCTTCGAAAATGAAAGAGCAAATGGCTCAAATTATGCATGATTATAAATTCATCCGAGATTTCTCGGTGGAAAAGGACAATAAACAAAATATTCTTCGAATTTATTTGAAGTATGTTGACGGTGAATCCTCTATTACCGGGCTCAAAAGAATAAGTAAACCCGGCTTGAGAGTTTACGTTGATAAGGACCATATCCCACGCGTGCTTAACGGCTTGGGAATCGCTATTATTTCCACTTCGAAAGGATTGATGAGCGATAAGCAAGCACGTAAGGAAGGTATTGGTGGAGAAGTTATTTGTCACATTTGGTAAAAATTTAGTAACGGAGTTTGAAAAGTGTCCAGAATAGGCAAAAAACCGATTAATATTAAAGATGTTCAGGTTACCGTAAAAGATAGAGAAATTACCGTTAAAGGTAAATTGGGAGAACTTAAATTTAACGTTCACCCGAACATTACCGTGGAGGTGCAAGGCGAGGAGTTAATCGTAAAAAGACCGAATGACCAAAAGGAAAACCGCGCTCTTCACGGAATGACACGCGCTATCTTGCAAAATATGGTTACGGGTGTTACGGAAGGTTACACCAAAAGCTTGGAAATTGTCGGTGTGGGTTACAGAGCGGAATTGAAGGGAAAAAATTTGCTTTTGACCGTCGGGTATTCGCATCCTATTTATTTTATCCCGCCGGAGGAAGTAACTATCGAAGTTCCCGCTCCTACACAGATAAAGGTCAGCGGAATTGACAAGGAATTGGTCGGCTTGGTCGCCGCCAAAATTCGTTCCTTTAGAAAACCCGAACCATACAAGGGTAAAGGAATTAGATATTCGGATGAAGTAATTATTAGAAAAGCCGGAAAGACGGCAGGTTAAAAATTTTGGCAGGAGAGTTAGGTTAAAATGCTATCGAAAAAATTGACACGTAGAGAAAAGAAAAAAATAAGAATTCGAAAAAAATTATTCGGAACGCCCGAGCGTCCCAGAATTGTTGTTTACAGAAGTTTGAAGCAAATTTATGCTCAATTGGTTGATGATACAACCGGCAGGACTATCCTTTCGGCTAGCTCCTTGTCGAAGGAAATTTCAGATGAAATTAAAAAATCCAAAAACAAATTGGATGTTTCTTTTGCCGTAGGTGAACTTCTTGCGAAGAAGGCGAAAGAGAAAGGCATCGAAAAAGCCATTTTCGACCGCAGCGGCTATGCATATCACGGAAGAGTGAAAGCCGTGGCGGAAGGTGCCCGCAAGGGCGGTTTGATATTTTGATTTTTTGCCGGGTCGTCTAATGGCAGGACAGCGGCCTTTGGAGCCGTATGTAGAGGTTCGAATCCTCTCCCGGCAGCCAAAATTTGTTGGAATTATGTTTGAACAAAGGAGACTAAATTGAAACCTAAAAAAGTAACAGTTCTTGAAGGTCTTAAAGAAAGAGTTGTGCAGATTAATAGAGTCGCCAAGGTGGTTAAAGGTGGACGCCGTTTCTCCTTTAACGCTATTGTTGTGGTAGGCGACGGCAACGGACATGTTGGCGTAGGCTTGGGAAAAGCTAATGAAGTAACCGATGCTATTTCCAAGGGGATTGACGATGCTAAAAAGAACATTTACAAAATTCCCATCGTGAAGGGAACCATCCCTCACGAAATTATTGGGAAATACGGAGCCGGTCGGGTGCTACTTAAACCTGCTTCTCCCGGTACCGGTCTAATCGCAGGCGGCGGTGTGCGCGCCGTTCTGGAATTGGCGGGTATTCAGGACGTGCTTACGAAATCTTTGGGTTCCAGCAATCCTCATAACCAAGTTAAAGCTACCATGCAAGGATTGCTGAACTTGATTGATGCACGTGCAATGGCACATAAGAGAGATATGACTATTAGCGAATTGTTTAATGCCTAATTGAGGACGGAGATGGCTAAGAAATTAAAAATTACGCAGACGAAAAGCATAATTGACAGACCGAAAGACCAAAAGCGCACGATTGAAGCGCTGGGATTGGGAAGACCTAATTACGTAAAAATTCATAACGATACTCCTCAAATTCGAGGAATGATTAGAAAAGTTTCACATTTGGTAAAAGTCGAAGAAATTGAAGAATAGGTGATTAAATGGATATTTTAAGTAATCTGAAATATGCCAAAGGCGCTGTAAAGAAAAGAAAAAGAGTTGGAAGAGGCGAAGGCTCCGGCTATGGCGGCACTGCAACGCGCGGAATGAACGGACAGAAATCCCGTTCCGGCGCTAAAAGACGTGCCTGGTTCGAAGGCGGACAAATGCCTTTGCAACGTAGAGTTCCTAAAAAGGGATTCAATCATATTTTTAAAATACATTATCAGGCGGTTAATGTGTCCGACTTGCAAAGATTGGTCGATGCCAACAAATTGACGGACGAAAACATTACTCCCGCCGTCCTTTTTAAAAACGGTGTTATTTCAAAAGCCGCCGCTCCGTACAAAATTTTGGGTAACGGAGATTTGACGGCTAAATTGAATGTGGAAGCTCATAAATTTAGCGCTTCCGCAAAAGAAAAAATTGAGAAAGCTGGCGGAACCATAAAAGAGATTAAAGCCTAATGGGAAAATTTCAGAATACTTTTCGGAATATTTACAAGGTACACGAGCTAAGGCAAAGAATTCTTTACACCTTGGCTTTACTGGTTATTGTTCGAATCGGTGCTCATATTACGTTGCCCGGAATAGATTCGCATTTGCTTGCCGATGCAATGGCAAACAGCACTTCGAACAATCTTTTCGGACTGTACGACTTATTTGTGGGTGGAGCGTTTAAGAATGCGGCGATTTTTGCGCTTGGAATTATGCCCTACATTTCTTCTTCAATTATTATTCAGCTTTTGGGTGCCGTTGTGCCCTATTTTCAAAAGTTGCAACACGAAGGAGAAGAAGGACGGAAGAAAATCACTCAGCTTACCCGTTACGGTACGGTGCTGATTTCCGCTTTCCAGGCTTGGGGTGTAACCATTCACTTGCGCAATATCTCCACAAACGGACAGTCAATTGTACCTGCGGCAATTTCACCCTTTATGTTTACCGTTTCCGCGATTATGATTCTTACCGCCGGTACGGTCTTTATGATGTGGATGGGTGAACAAATAACCGATAAGGGAGTTGGTAACGGTATTTCTCTGATAATTTTTATCGGAATCATCGACCGTCTTCCTTTCGCTATTTTGGATGAGTTTCAACTTTTGCAATCGGGACAAAGGAACATAGTCATCGAAATAGTAATCTTGGCTTTCTTGTTCCTCATAATTGCGGGAATAGTTCTGGTAACGGAAGGCACAAGGAGAATTCCTGTTCAATATGCCAAGAGAGTTGTCGGGCGTAAAGTTTATGGCGGAGTTACCCAATATATACCTTTGAAGGTGAATACCGCCGGAGTTATGCCCATAATTTTTGCTCAATCGATTATGTTTATTCCGAGCACCGTGCTTTCGTTTTTCCCCGATAGCGAGTTTATGCAAAGTCTGTCGCAGTATTTCGTTTATACCTCGTTCAGTTATTCGTTCATTTATGCTTTGATGATTATTTTCTTCACTTATTTTTATACTGCGATTGCTTTTAACCCGCAAGATGTTGCGGAGAATATGAAAAAACAAGGTGGATTTATACCCGGGATTCGCCCCGGAAAACAAACCTCCGAGTTTATCGATAATATTTTAACGAAAATCACTTTACCGGGTTCCATATTTTTGGCTTTGGTTGCCATTATTCCCGCTTTTGTTTCTAGATTGGGAGTTTCGGGAAGATTTGCTTCCTTTTTCGGAGGTACAAGTCTGTTGATTATTGTCGGCGTGGCTTTGGATACTCTGCATCAGGTAGAGTCCCATCTTACTATGCGCCATTACGATGGATTCTTGAAATCCGGTAAAATACGCGGGAGACGCGGTTAGAAATTGATTTTAATTAAGACTAAAAAAGAAATAGATTTTATTAGAGAAAGTTGTCAGATTGTTGCGGAGACTTTACAGCTTTGCAAAAGTTATGTAAAGCCCGGAATTACGACGCTGGAACTTGACCGTATTGCCGAGGATTATATCCGAAGTCAGGGAGCCGTTCCCGCTTTCAAAGGATATTCTCAAGGCGATGCGGAAGGATTCCCGGGAACGATTTGCGCTTCCGTAAATGAAGAAGTCGTTCACGGAATCCCCAGCGATAGAGTTCTTCAAAATGGAGATATCATTTCGATTGACGTCGGCGCCGTTAAAAATCACTACTTCGGTGATGCGGCTTTGACCGTTGCTGTTGGGGAAATATCCGATGAAAAACGGAGATTGATGAAGGTAACCGAGGAAGCTCTCTACAAAGGTATAGAGGCGGCGGTTGTCGGAAACAGAATCGGAGATATTTCCGCGGCTGTCCAACAGCACGTGGAAGCAAACGGTTATTCGATTGTACGCGAGCTAACCGGTCACGGAGTGGGAAGATTTTTACACGAGGACCCACAAATTCCGAATTTCGGAAGGCGGGGGACGGGCGCCAAAATCAAGAACGGAATGACAATCGCAATCGAGCCGATGGTTAACGCTGGCGAGCATTACGTCCGTGTCGCAGATGACGGTTGGACGGTCTATGCCGCAGATTTGAAACCCTCGGCGCATTTTGAACATTCGATTGCTATTATTAATGGTAAACCGGAAATATTAACGGTGTGTTAAATGGCTAAACAAGGACCGATAAAAGTCGATGGAGTAGTGACGGAAACTTTGCCGAACGCAAATTTTCGTGTGAGGCTGGATAACGGACATGAAATATTGGCTCACATTTCCGGTAAGATGAGAATGCATTATATTAAAATTCTGGTAGGGGACAAAGTTGCAGTTGAACTTTCTCCCTACGATTTGAACAAAGGTAGAATTACTTACAGGTACAAATAACGGAGAAATCGAGATGAAGGTGAGAGCCTCGGTTAAGAAGATGTGCGAGCACTGTAGAATAATTAAAAGAAACGGCGTTGTACGCGTTATTTGCAAAAACCCGAAACACAAGCAACGTCAAGGTTAAAAGTAACTTAGGAGGTTAGTAATTTGGCTCGAATAGCAGGCGTAGATTTACCGAAAAATAAGAAAGCTTACATTGGATTAACTTACATTTACGGAATCGGGCAACATACCGCCAAGACTATTTTGGAAAAAGCGGGCGTTGACCCGGATAAAAGAGTTGCCGATTTAACCGAAGAAGAAGTTGCCGGAATACGTTCGGTTATTACGGCTAACTACAAGGTGGAAGGAGCTTTAAGAAGCGAAGTTCAGCAGAACATCAAGCGCTTGATGGATATTGGTTGCTACAGGGGACTTCGACACAGACGCGGCTTGCCGGTTCGAGGTCAAAGAACCAGAACCAATGCCAGAACGCGCAAAGGTAAACGTAAAACTGTTGCCGGAAAGAAAAAAGCTCCGGGTAAGAAATAATCCTTAAAATAGCAGGAGTTAGGAATTGGCTAAGACACAGAGAAGAACAAAAAAGAAAGTACACGTCGATGCTGTGGGCGTTGCTCACATAAAGGCTTCGTTTAATAATGTTTTGGTGACGATTACCGATATTTACGGAAATACGATTTCGTGGTCATCCGCGGGTAAAAATGGATTTAAGGGTTCCAGAAAAAATACCCCTTTTGCGGCTCAAGTTACGGCTGAAGCCGCCGCAAAAGAAGCATACGATTTGGGACTGCGGAAAGTTGACGTTTTGGTTAAAGGTCCCGGCTCCGGCCGAGAAGCCGCAATACGTGCCCTTAATACCGCAGGATTGCAGATAATGTCCATTAAGGATATTACGCCTATACCCCATAACGGTTGCAGACCACCGAAAAGAAGAAGAGTTTAATTAGGAGAGATTTTAGATGGCAAGATATACTGGTCCCAGCTGCAAATTGTGCAGACGTGAAAAACAGAAATTATTTTTGAAAGGTACCAAATGTTATTCGGATAAATGCCCGCTCGAAAAAAGAAATTATGCTCCCGGTCAGCACGGCTTGAGCAGAAGAGCTAAATATTCCGAGTATGGTATTCAGTTGCGCGAGAAACAAAAGATTAAAAGAATTTACGGATTGCTCGAAGGACAATTTAGACTCTATTTCGACAAAGCGAACCGCCAGAAGGGCGTTACGGGCGAAAACCTTATTAAACTTCTTGAAAGACGTTTGGATAACGTCGTTTATCGCCTCGGTTTCGCTCCTTCGAGAAAAGCGGCTCGTCAGTTGGTTCTTCACAGACATTTCCTTGTTAACGGGAAAATAGTTAATATCCCCTCTTATCTCCTTTCTCCCGGCGACGTTGTTAGCGTGCGGGAAAAGAGTAAGAAGCTGGATGTAATCCACCACTCTTTGGGAAGAACCAAAGACAATCTCTACAATTGGTTGTCCGTTGATAAAGCGAATCTCCAAGGCACTTTCTTGAACATGCCCGAAAGAGATGAGATTCCGCTTGAAGCAAACGAACAATTGGTTGTTGAGCTTTATTCTAAATAATAATAAATCAGAGGTTTTTTAAATGAGCTATCCTTTTAAGATGCCGGATGGAGTTATTTTGGACGAATCTACGGTAACACCGACTTACGGAAAGTTTACCGTTCAACCTTTGGAGAGAGGATTCGGAGTTACGTTGGGAAATTCCTTCAGAAGGGTTTTGTTATCCTCTCTTTCCGGTGCGGCAATTACCGCAATTAAAATAGACGGAATTTTGCACGAGTTTACAACCGTCCCGGGCGTCGTAGAAGACGTTACGGATATTATATTGAATTTGAAAAAAGTTAGAATTAAAATGGACACGGAAAAACCGGTGGAAAAAGCGGAACTTTCTCTTACCGGTCCCGGAAATTTTACCGCCAAGGATATTCAAGAAGCGGCGGCGGATTTGCAAATTCTTAATCCCGACCTCCACATTGCCACTTTGAACGAAGGGGCAAAGCTTAATATCGAATTACGTTTCGGTGTGGGAAGAGGATATGTCCCATCCAACGAGCAGAAAATCGAAGACCAAACAATCGGCGTTATTCCGATTGATTCTATCTTCTCTCCCATTCGTAACGTTAAGTATTTTGTTGAGAACGTTCGTATCGGGGAAAGGAACGATTACGAAAAGTTGACCATCGAAGTTACTACGGACGGTTCCATTACTCCCGAGGAGGCTCTTTCCCAAGCGGCGCAAATACTTAGCAAACATGTGCAGATGTTTATTCATTTCGAAACTTCTCCCGAGGAGAAGGAGGAAGAGGTGAAATACGACGCCGAAACCGAAAGAATTCGGAAGATTCTGATGACAAGCGTGGACGACTTGGAGCTTTCGGTGCGTTCTCACAATTGTTTGAAACAGGCTAATATCGAAACGGTTGGCGATTTGGTTAGCAAAACCGAGCAAGAGTTACTCAAGTTCAGAAATTTCGGACGTAAATCCCTTTCCGAGTTAAGCGAAATTGTTTCAAATCTCGGCTTGGAATTCGGAATGGATGTGGATAAATATTTAAAATCTGATTCCGGTAATAATAGCGAGTAAGGTGCAGAATGAGACACAGAAAAAAAGGAAGAAAATTAGGTAGAACAAGGTCGCATAGAATTGCTACCTTGAGAGCATTGGCAACTTCTTTATTGAAGCATAAAAAAATTACTACCACCGTTGCTAAGGCAAAAGCCTTGAGAAGCTTTGTAGAACCTCTAATTACAAAAGCCAAAGAAAATACCGTTGCAGCGCGTAGATACGTTGCACGGCATATTCATGACAAGGAGGTTGTCAAGGAGCTTTTCGGCGAAATCGTTGATACCGTTGCAAATAGAAATGGCGGTTATACGAGAGTGGTTAAATTGGGACAACGCGTGGGCGACGCAGCCGAAATGGCTATTATCGAATTGGTCGATTATAATCAGGGTGAAGAGGAAAAACCCAAGAAGACGAAAAAGAAAGCCAAGAAGGTAGAGGAAGAAAAAATAGAAACCTTCCAGGAAGAAAC
This sequence comes from uncultured Melioribacteraceae bacterium, assembly GCA_964611145.1. GTDB lineage: Bacteria > Bacteroidota > Ignavibacteria > Ignavibacteriales > Melioribacteraceae > WFQV01. Next base: position 30,766 of record CAZSYM010000004.1, read on the forward strand.
CGAAGAAGCGACAACGGAAGAAGTCGAAGCGACGGAAGAAAAAGCCGAAGATGAGAAAGAAGCTGAAAAGGAAGTGAAAGAAGAGGATTCTGAGGCGAAAGCAGAGGAAAAAGAAGAAAACCAAGCGGAAGAGGAAAAAGCCGAAACAAAGGAAGAATCTTCCGACGAGGAAAAGAAAGAAGAAAAATAGCATAAATTCGTTTACTCCCCCCTAATTGGAAAGAGCGGTTTTTCTGACCGCTCTTTTTTTTATTTGTAATATTTTGGTGCTTGGTATGGCAGATGTGAGATTCTTAAAATCCGTTTACGAAGTGGGACAAATACCCAAACTGCGCTTGCCCGAAGTTGTTCTTTGCGGACGTTCGAACGTGGGAAAGTCCTCTTTTATCAATTCCTTTTTCAATAGAAAAAATCTGGCAAAGGTAAGCTCTTCCCCGGGTAAAACGCGTTCCATAAATTATTACGTCGTGGAAAACAAATATTATATTGTTGACTTGCCGGGGTTTGGATATGCCAAGACCTCCAAAAAAGAGCAGGCGCGGTGGGAAAGAATGATTACGGATTACTTGGCTAAATCGGGACATATCGAATTTGCTTTGCATTTTGTTGATAGCCGTCATAAACCGACGGAGTTGGACATGCGCCTGCGTGAGTTCTTGAGTGCTTATGAAATACCCTATAAAATTGTTTTGACCAAAACCGATAAATTAAAACAATCCGAATTTGCGAGGGCAAAAAAATTAGCGGGAGAATATTTCCCGGAAGCATTGCAGTCGGGGAATATTTTCTTTTATTCCGCAATAAAAGGAACCGGAAAAAAAGAATTGAAAAAATTGTTTTACGAAGAATTTAAAGTGAGCCTGTAAATAAAATTTATTTGAGGGCGTTTAGTTTTTCTCTTAGTATTCTTTCCGCTTCGTCAAAGTTTACAGCGGGATATTTGATTTTTATTTTTTCTATTTGTCGAGCAAGCCCGTTCAGAAAATTTTTGTACGAAGGCGAATCCAGATTTATAGGGCGATGTTCCAACGCCGAGCGGACTTTTTCCGCTTCCTTTATATATCCCAAGGTTTTGCTTTCGAAAAACGCTTGTGCGAATTTTTCCCAAATGTATGCGATAGCAAATTCGTTCGGATGTGCTAAATCGGATGAAAAAAATCTGTAATCCCGTAAATCATCCAGAACGATTTCGTATGAGGGAAAGTAAAAACAATTTTCGATTTCTTTTGTGGCTTTTTCCACGGCTAAAAGCAGATGGGCTTTGGAAATCTGGTTCGCATGCAATCCGTCCTTCAAATGTCGCACGGGACTAACGCTAATGATGATTTTCACTTTCGGATTAAAGGATTTAATTATTTCTATTGTTTTCTGCATGTAATAAAAATTTTCTTCGGTGCTCAATAGTTTTCGTGAAAAATCCTCTTGCGGAATCTTATGACAATTGGAAACAATTAAATTCCTTGCTTTGTGAATATAAACGTAAGAGGTTCCGTAGGTCAGAATTACCACGTCGTTTTTTTGCAAGAATTCGTTCAGTTTGATTATAGAAAAATTGATTTTTTCCAGGGCGATTTCCGGACGGAAATGCGAGAACTCGCTGTTGTGATAAAAGCTGTGCCATTCGCCATTGTGAAATATCAAGTCTTCCTTTTGCAATTGCGACTTTGATTTTGCAAGCTCGAACATGTTAAGAACGGAAGCCGTGTTGTATAGCGTTCCGAAAGGATTGAACATAACGTTGAAGAATCTTTTTCTAAGCTCCTCCGCAATGTTTACCGCAAAGCACGAACCTGCGGTAAGAATGCTTTCCTCGAAGGAAATATGAAAAGGATAGGAGGGAAGGGAAATTTCTGTGCGGAATTTCATTTCAGCTTTCGTTGAAGATTACCGTGAAAGTTGAACCCTTTCCTTTTTCGCTTTCTACGTTAATTTCAGCGTTGTTCAATTCGCAATAGCCTTTTACCAATGCTAAGCCCAATCCTGTTCCCTCATATCGACGTGAATAGCCATAGTCTTCCTGCGAAAAAGGTTTGAAGATATTCGTAAGAAAACTTTTTTCAATTCCAATACCTGTGTCCTTTATTGCAACCCCAAGTCTGTTTTTTTCATCTCTGAAAACCGTAACCCTTACTTCTCCCTTGTTTGTAAACTTTATCGCATTATCTATTAAATTGTCGAAGATATGATTTATAGAATATTCTTCGGCGCGTATAATTGTATTGTCGGTTTCTTTTTCCAGAATAAACGCGAGATTCTTTTCTTTCGCTTCTGGTTGATAAGTTAAAAAGATTTTTTGCAATACGTTTTCGTAGATATCAATTTCTTTTGCAATGTAAGTGTAAGTGCCTGATTGTAATTGAGAGATATTGAGAATCAACTCGATTGTTCGGATTAATCTTTTGCTGGCTTTTTTAATAGCCTCAAAGGACTCTTCAAAATCTTGTTCCATTGGATCTTTGTTGATTAAAAGTTGGGAGTAGCCCAGAATAATATTTAGTGGGGTTCTAATTTCGTGTGATATTTGTGCTAAAAATTCCGATTTTAACTTGTCGGATTTTTCAACCAACTCTTTTGCTCGTCGCAGGTCCTCTTCAATTTTCTTTTGTTTTGTAACATTGCGAACAATAGAACCAATTAATTTGCCTTTAGGGCTATCGACAAGAAAGGAGAAAGCTTGTAGGATTAATTCCTTACCTTCTTTATTTCTTATTCTCCACTCTTCTACGAAACCTTTTCGCTTCGGGGTACTTAATAATTTTTTTGTGTTTTCCACAAGTCGTTCGCGAGCTTTTGAAATATTTTGTGTGTCGGAAACCAACTGTGGAGTTATTTCAAAAACCTTTTTATTTATAACATCTTCTCGTTTTAATCCGGTAAATTCTTCCAGAGCTTTGTTCCATTCCAGGATAGTTGTTTCTTGGTCAATTAGAGCAATTCCATCACTTGATTGTTCAAAAATAGCGCGGAGAGTTTCTTCCTGTTCTTTTAATTTTGCTTCTCTTATTTTTTGTTTGGTTATGTCTAACAGAATGCCCAAGGAACCTATCACTTTGCCTGTAGCAGAATCTCTGACGGGTACGGCCGTATCGCTAATCCATTTTATTTTCCCTTCGGGAGTTTGGACGCGATAAATTGCGGCGAAATTCTTGGTCTTACCGCTGATTAACATGTTAGTAAACTGATGAGGATTAGGCAAGTCGTGACCGGGAATAATAATTTCCTTGACTAGAGAAGCCATTTTGCTGCGTGTAAATTCTTTTTTGGGAATTCCGAAAAGTTGTTCTACTCCTTCCCCAATAAATTCATAGTCATTCTCGTTATAGTTAAAACTGTAAGGAACGCCGTTAATGTTTTTTATTGCTTCGAGATAAATCCTATGGGTTTCTTCCAAAAGTTTTTCTGCTTCAATTCTTTCCGACAAATCGCGGGCGCTTGTTACAACGGCAGGTTTTCCTTCGAAAGTGATTATTCTGCTTGTAATCTCAGCCCAGAAAGACGTACCGTCCAGCCGTACCAGTTTTTCTTTTCTAAAAGGCGCATGATCGGTTTTGCCAGTATAAAGTTGGGTTATCCGTTCTAAAGCCATTTCTCGATAATCCATAGCCACAAAATCAAGCACATTTTTACCTAATATTTCTTCTTGGCTTTTTGCCCCCAAAGTTTTTACTGCTGTTTTGTTCGCAAATATTGCTTTCCCCTCTCGATGCACTAAGATAGAATCGGGTAATATGTCAAACAATAAGCGGAGAGACTCTTCGCTTCTTTTAATTTTGTTTTCTGCCTCGAGTTGTTTCGTTAAATCTCGAACGTAAACAAAAACTGCAGGTTTGCCTCGAAAAGTTATTTTGCGGCTTGTTGTTTCTCCCCAGAACGTTGTGCCATCAAGTCTTAGCAATTTTTCTTTTTCGAAGGGGAGATAATTCGTATCCGAAGAATAGATTTTTTTCATACGCCTACGTGCAGTTTCGTGGGAATCCGGGTGTACAAAGTCTATAACATTACGCCCGATTAAACTTTCCACGCTTTCCCCGCGAAACATTTCCACTGCTGTTTTATTTGCGTAAAGTGTTTTGCCCTCCGAATGAACAACAATAGTATCGGGGATTAAATCGAGTAATTCAGCGAACTTTTCTTCATTTTCTCTAATCTTTTCTTCTTTTAGAATTTCTTCCGTCAAATCTCTAATGATAACAAGAATACTTTCTATTCCACCAAAGATTATTTTGAATCCACTTACCTCTCCCCAGAAAGCTGTGCCGTCACATCGTATAAGAAGTTCTTTTGTAGGAGGCAAGAAAGATTTCCCCTCTTTCAAGGCGGCATTTACTCTTTCTAATGCTCTTGTTTTAAAGTCGGGATGCAAGAAGTCGAAAACGGACTTTTTCGTTAAGTTATTAAGATCTTTAACCCTGAATAATTTTCCTGCCGTTTTATTTGCATATAGAATACCCTGCATGTTATGAACTACGACTCCTTCAGGTAACAAATCCACGAGAATTTGAAATTTATTTTCACTTTCGCTTAGTTTTTCTTCCCTTGCTTCCAGCAATATTTTGAGCTTTTTGTTTAATTCTTCAAATTCTTTTTCTCTTTCCTTCCTCTTTGTAATATCTCTTATTGCCGCGGCAATAGCATATATTTTATCTTTCTCATTTCTGACCGGGGTTAATTGTACTTCGTACCAAGTAGGCTTTTCGTCTCTATTTATTTTCTTATCTTCAAAGTGTAATGCTTCGCCTTGTAGAACTTTGTTAAATAATTCGACGGCTTTTTCCCTTTCCTCTTTTTTGTTTATGTAGTTGAGGATAGAATCGCCTATTTTGATATTGCCTCCCCAAATGTTTTTCATTTGGGTAAAATGTTTTTTATTAAAAAATATATAGTTGAGATTTTTATCGAGGACAAAAAGAATTAAGTCGGGAGTGCTATCCGCTATTTGTTGTAGAAATGCATTATTTTTGTCGGGTGAATTTTCCATTTTACGGCTTGTCTCTTTTGAATGGCTGAGTATCAAAAATAATAAACATAATATAATAAAATTCGAGTAAAATATGGCAAAAAAAATTTTAACTTTCGTTTTACTTTTAGCATGTAATATTTCTCTCAAATCGCAATCAAAATCGCTGTCTCTTAAAAATATTTTTGATACGGAATTTCTAAAACCGTTAACTAAGGCGGTAGAATGGTTCGAAGATGGCAATTCTTTTTTGGTGGAAGAAGGGGGGAAAATTTTACGGATTGACGCTTCCAGAGGTGATACTTCTTTGTATTTCGATTATTCCTATTGGCAAAAGCAGTTGCCCGAAGGATTTAAACTTTCAAGGGCGGTAAACAGAAGTAAGGATTATAAGTATTTTGTTTTGGAGAAGGACAAGGATTTATATTACTTTTCCGTTGAATCGGAAGAGCTTTTGAGAATGACAAACGATACTCTAAAGGAGAACAATCCGCGCCTTTCTCCCGATGGCCGTTTTGTGGCTTATACAAAGGCTCATAATCTTTATGTTTACGATGCCGAAAACGAGGAGGAGAAACAATTAACATTTGACGGTTCGGAGCTTGTGTATAACGGCTGGTCTTCATGGGTTTACGACGAAGAAATCATCGGGCGCTCCAGTCGGCATTTGGCTTTTTGGTGGTCGCCAGATAGCAAAAAAATTGCCTTTCTTTGGTTCGACGATTCCCCCGTGCCCGAATATCCGATTTTTCATGCCGTCGGTGTGCATGGCTTTTTGGAAAAAACCCGTTATCCCTATGCCGGTGATCCCGACCCTAAAGTCAAATTGGGTGTGGTTGATGTGAACGACGGTAAAATAGTTTGGGCTGACTTCGATTATTCGAAAGACCAATACATTGCATGGCCCTTTTGGTTGCCCGATGGAAAAGCTCTTACAGTACAATGGATGAACCGGAAACAAGATACTCTGAAAATTTTTTCCGTAAATGTGGAAAATGGAAAACTTACCGAGATTTATTCCGAACATCAAAATTCTTGGGTTGAATGGTTTACGGATTTGAAAATATTGAAGAACGGACGTGGAATGATTATACGTTCCAATAAAAGCGGTTATGCGCATTTGTATTTTTACGGAATGGACGGAAATTTGAAGAAGCGAATCACTCAAGGGAAATGGGAGGTTAAAAGGATTGACTTTGTGGACGAAAAAAACGGGACAATTTATTTTGAGGGCTGGCAAAAGGAATCTACGGAAAATCATCTTTTCAAGGTGAATTTCGACGGCTCCGGGTTAATTAGATTGACTGAAAAGGCTGGGACTCATTCTTGCAATGTCTCGCCGAACGGCAAATATTTTTTGGATAGATTTAGCAATATAAATACTCCCCCTCGACTTTTGCTATGCGATTCCGAAGGGAAGACGTTGAGAATGCTGGGCGGTTCCAAATCCGATATTCTTGAAAAATACGATTTACCTAAGGTGGAACTGTTCCGTTTTACCACAAGCGACGGCTGGAGATTGCCTGTCAAATGGTTCTTGCCCACAAATTTTGACAAGAACAAAAAGTACCCCGTGCTTATTTCCATTTACGGAGGTCCCAATGCCGCTACGGTGCATAATTCTTTTCCTCATTGGTTGCTAAATTATTTTCTGGCTTCGAACGGAATAATAGTTGTGCAGGTCGATCACCGTGGTTCGGGACATTTCGGCAAGCAAGGCGTGGCTCTTATGCATAGACATTTGGGGAAATGGGAAATGCACGATTATATCGAAGCGGTTAAATGGCTTAGCAAAAAAACATTTGTGGATACGAACAAAATTGCAATTTCCGGCGGAAGTTACGGCGGTTATGTTACCTGCATGGCTATGACTTACGGAGCGGACTATTTTGATTACGGAATAGCGCAGTATTCCGTAACGGATTGGAGACTTTACGACAATGTTTATACCGAAAGATATATGGATATGCCAGCGGAAAATCCTGAAGGCTATAAGGAAAGTTCCGTTTTCACTTATGTGGATAAATATAAAGGCGGGCTTTTAATAACCCATGGCACCATTGACGACAACGTGCATTTCCAGAACACGCTTGAGCTTGTAAACAAACTCGAAGAATTGAACAAGAACTTCGAAATGATGATATATCCGGGCGAACGCCACGGCATACGCTATAAATTTATGCATTCGCTTAAATTGGAATTGAAATTCTTGTTTAAGAATCTTTTGGGTAAGGATTTTACCGATTTGGATTAAAAAAGCATGCCGGGAATTTTAAGAGGGGCAAGGTTGATGCGAATCCGCTTTGTCCCTCGAAAGTTTTAAACGCTGTCCAAAAGCATAAAACTTCCGTCCTTTCTTTTGCCTTCCTCGAAATTTTTTTCTTGATATTTGCACATATCGAGTATTGGACATACCGCACAATTGGGCTTTTTAGCCGTGCAAATTTCTCTGCCGAGGCGAATTAAATTTGTATGAAACTGGTGGGCAATTCCTTGTGGAAAATTGGCGTTAAGCTCGAAAAAAGTTTTTTCCGGAGAAGAGGTTTTTAACAAGCCTATTCTGTTCAATGTCCTGTGTACATGTGTGTCCACCGGGCAGACGTCCCTATCGAGTGCAAACAATAAAACACAGCTTGCCGTTTTAATTCCGATACCCGGGAATTTTGTGAGTTCCGATAAAGCTTTGTTGTTTTCCATCTCCCGCACGAAATTCAGGGAAGCGTTGGCGCTTTTTTTCATTAACGATGTGATTAAATTCTTAATTGCGGCGGATTTTTGTTTTGCCAAGCCCGCCACTTTAATGAGCTTTTCGATTTCTTCCTTTTCCGCTTTTTCTATCATTTCCCAACGGGGAAAGCGCTTGCGAAGATTTTGATAAGCCTTGTAAGAATTTTTATCGTTTGTGTTTTGAGAGAGAATCGTGGCTATTAGTAAATCCAACGGGTCGGGTAATTTTGTCGCTCTTTCGGGTATTCCGAAATATTCGACTAATTTCCTATTTAGCGCGAGAATCTTTTTTTGTGTAATCATTTTATCGAAAGGCTTATTAAAATTAAAGGGAATTACCCAAGCGGGCAATTCCCTTTGCAAAAAGGTTTTTGGTAATTAGAAAACCAGTCCCAAGTCCAGAAATTGGACGTCTTTTAATCTTCCGTAATCTGCGTATCCATAGTTTAGAATTACGCGGAGATTTCTGGTGATGCCGAATTTCAATCCGCCGCCGAAGGTTAATCCGCCTTCGGAATTGTTCATGAACATTTGTCTGTAACCTGCGCGGATAAAGAAAGATTCGTCATAAGCGAATTCCAAACCGCTGTTTATATATTCGCTGTTATCGTTGGGATGAACGGCATCAACGGAACCGGTAAGGCGAATGTATCTGGTATTTACCAAGTTCATAGACATACCGAATCTAAAGAGGAGAGGTAAGTCGAACTCGTCCGTTTTATATTCGGCGGGGATATTGTTCGGACCGCTATTGATGTCGTCGTTCGGGTCGTAATTAAAACGGATGTCCCGTCCGTCCAGGCGCATTTTGCTGCCGTAATTTGTCATTGCGGCGCCTATCATCAAATCGTTGAACGGCGTACGATAAATCATTCCGATGTCGAAAGCGAAGCCCGACGATGCCGAATTCCATATCGATTCGTGTATATACTTGAGTGTGAAACCGAAGGAGAAGCGATCGGTTAACTGACGGGCGTAGCCCATACCGATTGCCAATCCGCCAGCGTCCCAATAACGCCCGTCGCCTTCGGGGTTTTGGAACGTTCTTACTTTTTCCTCGGGTACTCGGAAGGAAGTAAGTGTGGCGAAAATAGTACCTAATCCTTCGATGTTCAAAGCACCGGCGGCAAAGTCATAATTCATGTCCGCAAGCCAATTCGCATGGTTGAAAGTTAATTGTCCGTTGGAATTGGCAATTGCCACGCCTGCCGGATTGTAATAGGCCGAATAAATATCGGAACCTATTGACGTGAGCGCACCGCCCATTGCGGTGGCGCGGGCGCCGGGAGCAATCTTTAGAAATTGTCCCGCCGTCGTCCCGACTTTCGAAGTGCTTCTGAAAAGTTGCGCATTCGAAATGGACGAGATTCCCAAGAAGAGAATCAGAATTAAAGTTTTATTAATTATGCCTTTCATAATTTTATTTCCTCCGTTAAATTTAGCCGATAGGCATTATTTAATTACAGCAAATTTACCGATTTTTTCACCTACGCCGGGAACATCTACATGGTAAATGTAAACCCCGTATGCAATTCGTTGTCCTTCGAAAGAGAGCAAATCCCAAGTGGCAACACTTGAGTTGTCGTCTTTTTCGATTGTATCTACAAGCTCTCCTGTAACCGTGTATATTCTGATTGTACACTTCGGAGGCAGATTTCTGAATTGCAGAACCTTATCGCCGCGTTTTTGGCTCGTTCTTCCCGGCATTTCGGCTTCGCTGTATGCTACGTAGGGATTAGGCACTACGTAGATGTTCTCCAAGGAAGAATTTGCCCTTTCCGTGCTGAACTTAGCGGATTTTGTAGTGAATAAATATTCGTCTCCCTCTTGGAAAGGCTTCTTGGTATATACAGCGTAAATGTCGCCTTTCTTCGGAAGTCTCGGGTTTTTAACAACCGAGGTATCCGGTAAGGAGAAATTCAAATAATAGGAAGTATTGAAATTTGCAAACGGATCGGTAATGTCGGAAGGACGCAAAATGATGTCCTCGCCGAAATCCCATTGACCGTTGTTTTTAGTTCCTGTTTTTTCTACAACCAAATAAACACCGGGTTTGTTGTTTGTTACGTCGTAAATGGTAAACGGGCAAACAACTTTTCCTAATGTGGTTGTGTAAGCGGTATCACCCGTGTTAATCCAGTGTCCTGTGGAATCGGTTTCCAAATCGTTCCAACGGATTTCCCAATCACCGCGATATTGAACGTGACTACCGGGATAAGCTCCCGGAGCCGTGCTGAAAAGCAAGGAATCTTTTACGTCCGTAATCGTTTGGGTAATCCAGCCGGAGTTTTCGTAATCCAAATCCAACGGGTCGTTCTTTACGTAAATTTTCATACCGTCGAAATCCGGGTTAGCGTCTTCGCCGTTTAACAGTTTACTTTTGGCAACGGGATAATAGCGATAGAATATGGTGTAAGCCTCGCCGTAAGGCAAATCACCTTTGTGAAGACCGCGTACCTTCCCGAAATCCGAGTTTACGAAGTATTTTGAGGTATCTACGATGTTACCACCGGCATCTTTTATTATTACGCTGCTTGTAATTACATGCTTGTGACCGAGTTCCACGAACACGGTGTCTTTTGAATAGAAGGTTTCTGTAACACCGGTGGAGTCTTCCACATTGTAAGTGGAATCACTATCGAATTTAACGGTGTAGATTTTATCTTGGACTTTTAACTTGTCGAGAATTTTCACTCTAATAGAGCCGGTTGAGTTTCCGACCAACTGTTCTGGAGTTCCGTCCGTTCCGGCTTCCGGATCAACAAGCCCGCTTGCGATTGGTCCCGGTGTTACTTGTACGGTGTTTACGTCGAATGTAAATTCACCGGTGATAGGATCGCGGGAAATTACCGCCTGATTTTCAGTGGGAGGAATTTCGCTTGTGCCGAAGTCGTAAGCTACGACGGCGTAATAGTAAGTAACACCGTTGGTAACCGTGGAATCCACGTACTCGTGAACCAAACCGGTATTGTCGCCCAAATAGAACTTGACGGCTCTTCCGGGATATTCTACCGGATGATAACCGCTTAGAGAGTCTATCTTGTCGAATTGAGCAATCGGTTTGCCTAAGAAAGGATTGCCTCGTCCGTCCGTAATGGTGAATACATCGTCAAAGGTGTATTCCTGCGAACGATAGATTTTGTATCCTTCGAAATCCTTTTTACCGGAAAGCGGGTCGATAGAATTTTCGGCTCTTGTATCCCAATAAAGTGTTACTTTGTGGTCTCCTGCAACTGCTTTTACAATGGGTTTTGCAGGGGGCTGAGCAAAGCGATAATCAGCTTCCAGAACTTTTGAAGATGTAACTGCGTTCATTATCAAGTCCTGGAGGTCGTTTCCGAAAAGGATACACATGGAAAATCTTTGAGTTTCACCAATATCCAAACTCAAAGGTCCAGTACCGAAATTAAATACATTATCGCCGGGTTGAGAAAGGAGTTCCTGTGCCGTATCAATCGTGTCCGCCGAAAGCAGTGACCACATTAACGGGTCGTTCATAGGAACGTTGGGCAAGGAGTTTGTATAGGGAAGAGCATGAAAGCTCGTCAAGCCGATTTGGTCGGATTCGTTGATATCGCGAACGCCGAAATCGGGTTCGGAACCTGCCCATTTGTACCCTGGTAATCTGTCCTTGCTAAGAGGTTCGCCTTCGTCGTATTTGTCATTGTCGTTCAGGTCCTGGTACCATGCCTGGGAAGGTTCGCCGTCGCCTTCTCCGAAGTCTGGACCGGGGTAGTTCGGCGAATCTGGACCTATACCGTCAATACCTACGTCGTCTTTTTCGATTTTCCAGTCCCCGTCTTCGTCACCGGCGAATCTGGGTTTTGGAGGACCGTAAACCGCGGTGTATTTCGCCACGTCCGAAATGCCGGTAGTAAGAGGAATACTAACGCCGTCTATGAATTGTCCCGCGCTGTTTTCCGGGCTTTCGTCCGTGATACCATCGTCGTCGTTGTCAAATGCGTCTTTTGCATTCGAGGGCGATTCCAAAAATTTCCAACCGAAATAACCTGTGGGATGACCGTTCATTCCCACCGGAGGATCGTCCCATGCATAAACCATGTTACGCGAACGCTGTGGGAAATTATCGCCTTGGAGGGAATGCCCGAACGGGTCGACGAAACCGGCGTAGTCGTCGTTGTAATCAGCTGGACCTCCGACGTGCGGGTCGCCGTGCATTCCGAAATATGCCTTTTCGAGTTTTTTATCGCTTACGTTGGTAATCTGATAAACAAGGAACATAATATCGTCCGCAAGGGGATTGTTGAACTGTATGATGCGGACTTCCATGTTCAATCCCAATCCCCGCATTGTGGTGTCCGTAAGAGATGGGTAATAGGGGAACTCTGCGTTTGTGAAGTCGTCGTCAACGTAATAGACTTCTTCATCCGGAGCGGTTGCCTGATCGCCTAAGAAAGCGGGCCAGAGGTATTTTCCTACTTTGGGATTGTACCATGATTCCGGCCATGAATCGGGTTTACCGTCGCCGTTTTTATCGCCTATGTTCAAACGCGCTATCTCGTTTTGTGTCGTATCCACATAACCGTCCTTTGGTAACCAGCCCCATTTGAGTGTCCCCGTGGGGTCATAGTCACCTTGTCCGGTGCGCACGAAAGAATCGTCAACTATGTGTAGAACATTTCCCGAATCGTCTTGCACTTCCGCGGCGGCTAAGGGTCCGAATTCGAAACCGTAGCCCAATCCTTGCCAAACCAAATCCGCAATGTTACCCAAACGGTTCGGGGCGCAAATTGAACCATAGTTGAAAAGGATAGTCGTAATATTATTCCCGTGAATAATGGATTCTTTTATTATTCGCGGATCGCCCGTAGTTTTGAAATACTTAGGCGCATACCTGTTTCCTAATATTCTTTGAGCGTCCGCCTCGCTTAGCTTTTTCCAAATGGGGTAGCCGTACTTATCGTATTCCTGCCCGTTGATTTTGGAAAAAGCGGTAAGTCCGAGCGCCAAAAGAATTATTAAATAAATTTTGTTTCTCATTGTTTTCATTCCTTCTACTAATTAAATATTACTGAAAAACCAACTCTGACTTCACGCGGTCTGCTGAGTCTTTCGGGACGATGGGAATAATAGCCGTTGATTATATCTATTCCGAAAAGACCCGGGTCATGTCTTTCTATTCTTTTTCTTATATCCAAGAAGCGCGTTGCATCGGAAGTTTCCTCAACCGCTTGCAAAGCTCTTCCGGTGCTTGCGTAAACGTATCTTTCGTTTTCCGTGTCGAAGAGATTTAGTACTTGTACGAAGAAAGAATAGTTAACGTTGCCGCTCTTGAAGAATTTTTCGAACTTCAGGTCAACATTCCATTGAACCGGCTGCCTTGCGGAATTTTGGGTGTAAGTGATTGTATGAGGTATGGAAGATGGGAGAATAGGGGTATAAGGCGTTCCGGTTTGGAAATTGGCAATCATTCCCAAGGACCAATCTCCGGGTTGCATCAGTCCGAGCGTTGCATTTATTACATGCTGACGGTCGAAGCCGAGCGGGACCAAATAGGTTTCCGATTGTTTTCCGGAAACTTCGCTGTAGAACAGCTCGTCGCTCGGATATGTCCTGTTGCCTTCAGCAATTTGGAAAGTGTAATCCAATCTCGCATTCAGAAGACTTCCCGGAGCTCTCCGCTTGTAGAAGGATAAAGTGATTCCGCGAACGTTGGAGTAAGCCAAGTTCGTCAAAACGCTGTATTGACGTCCCGTAGCGGTGTAAACGGTTTGTGTGTAAATATAATCGCGAACGTCTTTGTAATACGCGGTTAAATCCATCTTGAAGTTTTCAGTAAGTTGCTGTTGTAATCCCATTTCGTATTGAACGGATTTTTGCATATTTACGTTGGGATTACCGAAGGAAGGAGTTGAGCCGACATTGGTAACGTAGAAATTATGATTTCTATAAAGGCTTGCCAGAGAGCCGTTCTGATAGAAATGCCCGTAACTGAATCTGATTACACCCTTATCCGAAATTGGAAAGGAGAAACTGATTCGCGGTGATATGTGCTGTTTGGGTTTTGCTTTTTCCAGGCTCCTGGTAATGAACCCGAATTTAATATCCTGTAAGTCTTTCGAGAGGTTCGGATTGTAATAAGCCTTCGGGTCGAAGTATTCGTAACGCAATCCGATGTTAAGTATCAAGGTTTTTGCCAGCTCGATTTTATCCTGAATATAAGCGGCGCCGTCCACCGGATATTTGCGGTAAGTAGTAATTAAGGACGGTTCCTCTTTGGGGTCCGGTTTGTAACGGAGTATTTGCAAAGTACTGTCGTAAAGCAAATCGTCCGTAATCAGATTGCTACCGTCGGCTTTGCGTACCTGCACGTTATAGCTTTCGACCCATATATCATGGAAGCGAGCTTCAAAACCGAATTTGATTTCGTGATGCTCGAGAAGCTGACCGTCAAAATCTCCTTTGATGGTCATTGTCTTCGTTTTTCTTGCGAATCTGTGATTGTCAGTCCCGCCGGTTAGGTACATTGTGTTTCCAATTGTACGGCGGTAAAGCGTAGGAAGATAGCGAGGGTCGTCCACGTCTTTGTATAAGTAATATTTGCCTTCGTTATAACCGTAAGAAGTTTTTAATGTATAGAACATTTTATCGTTTATCGTATGTGTCAATCCCAAGGTTTGAATCATACCGTCGCTGTAATTTGTGCCTCGTCCGTCGGGATTGAACATATAAGAACGACTAAAGTATTGTGATTTCCCTTGATTATAAACGACTTCATATTTTAATTTGATAAGACTTGAAAGATTGTAAGAAAGATTGGCTTGTAGATTGTAACTTCTGAAGGGATTCATCGGAACTATTTTTCCGTCGCCTGTGGGTATTCCCGTACTGTTTGGGTCGTAAGGACGGAAGAAGTACGGGTCCGTCGAAAGCCCGTGTCTTGGGTCCTCCTTGCGAAAACCTTCGCGGGAAAGATAGGAGTCCGAGGGATTATAAAGGCGAACGCCGTAAAATGACCCCTTGAAATTTTCAAATACACCCGAAACAAAGAGTTTCAATTTGCGGTTTGTAAAAGGAACTGGTCCGCCAAAGGTTGCTTCCATTCTTCCCCGATTTAGCGGGTCAATCAAATCGATATGGTCGAACATATCTTTGTGAGTGGAGAGATAATCTCCCGCGTATCCTCGAAAGCTGAATGTGTATTTGTTTCCGCCTTCTTTTGTAACGTAATTAACAACACCGGATAATGCGTTTCCGTATTCCGCACTAAAAGTACCGGCGGAAAGGGAAACTTCCTGAACGGCATTGGTGGCTAACCCTATCGAACGATGATTTGCGTAAGGGTCATTCAAGGAAACGCCGTTGAGAGTATAAGCGATTTCATTTCCGTAACCACCCCGCACGTGAATGGAACCATCGTCGCCCACGGTAACGCCCGCCGTTAATTTTACTACGTCGGAAATCTGATCGACAGGTAATTCGCTAATTGTTTCGGAGGTGATAGCCACCTGCGGATTCGTTAAATCCTGGCGAATTAAAGGGTTCCTTTCCCCTTCTACAACAACGGCTTTTAGCTTAATAGAGCCTTGTCCTAATTCGAAATTTAGCCGTGTTGTAAAATCAACGTTCACGCGAACGTTTGTGAAACTTTGTTTTTGGTAGCCCACAACGGATGCGGTTACCGTATAAACTCCCGGCGGAACATTAAGGATGGTGTAGTAGCCATTAATGTCCGTCGCGGCTCCTAAATTGGTACCTTCGACAATTACATTTGCGAAGGGCAAAGGTTCGCCCGTATCCTTGTCCTTAACCGTTCCCGCTATTTTACCGGTATTACCAGCAAAGATAGAACTTGTGAACGAAAAGAAAAGGAGGGCGAGCAACACTCGTAGATGTGAATTCATACCAACTACCTCTATTATTGTGTGACTTTGTTAATGAATTGTTCAATGTGCGTGTTTATATTTGCTTATAACAAGTGCTAAAAATACGGCTTGTTTTTTTTTATTGCAAATGGAAAATAATATTTATGTTTAAAAAGAGAAATTCAAAGTAATAAGCTAAAAGTAAAGGAGTCTCTATGGGAACTTTAATGGTAAGTGTTTCCGGCATAAGGGGAATAATCGGGGATGGCTTGGATCCTCATACAATAGTTAAATATACCTCGGCTTATGCAGATTTTGTAGGGAAGGGGAAAGTGGTTATCGGCAATGACGGACGGATTTCCCGTACGATGGTCAAGGACTTGATTGTTGGCACCCTTTTGGCCAAAGGATTGGATGTGATTGATATTGGTATCACGCCAACACCGACCGTTCTTTTTAATGTGAAGAAATTAAATGCCCAAGGGGGAATCTCGATTTCCGCCAGTCATAACCCAAACGAATGGAACGCCTTGAAACTCTTAAATTCCAAAGGGGAATTTATGACTGTAGAGGAAAACCGGAGCATGTTGGCTAATCTCGAAAAAGCCCAAATGAGTTATAAAACATGGGATGAACTTGGGAAAGTTACCGACTATCCGGCTGGATTGGAAAATCACATGGAAGCGGTTCTGGAGATGAAATATATTGACGTGGAGGCAATTAGGAAAAGAAAATTCAAGGTTTTGGTAGATTGCGTAAACGGAGCGGGGAGTTATATTATGCCTCGCTTGTTGAAAGAATTTGGTTGCGAGGTTGTTCCGCATGATTGCGAAAAGAACGGGATATTCCCTCGCTTGCCGGAGCCGATTCCTGTGAATTTGAAAAATACAATGCAAAAAGTTAGGGAATCGGGAGCGGATTTGGGAATTGTGGTTGACCCCGATGTGGATAGACTTGTTTTAATAATGGAAAACGGCGAACCGTTTAACGAGGAATATACTATTGCCCAAGCAGTGAAATTTGTTCTTTCGAAAGAGAAAGGAAATGTTGTTGTTAATCTTTCCACTACTCGGGCGGTAGAGGATATTGCTAATGAGTTTAATTGCAAGGTTTATCGTTCGCCTGTAGGGGAAGCGAATGTGGTTGCTAAAATGAAGCAAGTTAATGCCGTGATAGGTGGAGAGGGTAGCGGGGGAGTTATTTATCCCGCGGTTCATTACGGTCGCGATGCACTTGTAGGTACGGCTATTGTTTTGCAGCATTTGTTGGAATTCGGAGGCAAGCTGAGCGAGTTGAAAGCCTCTATGCCGAATTATCTGATTTCCAAAAGGAAAATAAAGTTGCAGGAAAATAAAAGTCCCGATGCGGTGATAGAAGCGATGAAGGAAAAATATTCTTCCGAAAAAATTAATACCGACGACGGACTCCGAATTGATTTTGATGACCACTGGGTGCATTTGAGAAAATCGAATACCGAACCGATTATTCGGATTTATACGGAGGCTTCTTCTCAAGCAAAAGCGGATGAGCTTTCGCTTAAATACATGTTGGAAATTGAAGAGTTGATGAAGAAATTATAAAATTGAAGTGGTGTGGGAGATTTTTGTTTTTAATTCAGAAATTCCCACGCCACGCCGAAGCGGAAAGTTCTGGAAGGCATCGGATAATAAGGAACAATGTAGTATTTGTTGTCGAACACATTTTCAAGCACGGCATAAACGGTGGCTCTTTTTTGAATTGTCCCGGCAAAAAACAAATTTAACGTCCAATTAAACGGGGTAGTGCCTTCTCCGAATGGACGGACGGAAGTTGAAGAATATACGTAATAGATAGGTTTTCTTACTTGGAATTCGTATTGCCAATAGTTTTGTTCTCCGTTTGCCTTAAAATAAACGCCCGTTTTCATTGCTAAATTTTTGTCAAATAATGTGTCAATGTAAAAGAGTCCGCCGAGTGCCGAAAATTCGGGGTTTTCTCTTATTTCGTTTTTGGAGAGGAAGTAATAAGTGAAATTTAGCTCCCCTTTTATTTTCCAAATTTTTGCGGAGAGGAAAATATTCCCGCCCGAGGTGGAATTTTTACGATAGTAGAGCACATACTTTTCTTTTAGTTTGGAGCTTTTCGCCGAATCTTTTTCCGCCCAATATTCTTCGTTGCTTTCTTTACGGTTGAAAATGGAAAAGGAGAAATGGAAATTTGAGTTTTTGAAATCGATGGATGCAAAAAAGACTTGTGCGTGATTATCGGCGGCTTCTCCGATTTTCCTAAGAGCCTCGCTTTCAATACCTCTGGGTATTGAAAATTTCGAAGCGCCTAAAGTGGCTTCTAATTTTTGGATTGGATGGAGTTTAATATTTATACCGTAACCCAAGAAGGATTTGCCGTCGAGATTTGAAAATTTGGCGAAAGCTACGGGCATGATTTTTTTGTTCCCAAAATCTGTGCTGAGAGTTCCCCCAAGTGAAAATATCGTTCGGCTTTTTTCCAGTCCGTAAGAGTTAAGGGTCGAAAAAGTTCTTTCCGATGTTCCGAAAACGGAAAGATTAAATCCGCCAGTGCAAAAAGGCTGAAGAAAATTCATGCCGATTGTTTTGAATCTGTCGTTTGCAAAGATACCATTTCTGGATTTTTCATCTTGTCGGAATTCCGTCAAATGAGTCAAGTAATAAACATTTATTTCCCCGCTTTTTTTTGATAAGAGTCGGGAAAGAACTTTGAAGACAACGTTATTGCGGGTGATTTTTTGGTAACGGTTGCCGAATTTAACAGGAGCTTCGAACGGGTCGTAAAGGATGCTCTGCGCTATTGTAGAGGAAAAAGATGAGAGCAATTTTTCGTAATCCACGCCGCCGTTTAGCTCCGCAACACTTCGGGAGTGGTTAAAGTAAAAAAGAAAATTAAAGGTATTATTGAGCATGTATCTTATTTTTACGTCCGCATTCCAAAGCCCATACTCGCTGTAAGAATAATTCGAGCCGGTGGAGGAATTTTGGAAACCTCCGTAAACATTTAGTTTTCTGGTTGGGTGGATGTTAAAATATCCGTCAATAAATCCTTCGTCGTTGGGAGCTTGATAATAACGGATGCGCGTGTAAGGTTCTTTTGCAATTCTGTCGAATGTAAATATGTTTAGAGCGGAAGAAGCATTGGCGTTCGAGTATAGGAAAGCATTTGTAGGCAAAGGTATAGCCAGGGTATTGATGTATTCCGAGCGGAATAGGAACAAGTCGAAGGCGTTGGTGTGCCTTTCGGTGAAATCTATTCCGTCAACGATAATGGAATTAAGGTTGGAACCGAACAACTGGAATTTGGAAGGTTGTCCTAACCAGCCGAAATCTTGGAGGAAACCGAATGGTAAGTAATCGATGATATTCCCGATATACTTATAGTCCGTGCGATCGATGTGCTTTTTGCCCAATAATATTAAGTCGTAAAGCCCGTCATCAGCTGGAGCTCTGAAAATAGGTTTTAGAGTGTCTTTATGTGGCTTAGACCGTGTGGAATCAATGGTTTTCAATGTGTCGGGTGTAAATAAACTATCATTGTGTAAATGTATATATGCGGAAGCCGTGAATTTATTGGCTTTAATCGGTATACTAAGTAGGAGAAGTAATAATATCAGTAGATTTCCCCTTTTTAGAAGGACAAAATTCTTTCCGGTTTTCGGCATAGCTCTAATGTTTATTGGCAATTGATTTTTCGAAGTTTTGTTAACATTGTGATTAAAGGGGCAAAAATAATCAAGTGAAAAATGTGCTTAATTTTATTAACTAAGATAATCATTACCATGAAAAAAATTTTTAAAAAGATATTTGATTTAAAAGAAAAAAAAATTATTTTGTGTATGTTTTTACATTAATTCTAATAACAAAATAAGGGGTAAAGCTTATGGCTAAAGCACCAATGACCAAGGGACAAATTGTAGAACACCTTGCCAAAAAATTAGGTACTACAAAAAAAGTAGCTAACGCTTTTATCGATGAACTAGTTGCTTTGGCTTACAAAGAAGCAAAGAAAGGCTTCACCATTCCTGGACTCGGAAAACTTTATGTGGCTTCCCGCAAGAAGAGGAAAGGACGCAATCCCGCTACGGGAGAAACCATTATTATTCCTGCTAAGAAAGTGGTTAAATTCAAAGTATCGAAAACTTGCCAGGATAAAGTTTATCCTCCCAAGAAAAAATAACGGTTTTAAGCCCGCTTAATGGCGGGCTTTTTTATTGCCCCTACTTTTCTTTTTTAATTCTTCCATTTGTTTCAATAGCCTTTCGTAAAGAGATTTATCAATATTGCTCAATAGTATTGTGATAAAGCGATTGAAGTTTTGGAGATGTGGATTAACCCCTATTTGTGTTTTGTTTTTCCCGTCGTAAATATAAACGGGATGAGTGGCGTTCCCGCCGAATATCCCCCCTGCTATTTCCGTAATGTCCTCGAGTTTGATTTCAATCTTTTTCCTACGGTTCATAAAATCCGAAGCAACTATTTTTTCTTTGTCTATTTCTATTGTGAAAGGAAAGTATTTGTAAATACGAAAATAAAATCTGTTTAGGACGTAAAGAAGCAAAGCCATGATTATCAAAGGGAGTAGAAACTTCGAATTTTGAAAAGCGCCTAACAGGGCAATCATAAAATATGCAAAAAGAAAAGGGGTTAAAATGAAATTGGCATATCGGTAAACAAATTTGGCAAATTTGCCGTATTCGAATTTAGTCATGAAAACTCTCTTATTTTTTTGAGTCCTATTGAATAAATTTTAATTTTGTGTGTAAATAATAAAGAAAAAAAAAGTTAAGTGAAATCGAGCGAAGAAGAAAAGAAGGAATTCGAATTGCTTGTGAAGGCAAATATGAAGCGCGCCTATTATGCCGCATTGGGAATTTTGGGTTCGAGCGATGCTGCTATGGAGCTTTCCCAAGCCGCTTTCGTAAAAGCGTTTAGGAATTTTTCCAAGTTTGACCGCAACAGAGATTTTTTCGCTTGGTATTTCACAATTCTTAAAAACTTGTGTTTGAACTATATCAGAGATAATAAAAAAAATGTATCTCTGGAGGAGATAATCGAGTTAAAAGAAAACGAGGAAAACTACGACCCTGTTAAGTTGGCTGAGACAGAGGAGTTAAAAGTAATTATACAAAAGGCACTTTTTAGTTTGCATGAAGAGGACAGAGAAATATTGATACTTCGTGAATTTCAGAATTATTCTTATAAAGAGATTGCTCGCCTCTTGGAAATACCCGAAGGGACGGTGATGTCGAGGCTTTATTATGCAAGAAAAAAATTAGCCGAGGAATTTAAAAAGCATTATGAATGAAAAGCGATATATAGAGCTGATTGAAAAATATTTTGCCGAAGAAATTTCGGAAGAGGAGAAGGTCGAGATGGAAAAAATTTTTTCCCAAGACGCTCGATTAAGAAAGGAGTTCGAGGAACAAAAAAAAGTTAGGGAGGCTTTGAAAAAAATGAAGCTTAAAGAACCGCCCCGCGAGGCGTGGGACAATTACTGGACACATGTTTATAATCGCGTGGAAAGAAAAATCGCATGGGTCTTGATTTCCATAGCCGCTATAGTCTTATTGAGCTATAGCGCAATCGAATCGATTGAAAATTTATTGAGAGATGTACAGACGCCTGCCATTGTTAAATATGCTATTTTTGTCCTTAGTGTGGGTTTGATTATCCTTTTTGTGTCCCTTGTGCGAGAAAAATTTTTTGTTTCCAAACATGACAAATACAAGGAGGTTCAAAGATGATTGTAACGACATCTTCCTTTATCGAAGGGAAAAAGATAGTGAGGACGTTCGGATTGGTGAAAGGAAATACGATACGCGCAAGATTTATCGGGAAGGATATAATAGCCGTTTTCAAGAATATTCTCGGTGGTGAAATAGAAGAATATACAAAGTTGATGGCGGAAGCTCGCGAACAAGCCTTGGACAGAATGATTAAAGAAGCGGAAAATCTTGGCGCTAATGCGATAATTGATTGTCGTTTTACTACCGCTTATGTAATGCAAAGCGCGGCTGAAATATTAGCTTACGGTACGGCGGTGTACGTCGAATAGTTATTTTTTCTTTTTGCTCATTCGCACTATTTCGTCGAATTCTTTTTTTGAAATTGGCATTACGGAAAGACGATTGCCTCGTTGTACCAATTTCATATTTGACAATTTGGGATTTGCCTTTATCTCGGCAAGGGTTACGAGCTGTGGGAATTTTTCAACGAATTTTACGTCCACCATGAACCAAGTCGGTTCGTCCCTTTTGCTTTTCGGATCGTAGTGAATATCTTCCGGGTCGAAAGCCGTAAAGTCCGGATAGCCTTCCTTTACCACTTCACAAATACCGGCGACTCCGCTCGGCTTTGCGTTGCTATGATAAAAGAGCACTTTGTCGCCCACTTTCATTTCGTCGCGCATAAAATTTCTTGCCTGGTAATTCCGCACACCGTCCCAATAAGCAATTTTATCTTTTTCCAAATCGTCAATGGAATAAACCGAAGGCTCCGATTTCATTAACCAATATTTAGCCATTGTTTTGCTCCTTCAAATATTTGTCCAACCAGAATTTTCGTAAGCGGTTTACTTCTTCCCTTTGTTTTTTAAGAAAATGGTCGCCTTTCTCGAATACGATTAATCTATACGGTATTTCGAAGCGGGATAACTTTTCGGCAAGAGCGAGGGATTGCCCTACGGGAACGCGGGAATCTTCCGCCCCGTGTAGAATCAGCATAGGGGTTTTTAATTTGATTTTTTCTGGGAAGTTAACAATTGAGCGAGGGCGAGCGAATTCTTCGAAATTTATTTCTCCCATTTCGTTTAAGACCCTTTTATAAAAATTTTTTATGAAAGGGGTATCAGCTTTTCCGTAATGTAAATCGGTGATTCCGCCGATTGTTATTGCCGTTCGAAAGATGTCGGTTTTGGTTATCGCGAGATAAGCCATCATTCCGCCTCTGCTCCAGCCTTCTATTGCCCAGCGAGAGGAATCGGCAAAAGGGAGCTCGTTTGCGAGAGGAATGAGATTAAGAACGTCGTTGACGTCCTTCCCGCCAAAAGTGTCTTGTCCTTCGCTTCCTCCACCGCCGCGGTATTGCGAGGCAAAGACCGTATAGCCCCACGAGGCAATTTGTCCGAAAATTCCTCGTGCGGTAAAATCGTCCATGGCACCGGCATTTCCATAACCGCCCCGGCACCATATAACAGAAGGGTAGGAAACATTTGTATTCTTGGGATAGGCTAAAAAGCCTTTTATTTTTAAGCCATCGGAAAGATAGACGATTTTTTCCACTATGCTGTTTTCTACGGATTCTTTCCCCCAACTACTAATAATCATTTTGAGCTGACCCTCCGTGAAATTCAGCCTTTCCCTTTGTAAAATTAGATTCATTAAATTTTTATCCTTTTGACGTTCTTTTGTTTTTTAATTGCCAATTGTCCGCATGCCGCGGCGATGTCGTCTCCTTGAGTATTTCTTAGCATCACAGTTATATTTTTAGCGCGGAGTTTGTTGGCGAATTCTTCTATTTTTTCCCGCGGAGTGGGTCTTAGAACCGCCGCCAACCCGCCCGGCTCCATGTGCGCTATACTATTGAACGGGATTAAATTTATTTTCGAAGGGAGCATCGAAGCGATGCGCGCCATTCCTTTCACATCTTTTTCTCTGTCATTGAACCCTTCTAACATCAAGTATTCGAACGTAATTCTCGTGCCCGTAACGGAGGCGTAATATTTAAGCGCCTCGATATTATCTTCCACTGAATATTTCCGATTGATTGGCATTAACTCGTTTCGAACTTCGTCAAAGGGGGAATGGAGAGAAAGAGCTATTTTGATGCGAAGCCCTGTATCAGCCAGAGCCCGTATTTTATCGGGAATGCCCGCGGTGGAGACGGTAATTCGATTTCTGCTTAAGGTTTTCGTGAGCTCGTTTGTGAAATTTTCTATGGATTTAACCGTTGCCTCGAAGTTTAAAAGAGGTTCGCCCATTCCCATATAAACGATGTTCGTGATTTTCTTTTTACCGAATTCTTTTGCCGTGAGTAGATATTGTTCCACGATTTCCCCCACGGAGAGGTTCCTTTTGAAACCCATTAAGCCCGTGGCGCAGAATTTGCAGCCGAGAGCGCAACCGACTTGAGTTGAAAGGCAAAGAGTTGTTCTTTTCCCTTCCGGAATTACCACGGCTTCGATTTCATACCCGTCGTAGGTTTCGAAAAGGTATTTTGTCGTGCCGGTAACGGGGGAACGTTCACGACCAATAATATCAAGGGATTTTAACGATGCGATTTCCGAAAGCTTTTGCCGTAAGGCTTTTGGGAGATTCTGCATTTCGCTAAAATCAAATGTTAGATGATTGTAAATCCAATTGAAAACCTGCTCCGCTCGGAATGGAGGTTCTCCGAGAGAAGCAAAAAACTCTTTCAATTCAGGTAAGGTGAAATCTTTTATTCTTATCTTATCCATTTTTTGTAATGTCGGATTTTGTTTTCATTTTTTGAAAGGATTCCTCAACGGTGTTCGGCTCAATTCCCAAAGCAAGTAGTTTCGAGATGTCCATTGAAACGTCGTAAACTTTGTATTTTATGTCGGTTTCTGAAAGCAATGTGGGAATTAAAAGAGAGGAATCGAGACCAAACGACTGACAAAGTTTTAAGCCCAGTTCGAAGCGCGAAAGCTTTTCTTTGCCGCCGAAATTCAGCACTGTGCCTTTTACGTCTTTTTCAATTAAGTTGCTTATCAATTCCGCGGCGTTTGATAACTCCAACGGAGTGCGGAATTGGTCGGTGAAAAGTTTTACTTTTTCGCTTCTCCTTAATTTTTCGAAAACAGTATGAAAGTGATTGCGAGAATGATTTAATCCGAAACCGTACATCAATGCATTTCTTAGGATCAAATATTTCGAAGTACTTTCCTTGATTTTTTCTTCCGCAAGGAGTTTTGATTCCGCATAAAGAGAAATTGGTTCTACGGGAGCGCTTTCGTTTAGCAAATCTCCCTGTGATTCTTTATAAACCAAATCTGTCGAATGGAAAATAAAAGTGGCGTTTAAATCCGCACTTAATTTCGCTAAATTTTCCGTAGCGGTAACATTTATGGAAATGGTTTTTTCTTTTCCGAGTTTATCCGCAAGCGAGGAGTCCGAAACCGCAGCGGTGTGAACAATAACCTGCGGACGAAAGTCTTGCATGATTTGACGAATTAGACGGTAGTCTTCTATGCTTCCCTGCACGTGATTATAGTTAAGAGCATTGCCGGGATGTTCATGATATAACGTCAATATCTCGAATTTCCGGGAGAGGACGATGTTTAAATATTGTCCTAACAATCCGCCTCCTCCCGTAATTAAAATTTTCATGGCAGACATATTTTCCCCAATATTGTTGGCGCTTTTGCACCGGTTGCCTTGGGAATGTTGGAGGGATTTCCCGCAATTGTTTCGTTGGCAAGGACTGCAAAGCAAATGGCTTCCTTGGCGTCGGAGGAAACGCCTATGGTTTCTATGTCTTCGATTTCCACGCCTTCGAAAAATTCGCGGAGTTTTAGAAGCAGGAATTTGTTTTTAAGTCCGCCACCGCTTACGAATAATTCGTCCAAAACTATTTTCGGTTTTATAAATTTTTCGTAATTCCGATATACGGCATAGGCGGTAAAATGCGTTAGTGTATTCAGCCAATTTTCGGGAGGGACGTCTGCGAATTCTTCGAAACAACTTTCAAGAAATTCGAGTCCATAATATTCTCGACCGGTCGATTTCGGTGGGGGTGCTTCTATGAAATTGTCTTTTATTACCAAGGCATTAAACAGGTCCTCGTCGAATTGCCCTTTTGCGGCAATGGTTCCGTCGGGGTCGTAATTTATTCCGAAGAATTTTTTAGCCGCTGCGTCTATTAGCATGTTTCCGGGTCCCGTATCGAAGGCTATGATTTCATCTTGGGTGGCGTTCTTTTTCAGGATAGTGATGTTCGAAATACCGCCGATGTTTAAAAGCGCTCTATTTTTATCGGGAGAACCGAAAATGAGATAATCGAAATAGGGGACCAAAGGTGCGCCTTGCCCGCCCAAAGCTATATCGGCCGGTCGGAAATCCCCCACGGTAACAACACCGGTGAGTTTCGCAAGTACGGAGGGATCGCCTATTTGTAAAGTGGAAGATGTTTTATATTCTCCCCATTTTTCATCATTGGGCAAATGTTGAATCGTTTGTCCGTGACTTCCGATTAAATCGATTTCTTTTAAACTGCAACGGAGATTACGGCACAACTCTTCAATTGCTTTCGCATAAATTTGCGGTATGACGAAATTCAACTTGCATATTTCGTCAACGGAGCTTGTAGGCGGTGTGGAGTTTCTTAAAATTATTTCTCGGATTTCAGGAGGGAAAGGATATTCGAGGAAACCTTTTAATGTAAGTTTGGTGTTTTTGCCGTTGCCTTCTATTTCTACCAATGCAACGTCCACCGCATCCAGCGAGGTACCGGACATCAAACCGATGACGAGTTTTTTCTTTTTCCGAGTTAATTCTATCAGCTTATTCATTTTTCTTTTTTCGTTGTTTTATTACTTCGTAAAGCAATACACCGGCGGAGACGGAAACATTTAGGGATTGCACTTTCCCGAACATAGGTATTTTAACGAGGAAATCGCAGCGGCTCAATACGGACGGGCGTATTCCTTTCCCTTCGTTACCAAGCACAATAACCACGGGCATTCTGTAGTCGAGCTCGGTAAAATCTTTTTCCGCTTCTAAAGATGTTCCTACAATCCAAAAATTTTCTTTTTTGAGTGCGTCCAATGTTTTTGCGAGATTATCCACTCGGCATATTTTTAAACGGTTCAATGCACCTGTAGATGCTTTTTCCACCGTTTCCGAAAAGGGGGCGGTATTTCTGAGGGGAACAATTATGGCGTCGACTGCTGTGGCTTCTGCCGTTCGTAAAATTGCACCGAGATTGTGCGGATCCTGAACGGAGTCCAAAGCGAGAATGAGTGGTTCGTTTTTATTCTTTATTTCGCGGAGAATTTCCTCGAGCGAATAAAATTTTAAATTGCTTGCAAATCCTATTACGCCTTGTGCGTTTTGAGTATTTTCATATTCCTTGAATTTTGCCGCCGAGACGCGACTTATCTTTACTCCACGCTTCTTTGCCGCTATTATTATTTGCTCGATTATTTTGCCCTTTTGATTATAGGCTATTATTACTCTTTCGATGTTCGAGTCGGAATTCAAGGCTTCCAACAAAGGCTTTCGCCCGATTATTTTTTGCATTACGAAACTCGCAAAGGTTGTGTTTGATTTGTCGAAAATAATAAAAGAGAAAGTGATTCACAAAAAGTATTTGCGAAGGAGCTAAAAAACGGCTGTTATCCTCTTGGTTTTTATGAAATCGGGAGCAAAGATTGCTCCCGATGGTAATTAAAAATTATTGGTTCAAGGCGTTCACGACAACCGCTTCCAAAGTTGTTTTGGGAACAAGTCCCACAAAATTGGAAATAATTTTTCCGTTGCGGTCGATTACAAATGTGGTTGGAATTGAACGTATCCCTCCGTAAAGGCGGGTAATTTCAATGTCTCCGAAAACGATAGGATAATTTATTCCGTATTCTTTCATAAAAGGAATAACTCTGCCTTGTGTGCCGCGTGTAATGGCATCCAAAGAAACGCCGATTACTTCCAGTCCTTTGTCTTTGTATTTTGCTTTGAGGGAAATTAAATCGGGTATGCCTCTTCTACACGGCGGGCACCATGTTGCCCAGAAATCGAGGATTACCACTTTCCCGCGAAAATCGGAAAGCTTGAGCCTTTTGCCGTCGGGAGTAGGAAGGGCGAAATTCGGTGCCGTCGGGTGAACCGTTGCCGTGGGTTTAGCGTAGTTCGGAGGTAAAGGACCTTCTTCCGGTTCATTGCCGGAATTGTTAACCACGAAAAGTACAAGTAGCACCGCAATGAAAATTCCCGTGTAAATCCAACTGCGTTGCTTTTTTGTCAAACCTTTTTTCTCTTCCCGGACTTCGGTTTTATTTTGTTTTTTACTCATTATTTCTCCTTTCTTTTATGTTTCTGCGTACATTTTATTTAAATCTTCCACGAAGCCTTTGATGTCTTCGTCGTTAAAACCTTTTTCCTTTGCGGCGCTTTCGAGTGTGCCCCAGATGGGTTCTCCGCATCGGAGACAACGAATACCTTTTTCCATTAAATAAGTAACTGCATCGGGTAAGATGTCCACGAGGTCCTCGATCTCGATATCCTTCGTAATAGGTGCTTCTTCACTCATCTTTCTTCTCCTTCTTTTTGTTCGGCAATGCAATCAACAATCCCAACAATACGCCGTAAAGAGTTGAGAAATAAGGGTTGCTCGTGATTGCACATTTCCCGGAAACACATCCTATAAAATAATAATACAAATAACCTATCATTCCTCCGCCAAGGAGGGGAAGAATTCTTTTAAGGAAAAAATTCAAACTTATTCCTTTCATAAGTTGCAAAAATAAGTCAAAGTTTTTAAAGATATTTGCGGTTTCTAAAAGGTTGTTAGATGTTCCCTCATTGAAAAAGTTTCATGGGGAAATGGTGCTTTTTCGTATTTATACGGCCGTATGAAAAAACAATTTTATGAAACAGATAAAATCATTTCGGTTATCTCGCGCAGCACTCCCTCGCCACCCTTAGCTTTACAGATATAATCGACTTTCTCTTGTACTTTTGCCACGGCGTCGGCGGGACATGCGGAGAACCCCACTTCCGAAATTACTTTCAGATCGTTGACGTCGTCGCCGATAAACGCCGCTTCCGCCATGTCGATTCCGAGAGAGTTGCAAATTTCTTTAACTTTTTCTTCTTTGTTCCATTCTCCTATGTAGCAATGTTCTATGTTTAGTCGCCGTGCGCGGGATATTATCATTTCCGAGATGTCGGTAGTAACCACTGCAGTTTCAATACCGACTTCTCGCAACAGTCGTACAGCCATTCCGTCTTTGACGTTAAATTTTTTCATTGCCAAACCACTGTCGGAATAATATAATCCTCCGTCGGTTAATACGCCGTCCACATCGCAAACGACCAATTTGATTTTTTTTAATTTGGTTTTCAAATTTTCTCCGTGCATTTTTCAATTTTTAGTTTTTACGAGACTAATTTTCTTGGTTTCGGTGAAGATAAAAAAAAGAGTTTTAAAAAAAAAATTTTAGGAAACATAATTTTAAGCAAAATTAAACGTAACATTTTTTATATTTGGGCATTGCGATTGTGACGTTGAGCACAAAACATATGATTAAGAAAAAAAATAACGCTCTGGCATATCGTATCATTTACAACCTACCCCGCATCAGTAGGAATTATTTCTGTGTGTCTTTTCAAAACATGATACAAACCACTTATACCAAAATTTTCATATTTGCAAATTCTTCTTTTTATAAAACACAAATCAATTATTCTCTAACAAATCAAAGGGATGTTCTATGTCTAAGCTGTACAAACTAACAGTCTTGCTAAGCGTTTTGCTTTTTGCAACAACGCTTTACGCCCAAAAGATGTACAAAATCACGGGTGTAGTGAAGAGCGCCGAGACGGGTGAAAAACTTATTGGTGCCAATGTATTTTTGAAAGGAACCACCCTTGGCGCGGCAACAAATACGGATGGTCGGTACACCATCGAAGCTCCGAAAGGCAAATACACCGTTGTTTGCAGTTTCGTAGGCTTCGAGAAAAAAGAAGTTGATATCGACCTTACGAACAACATGGAACTCAATTTTACTCTTAAGGAATATGAGTTCCAGCTAAATGTAACCGTTATAGCAGATCGTGCTAAGGAGCGTGAGACGCCGGTTGCATTTACAAACGTGGACAAAAAAGATGTCGAGTTCAAACTTGGTTCACGTGATGTTCCGATGGTTTTGAACACAACTCCTAGCGTTTATGCAACCCAGCAGGGTGGTGGCGCAGGTGATGCCCGCATTAACGTGCGTGGTTTTAATCAAAGAAACGTTGCTATTATGATTAACGGTGTGCCGGTAAACGATATGGAAAACGGTTGGGTTTACTGGTCGAACTGGGATGGTTTGGGAGATGCTTCCAATTCTATCCAGGTTCAGAGAGGTCTTAGTGCCGTTAACCTGGCAACTCCTTCCGTTGGTGGTACCATGAACATAATTACCGATCCGAGTGCCTTGAAAGCAGGTTTCAAATTTAAACAGGAAATCGGAAGCGGTAATTTCAATAAGAAAACCTTGTTCGTTAACACCGGTTTGATCGATAACAAATTTGCTCTGAGTTTCGGTGGCGTTCGTAAGACCGGCGAGGGGCTCATCGACAGAACTTGGACGGATGCATGGGCTTATTATTTAGGTGCAAGCTATAACATCAACGACAAAAACAGAATTGAATTCTACGCTATTGGCGCACCTCAAAGACACGGACAAAATCTTTACAGACAAAATGCCGCGGCTTATGACCATGACTATGCAAAAGATGTTCTCGGTTATAGCCAAGAAGCTTTAGACCATTTCCCCGAAAGAGGAAGACTTTACAATGAAAACTGGAACTCTGTAAGCTCTTCCTACAACGGAAAACAATTTTGGAATGGAACTACACATTTAAGACATAGCGCTACTTTCATCAATGAAAGAGAAAACTATTATCACAAACCGTTGGTTAACTTGAACTGGTATTCTCAATTCAATAAGAAGATGAGCCTTTACACCACACTTTATTACTCCGGTGGTGTCGGTGGCGGTTCGGGTACCTATGGACATTTGGCTTGGGATTATTCCGGTCCTTCCCGTGTTGCAGATTGGGATGCAACAATTGCTGCAAACCAAGCTAATATCGACACTGTTGACGGCAAAGCCGTAAAGGTTTCCAAAGGTATCTTGAGAAATAGTGTTAACCAACAGTGGACAATCGGCGCTATTTCCAAATTGTATTACAAAGTTACTAATCATCTCAAAACTTCCTTTGGAATTGACTGGCGTACTGCGGAAATCGAGCACTTCCGCGAGGTTCGTGACCTTTTAGGTGGTGATTACTATTATTATAGCGGAAATGCATTCGATAGCCCCGCAAATTACTATAAGAAACTCGGCGATAAGATTGCTTATCACTTCACCAATACTGTTGATTGGATTGGTGGTTATGCTCAAGCCGAATATACGAAAGACCTCTTTACTTTCTATGGAATGGCTGGATATTCCATGGTTAAATATACTTATACCAACCATTTCAAGAAAGACAAGAACGGTGGCGAGCTTAAGGCAACTCCGGATGCCAATACTGGTTTCCAGGTTAAAGGTGGCGCGAGCTATCGTATGACCACAAACTTCGACGTTTATGCAAACGCAGGTTATGTGGCACAAGTGCCGATTTTCGACCAGGTAATTGACGATAGAAATGCGACTGTCGAAAAGAATCCGAAGAATCAAGAGTTCATTTCCTTCGAGACTGGTATCAATTGGAGCCTCTTGAAAGGTAAATTGAACATCAAGGGTAACTTCTATTATACACAGTGGAATAACAGAGCTAAATCCGTTCAAAGTTATGACAGAACTCTTAACACGGATTATCTAGTTTTCTTGAAGAACATGAATCAGCTTCATACCGGTCTCGAGCTTTCGACAGCTTTCCAACCTTGCCAGAAGTTCAGACTGGACGGAGCTTTCTCTTATGGCTATTGGAAGACCACTTCCAACGCCGATGCTGATTTCAAATATTATGAGCATCCGGAAGCAAACAAAACCGAAACTCTTTATGTAAAAGACCTTTATATCGGTGATGCTCCCCAAACTCAATTGGCATTAGCTGCTACGTTCTTCCCAATACATGGACTTTCTGCTCAGATCGTCATGAAATATTATGACAGATTTTATGCAGATTGGAATCCTATGACCAGAACAGATCCGAACGATACCGAACAAAGCTGGCAAGCTCCTTCTTACAACGTTTGGGATGTTCACTTCAATTATCACTTGCCGGTTAAAGTGGACGGATTGGATGTTTCCGTCTTTGGACATGTGTTCAACGTATTTGACGCTATTTATGTCCAAGACGCTGTTGATAACAGTAAGTACAATGCTTACAAAGGAAACGGCAAAAATCACTCCGCAGACGACGCAGAGGTATTCCTCGGCGTTCCCAGAACGTTCAACATCGGTGTACAGATTGCTTACTAATGTTTGTTGATTGCCGTTTAGGAATTAAAAGTCCGGCTTCGGCCGGACTTTTTATTTTAAATTTTAATCCGCCTTTTGTATGTTTGCTAAGTTCGAAAAGTATTCGAATGTTATAAAATTTTTAGAAGAGCATTTTACTATTAAAAAAATTGAGTGTTTTGAATGAACATGATTAAAAAAGTTTTTTCGCTGTTTTTCCTAAGCATCACAATTCTGTTTGCTCAATCGAAACCGTATGTCATATTGATTTCCTTTGACGGTTTTCGTTGGGATTATCCCAATCGTGGACTTACGCCTAATATTGAAATTATGAAGAAAGAAGGGGTAAGCGCTCTTTCTTTTCAGCCGTGCTTTCCTTCCAAGACTTTTCCAAATCATCAATCCATAATTACGGGAATGTATATTGATAATCACGGTATAATTTCAAATAGATTTTTCAATCCGTTTACCGGTGAGTCTTATCGCCTGGGGGACACCATATCTACACGGGAAGCAAAATGGTATTTGGGAGAAGCATTTTGGGAAACCGCCGAACGATGCGGAATTAAAACCGCAAGTTTTTATTGGCCCGGCTCGGAAATTAAAACCGATTATAGACATCCCACTTATTTTAAGCATTATAATCAAAGCTTTCCTTACTATGCACGCGTGGATACCGTCGTCAAATGGTTGAAAATGCCTTATGCCGTTAGACCTCATTTTATCACACTTTATTATAGTCTTACGGATACTTACGGACACCGTTACGGACCGAATTCCAAGGAAATAAACTATGCAATTTCACGCCTGGATTCCGTATTGGGCTATCTTTTCGACGAAGTGAAAGAAATCGGGATGAAGGATAGTGTGAATTTTATACTTGTTTCCGACCATGGCATGACCGAAGTGGATTCTTCGCGGGTGATTGATTACGAGGAACTCCTTAAAGGCTTGGATTATCGAACGGAAGCGGGCGGACCTTTCCTTTTAATCGCTCCTGCAAAAGGGGAAAGGGAGAAAATTTATCGCCGACTGAAGGGAAATGAGAAGCATTACAAGGTTTATTTGAAAGAGAACATGCCTGCCTATTTCCATTATGGCAAACATCCTTTTATCCCGGAAATAATTATGGTTGCCGATTTGGGTTGGGAAATTTTAAGCAACAAACAGATTCGTCGTTTTAAAAAGCGTTCCATTAAAGGTGACCATGGCTATGATAATCATCAGACCGATATGCATGGAATTTTCTTTGCCATGGGACCTGCTTTTAGGAAAGGGTACAGAACGGGGACAATATTTAACGTGGATGTTTATCCTTTGTTGTGCAAGATTTTCGATATCCCTCCGCGCTCCAATGTTGACGGTAAATTGGAAAGGATTTCTTTCATTTTGAAATAAAAAAGAGCATAGATGAGTTATAGTATAGAATTTGATTATCAAAAACGTTATTTGGACAACGGACTGGAAGTAATCCTGGTTAGGAAAAATGACGTCCCGCTTGTTGCCGTAAACATTTGGTATAAAGTGGGCTCTGCAAACGAAAGCCCCGATAAAACGGGCTTCGCACATCTTTTTGAACATATGATGTTTCAAGGTTCTCAGCATGTTAAAAAGGAGGAACATTTTAAATTCATTCAAGAAGCGGGCGGAATATCGAATGCTTCCACTTCATCGGATAGAACGAATTATTATGAGGTTCTCCCGTCTAATAATTTGGAATTGGCTCTCTGGTTGGAATCAGACCGAATGGGATTTTTCCTCCCCGCGTTGACGGAGGAAAAATTTCTAAACCAAAAGGAAGTTGTGATGAACGAAAGACTGGAAAGATATGACAATCAACCTTATGGACGAGCTTTTGAAATTCTATTTTCCAATCTTTATCCTAAGAATCATCCTTATTCGTGGCCTACTATCGGCTGGATGGAACATATTCGAAATTTCGAATTGCAAGAGGTGGAAAAATTCTTTCGGAAATTTTATGTTCCGAACAACGCAACGTTAACAATAGTGGGCGATATAGATTATGACGATGCTTTTATGCTTGTGGAACGGTACTTTGGTGAAATACCGCCTAACGATTCTATCCCAAGTGTAAAAACGGAAGATTTCGAGCTTTCGGAAAAGAAAGCTATTTCGCATTACGATAAAGTTAGTTTGCCGAGAATTTACATTGCCTTCCCCGCGGTAAAAAGCTATGCCGAGGATGATGCGGAATTAAATTTATTGGCTGATATTTTAACCAGCGGTAAAAATTCCGTTCTTTTCAAAGAACTTGTTTTTGAGAAGCAAATAGCTCAAAGTGTAACGGCGCTTCAATATTCGGGTAAATACGGCGGAGCTTTTGTTGTGTTTGCTACCGCAAAGCCTAATATTGATGCGGAGGAGCTTTCCTTTGAGCTTCATAGAACCTTGAAAAACTTTTTAGCAAGGGGAATCTCTAAAGAAGAATTGGAAAGAGCGCGCAACGGGATAAAATCTTTGTTCGTTTATTTTTTGCAAAATGTTGCCTCGCTGGCTGACCAGTTTAATCATTACAATTTTTATTTGAATGAACCGAATTCTTTTTCTTTCGATATTTCGAGGTATGAAAACGCAACCGTTGAAAAGACGCAAGAAGTTGCACGTAAGTATTTGGAAAGGAATTTTGTGGAATTGAGAATTTTACCCGAAGGAGGGAAATAAAGTGTCGGTACTGCGAAATCGAAAACCGCCCGAAAGACCGCTTCGGGATTTTCATCTGCCTGAAGTTAAAAAGTTCAAGTTGGGAAACGGACTAAAAATTACTTTTGTAGAAAAAAAGAATTTGCCCATTGTGCAAATGGCTTTACTTTTGGATGCCGGTTCCCGACGAGATGAAAAGGGAAAGGAAGGAACGGCTTATGCCTTAACTCTTTTGATAGATGAGGGAGCCGGTAAATACGATGCCTTGAAATTGGATGATGAGTTCGAAAAGCGCGGGTCTATTTTCTCAATTTCCGCCAATGTGGATACTTTCAATATTTCCTTGCTTTCTTTGCGAGAACATTTCGAAAAGTCTTTGGAGATTTTCTCGGCTGTTTTGAAAAATCCTCATTTGAAGAAAAAAGACTTCGAGCGTGAGAAGAAAAAACAGATGACAAAAATTCTCGAACTCAAGGATAAGCCGAGTTATATCGCCAATGTGCTTTTCGATAAATATTTGTTTTCGCCCACGCCTTACGCCGTTCCCACAATCGGATTTAAAGAAAGCGTTGAAAATATTGAGCTTTCGGATGTTCGTACTTTTTATGAAAGTTTTTTTTCTCCTTATTCGGCGGAATTGATTGTGGTGGGAAATATTTCCATGAAGGAATTGAAAGAACTCTTGATTAAATATTTGGAAGATTGGGAAGGTAAAAATGTCAAGCCTTTTGGTAAGAGCGCTCCTCGTCCGAGCAAAAGGAAAATTATTTTTTATGATAAGCCCGGAGCGGCACAAAGCGAATTGCGGTTGGGACATTTGACGGATAGAAGAAATTTGCCCGATTACTTTCCGAAATTGATAGCCAATGCGATTTTAGGCGGCCATTTCGGCAGTAGATTGAATTCAAATTTGCGGGAGGCTAAAGGTTTTACTTACGGAATAAATTCTTCTTTTGATTACAATCGTATCGGAGGGAGTTTTTTAATTTCCACTTCCGTGGAAACTAAAAACACGATTGCCGCTGTGGAAGAAATTCTGAAAGAAACGCTTAGATTTAGGGAAGGAATAACGGATGAGGAATTGGAATTTGCGAAATCATTTCTCACTAAACGCTTTCCTTTGTATTTCGAAACATACGGACAGATTGCCTCGAATCTTGCTTCCCTTATATTATTCGATTTACCCGATACTTTTTTCGATACGTACATTACCGATGTTATGAGCGTGGGTAAGGAGGAGGTCCTTAGAACGATAAAAGAGAAGATTCGTCCGAACGATTTTATCCTTGTGATTGTGGGAGACAGACAAAAATTGGAAAAGGATTTGGAAAAGTGCTCACATTTCGAAGGTATCGAAATAGTGGAAGGGAAATAATTTGTTCGGCGGGAAATTTTTAGGCACAAAAAAAGGCGGGTTGTTCCCGCCTTTTTTGTATGGTTTAATTAACCGTTATTCTTCTTCTTTTGCCTTCTTGTATTCTTCGATTATTTTGGCTTCGATTTCTTTTGGCACTTCCTCGTAATGCGAGAAAGCTCGAGTGTGCATTCCCCGCCCTTGAGTCAATGAACGGAGATGAGTCGAATATTTGTAAAGCTCGGACAAGGGAACTTTTGCACGAATTATTTGGAAAGGTCCTTCGGAATCCATTCCAAGAATTTTACCGCGACGTGAGGAAATATCGCCCATTACGTCGCCCATGTATTCATCGGGAACCTTAATCGTAATATCGTAAATAGGCTCCAGAATAACCGGATTGGCTTCGAGGAATCCTTTCTTAAAGGCTTGCGAAGCCGCAATTTTAAAGGATACTTCGTCGGAGTCAACGGAGTGGAAAGTACCGTCGAAAAGAGTAACCTTAACATCCACTACTTTCGAACCGGTTAAAATACCTTTGTCCATTATCTCGCGAATACCCTTCTCAACGGCGGGAATGAATCGACCGGGTACTACGCCGCCGACGATTGCGTCCACGAATTCGAAGCCTGCGCCGCGCGGTAGAGGTTCCAGTTTAAGATGAACATGTCCGTATTGTCCCCTTCCGCCCGATTGTTTTTTATGTTTATATTCGGCGTCTTCCGCTACGCCTTTTATGGTTTCTCTATACGGAATTTTAGGTTCGACCAAGTCCACTTCCACATTGTAACGTTCTTTCAGAAGTCGAACGGCAAGAGCCAATTGTAATTCGCCCTGTCCGGAAACTATCGTTTGTGAAAGTTCGGGGTCGAAATGAACGGTAAGCGTGGGATCTTCCTCGTGAACGGTGTGAAGCCCCGAAGCTATTTTATCCTCGTCTCCTTTGGATTTGGGCTGTATGGCTCCTCGTATTACGGGCTCGGGGAATTCGATGGAAGGAAGCACCACGAGGAAATTCTTGGATGCTAATGTGTCTCCCGTATGGGTGTCTTTTAACTTAACTACGGCGCCAATATCTCCCGCGTGGACAGCGCCGATTTCTTTCCGGGTTTTTCCATTGAGGACGAATAATTGTCCCAAGCGTTCGGTTTGATTTTTTACGGTGTTCTGCAAATCCATTCCTGGAGTTAACACACCGGAATACACTTTAAAGATAGAAAGCTCGCCAACATGTGCTTCGTTCAAGGATTTGAACACCTGTAAAACCGGTTCGCCGTTTTCGTCGCAAACCACTTCCACTTCCTCGTCCTTGCCTGCCCATTTGGCTTTTGGGGCTTCTCTATCCAACGGGGAGGGGAAGTATTCCTGAGCGAAATCCATGAAATTCGAAATTCCGACCGCTTTTTCGGCGGATACCGCAAAGACCGGCACGAGTCCACCGGCAACTATTGCTTTTTTAATGCCTTCGCGTAAATCGTCGCCTTCCAGCGTTCCTTCCTCGAAGAACTTGTTCAACAAGTCTTCATCGGATTCGGCAATTTTTTCTATTAATTCTTCTCTTAAACTTTCGGCTTTTTCTTTCAAGTCTGCGGGAATTTCTTCTTCCGTAACTTTCTTTGAACCCGGCTCGCCGAAAGTCAATTTTTTCATTTTGATTAAATCTATGACGGCATTGAAATTTACGCCTTCGCTAACGGGAAAGGAGATGATGGTTGCATCCCCGCTTAGTCTTTCTTTTACCAGCTTGAAAGTTTCGTCGAATTTTGAATGTTCATTATCGATTTTATTGATGATTACCGCTGCGGGGAGATTGTATTTTTTGACATAATCCCATGTGGTTTCCGTTCCCACCTCGACACCTTCCGCACTTTTAACGACTGCGACGGCGGTATCGACAACGTGGAGGGAACTAATTACCTGTCCGATGAAATCGGTATATCCGGGAGTGTCCACAAAGTTTAATTTTGTGTTTTTCCATTCCACATGCAAGGGCGCTGCGGAAATGGAAATTTTTCTTTCGATTTCGAAAGGCGAATAATCCGAAATAGTATTGCCTTCATCAACGGAACCTATTCTATTTGTTTCCCCGGCAGTGAAAAGCATAACTTCCGAAATGGAAGTTTTCCCACTGCCGCCATGTCCAATGAACGCTAAATTCCTAATCTCTTCTGCTTTGTACTCTTTCAAATTTCCTCCGAATTCTTATTAGTGTTTATTTTTAATTTACTTTTTCAATTCGTGCAGAAAGACAAGAACCCCTTTGGAAAGAGCCGAAAGATTTTTAATCAAATTCGGGACTCTTTTCGAGGGGTCGTTTTCTTTTTTGAGCAAACTTATTTTTGAAAAGCCTTCTTCGATGTCTTTGAAGTAATTTTTGATTTTTTCCACTTGCGATTCGGCTTCCGAAGAAACGGCGAGAGCTTTTTCCGTTATCTCGTTCACATTTTCCAGAATGGGATTAAGTCTCTCCGTTACTTCGGACAAATCCTTTTCGAGTAATTCGAGATTTTCGTTTACCTTCTTGAGTGTAATAATTAAATACACCACCAAGGCGGAGGCTAAGACTATCAACACCGCTACAAGAATGTCTATTAGCCCCACCTTATGCTTCCTTTTCCGTTTTATAGGTTTCTAAACCGGCTTTGATTGCTTCTTTAAGCTTTCCTGTTTGCTTTTCCACTTTTTTTTTACTCTCTTCTACTATGGTGCCGGTTTTTTTCTTTGCCTCGGTTATGATTTCTTCGGCTTCGGAGAGTAGCTCTTCCACTTTCTTTTTAGCGTCAGCCACCAATTCTTCGGACTTTTTCTTTCCTTCGTTTATCAAATCGGTAGCCTTGTCCTTTGCCTCTTCCAAGTATTTTTCGGCATCGTCGCGGAAATCATCCGCATTTTTCTTTAAATCGTTTCTGAATTCTTTCCCGCTCTTAGGCGCGTAAAGCAACGCTATTAAAGAACCTACTAAACCACCCGCTAAAAAGCCGATAAATAGCCCTTTTCCCATTCCGTTATCTTCGTTCATTTTAACCTCCCAATAATTAATTTAGAATTGTGA
This sequence comes from uncultured Melioribacteraceae bacterium, assembly GCA_964611145.1. GTDB lineage: Bacteria > Bacteroidota > Ignavibacteria > Ignavibacteriales > Melioribacteraceae > WFQV01. The sequence goes on from CAZSYM010000004.1 coordinate 69,483, forward strand.
AAATAATAACGATTTCCGTGATTTTCAAGGATACGAGCTTTTTTTCTTAAAAATTTTATTGACTTTTTTACGGAGAGTTTTGTGTAAATTAAAATTCGAGATAAATGATATTGACAAGAAAAGCCTTTGAGGTAAAATTTTGCCTTAGGCGTTTTCTTCGTCAAAACTTTCCAATTTTTCCCCGAATTTCTTTTTGTAAAGCCAGAGGGCGAAAATTCCTATCAAAACGGCGAACCAGAGGGTTACCGCTCTTGTTATCAAAGTGGCCGCCACGGCGATGTTTATTTCTTTCGATGCCTCGAATACAAAGTATGTAAGCGAACCATCCGTGATGCCCAAGCCCGCAGGTAACATGGTTATGGAACCGACAATAGTGGCGAAAGCGTAAGCGAAACCCGACCACAGCGCCGAGACGTTTATGTTGAAACTCATAAGAATTAAATGAAACTCCAAGCATTCGAGTATCCAAGCGAAAATGCTTATGAAAGTCATTTCGTAAAGGGGTTTGAGTTTTAGCAAAGCGTAAGCGCTTTCATAAGCGGTTAGCATGTGCGTCGTATATTTGTTTAATAGTTTTACTTTCCCGAGGAGTGAGATTATCTTGAGAGAGAATTTTTCCGATGCGATGATGAGTGTAAGTAAAATGAAGAATAGGGAAGTGATGATTACTATTGTTTTCCCGTAATCGAAATAGAAAGCGCCTATTAAAGCAATGATTAGAAGAGAATAAAAATCGGTTATTCTTTCGGCGAACATTACGGGCAAAGTTTTGCTGACGGGTTCGTCGGTAGAGAGCTTTACTAGATATGCTTTCAGCGCTTCCCCAAATTTCCCCGGTGTGATACTCATTATTAAACCCGCCATAAAAATATGGAAGGATTCCTTGGGCGAAATTCGAATATTAAGCAATTTTAGGTAATAATGATATTTTAGAAATCTTATTGTATAATTTCCGAAGGACATTAAAAGTAACAGAGGCAAAAGGATAACGGGGAAAATTTCCAGTGCTTTAAGAACCGATTTATAATCGGCGTAAATGGAAAGCGCCAAATAAATAAGAGCGGAGACAATGGTAACCCATATCAGATTTTTTTTAAGCTTTTTAATCACCGAGTATTTCCTTTAATGCTTGGAAAATGTCGGAAAGGGGTAATCCGACAACGTTGTAATAGCATCCCTTTATATTTTTGACGAATACCGCACCGTAATCGTCTTGTATTCCGTAAGCTCCGGCTTTGTCCATTGGGCTACCGCCCCTTACGTATTCACGAATTTCACCCTTCGAAATCTCTCTGAATGTAACTGCCGTTTTACGATATCCCGCAATGGTTTTCTTGTTTTGGGAATTAAATATTGCAAAGCCAGTATAAACATAATGGGTCTTGCCGCTAAGAGTGGCAAGCATTGTCTCGGCTTCTTTCTTGTTTTTCGGTTTCCCCAACACTTTTCCTTCGAGGACGACAATAGTATCGGCGGTGATTATTATTCCTTTTCGTACCTTTTTTTGAGCGGCAGTTAACTTTTCCATCGCCAGGCGTTTTACCGTCTTGACGGGATGCTCGCCGTCCAGAAAATTTTCATGAATGTTCACGGAAAAGGTTTTGAATTTAAGCCCTATTTGCTTGAGCAGTTTTTTTCTGCGGGGCGAGGCTGAAGCAAGATAAATCGGTACTTCGGATTTGAGCATTGTCAATTCGGAAATTATTTAAGAGGAAAAGAGTTAAAGCCTATCGGAATAAGGCTTTGATGCTACCCCATGTTCTTTTGACACTGGAAACATTGTGCGAAACGGATACTTCGCCGGAATAAGAAATACTGTTGTCGTTATCGACTATTTTTAATCTATAAATGTAAAGTGTCCCCGTTGTCTTGAAAGCGCTTTCATCTCTGAATGTATAATAAGAACTACCACCCTTTGCATGAATGGTTGCAATGTCAATAAATTCGCTGTTAGCGGTTTTACGCTGTACTACAAATTCTTTTAGATTTGTTTCTTGTGTGGTTTGCCATTCCACTATAATATCATTGCCGTCGCTATGTGCCTGGAGCATGGAGATTAGTGCTCCTCCAAGTATTATTCCCGCGCTTGTTAAGAAGGCAACTAATACCAAATATGTGAAAGTCTTCTTTTTCATGCTTACAAATATATCTTACTATATTCTGAGTGTCAAGAAAGAAAAGATTAATTTCCCCGCTTGTGATGTGTCTCGCACTTTCTAAAGGAAGAGCCAAAACGTGATTTTGTTACGATTGTTAAACAATTCCAGCTCTTTGCCTTAAATAAAACTTGACATTTTAGTTTGTAATTCCATATTTTCATAACTCGTAAATCTTTTCGTTTCACTAATAAGTGGAGGAGTCCTATGAGGCTTTCTAAAGTTTTAACCACACTGTTTATAGCACTTCTACTTAGCTTACCAAATTATTCTCAAACGTTTGATGGACAATGGAGTTGTGCTTATGCCACAACGGACGATCAGGCTAATGGTACGGGACAGCGTACTATGGCAGTAGCTACATTGGGTAATGATAAGTTTGTTGCTTTGATTAATCGTTCTTCTAAAGACGCTTATTACCTGGTTGGATATGCAAATGCTGACTCCGTAAATGGAAGATTAGGCAAAATCCCCTATAATAAAGAAGGATTGAAAACATTGTGGTCTAATATTTTTGATATGGTTACGCTTAATGACCCGCGAGGAATAGCACGCTATCAAGATGCTAATGGTCCTACAAACATCGTTGTGGTTGCTAATAATGATGACGACCATAGCCTTTTAAAGTTTGAGTTGAAAGAGGATAGCGTTTATACCTATCCTGAAAGACTTAAAACGGGTATGATGCCTTTATGGGCTGTGGATGTTGACGGAAATGGCGATGTGTTCGTAACAACGCAGGGCGATTCCACTACACCAGCCCAAGTTCTTATTTTTGGTAATCCGACAATCGAAAGCGGATGGCAATCCGGTACTCATGAATCGGCGAATGGCCCTTTGTTTGCCATTACTTTGCCCGAGCCCGGAACCGCAAGGGGAATAGCGGTTAATAGCGAAGCTACGGTTATTTATGTTTCGAATTATATGACTAAGAAAATTTATTGTTACGTGGGAGATTTGCAAAACGGATATACACTTTATGACGGTTTCAATTTCCAAATGGAGGGAATGTATCAGTCTACCGTTGATACTACGGAAACAGGCTTGTTCGAAGTGGGACCATGGGGACTTAAATTTATGGACGGAAATAATATTTTATTTGCCGCTGCAGCTGCGAATTTCCACACGGGTACTGGTTATGAATATAGCCGTATTTATGCAATTAATCCCAATACCGGCGAGATTATGGATACTGTGGATGTGGCAGCATGGAACTATGCAGTTACGGGCGCTTATAATAATCGTACAAATAATATTGCTTCCGGTTATGCTTCCACTTATTCTATTGATTACGATGCCGAGAAAAATCTTTATTCCCAATCTTATTATGGCTGGACAGTTGAAAAATGGGTTTACTCGGGAACACTGCCGACTATTCCGCTTACGATTACTTCTGTTAAGAAATCAAATGAAACCGTTCCTACGAAATTTGCTTTAAGTCAGAATTATCCCAATCCTTTTAACCCCACTACTGTAATTGAGTTTTCCCTCCCCGAAAGTGCCAATATTACCCTTTCTGTTTATTCAATTACGGGACAGCTGGTTAAAACTTTGGCAAAAGGGAATTATAAGGCTGGAAATTACAAAGTTTCATTTGATGCTTCAGGACTTTCTTCCGGTACTTATATATATAGGCTTACAAATGGGAAGTCTATAATTGCAAGGAAAATGTTATTGCTTAAATAAAAAGTAATTATGAAAACTAATTCACTCAAATCAAAAATCTTCATAGGAGGTTCTATGAAAAAACTATCAGCAGTTTTAATGATGCTTGCTCTGCTTTTCACGGTGCGAGTGTCCGCGCAGGATACTTACGTCCGTCAAGCAGTAATTCCGGTACCGGATACTACCGAGGGCTTCGGTAGTGGCTTTGGTAATATTGTAGCAGGCGTCGATTTTGACGGGGACGGTCAAGTCGAGATTTATGCCGTAAACGACGAATGGAACGATACCCCCGGCGAGGAAGTGCCGACTATTTACAAGTATGAATTCGACGGCACAAATTGGACGGTCGTTTGGTCTGCCAAATTGGATTTCTCGGGACAGAATACTTGGCCCGCATTAGAAAAGGCGGATCTGGATAACGATGGAAAACCTGAAATCGTTTGGGGCCCCGTTAATGCTCTTAGCGATGCCAATCCCAATCCTCCGCGTTTTGTTGTATTCGAGTATTCGGGTTCTGGCGATGCTATGGGAGTAGATGACGGTAGCGGAAATTATAAACCCAATGCCGTTTGGAATGCAAACGTTGCCGATAAAGAGGAAATGAGACCGATTAAATGGGTCATCGGAGATTTTGACGGTGACGGCAGACAGGAAATCGCATGGGCTTCTCGTAAAGGGAACATTACTTTCGGCATTTGCTCGGTTGATAATATTCCCGATAACGGAGACGGCAGCGAAACCTGGACGATGGAATTTGCTGGCAATGATCCTAAAACTCAGTTTATTCGTCAAAGCAGACTTCCTTCGCCCGACGGCGGTTTCGGTAATGTTGTTGCCGGTGTAGACTACGACGGCGACGGCTTGATGGATGTTTATGCTGTTAACAACGACTGGAGCGATGGTCCTAACGGAGAGTTGATTCCTACCCTTTACAAATATGAATTGGTAAACGACGCATTGGTATTGCGTTGGTCCACCGTTCTGCCCGGTGTTACTTTGCAAAACACATGGCCTGTGCTTTTGGCAGGTGACTGGGACGGCGACGGTAAGGGCGAAATTATTTGGTGCCCTGTAAATAATCTTGGCGATGGTAATGCTAATCCGCCGAGAATCGTTGTTTATGAAACACCTGGCGATGGTTCCGATATAATGGGTATTGATAACGGCGATGGTACTTATCGTCCTAATGCCCAGTGGAATATGAATTTGCCTGATAACACCGAAATGCGTCCTTTCAATGGTGCTTTGGCTGATGTTACAGGTGACGGCAAGTTGGACTTTATCTTTACCGAAAGAAAAGCTCAATGGGGTTGGGGTGTTGTTGATGTAAGCGATATCCCTGACAATGGCGATGGAAGCGAGACATGGACTTTGGTTGACCATGGCGCCGAAGGAAATTATATGGGCTATAGCGATTTTACCATTATCGGTGGTAAAATTGCAATGTATGGCTCTAAAGCCAATCTTACTTTCTTACAGTATAATGCAGCAACCGCTAAATTCGATACGGTTGCAACTCAGAGTTTCGGTAAATCCTATCCATGGAGAACTTTCCAAACCGTAGATATTAATAACGATGGAACCGATGAAGCTATTACCGGTGTTTATTACAGTGGCGACGCTAATTTCCCGACCGGAAGCGTTGTATTGTTTACCCAAGACGCCGACACCTTGGTTCCGCACTTAATCGCTTCTTTCAATGGAATGAGCCCGGATCATATAGCATCCCTCGAAGTAGGTGATATTGACGGTGACGGAAATGCAGATATCGTAATGGGCTTTAAATACAGCGATATGGTGGTTGATTTAGAGTATAACGGTACGGGCGATATTACCGACCCTGCAAGTTATACGTTGGATACATTGGATTTCGGTAGCACCGGCTTGGTTGGTAAGGGACAGGTTGACGTTTTGGCTCTTGCCGATATGGATGGCGATGGTGCCGATGAAGTATTTTACGCTGGCGTACCGCGTTCCATTGACGAAAACGTTGAGGATATGATTTACGGTAAATATGGAACTTGGACGGTTGACGGTACCTTCTGGGATATTGCTGTTGCAAATAATAAAATTTATGGTTTCCGTTATGCCGGTAAAATATTTACCTTCTTCTATGACCAGGGTGATTCCACATGGAAATACGGTCCTATCCAACACATGGATTATGGCGCTGTATTTAAGTCTGCAGGTTCGTTTGATATTGATGGCGATGGACATCAAGAAATAATGTTCAGCGATTACAAAGGTAGTGGCGATGTTTATGTAATGAAAGAAGAAAACGGTGCAATGCAAATTCATGCTGTTGCTAATCTTTCTGGTCTGGGTGCAGGTAGATTGACAGGCGGAGCTGTCGGCGATGTCGATAAAGACGGCTTTGTTGATTTCTTTACCGGTTCCAGAGCAGATTCGGATCCCATGAATGCCATCTGGAGAGTTGAATACAGAGGCGGGGATATTACTGATCCTAATAACTGGAATCCTGAAATTATCGACCATGATATAAACACTGTTGACGGTACACCACACGGTGGACAAATCGATGAAATTCGTATCGCGAATATGGATGCCGATAGCCTCTGCGAAGTTGTTTATTCCGGTATTCCGAGAGGCGGAAATCCGATTCCGATTGTTATTGTTGATATTCAACAAGTTACTGCAGAACCTATCGCCGACGTTAAGGTGGATGCAAACGGTGATTTCGTCCCTGATAGATTGGGTGAAGAAGTAACTGTACAGGGTGTTGTTACTTCTCCAAGCTATTCTCCTTCTAGTTTGCTTGTTACAATTCAGGACGAAACAGCTGCGATTATGATTTACCAGAGTGGTAATGATTCTATCCGTTATGAGATAGGTACTATCTTGCAAGTTACGGGCGAAGTAAGCCAATATAAAGGCTTGACAGAATTAAAGGTTACGGACCCTGCAAAAATTAATGCTTTGGGTCTTGGAACTGTTCCTGCACCTATTGAGGTTGACCTTGCAACTCTGAACGAGAAAGGTGAAGAGTATGAAGGTATGTTTATTAAGATTAACGGTGTAGGCAAGGAAGGAGATACCGCTTGGCCCGATTCCGGACACAGTGCTAAAATTTATCTAACTGATGGCTGGCAATCATTCCCGATGTATCTTGATAGAGATACTCATTTGATGGATAATAATCCCGAACCTACATGGCCTGTTAATGTAATGGGAATTGTAGGACAATGGACGTCCAGCAGTACACCGGATAACGGTTATCAAATCTGGCCGCGCTTCTATAGCGATTTCGAGCAAAACGTTGATGTTGCTCCTAATCCGCATTTCTACTTTACCACGTTCTTCCATGATAGCGTGGAAGGGAAGACCGTTTATGTTACCGATCCTGCTCATGATTATACATTACAATGGCATTCTGCCGTTGACCTTAACGGTGATCAATTGCTCTATCAAGTAGTTGTATTCGATGCTACTGGAAAAGAGCAAGATTATATGTCAACTGTCCCGACCGATACTTTCTATGCATTTACGGGGCAGGATTTGGTCGGCTGGCTTGCGGGTGCCGATTCCGGTGCAGTCATGGTAACTGTTAGGACCACCAGCAATAAGCCTTCCGAAGGTATTGTTGCAAGTGTGGATACTTTACACTTCTCTATCGTTGATAAGACAACGGGCGTAGAGGAAAGACTGATTCCGAAGAAGTTCTTCGTAGATCAAAACTATCCTAACCCGTTCAACCCCACAACGGTTATCCGCTTTGGATTGCCGAAAGATATGACCGTTGATCTGAGAGTTTATAATATTCTTGGTCAACAAGTTGCTACTTTGATTAGCGGTCAACATATGAAAGCCGGTGTTTATGAGAAATACTTCAATGCAAGTAATCTCGCAAGCGGTACCTATATCTATCGCTTACAAGCCGGTAACAAAGCGGTAACCAAGAAGATGATGCTTGTTAAGTAACAACACATCTTCATCATGGGAATAAATTTAGGCTGCCTTCGGGCAGCCTTTTTTATTTATGTTCTTCCCGCCCCAACTTTCGGAAAAAATTAAGTACAATTTTCTTATTTTAAACCGTTCTTTTTTTATTTGTGGAGAATTAGAATTGACAAAACAGGAAGAAATATTATTCCTTTTGAGAACCTACGGAATAAAAGTGGGATGGCTGGCAAAAAAATTGGGGTTGCGTCAACACACTTTGGTCTATTTATTAAAGGAAAGCCCCAGAATTGACGAGGATATTTACAATCGTATAAAAGAGATAATTGATAATTACCAGTTGGAGCTTGACCTTTTTAAAGAGGATGAAGAGGAATTGGATTTCTTCTCCGAAGAAAATTTGCGATTGGATATAGGAGAAAGAATTAGAATCTTTGCCAAAAGAAAATACGGTACGCTTCGCGCCTTGGCGGATGCGATGGGAATAAAACCCCAGCAGCTTCAACAATATATTAGCGGCAAAAGAGAACCGGGCACAAAAATTTTGAGAAGGCTTCTGAAGTTGGGATGCGATATCAATTGGATTCTAGGAGGAGCGGAAAGTTTGGAAAGTTATAAAGTTTATAAATTGGAGCAGGAGCTTAAAAGGTACGAAAATACCGTTGAGCAAATTAAACAGGCTTTGAAAAAACTCGAGTGATTTTCCCCTAAATTCTTAGTCCTTTCAAAAATCTTTTTGCGAACAAAAGGGAGCCGAGACTATATTTCGCGATTGTTTTAATCGAATATTCTTTGTTCTCTGTTATCGCCTTTGCTGCCAAAATTCCGCTTTCGATTGCGGGAGCTATTCCTTCGCCCATGTCCAAAGTGGCGAGTCCTACTGCATCACCCACAATAAAAGCGTTTCCTACTCTCGCTTTTTCAACATTGCTTCGTAAAAAATACGAGTATCCTTTCGCATTGAATTTGTGATTACGAACTAAACCTAATGTTTCCAACTTTTGTGTGAATTTCTCCCAGTAATATTTTATGTTTTTCCCATCTTGCTTTAAGCCTTCGAATGTTCCGCCCAAGCCTATGTTTAGATAACCGTTTGCTTTCGGAACATACCATGCATATCCTCGTAATTTTAAATCCCCGAACCACAGCAAACAGCGCTCCTCTTGCCAGTCGTATGGGAATTCTTCTTCCATGGCGACTATTTTATTCACGTTCGAACGAGGATTGGCATTTGCAAAAAATGTTCTGTAAACGGGACAGTATGTCCCACCCGCGCCGATTAAATATTTACACTTGTATTCTCCGTCAATGATGAATTCACCGTTCTTTTTTTGTATCTCCTTGACCTCGTGTTGAACTATTTTTACACCGGAGATTTCATGTAGCCAATTGTCGAATTCATATCGTCTGACTGAAAATTGTGTGGTGGGTAATGGAAAACGCAAGAGTCCAAAGTCGTAGTAAAGTTTGTCGAATTTCAAAATGCCGTATGGATAATCAGACGGGGAAGTGTTTAATAAGCGAAAGACTTTCGGTGTAACCCACCCCGCGCAAAGTTTTACCCGTGGGAATTTTGCCTTGTCGAGAATTAATACTTCACGATTGTTTTTTTTTAGCTCCCACGCCGCGGCGGAGCCTGCAGGACCTCCTCCCACAATGATGATTTCGCTTTCTGTCATTAGCAAACTCTACCGGGTTGTTTCCTGCCGATATGTGTAAAGACGATTTGCCACAATTGAGTATCCCGCGAGCGGAAACCGGCAGCACTGCTGAGTAGATAAAAATCCCACATCCTTTTGAAACGTTCGTCGTACTTGCCTTTCAAATCGTCCCATGCTTCGTTTACGTTTTTATGCCACGCCATTAGAGTTTTGTCGTAGTCGGGTCCGAAATTGTGCCAATCTTCCATTACGAAAAGTTTTTCCATCGCTTTACCCAATTGAGCCACGGAAGGCAGCATGCCGTTTGGAAAAATGTACTTTGTAATCCACGGATTTGCCGTTGTGGCGCTATCGTTTCGCCCTATCGTATGTACAAAGCCAATACCATCGGGCTTAAGTGTCCGCTTGACGACTTCCATGTATGTGCGGTAATTTTTGTAACCGACGTGTTCCATTATGCCGATGGATATCACACGGTCGTATTTGCCTTTTGCATTACGATAATCGTCGAAGTGAAATTCTACGGGCAAATCTTTGTAACGTTCTTTTGCATACTCGTATTGGTTTTTCGAAATTGTAAAGCCGGTTACATGAACGCCGTATTTTTCCGCTGCATAGCCAGCGAAAGAACCGAAGCCACAGCCGAGTTCCAAAACGGTCATTCCTTCTTCCAATTCCAACTTCTTGCAAATCAATTCCAGCTTCGCTTCTTGTGCTTCGTCCAGATTCGATGCGTTTTTCCAATAAGCGGAAGTGTAATTCATTCTTTTGTCCAACATGCGTTCGTACAAATCGTTTCCGATGTCGTAATGCTTTTCGCCCACTTCCTTTGCGCGGGAAATTTTCTGCAAGTTAAACATTTTGGAACGAAGGATGTGCAAAGCGATTTTCCAATTTCCTTTAATTTTCTCCTCGAGATTTGCAAGGGCGAGTTTTGTAATGAGCTCATCGAGTCGTTCCGCATCCCACCAGCCGTCCATGTAGGATTCGCCGAAGCCCAGAATGGCTTCGTTAATTACTCGCTTGTAAAATCTTTCGTCGTGTACATGGATGTCGTAAGGTTTATTCCCGTTTATTTGAATGCCCGCTTGCTCGAAAAGTTCGGTGACAATCTTTTTTGCTTTTTTATCAGCCATGTTCACCTCACAGAAATTTTTAATTTCAAAAATAAATGTAATGAAAATGAGGTGAAGGAAAAAACGTTTGTTACCTTCAGGTTTTCTTTCAATTCGAAATCTTTTTCTAAATTTGTAATTGAGTTCCGAATTTAATGAGTCGCAAAAATGGATAAAAAAGATATAATAAAAGCGCTTGAGCTTTATGCCGATTTGTTAGAATTCCATGGCGAGAATCCTTTTAAAGTGAGAGCTTTTCGAAACGCTTCCTTTACGATACGTCGCTTGGAGGGCGATGTGAAAGAGATGATAAAGGATGGGAGTATTAAGAGTGTAAAAGGTATAGGGAAAGGAATTCTTGCCTTTCTTGAGAGTTTCGTTTATGATGAAGAAAGCGCGGAACTAACCGATATTATTGCTAAAACTCCCGAGGGAATTTTGGAATTGCTTTCCCTTAAAGGATTAGGCGCTAAGAAAATTGCCTTTTTGCACGAATCTTTGGGAATAGAAAATCTTTTCGATTTGGAAAAGGCTTGTAAGGAAGGAAAGCTTTCCACATTAAAGGGTTTTGGAAAGAAAACGGAAGCCAAAATTCTTTCCCAGCTGGAAAAGTTAAAGGAGAGTAAAAGGTTTTTGTACCTGCATTCGGCGGATACGTTAATGAAAAATCTGCTCGAGCTTTTGCACAATATCCCGTCTGTTCAAAATTTGACGCCTGTTGGGGAATACCGCCGTGTAAGAGAGGTGATTTCTAAAATCGAGGTGCTCGTTTTGGCACGGTCAATAAAGGAATTTGCGGATGAAATTCGCGGAACGCTTGATATTATTGCTGAAGATAATAGTGACGGTTTCAAAACATTTTCTTGTGAATTCGGCGGGTTTGAGAAAAACGAAATTATCGTTGCGGAAAAGCAGACTGTTTATGATGCTCTTTTGCTTGAGAAAACAGGCTCGGAAGATTTCTTGAACGAATTGGGATTGAAAAACAAGACCGGAGAGGAAGAGTTTTTTACGGAAAAAGGCTTGCCGTTTGTTATTCCCGAGATGCGAGAGAAAGAATATTTCTTGCTGCCGGAGAATTTGCGTAAGAATTCCGATTTAACTGTGGAGGGAATGAAAGGATTGTTGCATTTCCATACCACCTTTTCCGATGGCTTGAATAGTCTGGAGGAAATGTTGCAGGCTGCCGAGAAATCCGGTTTCGAGTACGCCGCTGTTTGCGACCATAGCCAAAATGCTTTTTATGCTAACGGACTTGAGCCGGAAAGGGTTTTTAAACAGAGAGAACTAATTGAAAAATTGCAAAAAGATTTTGCGATAAAAATTCTGCACGGAATAGAAGTGGATATTTTGAGCGATGGCTCGTTGGATTATGACGAGAAAATTATGAAAGAATTTGATTTTGTCGTTGCCTCGATTCATTCTAATTTCGGGATGAGCGAGGAAGCGATGACGGATAGAATTATTCGTGCAGTCGAGAATCCTTTCACCGATGTTTTGGCTCATCCCACAGGAAGATTGCTTTTGCAAAGGGACGGTTATAAAGTTAATATCAAAAAGATTATCGATGCATGCGCTCGGAATTCCGTGGCTATCGAGATAAATGCAAATCCCTATCGCCTCGACCTTGACTGGCGGAATATTTTTTATGCTCGGGAGAAAGGTTGCCTGTTCGCAATAAATCCCGATGCACATTCCGTTTCCCATATTGATTACATTAAGTATGGAATAAAAATTGCTCGTAAAGGCGGAGTGCAAAAAAGGGAAGTTATAAATTTTTTTACGTATAAGGAATTCATTAATTTTCTAAACAGAAAGTTGAAACGATTTGAGGAGTAAAATGGAACTCAAAAGTTTAATTCGCGATGTACCGAATTTCCCCAAAGAAGGAATTATTTTCAAAGACATTACCACATTGTTGAAAAATCCCGAGGGTTTTCAAAACGCTTTGGAACGCCTTTATTTATTGAGCAAGGACAAGGGTATTCAGAAAGTTGTCGGGATTGAATCGCGTGGATTTATCCTGGGTGGAGCGCTTGCGGCTAAACTTGGTGTGGGATTCGTACCGATACGTAAGCCGGGCAAACTTCCCGCCGAAACGTTGAGCGAAACTTATTCGCTTGAGTATGGAGAGGATACAATTGAAATTCATAAGGATGCGATAGCACCGGGAGAAAATGTTTTGCTTCATGATGACCTGCTTGCTACGGGGGGAACAATGAAAGCGGCGGCAAATTTGGTGGAGCAACTCGGAGGGAAGGTCGTGCAAATTTCTTTCCTTATTGAACTGGATTTTTTGAAAGGGAGACGCTTGCTTGAGGATTATGAGGTACACGCCTTGATTCACTACGATGCCGAGTGAACGATTTGATTTATAAAGGCAAACCCAAATTTATCTGAACCGTCGCTCCGAATTTTCCTCCTTCGAAGACGGGGAGCGTATTATTGCCGAGCGGAAATTCGTTTCCGTCCTCGTTTTCCAATTTGTCAATAGTGAAAATTCCGTAAAATGCCGTGCCTTCTAAACTGATGTAATTCGGGATAATGTGAATAATTAATCCCGTGCCTACGTAATAACTCAAGTCCGTTTTTACGGTTTCGTACGTAGAGACTTGCGTTTCGGAGTTTTTCGAATAGCTTCTTTCTATTTGTGAGTTGAAAATTGTGGCACCGCCCTCCAGCAGTTTTAAATCAAGGAAATTTAATATTCTGAAGCCGAAATCCAATCCGAGTCCCCAATAATTAAGTCTAATGTCCAAATCTTCTTTTTCGTCGGAAAAAGTGTTTATTACGTATTCGTGCCTTTCCTTCAGAAGTTGATAAAAACCTTTTGCCGTAACGAAGTAGCCACCGAAATCCGCCCGAAAAATATTCGCACCGAAACGATAACCTTGTGCCATACCGAACTTTTCTTCCGGTTCTTTTCCGCCCAATGTTTTTGCAACATACGAGTTGAAGTTTTCCGCGTTATATTCCTGAACGGTATAACCGCCATAAAATCCGCTCATACCCAAGCATCCGAAACCGCACGTTTGAGCCTTTGAGTTCAGCGTTGCCAAGAACAAAACAACGATTATAGCTATACTTTTTTTTACAGTTCTGCCTTTGATTTCCAAACCCCGTTAGTTCCCTTAACAAGTTTTTAAATATTACAGTACAAATATACAAAAAGGGAAAAGAATGCTGGAGAGTATCGGAAAAATTGCAGAGTTTTTCTTTATATAGCCGAATGTTCTGTTTACCACAGTTTAGAGAGATTTTTGTAATTTAAAAACTTTAATTAATAAAATTTTTAGTTAAGCATGAATTTTGGCTTTTCCTTTCTGTTGACGGTTGAATACTTGATTGTTTTTATAGCATATTTGCTTGATGTTAAAGCGAGCGAATCTCATTTGTCCCGGGCCAAACGTTTCCTTCTGTTTGTTGCGCTTATTTCCCATTTGGTTTTTATTTTCTGGCTTTTTTCGAAGCTGAATTACTTCCCGCTTACGACTAAGAGCGGGCTTTTTACCTTTGTTGCTTTCGCTGTGGCATTTGTATATTTTCTATTGGAACTTCTGACGGAAATATACGGAACGGGCTTTTTGATAGTTTTCTTTTCTTTCCTTTTTCAAGCTCTTTCCGTAATTATGACAAAAGCGAATTCTAATCCTTCGAGAGCATTGTTAAACAATTATATTAGCTTTCATGTAATTGCTGTTCTCATTGGTTATGTAGCGTTTAGTATCTCTGCTGCGTACGGAACGATGTATGTGGTGCTTTCTTCAAAGTTAAAAAAAAATCGTTTCGATGCTTTTTTTAATAAACTCCCCAATCTGGAAATATTGTATAATTTATCGAGTGTGTCTTTTTATTTGGGATTCGTGTTGCTATCGTTGGCTTTGGCTATCGGCTTGTTATGGCTACCTACGATTTTCCCACAGACAAATTACGGTGACCTAAAGGTGGTATTGACCCTTACGATTTGGTTGATTTATTTCATAGGAGCCGTATTGAAGATTTTGAAAATAATACACGGTAGGAAATTTGTTTTCTTTAATGTTTTGACCTTTGTCTTTTTGGTCGCCGCCTCTGTAATTACCGCTTTTTTGAACCATTCTTTTCACACTTTTTGAAAAAATGAAGATTTACGGATTCAGCATAAATCATAGAACTTGCGATATAAAATTAAGAGAAAGTCTTGCCTTAGATGACGAGAATAAAAAACTTTTAATTGAATATCTTAAAACCCACGGTGTAAAAGAGGGAATTGTGTTATCCACATGCAACCGTACTGAGATTTTTGTATTTGGCGACGATAAAGATTTCACCCTTGAGGATTTAATCAAGGCAATGCTCCGTGTAAAAAATATAATGGGGTTGAATGACGATAATTACGAGGTGTTTTATGACGATGAGGTTGTTAGACATCTTTTTGAGGTGGCATCTGGTATTGATTCCTTAATTGTCGGCGACAGCCAAATTCTCGGGCAAGTGAAAGAAGCGTTTCAGTTTTCAAGTGAGAATAATTTTAGCAGAGCTGTTTTTAACAAACTTCAGCTTGCAACTCTTAAGCTGGGCAAACGTGTTATTTCCGAAACTGTAATAGGTGAAGGGGCTATAACTGTTAGTTACGCAGCCATTAAGTTGATCGAAAAATATTTTAATACTCTCCACAATAAAAAGATACTGATTATCGGAGCGGGGGAAACCGCGGAACTTGCGGCGGTACACATTGCGGAGAAGCAACCGAAACGACTTTTCGTTACAAACAGAACCGAAGAGCGCGGGAAAGCGCTCGCTCGAAAACTAAACGGCGAGTTTATTGACTTTAACGATTTCAAAAACAACTTATATGAATACGACGTAATCCTTTCCGCCACGTCGGCGCCCGAGTTTATTCTTACTTACGATGAAATAAAATCCGCGATGAAAAAACGGCGCGGGAAAATTCTTGTAATTATGGACATCGCTCTACCGCGCGACATCGATCCGAAAGTAGCGGACCTTGACGAAGTTTTTTACCAGGATATTGACTCGCTGAATATTATTATCGATAAAAATATCGAACGCAGAAAAGCGGAAATTCCGAAGGTTAAGGAAATAATTGAAAATGAACTCGAACTTTTTTACGATTGGTTCAATACGCTTGACGTACTACCCACCATAAAACTTTTGCGCGCGTTTTTCGAGGAAATAAGACGCGACGAATATGAAAAGATAAAACACAAACTTCACAAGCACGAACTTGAAAAAGTGGAAAATATGACGAAACGTTTAATCGGACGAATACTTCACAATCCGACGATTAATCTGAAACGCATATCCAAAGAATTGGAAAGCGAAGAAGAAAAAGCGGCTTATTACGAAATGATACGCGAATTGTTTAATCTTGACGAAAACGCTTCTGACGAAAATAAATCGGAAATTTTATGAAAAAGAAAATAATTATAGGAACGCGCAAAAGCGATTTGGCTTTGTGGCAAGCGAATTTCGTTAAACGCGAAATAGAAAAGAAGAACAAAAACGTAACGGTGGAATTGAAGAAAATCGTTACGAAAGGAGATAAAATTCTCAACAAAGAATTGTCGAAAATCGGAGACAAGGGACTTTTCACGAAAGAACTTGAAAACGCTTTGTTGAGCGGAAAAATAGATTTGGCGGTGCACAGCCTTAAAGATTTACAAACCGAACTGCCTGCGGGCTTGAAACTCGCCGCGGTTACGAAACGCCACGCGCCCGAGGACGTTCTGATTGCGCGAAAAAAACGCATAACGCTCGAAGACTTGCCCGAAGGCGCAACCGTTGCAACCGGTTCTTTACGACGCAAAAGTCAAATATTAAGCGTTCGTCCCGATTTGAAAATAGTGAACGTTCGCGGAAACGTTCCGACGCGCATAAATAAATTTCTTTCATCGAAATGGGACGCAATGATTTTAGCGCGCGCAGGAGTGGAAAGATTAAAATTGCAGAAACACATTTCGTCCGTAATTCCGACTTACATTATTTTGCCCGCAGTGGGACAAGGAGCGCTCGGCGTTGAAATTAAAGAAGGAAACGAATTCATCGAGGAAATTCTTGCGACAATTCACGATAACGACACTTACGTTTCCGCGCTTGCCGAACGCGCTTTTTTGCGAACACTCGAAGGCGGTTGCCAAACTCCCGTTGCCGCTTACGCGGAAGTGCGCGCTAACGGCTTGTATTTAAGCGGATTTGTCGGCTCGCTCGACGGCACGGTTACTTTCAGAAAACGCGTGCGCGGAAGCAAATACGAACCGGAAAAACTCGGCGTTACGCTTGCTCGCGAAATGTTGCGCGCCGGTGCGAAAGAAATTCTTGACGAGATTTACGGCGGATGAAAACCGAATACAAAATATTGATTACGCGCTCACGCGAGCAATCCGAAAAGGAATTGCGGGAATTACAAAGCGAGAAAATTTCATTATTCTTTTTCCCGACAATTGAAACGAAGCGCTTGAAACTTTCCGAAAAAGATTTGAGCGTAATAAAAAATTATTCATTGTTCGATTTTCTGATTTTCACTTCCGCAAACGCCGTTAAGTTTTTTTTCGAAATCATCGAGCCGAGAAATTTTATTGCGCCGAATTCGCTTCATATTGCCGCGACGGGAGAAAAAACGGCGAAAGAGCTGGAAATGCTGAAAATAAAAGCCGATATTGTTCCGCAAGTTTTCAGCGCGGAAGGCTTGCTTGAAATGTTCGAAAAAGATTTGAGCGGAAAGCGTTTCTTAATTCCCGGCTCCAAAATTTCACGGAAAGTTTTGCGTGAAGAACTTTCTGCGCGCGGCGCGGACGTTGCGTTTGTTCCGCTTTACGATACCGTAACAAAAAGCGCCCATTTTGAAGATATTAATAAATTAAAAATGCGAAAGCCCGATGCGTTTGTATTTACAAGCCCTTCTTCCGTTAAAGGATTTCTCGACTTGCTCGAAATTGAAAACGCAGCGGAATATTTTTCCGATACGATTGTTATCCCGATTGGCGACGTAACCGCTCGTAGCCTTGAAAATAAAGGAGTAAATCCTTCCGCCATTCCCGAACGCTTTACGGTTCGCGATGCGGCGGTTCTTGCAATTAGTATTTTAAGAAAGGAAAACTGAATGAAAAACGATTTGTTTTTGCGGGCTTGCAGAAAAGAAAAAACGGAACGAACTCCCGTTTGGATTATGCGACAAGCGGGACGTTACTTGCCCGAATACAGAAAGATACGCGAGAAACACGATTTTATTACAATGGTAAAAACGCCCGAACTTGCCGCGGAAGTTACAATTCAACCCGTGGATATTATCGGTGTTGACGCGGCGATAATTTTTTCCGATATTCTCGTAATTCCCGAAGCGATGGGAATGCCTTATCAAATGATTGAGAAAACGGGACCGCGCTTCGAGAAAAAAATCGAAACTCGCGAAGATATTGAAAAACTAAACGCAAGCGGCGTTGCGGAAAAATTGCGTTACGTTTGTGATGCAGTTTCATTGACGAAAAAAGAATTAAACGAACGTGTGCCGTTAATCGGATTTGCTGGCTCGCCGTGGACTCTTTTCACTTACATGGTGGAAGGCGGCGGTTCGAAAAATTTTAAGAACGCGAAAGCCTTTATTTTCAATAACCCGAGCGACGCGCATCTTTTGCTCGATAAAATCGCCGACGCCGTAATCGAATATCTTTCCGCGAAAATCGAAGCCGGCATTGACGCGTTTCAAATTTTCGATTCGTGGGGCGGGGCGCTTGCGAAAAATCATTATTTGGAATTTTCGTTGCGTTACATAGAGAAAATCATCACTGCAATTTCCGACAAATACGATGTTCCCGCGATTGTTTTCTCGAAGGGCGCTAATCATTCGCATGAAGAAATTGCAAAAGCTGGCGCCGATGTAATCGGTCTCGACTGGACGGCGTCGCTCGGCGAAGCGCGTAAAAAAACGAATGACGCCGTGGCGTTGCAAGGAAATCTCGACCCGATTTTGCTTTACGCAAACGACGAGAAAATAATTTCCGAAACCGAAAACGTCTTGAAAGATTACGGCAAGGGCGACGGACATATTTTTAATTTGGGACACGGAATTTTGCCCGACGTCGAACCGCGAAAAGCGAAATTGCTTGTTGACACAGTA
This sequence comes from uncultured Melioribacteraceae bacterium, assembly GCA_964611145.1. Taxonomy (GTDB): domain Bacteria; phylum Bacteroidota; class Ignavibacteria; order Ignavibacteriales; family Melioribacteraceae; genus WFQV01. The sequence continues at coordinate 88,114 of CAZSYM010000004.1, forward strand.
AAAGAAAAATCCGGGAAATATCATGAATAACACTAACATAGATTACAAACTGATTAAAAAATACGACAGACCGGGACCGCGTTACACGAGTTATCCGACCGCGCCCCATTTTTCCGAAAATTTCGACCGTGAGAAATACGAAGAAGAACTTCAAAAGGCGAACGACGAAAAACGCGAACTTTCGCTTTACGTGCATCTTCCTTATTGCGACACGCTTTGTTATTTCTGCGGATGCAATATGATTGTAAGCAACAACAGAAAGCGAATTCATTCTTACGAAGAATACGTTAAGCGCGAAATCGATTTGCTTCGCGAAAAATTAAATCCGGAAAGAAAAGTCGTGCAATTGCACTGGGGCGGCGGAACTCCGACGCACTTAAAGCCCGATGAAATTTACGATTTGGGCACGCATATTCGCAACTCTTTTGATTTTGCGGACGACGCCGAAGTCAGTTGCGAAATTGACCCGCGCGGAATGACGAAGGAACACGTGAGCGCGCTTCGCGAAAGCGGTTTTAATCGCGTAAGCATGGGCGTTCAGGATTTTAACGAAAAAACGCAAATTGCGGTTAATCGAATTCAGCCCGAAAATATTACGGTTCAGGTTATCGATTGGGCGCGCGAACTTGGTTTTATTAGCGTAAATATCGATTTGATGTACGGACTTCCGTTCCAAACGCCCGAAACGTTCTCGGAAACTCTCGACAAAATAATCGATATTTCGCCCGATAGAATTGCCGTATTCAATTACGCTCACGTCCCTTGGTTGAAAAAACATCAAGCGTTAATCAGAACCGAAGATTTGCCGAAGCCCGAAGTTAAACTTGAATTGTTGAAACTTTCAATCGAAAAACTTACCGACGCAGGCTATGTGTTTATCGGAATGGACCATTTCGCAAAACCCGACGACGAACTTTCTGTGGCTTTGCGCGAAAAGAAACTTTATCGCAATTTCCAAGGCTATTCCACGCGTAGCGGAGCGGATTTGCACGCCGCGGGAATTACGGGAATTAGCCAGTTCGGAAGAATTTACGCGCAGAATCAAAAAGCGGAAAAGCCTTATTACGCAGACCTTGAACAAAACAAACTCCCGATTGCAAAAGGCTATTATTTAAACGACGACGACATTCTGCGGCGTAAAGTGATAATGAAAATCATGTGCGACTTCGAACTCGACTTTCGCGAAATAGAAAACGAATTCGGAATTGATTTCGAAAAATATTTCGCTTGGGGTTTGAAAAATATTCGCGAAATGATTGACGACGAACTTGTTGAAATTCAAGATAAAAAATTGATTGTGAAAAACACGGGACGCTTGCTCATACGCAACGTCGCAATGAATTTCGATGCGTTTATTGAGAAAAATATAGATAACACGAAATATTCGAGAACAGTATGACGCAAGAGAAAATTGCCGTTGTTTTGTTAAATCTCGGCGGACCCGATAGTCTTGAAGCGGTAGAGCCTTTCCTTTACAATTTATTTAGCGACAAGGATATTTTCAAAATTCCGTTCGGGCAAAAATTCTTTGCGAAAATCATCGCAAGAAAACGCGCGCCGAAAGTTATCGAACAGTATAAGCAAATCGGAGGGAAATCGCCGATTAACGAAATAACCGAAGCGCAACGTTCCGCTTTGGAAAATGCGCTGCGCGAAGAAAATTGCAAGTGCGACGTTTTTACGGCGATGCGTTATTGGCATCCGCTTTCGGAAGAAACCGCGTGGAAAATTAAAGAAGGGGAATACGACAAAATCGTTTTGCTTTCGTTGTATCCGCATTATTCAGCAGTTACAATCGGTTCGTCACTAAACGAATGGAGTAGAAAATTCAAACCGAAGAAAGAAGAACAAATCGTTATCGCTTCATATCACGACGATGAAAATTACCACAAAGCGGTTAATGCGCGAATTGATGAAGCGTTGGCGCATTTTGAAAAAGCCGAAAAGGTTTTTATTCTTTTTTCCGCGCACGGCGTTCCCGAAAGTTTAATTAATAAAGGCGACCCGTATCAAAAGCAAATAATCGAAAGCGTCGAAATGATTATGCACGCGCGCGGGAAAAGCAATCCTTACGCGATAAGTTACCAAAGCAAGGTCGGTCCTGTTAAATGGATTGAACCTTCAACGGAAAATAAAATTCTGGAACTGGCGAAAGCGGGCGTTAAAAATTTGCTTGTCGTTCCGATTAGTTTCGTCTCCGACCATCTCGAAACGCTTTACGAGTTGAAGAAAAAATATATGCGACTTGCGGTGGAATCTGGAATTAATAATTATAAAGTTAGCAACGGGTTGAACGATTTACCGATATTTATAGATGCTTTAAAAAAAATTGTGTTGAAGAGATTATGAATACCCAAAAAATCGTAATACTCGGCGGCGGAATATCGGGATTAATCGCCGCGTATCGTTTAAAGAAAAACGGCATTGACATTACGTTACTTGAAGCGAACGCCGAGCCGGGCGGAACGATGCGCTCGGTTTTCGATAACGGTTATTTAATCGATTACGGACCGAACAGCGGACTTGAAACAACGCCGTTAATTAAAGAAATCGTAAACGACTTAAATCTCCAAGACGAATTCGTTTATGCAGACGAAACGGGAAACAAGCGTTACATATTGAAAAACGGCGAACTCTACGCTCTGCCTACTTCACCGCCAGCGTTTTTCAAGACAAAACTTTTTTCCGCTTCGGCAAAACTGCGTTTGCTCGTAGAACCGTTTATCGGGAAATCGGAAGACGGCTATTATCAGAGCATTGCGCAATTCGTCGAGAGAAGATTGGGAAAAGAATTTTTAACTTACGCTATCGACCCGTTTGTTTCCGGCGTTTATGCGGGCGACCCAAATAAATTGAGTGTTAAATCTGCATTCCCGAAGTTATATGCGCTTGAAGAAAAATACGGCGGATTAATAAAAGGAATGATAAAAGGCGCGAAAGAAAGAAAGCGACGCGCGGAAACATCGAAACAAAACTCGAAAATGTTTTCATTCAAAAGCGGAATGCAAACCTTGCCGAAAGCTCTTGCGAAATATTTGAGCGATGAAATAATTTACGGTGCAAGAGCGGAGACGGTCGTGAAAAATGAGAACGGAAAATACGTCGTAAAATACAAGCTCGGAGAAAGCGAAGAAGAAATTATGGCGGATAACGTCATTTCCGCGCTTCCCGCTTATGCGGCGGCGAGTGTTTTCAAACAGCTTGATGAAAATTTACCGGGGAAATTACGCTCTGTATTCTATCCGAAAGTGATGGTGCTTTATTTGGGATACGATAAGAAAAACATTGGACGAGAACTTGACGGCTTCGGCTTTTTAATTCCGGGCGTCGAAAAGAAAAAATTTCTCGGCGCGATTTGGTCATCGGTGATTTTCCCGAACCGTGCGCCGGAAGGCAAAGCGGCGTTCACTCTTTTTATCGGCGGAGCGCGAAAACAAGATTACGATTGGGATAATCCAGAAAAAATTATTGAAGAAGTTTTGCCCGAATTTTCCGAAATCATGAAAATAAAAGGCGAGCCAGATTTGGTCAGATTTAAAGTTTGGCAGAAAGCTATTCCACAATACAATTTAGGTTATGTTGAGATTGAAAATTATTGCGAAAAGTTCGAGCGCGAAAATCCCGGAATTTTCCTAACGGGAAATTTCCGTCGCGGAATTTCCGTCGGCGATTGCATAAAAAATAACGGCGACGTAGAAAATTTTGAAATAAAATAATAATGGAGAAAGCGATGTTTCCGAGATTAAGAATGAGACGTTTGCGTTACAATCCGCTTGTGCGCGACATGGTAAGAGAAACACATCTTCGCAAGGAAGATTTAATTTATCCGCTTTTCGTAATGCCCGGAAGCGGAATAAAAAACGAAGTAAAATCCATGCCGGGCGTTTATCAAATGTCAATTGACGTTTTGGTTGAAGAGTGCAAGGAAGTGCGCGATTTAGGAATTCCCGCTATAATCCTTTTCGGAATCCCCGAACACAAGGACGAAATGGGAAGCGAAGCCTACGACCCGGAAGGCATTGTTCAGCGAGCGATTCGCGCAATAAAAAAGGAAGTGAAAGATTTGCTTGTGATTACTGACGTTTGTATGTGCGAATACACTTCGCACGGGCATTGCGGAATTGTGCGCGACGGAGAAATTTTGAACGACGAAACAATCGAACTGCTTGCGAAAGAAGCTATCACGCACGTTGAAGCGGGCGCAGATATTGTTGCGCCTTCTGATATGATGGACGGACGCGTGCTTGCAATTCGTCAAGGGCTCGACGCAAAAGGTTACGTGAAAACGCCGATTATGTCTTACTCTGTTAAATATGCTTCCGGTTACTACGGACCCTTCCGCGACGCCGCGGAATCCGCTCCCGCTTTCGGCGACAGACGTTCGCACCAAATGGATATTGCAAATACCGACGAGGCTTTGCGCGAAGCTAAATCGGATATCGAGGAAGGCGCTGATATTATTATGGTTAAGCCCGCCGGTCCGTATCTTGACGTTATCAGACGTGTGAAAGAGAATTTCAACATTCCGCTTGCGGCATATCAAGTAAGCGGCGAATATTCAATGATAAAAGCGGCCGGACGTCTCGATTGGATTGACGAAAAGCGCGTGATGGTTGAGTCGCTTATCGGAATTAAGCGCGCTGGTGCGGATATGATTTTAACTTACTTTGCGAAAGACGTTGCTAAATTAATCGATAAAGGAGAATTATAATGAATTACGATAAAAGTTCCGCGCTTTTCGAAGAAGCGCAAAAATATATTCCCGGCGGAGTTAATTCGCCCGTTCGCGCTTTCAAATCGGTAAAAGGAACGCCGCTTTTTATCGAACGAGGTGAAGGCGCGAAAATGTTCGATGCCGATGGCAACGAATTTATCGATTACATCGGTAGTTGGGGACCGCATCTTTTCGGACACAATCCGCAATTCATTGTTAGTGCATTGCAAGACGCACTGAAAAAAGGAACAAGTTTCGGCGCTCCGACGGAGACCGAGATAAAAATGGCTAAACTTGTAACCGAGCTTGTTCCGTCGGTGGAAAAAGTTCGCATGGTCAATAGCGGAACGGAAGCCACGATGAGCGCAATTCGTCTTGCGCGCGGTTACACCGGAAGAAACAAGTTCATCAAGTTCGAAGGCTGTTATCACGGACACGCCGATTATTTTTTGATTAAAGCCGGCTCGGGCGCGTTAACGCTCGGCGTTCCCAATAGCCCGGGAGTTACCGAAGGTAATGCAAAAGATACGCTTGTGGCGCGTTACAACGACATCAATTCGGTTTACGAACTTGTTGAGAAAAACAAAGACGAAATTGCCGCGATAATCATTGAACCCGTTGCGGGAAATATGGGCGTTGTGCCTGCGGATAAAGAATTCTTGCAAGCGTTGCGCAACCTTTGCAACGAGGAGAAAATCGTTCTCATTTTCGACGAAGTGATGAGCGGTTTTCGCGTTGCAAAAGGCGGCGCGCAAGAGGTTTACGGTATCGGCGCGGATTTGGTTACGTTCGGGAAAATTATCGGCGGCGGCTTGCCCGTGGGCGCGTTCGGCGGGAAAAAAGAAATTATGGACACGCTTGCGCCGGTCGGCCCGGTTTATCAAGCCGGAACGTTAAGCGGAAATCCGCTTGCAATGGCGGCGGGAGTTGCGGCGTTGACGTACATAAAAAATAATCCGCAAATTTACGACGAACTCGAACGGAAGGCTCAATTTATTGAAAAAGCGTTTTCGGAAAATTTGGCGAAACTCGGGAAAAAATTCGCAATGAACCGCGTCGGCTCGATGAGTTGCATGTTCTTTACCGAAGAGCCCGTAACCGATTTCGAAAGCGCGGTGAAATCGGATACTGAACTTTACGCGAAATATTTTCACGGAATGTTGCGCCGCGGCGTTTATCTTGCGCCTTCGCAGTTCGAGGCAATGTTTATTTCAACCGCCCACTCCGACGAATTACTCGAAAGAACGGCGGAAGCGCATTATGAAACGCTAAAAGAAATTTTGTAGTGGTAAGGAATTCTAAGCGAGAATCTAATTTCCCGGAATTCTTTGGTTTGAAATAGGGGAAGAAAGCGTGGGGCAAATTAAGTATATTTTGTCCCACGCTTCATAGGCTGAATTTTGTTAGAAAAACTCTTGAACCGTTTCCAAAATTTTTTCTACTGTGAAGCCATATTTTTCAAAAAGTATTTTGTAAGGAGCGGAAGCGCCGTATTTTTCTACGGAAATGATTTTCCCCTTGCAACCGGCATATTTTTCCCAACCTTGAGAGACTCCCGCCTCTATTATTATTCTGTTCTGTATGTTTTCGGGCAATACTTCCCGTTTATATTCGTCGCTTTGCATTTCGAATATTTCTGTACTCGGCATACTTACGACGCGTACGCTTTTACCTTCTTTTTCCAGTACCTCCGCTGCCTCCAGAGCAAGTGCCACTTCCGAACCCGTAGCAATAATAATGATGTTTGCCGTGGTATCTTTTTCATGTTTAAGAATATAAGCGCCTTTCAGAGTACCTTCTGCATCCGTGTATTTTCCCCTATCCAGAATGGGCAATTTCTGTCTGGAAAGAATTAATGCAACGGGCTGGTTTTTAGTCTCTATGGCTATCTTCCATGCGTACACGGTTTCGTTTGCATCTGCGGGGCGTAATACGATAAGTCCCGGGATTGCCCGTAAGGAAGCCAAATGCTCGATAGGTTGATGTGTCGGTCCGTCTTCACCGAGTCCAATGCTATCGTGAGTGAAAACATAAATTACACGAAGATGAGACATTGCGGCAAGACGTATGGCAGGGCGTAAATAATCGGAAAAGACGAGAAATGTTCCGCCGTAGGGGATTATTCCGCCGTAATATGCCATACCGTTCATTATTGCGGCCATTCCGTGTTCTCGAATGCCGAAGTGAATGTTACGTGCAAGGTAATTATTTGCGGAGAAGTCTTTGTAATTTTTTAGATAAGTGTTGTTTGAAGGATGTAAATCCGCGGAACCTCCGAAAAGCTCGGGCAATTGTTCCGCCAATGAATTCAGAACCTTCCCCGAAGCGGAGCGAGTGGCGACATTTTCTCCGTAATTTTTGAATTCTTCCCATTTGAGTTCGGGAATTTCACTTTGGAAAATTCGCTTGAACTCTCTCGCTTCGGTAGGATATTTGGATTGATATGCGTCGAATTTACTTTGCCATACGTCCTCGTAACTTTGGAAGTTTGGCAATAGACTTTCAAAAAATTCTTTTACGTCTTCGGGTATAAAAAATTCTTTGTTTTCGTCCCAGCCCAAATTTTTCTTTGTTAGGCGAACTTCTTCTTCTCCGAGGGGCGAGCCGTGGACGGAAGCGGTATCCTGCTTGTGCGGACTTCCATAACCGATGTGAGTATCCGTAATAATTAAATGGGGTTTGCCCGCAACGGCTTTGGCGGTTTTGACGGCACTTTCCAAAGCGGACAAATCGTTTACGTCGGTAACGTGTTGCACATGCCAGCCGTACGCTTCGAATCTTTTGGCTACGTCTTCACTCATTGCCAAATCGGTACTGCCGTCGATAGTAATTTTATTGTTATCGTAAAAGACAATAAGATTGTCCAATTTGTTATGCCCGGCGAAAGCCGCCGTTTCGTGAGAGATGCCTTCCATTAAATCCCCGTCTCCGGCGATTACATAGATATAATGGTCAAGGAGTTGAATATCTTCTTTATTGAACATTGCTCCCAGATGCTTTTCCGCCGTTGCCATACCCACGGCATTGGAGAATCCCTGTCCCAAAGGTCCGGTGGTTGTTTCCACACCGGGAGTTAAACCGAACTCGGGATGTCCGGGAGTAATGCTTCCCCATTGCCTGAAATTTTTTAAATCTTCCAACGATATTTCGTAACCTGTAAGATGTAGAATTCCGTAAAGCAACATGCTACCGTGTCCTGCGGAAAGAACAAATCTATCCCGATTTATCCATTTTGGATTTTTAGGATTGTGTTTCATTATTTTGGAATAAAGCAAGAATGCTATGGGGGCGCATCCCATCGGCATGCCGGGATGTCCGGAATTTGCTTTTTGAATTGCATCTACCGCTAAAAATCTTAAAGTGTTAATCGCTTTCTTTTCAATCTCTTTCATTTTTATCTCCCGATTATTTTTCCGTTCCGTCCCAAATTTCCCCGTCAACTACGGGAGTTACACATATAAGGGGATTTTCGGGAACGTCGTATGTTTGGAAAATATTTTCAAAAAGTTGGAAGTGCATTCCCTGTTTTTCCAACTTGTAAAATTTGTTGTAACTCATAAATTTACCCAGTCGATTTACGGGTGCGGGGAAATCCTCCGCTTTATCGAAATCCTCGCGGACTCGCGATTTTAGGAATTGTATTTTATCCTCGTCGTCTCCTTCTTCCGAGTAAGAAATAGCACGAAACCCCACGACGTCGTTTTTTTCGATAATCAGATAAATATTTAAAATTGTTTCTTTCATTTAATAAGGGTTATTTTGCTTCCGCTGTTTTGAAAGTCGCTACGTTTTCGTCGGAAATTTTTTTCCGTTCTCTGTTGTTTATGATGAAATATGCCAACGTAAGGGCAAGTATAAAAGCTTGTTTGCAAAGAATGCTTTCCACCGCAAAACGGTAGGTATCGCTTATGTACAATACTATAAATGTCGGCGTGAAAGTTAAATACCACCCGATGGTGAGAATAAGAGTTAACCTTTTTTTTGTGTTGTTGTCTTTGATTTTCACATATTGCCAGGGAAGAATAACAAATACCGCCCAGATAGGTAGATAGTAAAAAATACCGTAAAGGAATTCGGCGGGATATTTATAAGCGGCATAAATGGCTGTGCATTTTACCAGCTCTGTTTCACCGATGTTTAAAAGGTAATAAACGGAAAAGAGAACGGCCGGAAGAAAAAGCAGTTTTTCACCTTTAAAATGTAGTTGGTAAAAATCGTTTATGAAATAAAGTCCCAATGGCGGGAGAAAAGTAATAACGGTCAATGCCAAATAAACGGGGGTGTTGGAAGTGGTGCCCGTATAGCAAATTAAGAATTCCAGCAATTGATAAGCAAAAAGCAAAAATAGCAGGGCGAGAGCCAAACGGTTGGTATGATTTTTTTCACTTACCAATAAAAGGTTTAGAATCAAAACAAGTTCAATAGAAGCTATTAAAAGCGAAACTACACCGTTAAAATTAAAGAGTTCCATTTGCCTAATTTGAAAAATTAAAAAACCAATAATAAGAATGGTAAGAGCGATTCGCAAGATGGAAACGAGTTTTGCATTTCGCTTTTTTCAGAAAAGATATAAAAAGAGACGCTCTTGGGAGCGCCTCTTTTCTTTTTTTATTTTAATAATAGCATTTTTCTTACTGTGGAAAAGTTCCCGGCATTCATCCGATAAAAATAAATTCCTGAAGGTAGATTTCTCCCGTCGAATTTTACCGTGTAACTTCCTCCCGTGAGCTCTTTGTTTACCAGAATTGCTATTCTTTGTCCCAAAGCATTGTACACTGAGAGTGTTACGTGAATTCCTTTCCCTTTTGTTTGACCATTTTCAATTTTTGTGGGAATTGTATATTTTATCGTTGTTGTTGGATTAAATGGATTAGGATAATTTTGCAACAGCTCAAACTTGTAGGGAGTAGAAGTAGGATTTGAAACTCCCAGTAATGCGTTTTCTGTTTTGTACAATTTACCATCTTCCGTTGCTGCGAAAAGGATATTTGGTGTTTCGCCTTGTATTACGGAAGTTACTCCCATACCGGCTAATCCTAATTTATGCCATACAGATGCGGTCCCTTTTCTAAGTGTACCACCGTTTTTAGCTACAAAAACGCCACTAGACCAGGAGCTTGCAAAAAGATTGTTGTCAGCATCTATTTTGAAGCTATAAATGTAACGAGCTGTTACTCCGAAATCCTTTTCCCAACTATTGCCATCGTCGATAGAACTATAGATACCGTTTCCGTATGTGCCTGCAAACAGGTAACCTTTTGAATTTACGGCGAGTGTCCAGATAAATCGGTAGTCAATATTAACGTTCTCGAAGTTTTTACCGCCATCCGTGGAACGATAAATACCCGAATCAAAACTACCTAAAATTATGGTTCCTTTGTCTGTTACAACAATAGAAGTAAATGGTATTCCTACCAAGTTATCATTGATATTTTTCCATGTTGTCCCATTATCCTCGGAATAGTAAACGCCACCGCCCCACGTTGCGGCATAGACTTTATTATCTTTAACGAATATAGAGCGAATTTCAATATTGTTACCAAATGCTAATTTCCAATTTTTCCCATTGTCGGAGGAAACGTACAATCCTTGTTCAGTTCCTGCATAAATGTAATCTCCATCTACTCCGAGTGACCAAATGTATTTGACCGACATTTGGGGATTAATAAGCGACCATGTTCCGCCTTCATCGGCTGAGCGATAAATCTTACCGCCCCAGTTCCCTGTAAGCATCTTACCGTCTTTATCTCGCACCATTGTCCAGATTAAATCTCCGTTGCCAGAATTTCCTACAAGTTTCCATTCAACGCCGGTATTATTAATTGTGTCCTTGGCGGCAAATGATATTGAGACAGATGCATAATCATCCTCCTTTTCGACGCCGTTTCCGGGTTTAGAATCGGGGTCTTCCTCGTCCACTTTAACAATTTCTGCGATATTTACTAGTATTGAATCGGAAGGGATTAATCCTTTGAAGAGAACATTATTATATTGAGCGGCTCCCTCTAGTGCGCGAGTAATCATTTGTCCGTTTTGAACTCCACTTACGAAGTTGATGTGGGCTTTCGGAGCAAGAATGCTACCGGTTACGTCAATTCCACGAATACGGATGTTTTTTGCCTCATAGAAATTATAGAGTACGTTTGATATATCCGTTCCACTTACAACGAGCCCTCCGCCCCAATCAATATTGTCTCCGCTTATGTTTATGAGGGCGACTGCTCCGTTTGGCACGCTGATTACAAATTCTGTGGCGGCAGAAATATCTTCCCCTTTTACGCTGAATACATTCAGGAATGGATTTGTACCTGTGCATGATAATTGGGTGTAAGTCATTTCTGTTGTGCCATTAACGGAATAGGAGGAAAGAGTGTTTGATAGATTCAGTAAGTAGCTTTCTGCGTCAGTAAAATCAATTACGGTGTCTTGTTTTACTTCACCATTTACTATTTCTACATTGCTGTCTGGCAGGTTTGTCTCGTGCTCGTATAATACATTACCGCCGTAAATAACGCCACCAATGTAAGTTAAATTGTAACCCGCAATCAGAACGCCGTTAGTATCGGGGGAATTTCTTAATTCATACCCTACGGTAAAATTGTCAAAAATCCCTTCTTTCCCAATAGCTAATCGACCTTCGGCATCTGCGCTATATTGTTGCATTGTATCTATTACAAACACGTTGAACTTGGCCGCTTTCCCTAAATCTACAGCGCTTTCTGAAATGTCTTCCAAATTTATTTGTGCGCTTAATTCCAATTTTGCGCTTGAACCATTTGCAAGTTCCGATATAGTCCACAATTTTGTTTTTGTGTCGTATTCTCCCGTAGTAGCAGAATATTGTATGAATTTCATTCCGTCAGGGAGCTCATCATAAATGCTGATATTGTGAGCTGTTTGGGGACCGCTGTTTTTTACGGTTAAAGTAAACGTTACAATGTCACCATCTTTTGGAGTATTATTGTCGACGGTATTTGTTAAGCTTAGATCAGCTTTCGGGTTTGCAGGGGGCTCGCCGTAACCTATAATGTGTTGTTCGTCTATGGCATTGGACGGATTAGTTGATACGGTAAAGGCGGCATCTTCAAAATCTCTATCTCCCCACGGTTGTATTATATCTTCGATACCGAATATGAATTTTCCCGTAGGATTGTCCTTGTACATGACAACATGCCTGTCATATTCTGGCGATTCTATATTTATTGCGTCATCGGACGAGAAACATTTTTTCCCACTGAATTCGGTTTTGATTTTACCGCCCGAAAATCCATTGGCATATAAGAACCAGTGTATAACAGTACCAGCAGAGAAATGTCCAATTTTAACTTTGTTCCCCCGAACTAAACAGCGATCACGTCCAATAAAGGAAACATTGGGGAAAATGATTGTGATTTTACCGTCTGCAAGCTCTCGGAATGATCTTGGAATATGTTTATATACACCTTTTTCTCGCGTAGGATTGTTATAAAGCGTCATGTCATAGCCTTTACCGAGGGGAGCTTTGTTAATGGCAGTAGCATTATCGCCGTTATTGAAGTCGAACCAGCAAATTACGTCGCTGTTCAAATTGATGTTCGAAGGTAAATTAATAGTACTTTTCCCCTTATTGTATCTTTCCAAGATTTGTTCTTCACTAAGTACTTTATTATACATTACAATTTCGTCAAGATTTCCATTTAAGTACCAATAAGAACCGCTCCAACTAACCGTTATGTCATTATTTTTAGAGGGTAATGTTCCTCCGACACCATTTTCCCTTGCTAGTTGTCCGTTTATGTATAGCTTTACCAAAGAATAAGAGCCTTTATCTTCTACTGTGGCAACCACATGATTCCAAACATTTTTTTCTAGTTTAATGCTTGTACTGATAGTTGTTGAATTAATCCAAAAATATAACCTTGAATATGCTACGTATAATTGAAATACCCCATAGCGTCTTATTATGGAGAATCTATCATCGTTAAGTGGTAATACCCATGCTTCGACTGTGATATTTGTGTTATTCATCGCATCGTAGAAAGGTACTTCCCCATATTGGTCTTCCCCATTCAAGCGCAAAGATTTATCACTTGTTGTATAGGCAGTATCGTTGGGATTGTATGAATAGTAGCCCAAGACGTTTTGATATCCTGCAGTTTCGTTCAAAAAGGTTACATAAACATCTGCATCTTCTTTTAGTTCAACATGATTCATTGCGGAATCGTCATAGAGTTCTGGATGATGTGTAAAAATGCTGGTTGCGGCTCGCATTATGTTTTTGAAACGAGCCATGAACTTCCCATCAAATGTGTCATTTTGTGCCTCTAGATAACTTGGCTTTCCCATTTTGTCCCACTCACCCAACACAGAATATTTGAAATTGAAGGATTGAGCAGACAAATTGGAAGAAATAAGTAACGCGAGGAGAAAAGTTAATTTTTTCATGTTTTGCTCCTACAAATTTATTTTATATTTTCAATTGCTTTTTAGGGAAAAGTGTGATATTTATTTTTCTGAAACTTGTTCTATAGGGTCTGTTTTTTGTTTTCATTGCCATTTTAACATTTTGCAATTGAAGTGTAATCTGAATTCTTTCTTTCATTTCCGCCCTTCCTATTTATCGTACCAAGCTTACTTCAGAAGAATGATGCAGGGGAGTATTTCTCTACATGATTCTTTCTTTTTGCAATTTACTAAAAAATAAATTTAAAATAAAGTAAGTCTATCGAAGCTGAGGAAATAATTTTTACCTTCAGCGAAGTTATAAATCAAGTAATTAGAGTTTTTGTTGGCATTTTTTCTTTAAGAAATTTGAAGATTTATTCAAAGCCTCTAAAATTTCAAACATAAACTAAAAAGAAATTTGCGGAAACGGTTATTGGGTTTTATATTTGAAATCTTGAATTTTGAAAATGTGGCGGGGTAGCTCAGTTGGTTAGAGCAGTGGAATCATAATCCACGTGTCGGGGGTTCGAATCCCTCCCCCGCTACAAAAGTTATTGGGAGAGAAAAGATGTACACTTTTTTAATTGTCATTACAATCATTATTTCGTTTTTATTAATGGTAGTTGTCCTTTTACAAGCCGGTAAAGGCGAGGGGCTTGCGGGAATTACGGGAGGACCTTCAGGTTCGTTCGGCTCAGTTTTCGGAGCGAGAAGAACAGCTGATTTTTTGAGTAAAGCTACTTGGTGGTTGGGAGGTTCCCTTTTTGTTCTTGCTATTGTTATTAATCTTTTCTTTCTTCCCGGACAAACTACGCAAGCGCAAAGAGAAAGTATTATTCAAAATTCCAAGATGATGGTGCCTACAACTCCCACTGTTCCTACATTGCCCCCGGCAAATGAATCTCAAGGGCAAAAAAATAATAACTCGCAAAATCCTGGTACTTCGGATAACAAATAGAACGTAGAAAATTTTTTGAACCCGTAACCTCCGTTTGGGTTGCGGGTTTTTTATTTTAAAAGTTTAGGAGAGAAAATGAAAAAACTACAAAAGGCAATTAAGGCTTACAAAAACGAGAAATTTTTGAGTTCTCCAGCAGCAAGAACCATTAGGATTTTGTCGGAATTTTATGAACCACAGGACAGGTTCAAGAAGAACAATGTTGTTGATACTATTGTTTTCTTTGGTTCAGCCCGCTTTGTTTCTGAGAAGGAAGCGAAAAAGAACTTGAGAAGAATAAAAAAAGATTTCAAGGATAAACGAAACTATAAGAAGAAACTTGTTGAAGCCGAGACCCTTTTGAAAATGTCCCGTTATTATGAAGCGGCGGTGGAACTTTCTAAAAAGTTAACAGAATGGAGTCTCTCTTTACCTTTACAAGACAATAGATTTATTATTTGTAGTGGAGGTGGACCCGGAATAATGGAAGCTGCTAGTAAGGGGGCTAAACTTGCCGGTGGAAAATCTATAGGACTGAATATTAGTATTCCTTATGAACAATATATTAATCAATATGTTCCTCCTGAACTGTCATTTGAATTCCATTATTTCTTCATGAGAAAATTTTGGTTCGCTTATTTGGCTAAAGCACTCGTTGTTTTCCCGGGGGGATTTGGCACTTTGGATGAATTGATGGAGATTTTGACTTTGGTGCAAACAGGTAAGATTAAAAAGGAAATGAAAATTATTTTGTTCGATAAAGAGTATTGGAATGAAGTTCTGAATTTTGAGGCGCTTGTTAAATTTGGAACAATTAGTAAAGGTGATTTAAAACTGTTTGAATTTACCTCCGACGTGGAAGAGGCATTTAATTCAATCACATCGCATTTTACAAAACATTATTTGCATAATGGCAATCATTATGGGAAAGAATAGAATTAAAAAACCCCTCTGAAAGAGGGGCAATAAATCTTACCGGTTTCGCATCGCTTCTTTTAGTGCTCTCCGTCTTGCTTTCATCCTTTCCATTCTCTTTTCAATGGAAGGCTTTAAGTAGAAAGTTCTTTTTTTATACTCTTTCAAAATTCCAGAGCGTTCATATTTCTTCTTGAATCTTTTGAGAGCCCTATCGATGCTTTCATTTTCTTGAACCTGAATACCAACCACTTAAATCACCTGCCTTTTCGTTTATTTTAAAAAAACTAGTCATTAAATTTATTATTATTCTAAGTGTAAATCAAGACAATAAAATTTGCCTGTGTAAAATAAATGAATGATAGTAAATTATTGATTAATTATAATTTTTTTGTTAACATAAAATATCATTTTGAGGATTCTTGCACGAAAAAATCTTTTGAAGAAATAAATGTGTTCTTTTGTGGAAGTTTGTTGCTTGCCGTTGAAAGAAATTATTTTTTAATATAAATGTTCGGGGAATAAATCCCTGCTAAATGAATATGGCAACACAAATTTAGGTAAGATTAGTGCAAGAATGCGAGCTAAATTCTCGGAGAGGGCTAAGAACGAAAAAGAACTTTCGCTCGCAATGTAAATCGAAACCACTTCCCAAAGGAATTCAAAACTACAAATTAATACAAGCTGATATTTCGCTTCCTTTAAGTTTAATTTCCATTATTCATTCCTTGTTTTTCCCATAACAACAAACAAAATGTTTTTAGGTCTTAATTATTTCCCAACAAAAAATTTAGGAGGTTAACATGGCTGAAGAAACTCGCGTTGTTGACACCACTGCAAATCCGGCACCGTTAGGTTTGCTGGGATTTGGTATGACAACCGTATTGCTTAACTTGCACAATGCCGGTATTTATACCCTTGGCACAATGGTTCTTGCTATGGGTATTTTCTACGGTGGGCTGGCGCAAATTTTTGCCGGTTGGATGGAATGGAAAAAGGGCAATACCTTCGGCACCACCGCATTTACGTCTTATGGACTCTTTTGGGAGACACTGGTTTTCTTGCTTTTGATGAAGCAACTTAAATGGTGGGCGGGACCCGAAGAAAGTGCAATGGTAGCTTATCTCTTTATGTGGGGCTTGTTTACCTTTGTAATGTGGATTGCTACTCTCAAGCATAACAAAGCTCTACAAGTTGTCTTCCTTACTTTATGGATTTTATTCTGGCTATTGGCTCTAAAAGATGCTACCGGCAGCGCTGTTATTGGAACTATTGCAGGTTGGGAAGGAATTTTCTGCGGCTTCTCTGCCGTTTATCTCGCTCTTGCCGAAGTGCTTAACGAAACTTATGGAAAAACTGTTCTGCCCATTGGCGAATAATTATCGGGTTCTTAAAAATTTATAAGGAGGAATTTTATGGCTGACGAAAATATTAATCAAAACAATGAGGTCTCCGAAGCGCAAATTGCCGTGCATTGGAAAGAGGAGGAATATTACTCTCCGTCAACGAAATTTATTGCACAAGCAAACATGACGGACGAGGATATTCTAGAACGCTTCGGCGAAGAGAATTTCCCGAATTGTTATAAAGAATATGCAGATATGCTCGATTGGTATGAGTATTGGCATACATTATTGGACGATAGCAATCCGCCGTTTTTCAAATGGTTCGTAGGCGGAAAGTTAAACGCTTCTTACAACTGTATTGATCGCCACTTGCCGAAGTATAAGAACAAAGCCGCTTTGCATTTTGTCCCCGAACCGGAAGACGAACCGATTATGCATATTACTTTCCAAGAACTTTATAGACGCGTTAACGAATTCGCCGCCCTTCTGAAAAGTTATGGCTTGAAGCGCGGGGATACGGTTACTTTGCATATGCCGATGGTGCCTGAATTGCCGATTACAATGCTTGCGTGCGCTCGTATAGGTGTTATTCACTCACAGGTATTTTCCGGTTTCTCGGGCAAAGCATGTGCCGATAGAATAGTGGATGCCAAAAGCCGTATATTGATTACAATGGATGCTTATTATCGTGGCGGTAACTTGCTCGATCATAAGGAAAAAGCGGATATCGCCGTTGCGGAAGCCGAGAAGGAAGGACAGAAAGTCGAGCATGTACTTATTTGGCAAAGATACCCCGGTAAATATTCCGCTAAGACTCCTTTGGTGGAAGGACGCGATGTGATTGTTAATGAAAAAATTAAAGAGTTTTATCATCAGGAAGTAGAACCCGAAAAGATGAACGCCGAGGATACCTTGTTCCTGATGTATACCTCAGGAACCACAGGCAAGCCGAAAGGTGCCCAGCATTCCATAGGTGGCTATTTGGCTTATGTAACGGGAACATCGAAATATATTCAGGATATACATCCCGAAGATGTTTATTGGTGTATGGCTGATATTGGCTGGATTACCGGACATTCCTATATCGTTTACGGTCCCTTGGCTTTGGCGGCTTCTTCCGTTATTTTCGAGGGAGTTCCGACTTACCCCGATGCGGGCAGACCCTGGCGCGTGGCGGAGGAATTGGATGTGAACATATTCCATACTTCTCCTACGGCTATACGTGCTTTGCGCCGCATTGGTCCCGAAGAGCCGCTTAAATACAATTATCACTTTAAACACATGACCACCGTGGGTGAACCTATCGAGCCGGAAGTATGGCGCTGGTATTATAATGTTGTCGGTAAAGGTGAAGCCGTAATTGTGGATACCTGGTGGCAGACGGAAACGGGCGGTTTCTTGGCTTCTACCGTGCCTGCTATTCATAAAATGAAACCCGGTAGCGCAGGTCCCGGAATGCCCGGAATTTATCCCGTTATTTATGACGACGAAGGAAACGAACTCCCCGCTGGTAGCGGTAAAGCAGGGAATATCTGTATTAAGAATCCCTGGCCCGGCAGAATGCTTACTATTTGGGGAGACGATGAAAGATTCATACGGCAATATTATCAACGTTACAATAAGGATCCGAACAGCAAGGATTGGCATGATTGGCCTTACTTTGCAGGTGACGGCGCCGTACAAGCCGCGGACGGATATATTCGCATACTTGGACGAATTGACGATGTGATTAACGTTGCTGGACACCGTCTCGGTACTAAGGAGCTTGAATCCGCCGCTTTGATGGTGGATGAAGTTGGCGAAGCCGCCGTCGTACCGGTTGCGGACCCGATTAAAGGTAAAATACCGCATGTATTCGTTTCCCTCAAACCGGGCATCGAACCGAGCGAGGAAATTCAGCAGAAGGTAACCGATATGCTTGCCAAGGAAATTGGTCCCATTGCTAAACCTGGCAAAGTGTGGATTGTACCCGATATGCCGAAGACTCGTTCCGGTAAGATAATGCGCCGAGTTTTGGCGGCTATAGCTAACAAGCAAGATGTTGGCGATGTTACCACTCTGGCAAATCCCGAAGTGGTGGCGGAAATTCAAAAGATGGCTTGAGGAGTTTCTGCCGATTAAAGGTCTCGCTGCGGCGAGACCTTTTTTATTTTATGATATTTGTTTTATTTTTGTAAAAAAATCGATTCAAAATTTTTGAGGTGTTATGTTTCGCATTATCCCCGAGGGGGTCAATTATAAAGAACATGTTTTGCTTAAAGACGGGCTGGGAGTCTTGATTCGTCCTGCAAAACCGGAGGATAAGCCTTTAATTAAAGAGTTTATGAAAAGGGTTTCTCGCGAAAGTTTGATGATGCGCTTTATGGCAGCGGTTTCCGAAGTGCCCGATAGCGTGATAGATAACATGTGCGAGGGGGATTTTAAAACGGCGGGATGCCTTGTGGCTGTTATCAACGAAGGGGGCAAGGATAGAATTGTCGGTATTGGAAATTATGTTGGTACGGGCAATGGTAAATCGGCGGAGGTGGCTTTTTTGATTGAAGATGCTTTCCAAGGTAAGGGGATAAGCACTATTTTGTTGGAACGCCTTGCCGGGCTTGCCGCGGCGAACGGTTATATTGAGTTCGAGGCGGAGGTCTTGCCCGATAATCAGCCGATGATAAATGTATTTAATAGTTCCGGGTTTAAAAATCATCGCGTTTGGCATTCGGATACCGTGCATGTGGAATTTCCCGTTTCCGGCTCGAAGGCTAATTGGGAAAGGGCAAATCTGAGAGAAAGAATTGCCGTGGCGAATTCCTTGGTGCCTTTGTTGCGCCCCCGAACGGTTGCTGTGGTTGGCGCCTCGCGGGATGAGAACTCCATAGGGCATTTGATATTTAAAAACATTTTGAATGCCGGTTTTCGTGGCACCGTTTATCCCATTAATCCCGAGGCGGATTCGGTGAACGGAGTAAAAGCTTTTTCTTCTGTCGAGGAAATACCGGAAAAAATCGACCTTGCCGTGATTGCCGTCCCGGCGGAAAAGGTTTATGAAGTAACGGAAAAGGCTATTCATGCCGGTACGAAAGGGTTCATAGTTGTTTCCGCCGGGTTTGCCGAGGCGGGGGAGGAGGGCGTACAAAGACAGAAAGCCTTGGTGGAATTGATTCGTAGCCACGGCGCCAGATTGATTGGTCCCAGTTGCTTGGGAGTAATGAATACCGCCAAAGATGTTCGGTTGAATGCAAGTCTGGCGCCAAAGATAATGGATAAAGGTTGTGCGGGATTCTTTTCTCATTCCGCAGCGTTGGGCTTGGTGATTCTCGAATACGCAATGGAGAAGGGAATCGGGTTTACGACTTTTGTTTCCGCAGGGAATCGCGCTGATGTTTCGGGTAATGATATTCTTCAATATTGGGAGGAGGACCACGAGACAAAAATGGCGATTCTTTATTTGGAAACATTCGGTAACCCCAGACGCTTCGTGCGTATTGCGAGGAGAATGTCCTACAAAAAGCCCATTCTTTGTGTAAAAAGCGCTCGCACCGCAGAAGGGCGTAAAGCGGCAAAGTCCAAATCCGACGTGGCTGTCCTGGGCACAAGACAATCGGAAGCCCTCTTCCGCCAAACGGGCGTTATTCTTACCGAGACTCTCGAGGAACTTTTCGATGTGGCTACCGTTCTTGCGCATCAGCCCTTGCCGGAGGGAGCTAATACGGGCGTGATTGCGAACTCGGCCGGAATGGCAACCATTTTTGCCGATGCCGCCGTCTCCGGCGGTTTGGAAATTCCGGAAGGCGGATTAAAAAATCTGGGCGCTTTCACTTCTCCCGAGCATTACCGGCAGGCGGTCTTTGAAATGCTGATGAACGAGGAAATTCATTCTTTGCTTGTCGGATATGCCTGCGTGGGAAATTGCGGAATAGAACCTGTCGAGGATGCAATTAGAAATGGTGTGATAGAGGCGGAAAAGAAATCGGGTAAAAGCAAACCGGTTTTGCTTTGTTTAATGGGAGAAGCGGGAGCAATACCTCTCGTAAACGAAGAAAAGGCGGAGGGTAAATTAAGACAATTTCCCGCTTTTCGATTTCCGGAATCTGCCGCTCGCGCATTGGCGAGAATAGTTCGTTATGCCGAATTCAAGAGTAAACCGGCTGGGAAATTGGTGTGGGACGAAAATCTTAAAGGCGAGGAAGCTCGCGAAATTGTTCAAAAATATCTTTCGGGAAAAGAGAACGACAAAAAGACGCTCGAGGTGGAAGACGAAACGGCTCGGGAAATATTGGAAAAATTCGGTTTCGCTTTTTTGCCGAAGGAGGTCTCCGCTCCGAAATTTGCCGAAGTGCATGTGGAACCCGATATGCTTTTCGGTCCTCTGATTTCGGTTACAACCGCGAAGGGGAGAATGCTAAGAATTACGCCTCTTACGGATAGAGATATAGAAGAAATACACACGGAATTACATTGCTCCAGGACGGAGGCTCTTGGCTCCGCTCTCGGCAAGGTCTCGCAAATGATAGAAGAAATTCCGTGGCTGTGGGAATTGAAAATTCACTTGGCTTTTGAAAACGGATTGGCGCTTTCCCCCGATGTTTATTTGTCCCTGATGCCCGGAGGCGCTAAAAGACCCGATTATTAAAGGAGAATATGAAATGCTTGTTCGAGAAATTATGAAAGAAAATCCCGTTACGGTGAATCCGCAAACTACACTTTGCGATGCCTATCGCCTTATGCAAGAAAAAGGGATAAGACATTTGCCGGTGCTGGAGAATGAAAAACTTGTGGGAATTGTTACGGATAGAGATTTGCGCTTGGCTACGAGTCGCTTGACGGAACGCCCTTTCGATCCGAAGGATGAAGTGAGGCAAATAATGAAAACTCCCGTCCAGACCGCTCACCCTTCCGATCCGGTGGAAGCCGCCGCACGAGTGATGCGGGATATGAAAATAGGATGTTTACCCGTTGAGGAAAACGGTAAATTGGTGGGCATAATTACCGGTATGGATTTGCTGGATGCTATGCTTATCCTTACGGGAGTGCGGCGTCCTTCCGGAAGATTGGATATAAGAATGCCCGATAAACCCGGAGAATTGGCGCGGCTTTCGAAACTTCTGGCGGAAAGGAAGGTGAATATTCATTCCATACTTTCGTATCCCGAAAAGGACGAAAAAATGCGATTGGTCTTGCGCGTCAATACAATGGAAATAAAAAATCTTGCGGAGGAAATTTGCGGTTCCGGTT
This sequence comes from uncultured Melioribacteraceae bacterium, assembly GCA_964611145.1. Taxonomy (GTDB): domain Bacteria; phylum Bacteroidota; class Ignavibacteria; order Ignavibacteriales; family Melioribacteraceae; genus WFQV01. The sequence goes on from CAZSYM010000004.1 coordinate 109,673, forward strand.
TTGAAGTCGTTTGGCCGCCTCATATATCATGCAAAAAGTAATTTATTCACCGAAATATTCCCTTTATAATTTGGGAAGCGAGCATCCCTTTAGTCCTCTCCGCGCTGTTATGACAATGGATTTGCTCGATAAGCTCGGCGCAATGCCCGATTTTATTGAACCGGAAGCAGTTCCGCCCGAAGCGTTGCTTGAAGTTCACGATGAAGATTATGTGCGGAAAGTGGAAGCCGCCAGTCGAGGGGAAAATGTGGCGGATGTGGAATCGTATGGCTTGGGAACGCAGGATAATCCTATAGTGCGCGGAATGGCGGAGGGTGCGAGGATCGTCGCGGGAGGAACACTCTTGGGAGCGCAACTCCTCTTGAACGGTAAGGCGAAGAAGGTTTTGCAAATGGGGGGAGGATTTCATCATGCGCATCCCAAACTCGCCGCGGGGTTTTGTATCTATAACGATTTGGCTCTTGCCATTAAGGAGATGACAAAAAAAGGTTGGCATGTGGCGTATCTCGATTTGGATGTTCACCACGGCGATGGCGTTCAGGAAATTTTTTACGCCGACGGAAAAGTGATGACAATTTCGCTTCACGAATCGGGGGAATACCTCTTCCCGGGTACGGGCTGGATTTACGAATTGGGCAAGGGAATGGGACGCTCGCTCAAATTGAACCTCCCACTCGAACCTTTTACGGAAGGGGATTCATACATGGAGGTGATAGAAGGCGCTGTCGTTCCCGCTCTGTCCTGGTTCCGACCGAATGCCATTGTGGTGCAAGCCGGTGCCGACCCCCACTTTTCCGACCCGCTGGCGGATTTGATGCTAACAACACGAGACTTCGAAAGATTGTATAAGCGCATTTTTGAACTGGCGGATAAGTTTGCAAACGGAAATTTGTTGATAACCCTCGGAGGCGGATATTCCATAACAGCTACGACAAGAATTTGGACATTGCTTTATCTGCTCCTTTTCGATTTGCCTTTGCCGGAAAGATTGCCCGAAGAATGGAGAAAAAAATGGAGCGAAAAGCTGGGAAAAGAAATGCCCCAATTCCTCCACGACCCACCGAATCCTTATGACCCCATCCCTCGAAAGCCCGAAATTGTTAGTCATAATAAAGATTTGGTTCGCCGACTTATGGACGCCGTGGCTGCGGATTGGTTGTAAACAAACATTTTTGCCTTGCTAAATTATTATGATTTCCCGGAAAAAATTTGCAAATTTACTCCCTTAATCAAAGCGAATTT
>CAZSYM010000005.1:0-63341 GCA_964611145.1 uncultured Melioribacteraceae bacterium
ATTGGGTCCCTTGCTTTATCTTTATATAAAATCCTCGGTTGAAAAGAATTTCAAGGGGAAGTTTTAAAAACTCGGACTTGTGACCCCTCTCACAACTCTGTTTTTCTTTTTTATCGCTCTCCCACACTCCCGCTTTCGTAGCGCTAAATCGTTGTAAAAAAAGCAATTAACCGTATGCACGGTTTCCCGACTCTCGTGTGGCGGTTCTCTCTTAACGTCCGAGTTTGCTTTGCCTCGATATTCGGACTTCCGAAATTTTAGGCTCGAACGAATTTGCCCGCCCAAAGCCTTTTGTTTGGGGTGAGATTTTTGAAAAATTGCTTTCTATGATATGTTGGGAAGAGAGGTGGCTACAATAGTTAATTCCCAGAAAGCCGTTGGAACATATAGAGAGATTTTTAACGGACGGGATCTTCCGAGTGGCAATTATATCCTGAGATTGAGCGTGGGTAATTATTCCCAAGTAAGAAAAATGACATTGTTGAAGTAATTGAAACCATGAAGGCCATAAAAGAAAATAGGATAAGAATAGAATTAATAACCATTCAGAGCATTTTCCTCGCCTTTCTGCTCTTGGTTGAATGGACGAAATTGCAAAACGAAGTTCACATGTTCTTTTCCTTGTTGAATCTAAGCGATTGGGCAAAGATACTTTTTGTTGTCCCGTTAATATTCATGCTGCAGATTTTTGCATTGCGGGCGCAGGAGTATTATTTGTTCGGCATCCCCCTTTATGGATTGATTCTTGTCCTCGAAGTTATAACTTCGTTTATAATCTTTACAAATGGCGAAATGGATGTCCTCAATGCGGTAGCGAAAGTATTCGAACTCACGATACTTGGCGCTACGATTTTTCTACTTCTCAAGCTTAATGTAAAAAAACAAAAAAAATCAAAAACAGCGAACACATAGTTGATGTTGACAATTGAAAATTCATTCTTTCATAAACAAAAATAAGAGGTAAAAAAATGAAAAAGCTAATTTCGAAAACATTGATGGTAACTTTAATCTTAAGCGGATTCTTGTTTCAAGCATGCGAAAAACAGGACAGCCCTGTTAAGCCCGAACCACAACCAAGCGTGTCCGTTTCCGACGACCAAATTGCGGAAGTAGTGGCGATGGAGCTTTCCAAAACCGCAAGTGCGTGCGGAACATCCACCGTAATTAACGATTTTGCCACTATGGCAAAGGCGGCAACTTCCGAAGGCACACAAGATTACAGTTATTTGATCGGGTTAATAAGCAACGATTCCACGATTACTTATGAAGGCGATACTTATTCCACTACGATTACTTACGAGGTGGATTACAAGGTGGGAAACAACGTCGTGGACGATTACACTCCCTTGGCGGACACCGCTTTAATTTCCTACGCAATGAATTCTACTATTGATAATATTCAGTTTTATGCGGAAAGAGAGGCACACTCCAATCTTTTCGAAATTTGGGGAATTCGCCCTCCCACAAACGAGTTCATCGTACAATTGGAAACGGTCTTCCATCTTAGAATGGATTTTAAAACTTACTCAATGCCCACTCTTTTCTTCGACGGGAAAACCACGTTGAAAGATATAGTGCTAAATATTTTAACCATGACCATCGAAAGCGGAACGGGTAAAATGGAATTTACGGTTTCTACGGAAAGCCATCAGTCGAAAACTATAGTTGTAGAAATTGAATTTATAGGCAACAACAAAGCGACGATAAAATTCAACGGAAAAGAATACACCGTAAATTTAAATCTGGGCATTTTAGTTCCCTAAATAAGTACCCCTAAAACCCCTTAGCCCCCCTTCACACAAGCCCGACGTCCCGTCGGGCTTCTTTAATTTATCTCTTTGAGAAGAAAGCCCTTTGACGTCTTTATGAAGACAAAATTCACATTGATGACCTGAGTGCCGCTTTTAAACTGCACGGTAAGAGTTACCGATTTCCCATGTGAATTCGGGGAAAGATTTTTCGCTTGAACGGTATGCGAAGTACTGATTTTCAAATATTTTGAGATTCTTTTACAAATTCTCTCTGTGCGCTTTCTTTCCGCTTCCACGAGATAATTCAAAGATGTTTTTAGATAACGATTTTTATCCTCTCCGGTATAGGCAATTAATTCGGATGCTTTGGCATATTCCCCGTGTCGGGAATAATCGAACAGCTTTTGCAAAGTTTCCTCTGCAGTCCGTTGAGCGAAAGAGGAAGTTACAATTAACAGAAAAGTTGCCAGATAAATCAATTTCCCGTTCATTTTTTAACCGCCTTGTTGTTTACCGAGTAAATTTTCCTCCGTTCCGAAAGAGAAAAACAACCGCATGGGCATGATTAGTACTGAAAATGCTTTATTTTCTCTCCCTTTTCCCCTATTTCCGTCATTGCCTCTATACCTATTTGCAGATGCAGATCGACGAATTTTTTAGTTACGTACCGGTCGGACTTCTCCGTCTTTATGCCTTCGGGTATCATTGGTAAATCCGAGACGAGCAACAAGGCACCGCGGGCAATTTGATTGTAATGTCCCACGATAAAAAGAGTTGCCGTTTCCATGTCTATACCAATAGCACCTATCTTCTTAAGATATTTTTTAAAACTTTCGTCCCATTCCCAAAGACGTCTGTTCGTGGTATAAACCACTCCCGTGCGGTATTCCATACCGTGAGCATTGATTTTATCCGACACGAATTTGTGAAGTTTAAATGAAGGGAGAGCAGGGACTTCCGGCGGGAAATAATCGTTGCTGGTTCCCTCGCCGCGAATGGCGGCTATCGGAAGAATAAAATGCCCGATTTCCGTCGAGCGCTTTAATCCGCCGCATTTACCCAAGAAGAGAACTCCTTTCGGCATCCTCGCCATCAATAAATCCATTATCGTAGCGGCATTTGCCGAACCAATGCCGAAATTAATAATCGAAAGTCCCGCCGAGTTCGTGGCGGATTGCATCGGACGACCTATTCCGTTTACATTGCATTTGAATTTTTCCGCAAATTTTTCCACATAATCGGTAAAATTCGTAAGAAGCAAATAATCACCGAACTCATCAATTTTGCTACCCGTATAGCGCGGTAGCCAATCCTTCGCAATTTCAAGTTTTTTCTGTAGTTCCGCTTTCGTCTTCATTGAAAAACCTTTCGTAAATTTTAAGCAGTAAAATAGCAAATAAATAACCTATTACCCAACCTATTAAAGCGCCTGCGAGAATATCGGACGGATAATGCACACCTACAATCGGGCGGGAAAGAGCAACAACGGAGGCAATAGAATAGAGGGTTATTTTATATCGGGGATATAAACGTGAAAAGAACGCAGCAGCCGCAAAGTTGTTGACGGCATGTGAGGAAGGAAAAGAATACGAACTTAAGCACGGCACAAGCAATCGAACATTTTCCAAGGCATTGCAGGGACGAATCCTCTGAATTGCATGTTTTAAAAAATTGCTACTGAATTGGTCCGAGACCAAAATAACTATCAGTATTCCCCAGAAAGCTAATCTACCCAATCTTCCGCCTTTTATAAAAAGAATTACCAAAAAGATAACATAGACCAAAATCCAACTGTGTATATCGGTAATGAAAGGGAAAAATTTATCGAAAACAGGGTTGGCAATGTCCTTGTTCAAAAAATAAAACAATCTGACGTCAATCGAATGAAGAATTTCAATCATAATTTTCTACCGTCTTTTCCTTCCCAAACACTTGTTGTTTTTATTGTTATATCGTTTGAACTTTTTACACCAGACTGCCAAATCCCTACGGCAGGCGCCCACTGCGGAAGGGTCTACAAATGCGGCATATTTACATGTGTAATCGCAAAACAGAGGAAAATCTTCCTTGGGTTCTTTTTTCATTCTGCTCTAATTTCCCTTAATGTTAAAAATAAAAATATTAAAATAAACTTTATTATTTTTGAAAATCAATTGAAAGCCATTTAGGGAGAAGATGAAAGTATTTTCCTTTCTTGAAGACGTATTGAAAAGAAGGGGCGCAGGATATTTGGTTCTGATTGACCCGGATAAAATGCACGGCGAACGGTTGGTGGAATTCGTAACTCTCGCCGAAGAAAAAGGAGCAGATGCTTTCCTCGTGGGCGGGAGTCTCCTCGTAAAAGGCGATATAGAAGACACGATTAAAACGATAAAAATGAATACAAAGCTCCCTGCAATTCTTTTCCCGGGTGGCATCGAACAATTGTCTCCCGCAGTAGATGCGGTGCTTTATATTTCTCTTATTAGCGGACGTAATCCGGAGGCGCTTTTCGGTAAACATGTTTTGGCGGCTCCAACCATAAAAAAATACGGACTGGAGGCTATTTCCTGCGGTTATATGCTTATTGAATCGGGCGGAGAAACGACAGCGGAATACATTAGCGGGACAAAGCCGATTCCTCGGAACAAACCGGAAATTGCAATTGCAACCGCTTTGGCGGCGGAATATATGGGAATGAAAACCGTTTACTTGGAAGCGGGTTCGGGAGCGGAACAATCTGTTCCCGCAGCGATGGTTCGAGCCGTAGCAAACGAGATTTCGATTCCCTTGATTGTCGGGGGTGGCATTAAAAAGCCCGAAACGGCACGGGAAATGGTAAAAGCCGGGGCGGATTTTATCGTGACCGGAAATTTCTTCGAAAAGGAATCGCATTGGGAATTCATAGCCGACTTTGCCAACGCAATTCACAAATATTAAATATGGAGTAAGGAATGAATTTGGAAAACTTTGTTTCTTCTTCTCTCAGAGAAAGCTCGGAAGTAAAGTTAAAAATAGAGAAGGAATGTAAAAAAGAAATTTTGAGCGCTATTCGAACATTGACCGAGGCTTTTCGGCGTGGCAATAAATTATTGCTCTGTGGTAACGGCGGTAGCGCGGCGGATAGCCAACACATAGCGGCGGAATTTATGATTCGCCTTAGCCACGACTTGCAACGCCCCGCTATTCCTGCTATTGCTTTGACTACGGACAGCTCGAATCTTACTGCGGGTGGCAACGATATAGGTTATGAAAATGTCTTTGCACGCAACGTCGAAGGCTTGGGAACGGCGGGTGATGTCCTAATTGCGATTTCTACCAGCGGTAACTCGGAAAACGTAATCCGCGCCGTTGCGAAAGCCCATGAGAAAAACATGACGGTTATAGGTTTCTTGGGTGGTAAGGGCGGTAAACTTAAGGATTTGGTTGATGTGCCCATTGTGATTCCCTCCGAAAGCACCCAAAGAATTCAAGAAGGACATATTACCGTAGGACATATACTTTGCGAAGCTGTGGAACGTGAGCTTTACGGGTGAAAAATGATTTCTTTGATTAAGGGTAAAATAATTTCGAGAAAACCTACTCAAATAGTTGTGGATGTGGGTGGAGTGGGTTTTGAAATAAACATTACCACAAACACTTTTGAGGACTTGGGCGAAACGGAAGACGTTAGCCTGCATACATACCTGAGCGTCAAGGAAGATTCCCTCACTCTTTACGGTTTTTCCACTTTGAAAGAAAAAGAGATGTTCAAACATCTTATAGCGATTAGCGGTATAGGTCCGAAGCTTGCCCAAAGTATTCTTTCGGGGATAAGAATCGACGAGCTGAAATCGGCAATTGCACAGGGAAACGTGGCAAGGATAGTAGCCGTGCCCGGAATAGGGAAAAAAACAGCGCAACGCTTGCTCGTGGAATTAAGAGACAAAATCGATACGATAGAGGAAGAATCCGCACAAACAACGGCTTATTCCTCCGTTCGCGCGGATGCCGTAGCGGCGCTGATGAGCCTGGGATATGCCCGAAAACAGGCGGAAAAAATCGTTAATTCCATTCTTGCACTCGAACCCGATATTTCTATCGAGAATTTGATTCGCAAGGCGTTAAGTACTATCGGCAAATAAGCTTATTCCTCCTTTAATCCGAGGGTAATGAACGAGGAACGAAATGAAAGTACACGGAATTGAGTTAAAACAAATCCATGATTATCTTTGGGAAATTCCCGCAAGCGGTGGAATGCTCGTGCCGGGTAGAATCTATGCCTCCCGTGCCATGTTGGAAGGTAGTTTGCAAAACGATGAAGCATTAAAGCAAGTTATAAATGTTGCTCATCTTCCCGGAATTCAAAAGTACAGCCTTGCAATGCCCGATATTCATTGGGGATACGGTTTCCCAATAGGGGGAGTGGCGGCAACGGACGTGGACACAGGAGTAATCTCTCCGGGTGGCGTCGGTTACGATATTAATTGCGGCGTGCGTTTGGCAAGAACATCCCTTGAGTTTTCTTCCGTCAAAAAACGCATTCCGAAAATCGTGGAAAATCTCTTCAAAAACATTCCTACCGGCGTCGGTGCGAGCGGAGCCATTAAAAAACTTTCGGCTAAAGAGATAAAAAGGATTTTAAGGGAAGGCGCTCATTGGGCGGTGGAACATGGTTTCGGGGAAGCGGAGGATATTGAATTTACGGAGGAAAAAGGGCGACTCGAAGGAGCGGACACTTCCGTGGTTTCCGAGCGCGCCATCGAACGGGGGCAAGACCAAGCGGGGACACTCGGCTCCGGAAATCATTTCCTTGAACTGGACGTGGTGGAGGAAATATACGACGAGGAGAAAGCCGAGATTTTCGGGCTTTTTGTCGGGCAACTTGTGGTGCTTATTCATACCGGCTCGCGCGGCTTGGGTTATCAAGTATGTGATGACTACTTGAAGCTTTTGGTTAAAGCGGAAAAGAAATTCGGTTTCGAGCTTCCGGATAAACAATTGGCTTGCGCTCCCATTCGTTCCCAAGAAGGGGAAGACTATTTTGCCGCCATGCAAGCGGCGGCAAACTTCGCTTGGAATAATCGTCAGATAATAATGAGTCTTGCCAAGAAAACCCTGAAACAAACTCTTTCGATGTCCGATTCGGAGTTGGGCTTCGGATTGGTTTACGATGTTTGCCATAACATCGCCAAAATAGAAGAACACGAAATCGACGGGAAAACTCGCAAGGTTTGCGTGCATCGCAAAGGCGCCACGCGTGCCTTCCCTCCGGGGAGTTCTCAAATTCCTCGCGCTTATTCGGAAGCGGGACAGCCCGTTTTGATTCCCGGTGATATGGGGCGTTACTCTTTCGTCGCTGCTGGCACGATTCGCGCAATGGAGGAAACTTTCGGAAGTTCATGCCACGGGGCGGGAAGAGTTAAAAGTAGGCACAAAGCCCTAAAAGCCGGAAAAGGCAAAGACTTGATAGGCGAGCTTAGAGAAATGGGCATAACCGTGCAGGCAAAAGGCTTTCGAACCGTAGCGGAGGAAATGCCCTATGCTTACAAGGACGTTTCCGAAGTCGTGGATGTAATGGACAAAGCAGGTATAACTTTGAAAGTGGCAAAATTGCGACCGGTGGGAGTAATCAAAGGGTAGAAAATTTCAAAATTTTTATCCACCAAATGAAACGTCACAAAAGAAATAACGCAAAACAAATAGCTTTGAATCGCTTTCTAATATTTCTTAAGTTTGTCGTTTAAATATAAAAAACAAAGGCAATAACAAATGCACAACCCCAAAGTGAGCGTGGGCATTCTTAACGCCGACGAGATTAAATTTGTTCTTTACGGAGACTATCATCTGGAGAACGGAAAAGAAATTTTTCAAGGAAATTTCAGCGCCACACTTGAAAACGATAAAGTAAAGATAACATCGGAAGATAAAACCTTTTATATTGAAATCGGCGAGGGATTCGAACCCTCCAACGAGGAGTCTGATTCGTTCATGATCCGCGATGTTTTAATCGGAATTAACTTTCACTGGCAGCAAAAACAAAATCAGCAATTCCTCGGTGCAATTAAATTCGTAAAAGAAAACGGCAAGTTAACGGCGGTAAATTATCTCTCCGTGGAAGATTATCTCGTAAGCGTAATTTCTTCCGAGATGAGCGCAACGAGTTCAATCGAGCTGTTGAAAGCCCATGCTGTTATTAGTCGCAGCTGGCTTTTCGCTCAAATGGAAAAAAAGAAAGAGTTGGATTCACAACATAAAAAAAACACTTCTTCTTTTGTTTCCGAGGATGAAATAATTCGCTGGTACGACAGAGAAGACCACACGCTTTACGACGTTTGTGCGGACGACCATTGCCAACGCTATCAAGGCATCACAAAGCTTTATGCCCACAATGCTCAAACGGCAATCGAGGAAACAAAAGGGCTCGTGCTCGTTTACGACGACAAAATTTGCGACACCCGTTTCTCAAAATCGTGCGGCGGTATTTCGGAAAACTTCGAAAACGTATGGGAGCCAATCGAACATCCTTATTTGAAAGCAATCGTGGATTATAAATTTCCGCCTGACGGCTATGAGCTTGATTTAACAATAGAAGAAAACGCCGTAAAATGGATTAAAAGCAACCCTCCGGCTTTTTGCAACACCAACGATGAACGAGTCTTAAATCAATTCCTTGTCGATTACGACCGAAACACAAAAGACTTTTATCGCTGGACAATAGAATACACACAAGAAGAGATTTCGGAATTGATTGCTCGGAAGACAGGAATAGATTTCGGAGAAATACTTGACTTCGTACCCATAGAGCGAGGACCTTCGGGACGGTTAATAAAACTCCGTGTCGTCGGTTCAAAGAAAACAATGACAATAGGAAAGGAGCTTGAAATTCGAAAAATGCTTTCCGAAAACCACCTTTACAGTTCAGCGATTGTAATTGAGAAAAAGAACATTGAAAACGGCGTTCCGAAAAATTTCAAGATTTACGGTGCGGGGTGGGGACACGGCGTCGGGCTTTGTCAAATAGGCGCCGCTGTAATGAGCGACATGGGATACAAATTCGACGAAATCCTTGCTCACTATTTCAAAGATGCAAACTTAAAAAAGATTTACTAATGAAAATTCTTTACTCATGCCTCTCGCAAAGTTGGGGCGGCATGGAAATGTTTACCGTAACCGCCGCAAGCAAGCTCAAAGAAAGAGGTATAACAGTTCACCTGCTTTGCTACCCGAACTCGCGAATAGAAAGCTCTGCCCGAAAGGTGGGAATAGAAACTATTCCCCTCAAGGCGGGCGGATATTTCCATCCCCTCAAAACAATAAAACTTGCTTTACAAATTCAAAAAGAAAAATATGATATTATTCACACACAAGCATCAAAAGACTTGTGGATCTTGGCTCCCGCTTTGAAACTTGCACGTAGCAACGCTCCTTTATTTTTTACAAAACAGCTCGGTTCCTTTATCGCCAAAAAAGATATACTCCATAAAGTCATTTATTCGCGGGTAACCGCCGCATTTGCCATTAGCTCCGTAATCAAAAGAAACTTAATTGAAACGACCCCTCTTCCGGAATCTAAGATTTTCATTCTACACAACGGCGTGGATACAAAACTCTTTGACCCCGATAAATTTTCTCCCTCGGATTTCAAGGAAGAAATCGGCATCAAACCGAACGAACTGACAATCGGAATGATTGCAAGATTCACGCCGGGAAAAGGACACGAGGAATTCATAAAAGCCGCTGAGATTGTCTCTCGAAAACATGAAAACATAAAATTTATTGTCGTTGGGGAACCATCCTTAGGCGAAGATGACTATGCGGAGAAAATCAAAGCCCTTGCCTCCGAACTAAAATTAAACGACAAAATCATTTTTACGGGTTACCGAAGTGACATACCGAAAGTACTTGCCGGAATGGATATTTTCGTTTTCCCTTCACACTCGGAAGCGTTCGGAATAGCTCTCGTGGAAGCAATGGCAATGAAAAAAGCCATTGTGTGCTCCAAAGCCGACGGAACGTTGGACATTTGCATCGATAATGAGACGGGGCTCTTTTTCGAAAAGGGGAACCACAAAGACTTGGCAAACAAGCTGGAAACACTAATAAACGACGGCACCTTAAGGACTCTCATGGCTTCCAACGCTAGAAAGAGAGCCGTGGAAAAATTTGATATAGAGAGGGTAACCGACAAGGTAACTAAATTTTATTCAAAGTATCTGTAAAAAGAAGCGGAGAGGGAGGGATTCGAACCCCCGGAGGCTGTAACACCTCAACGGTTTTCAAGACCGCCGCATTCAACCACTCTGCCACCTCTCCAAAGTCATAGGAAATTCGGAGCGCAATATTACAAAATTATTCTCTATTTCGCTACAATAAGCCACCTAACATCAATTAGCAAATGATACCGAGCTGTTCAAAAAACTCATTTTCCAAACAGTTTTGTCAGCTCGGCTTTAGGTCTTTCTTTCCAGATACCTTTTTGATATGCATATCCCGCAATCAAGGGAAAAGCAAGGGTAGCTTCCGAGTAAACCATCTGCTCGTAAGTCTGGGCAACTTTTCCCCACGAGCTTGCTTCCTTAAGAGTCGAAGAAGAAAGTGCCCCGTCGCGGACATCGGCGACTGTTATTTGTATTGCATATTTATGCATCGGAGCATCTTCGGTTAAGATATCCGCCGCAACCACAATATCCTGCGTAAAGTTCTTCGGCACTCCGCCTCCAATCATGAAAATACCCGTTTCCTTGCTTTGCAATTTAATTTGCGTCAGTTCCAAAAAATCTTTTCCGCTATCGAACGAAACATGCTTGTCGGGATTTTTTGTTTGATGCATTACAATACCGAATCCAGCGGAACAATCGGAAAAGGCGGGTACGAAAATAGGAACATTGTTCTTATAAGCAGCGTAAATAACGGAATCATCCGTCTTAGGACCGCCGTGTTCCTCGAGATATTTTCCGAAATACCATAGTAATTCGCGGGAAGAATAAGGACGAGGTTCCAAGGAGTCGAATATTTCAGCCGTGGTTTCGTCGCAAACACGCAATTCGTCCTCGTCTATGAACGTATCGTAAATTCTGTCTATGTGTAAATCGCGCAGTTCATTATCATCCACATTGGGAGAACCTATATAGTGTTTAAATCCGAGCGCTTCGAAGAAGTCCTGGTCTACCATTATAGCGCCGGTGGAAACTATGACATCGACCATGTTATTGGAAACCAGATCATACACCACCTTTTTAAGTCCCGCGCTAAACAGGCTACCTGCCAACGTAAGTATAACGGTGGTTTCCTTGTCGCTTAACATCATTTCATAAATTTTTGCGGCGCGGTACAAATCCCGCGCGGAAAAAGCCATTTTCCCCATGGCTTCGACCATTTCCACGAAATCATATTTCTTAATGTCGAAGTGTTCTATTGTTTCTTTCAGGTAATCTTTTTTACTCGGCATGTTCTTTCCTCATTATTTTTTTTAATTCTTTCTTTAAAAGTATAAAACAACAACTACTTATGTAAATTTTTCTTGAAGTTCTCGTTTGATAAAACAAGATAACGGGGTATGCAAGGAGGGAATTAGGGGAAAACTCTTCCCTCCGCATCTTTTTTAGGTGCGGAGGGAAGAAAGGACCCAAGGGAGACTAAAAGCAGAATTTTTCTTCTTCAATCATTTTATCGGCAATTTCGCGGCGCAGGTGAATCGTATCGACCGGATCGAATTTGGTAAAGCGTTTAAGCCCCAGCAGCATAACCTTCAATTCGTCCCCTTCGGCAAAAGCCGCTACGGCGTTTTTACCGAAAGAATTAACTTTTTCGAGAGCATCGTTTACATAAACACGGGTCATCTTCTCGAAATACTTCGTCGCTTCCTCGCCTTTTTGCTGCGCAATTTTAATCGTGCGCAATATAGCGGATTCCGCCGTGAATATCTGAATTGCCATATCGGTAATATTCATAATTATTTCCTGTTCTTCCGCCAGCTTTTCCATAAATTTTTGAGCCGCGGCGCCCGCCACCATCAACACGGCTTTCTTGGCTTGCTCTATAGCTTTCCGTTCCTTTCCCAAAAATCCTTCCGGTTCGTCGCCAAAAGTAGGAATGGACATCAATTCTTTTTGCACTGCGAGGGCGGGACCCATTAAATCTATTCTTCCGCGCATCGAACGTTTCAAAAGCATATCCACAACCAGTAGGCGATTTATTTCATTGGTTCCTTCAAAGATTCTATTTATACGGCTATCCCTGTATGCCCGAGCGGCGGGATATTCCTCCGAGTATCCATAACCACCGTGAATTTGCACCACTTCGTCCACTACGTAATCCAGAACTTCCGAACCGAAAACTTTCATTATGGAGGATTCAACGGCGTATTCTTCGGCGGATTTAATCAACGCCTCGCTAAAGCTTGCTCCTTCTTCCATCAATTTATTGACCATCTGATTAATCAAGCCGCTTATGCGCATCGTAGTTGATTCCGCCACGAAAGTGCGAATCGCCATCTCGGCAAGTTTGTGCTTAATTGCACCGAAGCTTGAAATCTGACGCCCGAACTGTTTCCTCTCATTGGCATATTTCACCGCAATCGTAATAAAGCTCTTAGCCCCGCCGGTAGTCATCGCGCCAAGTTTGAAGCGTCCGATATTCAATATGTTAAAAGCAACGTAATGTCCTTTGCCTATTTCACCGAGAATATTTTCCTTCGGCACTTTCACGTTATCGAGAAAGAGCGCCCGCGTGGATGAACCTTTTATTCCCATTTTGTTTTCCTCTTCGCCGCGGGTAAATCCTTCGGAATCGGTGGGAATAATAAAGCAGGTAAATTTATCGCCATCGACCTGCGCGAAGGTAATCAAAATGTCCGCAAATCCGCCGTTGGTAATCCACATTTTTTGTCCGTTGAGAATATAATAATTCCCGTCCTCGGAAAGCGTTGCGGTGGTTTTCGCCGAAAGGGCATCGGAGCCGGAGGTGGGTTCGGTAAGACAATAAGCCGAAAGCATTTCGCCCGTAGCAAGTTTGGGCAAATATTTCCGTTTTTGTTCCTCGGTTCCGTAATACAGAATCGGCAAAGTGCCTATTCCAGTATGTGCCGCAAAAGCAACACCGAAAGAATAACTGGGACCCATTGCAATGGAAATCAATGTGTTGGTATCGAAATCCTCGCCGAGTCCTCCATATTCCTCCGGCACGAAAGTTCCCAACAAACCGAGTTCCCCGGCTTGTTTAAGAAGACGCACCATCAAACCTTCTTCTTGCTTGTCAATTGCATCCAGTCTGGGCCAAATCTCTTTCGATATAAAATCGGAAATCATTTCCGTCATCATCTTTTGCTCTTCGGTAATATCTTCCGGTGTATAAACGCTTTCCGGAGCGGTAGGTTTGGTTAGAAACTCTCCGCCTTTCAAAACTTCAAATTTATCTTCCGCCATAGCTAAACCCTTGATTTATTTAACAATTATTCAATTCAACAATTCATATATACCGGCAACTCCCTGTCCGCCGCCGACGCATGCGGTAACCATGCCATATTTTTTCTTTCGTCTGCGAAGTTCGTTCAATATTTGAACCGTCAATTTTGCTCCCGTGCAGCCGAGAGGGTGTCCCAGTGCAATTGCACCGCCGTTAACGTTCAATATTTCCGTATTCAAATCTAATTCTCTGATAACCGCAAGGGACTGGCTGGCAAAAGCCTCGTTAAGCTCTATTAAGTCCATATCCGCCAGTTTCATTCCCGCTTTTTCGAGAGCTTTTGGTACCGCCTTCGTGGGACCTATTCCCATTATACGGGGGTCAACACCGGCAACGGCATAAGAAACCAATCGAGCGATGGGAGTAAGATTGAGCTCCTTAACCATATCTTCGGACATCACAAGAACGAACGCCGCGCCGTCGGACATTTGCGAGGAATTTCCTGCGGTAACAGTTCCCCCTTGTGCAAAGACGGGTTTCAACTTAGCAAGCACTTCCAGGGAAGTATCCGCACGCGGTCCTTCATCCGTATCCACAACATACGTTTCTTCCTTCTTTTTGCCATCTTCGTAATATACCCGTTTCACTTCGATGGGAACTATTTCATCCTTGAAGTATCCGTTCTTTATGGCGTTTATCGCCTTCATGTGGGAGTTGTACGCAAATTCGTCCTGGTCTTCGCGCGAAATTTTAAAGTCCTTCGCAATCTCTTCGGCGGTAAGCCCCATACCCAAATAATACTCGGGATGTTCCAGAGCTATTTCGTAATTCGGCGCCAATTTCCAACCGGTCATAGGGACAAGGGACATTGATTCCGTACCACCGGCAATAATGCAATCCATCATACCCGATTGAATTCTGGAAACGGCAATGGAAATGGTATCTATACCGGAGGCACAAAACCTGTTTACGGTAGAACCCGGAATATCGATTGACAACGCTTTCAGAGCAATCATTCTTCCCACTTGGAGTCCTTGTTCTGCTTCGGGGAATGCATTTCCAACAATCACATCATCAATGCGATGCGGGTCCAACTGAGGCACCGAAGCCAAAAGATGTTTTATTACATCCGCCGCCAAATCGTCGGGGCGATAGAAACGAAAGCCGCCTTTTTTGGCTTTTCCCACCGCCGAACGAAATCCTGCTACAATATACGCTTCTCTCATGACAATTCTTCTCTTTATTTTCAAAATTATTTTTTAATTTCTTAACGGTTTCCCCGTTGTAAGAATACTTTGTATTCTCTCAAGAGTTTTCCTTTCGCCGACGAGGCTCAGGAAAGCTTCCCTTTCGAGATCAAGCAAATATTGCTCGGAAACAAGCGTTCCCTCGCTCAGATCCCCACCGCACATTACATAAGCAAGTTTTTCCGCTATCTTCTTATCATAATCGGTAATATAGTTCCCCAATCGGAAGGAGTATGCACCGAGCATCAAAGCGGCAAGGGCGGTTCTTCCAAGCACTTTAATATCCTCGCGAGGAGTGGGCTTGGTATATCCGCGTTCCGCCAATTCGATAACCATTCTTTTTGCATCGGTAATAACCCGATTAGGATTCACGGAATAGGAATCGCGTCCGGGGATTAGAATTCCCAAATCGAACGCTTCTCTTGCCGAGGTGGAGACTTTTGCCATTGCAATGTTCATAAAACGCCTTTGCAGTTCGGGCAATTCCACACCGCCTTCGACATAAGTATCGGAAGCTCTCAACGTCATTTCCTTAGTGCCTCCTCCGGCGGGAATGAGTCCCACACCGACTTCAACCAAGCCTATGTAAGTTTCTGCGGAGGCATTGACTTTGTCCGCATGCAACGTTACCTCGCAGCCTCCACCCAAGGTCATGTTGTGCGGAGCAACTACGACCGGTATTGAAGAATATCGTATTCTCATCGTGGTGTTCTGGAATTGCCGAACTGCAAAGTCAATCTCGTCATAATCCTGCTCCGTAGCAAGCATAAAAATCATAGCCAAGTTTGCACCGGCGGAAAAGTGCTCGCCGTTGTTCGCAATCACCAGTCCTCGGAAATCCTTTTCAGCTATTTCGATCGCCTTGTTAATAGCTTCCAGAACCTCCGAACCGATGGAATTCATCTTGGTATGAAATTCAAGATTCACAATTCCGTCTCCAATATCGTGCAGAGTGGCACCGGAGTTTTTCCATACGGGGGCGTTTGCCCGGTAATTATCGAGAATAATGAAATCTTTCGTACCGGGTATCTCCTTATATTCCGCCGTTTGAATGTCGTAATACTTACGCTTTCCGTTCTCCGTCTTGTAAAAACTTTTAATTCCCTTTCCGAGCATTTCCTTGACCCATGCGGCGGGAGGGATATTCATTTTTTCCATTTCGGCAACGGTTTTTTCCACGCCGAGGGCGTCCCACATTTCGAAGGGACCCAATCTCCAGCCGAAACCCGCCCGCATAGCATCGTCAATTTTATAAAGCTCGTCGGCAATTTCGGGAATGCGATTCGACGAATAACGGAAAATGCCGTATGAAAGTTTGCGGAGGAATTCGCCCGCTTCGTCTTTTGCCGCGTGCAAAACCCGCAATCGTTCGCGCAAATCTTCAATCGGCTTTGCGGCGGAGACCGAGCCAAATTTCGGTTTTTCGCTGGGGCGATACTCCATCGTTTTCGTATCCAGTTCCAGAATCAATCTTTTACCGTTCTCATCTTTCGTCTTCTTGTAAAATCCCTGCCCCGTTTTATCTCCGAGCCAATTGTTTTCCACAAGCTTTTTAACATAATCGGGCAGCTGAAAGATTTCCCGTTCTTCATCCTCGGGGCAGTCTTTATAAATATTTTCCGCCACATGCACAAGGGTATCAATTCCCACGACATCCGCCGTGCGAAAAGTTGCGGATTTCGGTTTTCCCGTCAAGGGACCCGTAAGCGTATCTATCGCCTTAATCGAAAGTCCGGTTTCTTCCATTAGTCGGAAAACGGACATAATACTGTAAACGCCGATTCTATTGGCGATAAACGCGGGAGTGTCCTTGCACAGCACCGTGGTTTTACCCAAATACAAATCCCCGTAATGCATAAGAAAATCTATCACTTCCGGGGAAGTTTCGGGAGAAGGAATGATTTCCAGCAACTGCAAATAGCGCGGCGGATTAAAGAAATGCGCCCCACAAAAATGTTTGCGAAAATCTTCGCTCCGTCCTTCCAGCATCGTATGAATGGGAATGCCGGAAGTGTTCGTGGTTACGATTGTTCCGGGCTTGCGATACTTTTCCACATTTTCGAAGACTTTCTTTTTAATCTCCAGATTTTCAATCACGGCTTCGATTATCCAATCCGCATTTTTCAAATAATCCATATTGTCTTCGAAATTACCCGTAACAATCCTTTTAGCGAAATCCTTGTGATAAACCGGTGAGGGTTTGGCTTTCAAAACATTCTTAAGATTTTCGTTCACGATTCTATTACGAACCGCTTTGTCTTCGAGGGTTAAACCTTTCTTACGTTCGGCATCGGTAAGTTCCCTTGGCACGATATCCAACAAATAAACCTTGCAACCGATATTTGCGAAATGCAAAGCTATTCGGGAACCCATCACGCCCGAACCCAAAACAGCAACTTCGTTAATAATTCTTTTCATTGTCTTTCCACTCGTTATTTATAATGTTTTTCCAAATCGGAATCCGCGTAGATTTCCTCAATCAAATCCTTATATTTTTGAAGAATCACGCGGCGTTTCAATTTAAGAGTAGGGGTAAGCTCGCCTGTTTCCAAGCTCCACTCTTCGGAGACCAATGCAAAACGTTTTATCTGCTGAACTTTCCCAAAGCGCTTATTATACTTTTCAATATCCTGCCAAATTCTTTCCTTCAAGATGTCTGAAGCTATCATTTCCTCCCGCGAGCGGAGATTTATGCATTTCTTTTTACACCATTTTTCGATAAACTCGAAATTCGGGACGATCAATGCGGAAACGAATCTGCGATTTTCCCCTATTACCATAATATTCTCGATAAAATAAGATTCCTTCATTTTGTTCTCAATGGGCAGGGGAGCAACAAATTTACCGCCAGATGTTTTAAAAACCTCTTTCAGGCGGTCGGTAATTTTCAGGAAGCGTCCGTCAACCCATTCTCCGATATCGCCGGTATGGAACCAACCTTCCTCGTCGATAGCTTTCTTGGTATCCTCGGGACGATTGTAATAGCCCCGTGTTACGTTGGGACCTTTCGCCAGAATTTCTCCCGTGTTTTCATCGATTTTTATCTGCACGAATTCCAACGGCAAGCCCACGGTTCCTATATGCCAATCGCCTTCGGTAAAGCGATTACATGTAAGCACCGGCGAGGTTTCCGTAAGTCCATATCCCGCACGAATGGGAATACCGGCAGCATTAAAAATCCTTTCCAGTCTCGGCTGCATAGCCGCGGCACCGCTTATAATACCTTTTACATTTCCACCCAGTGCTTCTCTCCACTTGGAAAAAACAAGTTTATTAGCAATAGCAAGTTTGAAATTGTAAAAGGCACTATTTTTGCCTTGCGGATGATACTTGTTGCCAAGGCGAACCGCCCAGCCGAAAATGGATTTTTTCAAACCGGTAAGCTCACGTCCCTTTTGCATTATCTTATCATAAATCTTTTCGATTACGCGAGGCACCGTAGTGAAATAATTAGGTTTCACCTCCAGCAAATTCTCACCGATTTTATCAATACTCTCCGCAAAATAAATCGCTCCGCCGACCATGATATAAAAATAAACGGCGGTGCGTTCGAAGATGTGACACATCGGCAAAAAGCTGAACATTATATCCTCCTTGCCGTGCGGTTCAACGTTCAGAACCATAACGACATCCGAAATAATATTGTAATGCGTGAGCATCACACCTTTCGGTTCGCCCGTCGTGCCGGAAGTGTAAATAATCGTGGCGAGGTCGTCCTGATGAACTTTTTCCTCTATCTCCTCAAGTCTGGGGCGGAGGGATTCGTCGGCAGAGTCAATTACCTCGCTCCAATGTTTTACTCCATCGATTTTATCGAAGGAGAAAACTTCTTTAACCGTAGGAGATTGAGGCAAAACCCGTTCGACCTTTCGGTAAACTTCCTCGTTCTCGACAAACACGGCTTTCACTTCGGCATCGTTAAAAATGTAGCGGTAATTATCCTCGCTCATATTGGGATACATAGGGACATTAACCGCTCCTATTTGCAAAATGCCGTGGTCGGAGAAGACCCATTCCGTACGATTGTACGAAATGATAGCTATTTTATCCCCCGGTCCATAGCCTTTCTTTAGCAAGCCCAGGCTTATCTTATCAGCTGTTTCCACTATCTCGGTAGTGCTGAATTTACGCCAAGTTCCGTCGCCACCTTTCTTATCGCAGATGGCATCCTGGCGCGGATAATTCTCCAGCTGATAGCGGGGAATATCAAACAAACGATTCTTAAAAATTTTAATTTCCATTGCCACTCTAAAATGTTAGTGGTAAAAAGTTAACACAAAAATAGAACAAACCGATTTAAATAGCAAGCGAAATTTCGCTAATAATGAATATTTGCTTTTTGCTAAATTTTTCCGTTACTTTCGTTTTGTAAATATTCCCCTTTTGCGAAATGAAATTATCAAATGACTACATAAAGTTAATTTTCGGGCTGAAGCTAAGGCAGTGGCGACAAATAAAAGGGCTTTCTCTTTCCGAACTGGCGAAGAAAAGTGGACTCTCGGTTTCCTATTTGACCGAAATTGAAAGCGGGAAAAAATATCCCAAGGCGGATAAAATATCCGCACTTTCCGAAGCCTTGGATATTACCTACGACAAGCTTGTTTCCCTTAAATTGACAAAACAACTTGCGCCGGTGGGAGAGTTGTTGGAATCGAATCTATTGAAAATTCTTCCTCTCGACCATTACGGCATAGATGTTCACAAATTAATTTCTTCCCTCACGGATGCACCGACGCAACTCAGCGCTTTGGTTTCCACAATAATAGAAACGGCGCGTGAATCGGAATCCGCCCAGAACGCTTTCAGTCGCACCGCCTTGCAAACTTATAAGGCTCTCAACGAGAACTATTTTCCGGAGCTGGAAAACGCAGTAAAAAAATTTTCGAGGAAATTCAAAATAGAAACAACTCCTCGCGTAGACTACAAACTCCTCTCCCGGATTTTAATCAAAAACTATAATTATCAAATAGACGAAACGGAAATAGGGAAATTCCCTTCCCTCCGCACTCTGCGGGGCGCCGTTTTCGAAGGCAAAAAAAGAACACTTGCTTTGAACCCTCGCTTAACCGAGGGACAAAAGGCGTTTGTGGTGGGACGCGAGCTTGCTTACAATTATCTAAACATAAACGAGAGAAGTTTCGTGCACTCGTCCACTTCCGTGGCTACCTTCGACGAGTTATTGAACAATTTCCACGCTTCCTATTTTGCCAATGCACTGCTGATAAACGATGAACTCCTGGAAGAAGACCTGAGGAGTTTTTTCGCGCTCGAGACATGGCAGCCGAAATTTCTCCTCGATTTAATCGACAAATACGGCGTAACCCCGGAGATGTTTTTCCAACGCACAACAAATTTACTCTCGAAACGCTTCGGGCTTAATAAATTTTTCTTTTTAAGATTTAACAAAAAGGTCGATGTTCCCGCATACTCTCTTTCCAAAGAATTACGCCTGAACATATCGAAGAACCCCGGAGGCTACGTTACCGGAGAGCATTATTGCCGCCGCTGGGTTTCGATTAAACTGTTGGAAAAAATGGAAAAGAAAATTGCTCGCTCGCCAAAATTTTTCGGTTATCTGGCGGATTCCCTCCGCTCTCACTTCATAAATTCGAACGATAGATTTTTCAACATCTCGGTAGCCAAAAGGAGAGTGCTGGCGCCGGAAGAAATCTACAGCGTTACCATCGGATTTTACTGCGATGCGGAGATGAAAAAAACAATCAAATTCTGGAACGACCCGCGTATAAGTTTCCGCGACGTGAACGACACATGCGAAATGTGCGATTTGCAAAGATGCAAGGAGCGCGCCGCGCCGCCTCTTTCGCTTCGGAAAGCACGCAACGCCGAAAAACTAAAAGAGAGCTTGGAAGAACTAAGGAAAAGATTCACTTGAACTTTTACACAAATTCCGAACTTTCCGTCAGCATAATTCTTTGAATCTTCGGAACTTACACATCGTCTAATGTGTGAAAAGATTCCAAATTTTGGTAACTTTAAAGCTCCGATTTTTGAAGAAAATTTATTATGCAAGAATACCATCTTAGCGAAAGAGAGAAAGCGATATTGCGTTATGTGATTCACCAATTCATATTAACGGCAAGTCCCGTAGGGTCGAGGAATATTTCCAAGCGCTACGGATTGGGGCTTTCTCCCGCTACCATCAGAAACATAATGGCGGATTTGGAAGAGAGCGGATTTCTGGGACATCCCCATACCTCCGCGGGGCGAGTCCCCACCGATAAGGGCTATCGTTATTATGTGGATTCCCTAATGGAACCGCCTTTGCTCAGCGAAAGCGAAAAGCGTTACATTCGCAAGAAAATCAAGGAGGCAACAGCCGACACCGAAGAAACGCTTAAAATAACTTCAAGTATATTGAGCGAAATTACCGATTTGCTCGCATGCGTTACATATCCGAAATTCGAAAATTCCGTGCTACACAAAATCCAAATCGTAAGGGTTTCCTCGAACAGAATACTCGTAATATTAACCATAACCTCGGGCTTAATCAGAACGATTACTTTTGAAATAGACAACAAAATCAAATCCGAAAAAATAGAAGCCGTACAAAAAGCTTTGAATCAAAGATTGGCGGGGCTTACTTTCAAAGAAATTCGTAACACCTTTCGCGACAGACTTAAGGATTACCTGAAAGAAGATTTAAAACCAATTATCCGATTGTTCATCGATTCGGCGGATAAGATTTTTACCGACTTCAAATCCATCGAAAAGTCGGTAATCACGGGTGCTAAAAACATATTGAAGCAACCGGAATTCGAAAGTCACGACTCGTTTCAAAGCATAATAGAATTGATTGAGGAAAGAGAAGTAATCGTCCACATAATGGACGAAAAGCTTGTTTCCGAAAAGAAAGATTTTACCATATCAATCGGAAGCGAACTGAACGACGAAAAACTTTCCGCTTATAGCCTGGTAGCAAAAGAATACTCCATAGGCGGAGCAAAAGGGACGGTGGGAATAATAGGTCCCAAGAGAATGCAATATTCAAAAGCCGTTGCGGCGGTTATTTACATAGCACAACAATTACAAAGAGAATTACAAAAGACAAAATAAACAAGGAGACGAAAGGATGAACAAAAAGAAAGAGGATGCAGTGAAAAAAGAGCACGAGAGCAAGGAGAAAAAAACTCACAAAAAAGAACATGAAAAGAAATCGGAAAACAAAGAAATAGAAAAATTAAAAAAGAAAATAGAAGAGCTTGAAAAAGAAAGAGACGAGCTGAAAGACACCCTGTTAAGAAAGGCGGCGGAATTCGAAAATTACAAACGTCGTACGGAAAACGACCAAATGAATTTAATCAAATATGCCGCCGAGCCTTTCATACTCAGCGTGCTTTCCGTGTACGACGACCTCGAACGTTCGCTTAAGCACGCCGAAGATTCGGACAACAACGAATCCTTAAAGGAAGGGTTAAAATTAATCTATAACAAGTTCACAAAAATTCTGGAAGAAAACGGAGTAAAGAAAATAAAAGCGAAAGGAGAACCCTTCGATTTCAATTATCACGAAGCGCTTATGCAACAACCGGCGGAAGGAGTGCCGCCCCACACGGTATTGGAGGAAATTGAACCCGGCTACATTTACAAGGATAAGGTAATCAAGCACTCCAAAGTGATTGTAAGTCAGGAGGCGGTATCCGAAGACACAGAGAACGCTAAAGAAGGAAACGATTAATGGCAAAACGCGACTATTACGAAGTGCTTGGCGTTTCGAGAACGGCGAGCAAAGAAGAAATAAGAAAAGCCTATCGCAAATTGGCAATGAAATATCACCCGGATAGAAATCCGGGAGACAAAGAGGCGGAAGAAAAATTCAAAGAAGCGGCGGAAGCCTACGAAGTACTGAGCGATGAGCAAAAACGCGCCAAGTACGACCGTTTTGGCCACGAAGGCGTGCACGGACAAGGATTCCAGGGATTCACGGACATCAACGACATATTCAGTCATTTCTCGGATATATTCGGCGGAGCTTTCGGCGGCGGCTCCATCTTCGACGACTTTTTCGGCTCGCCCCATCAAAGTCGCTCCCGTAGCGGAAAGAAGGCGCCACGTGGCACGCCAGGCTCCGATCTGAAAATAACGCTGAAGCTTACCTTGGAAGAAATAGCCTTCGGCACGACAAAAAAGGTAAAAATCAAGCGCTATAACAAATGCTCCGTCTGCGGCGGGACGGGGGCGAAAGACCCTAACTCCTTCAAAACATGTTCCGTTTGCGGCGGGACGGGAGAAATTCGCCAAGTCTCGCGCTCCATTTTCGGACAATTTGTAAACATAACCACATGCTCGAATTGCAACGGAACGGGGAAAGTAATATCCGAACCTTGTCATGCTTGTTCCGGGGACGGACGAGTTTACGGAGAAGCAACAATAAAAATATCCGTGCCCGCAGGTGTTACGGACGGAAGCTATATGACCCTCCGCGGTGAAGGAAACGCGGGGAAAAACGGTGGCGAGCCCGGCGATATAATAGTTGTGTTTCAAGAATTACCGCATGAATATTTCGTGCGGGACGGGGACGACATTATCTACGAGCTTTATCTGAGCTTTCCCGAAGCGGTTCTCGGCACCGAGGTGGAAGTGCCCACCCTGAAAGGAAAAGCCAAATTAAAGATAGAACCCGGCATTCAACCCGGAAAGTTCCTCAAAATGAGAGATAAGGGAATACATCATCTCAACAGACACGGAGCGGGAGACCAATTGGTGCGGGTAAATATTTACGTGCCGAAAAAAGTTAACCCCGAAGAAAAAGAACTTTTGAAAAAACTCAAAAACATGCCCAACATAAAAGTTCCTTCTTAAAAAACGGAGGAAAAAATTAACCGGTTCAAAAAAATATCGGTTGCGTTGGGACTAACGGACGCGGAAGCAAAAACGTTACTTTTCGTCTTTGCGTTGTTCTTTACAGGTTTACTTTTGAAATACTTTTGGAATTATGACAAGAGTAAATTCGAAACAAACTTCCCCAAGGAAAACACTTTCCCGCTTGCAAAGGAATTTTTTTCGAAAGATACCGTTTCCAAAGAAAAATTTAGTGCTCCTAAAGTTGAATATGAGCGCAAAGTTTTAGATTTTAGCAATAATAATAAAAAAGGAATAGTCAAACGCGGAAACAAGGCGGAGAAAGAAAAAATAGACATTAATTCCGCCGGGGTTAAGGAGTTGACGAAAATTCCTTTTGTCGGAAAAGCCACCGCCGAAAAAATCATTCGTCTGCGGAAAAAACTCGGCGGATTCAAAAAGCCGGAAGACTTGTTAAAAGTAAAAGGCATTGGCAGAAAGAAACTGGAAAAAATTAAAAGTTTTATTAAATTAAATAATTAGGTGTTTTAACTACCGGAGGAAAAATGCTTAACAAAAAAGAACCATGGTATATTCACGCGCCTCTTTATGTTCTGATTCTAATTCTCACTTACATTCTAATTCAGGTTGCCATTATTCAGCCAAAGGAAATAATGCAGAAGGAAAGGTTCTTTAAAAAAGAATCCCGCTTGCGCATGACGAACATCAAACAAGCGGAAATAATTTGGCAAAAAAGGTTCGGCAGATTCACGGACAAACTGGACAGCTTAATTCATTTCATTAAAACCGATTCCGG
Organism: uncultured Melioribacteraceae bacterium; assembly: GCA_964611145.1. Lineage (GTDB taxonomy): Bacteria > Bacteroidota > Ignavibacteria > Ignavibacteriales > Melioribacteraceae > WFQV01. The sequence continues at coordinate 23,979 of CAZSYM010000005.1, forward strand.
CATAATCAAGATGATGACGGAAGTGGATTCAATCACTCACAAATCGAAAAATCCGTTCGTGGCGTTGTCAAACGGAAAATTCGAACCCGATTCGCTTTACTTTGCGCCGAAGTCCCACCGTCCCTATATCTTGCAGGTGGATACGAATCAATCCATAGACACGGTAATCAACCGCTGGGGTAAAATCGTTAGTATCGACACCAATATCACCATCGGCACGCGTTACTTGCTGAAAGACCCCGACGGCTACGGCAAAATAGGCGATTTGTACAACGACGCATTAAAGAACACCGCTTCGTGGGAATAGAAAGCTAAATGTCGCTGTCATTTAATAATGTCGGCATAAACTTAAGCGGCGCGAAAATCCAAGTCGTCGAAGTTGCCAACGAAGGCGATAAGTTTTATATAAACAGAATTGACGAGGAGTTCTTTTCGGAGCTCCTCGATTTTAATTTTAAAGAAGCAAAGATAATAGAGATTCTTCAACAAGCCTTCAACGAAATCCTTTTACGAGGGGAATTTCTGGGTAAAAACGTTACCGTGGCTTTGCCACCGGAAATTTTCAAAATTTTCAATATCCCTTCGGACGCAAGGCTTTCGCAGGCGGATTTTCTTTCCCAACTCAAATGGGAATTCTCAAAACTTTTTCCTTACGAAAACGCGGACGATTTTCTATTAAGGAGCCTAAAACTAAGGGAAAATTCGGAAAACAAGTCCGTGGAGCTTAGCGTTTTAGCGCTCAAAAGAGAAATAATAAAAACCCTTGCCAAGTTTTTTTCCATAAACAATCTCAATATCATAGCAATAGATTGCGCCCCTTTAGCGGCTCTGAATGTATTCCGAACATCCGCCGCGAATGTCCCCGAGTCCTTCTTAGCCGTTTTCCTAAGCTCGAAAAGCCTCTCGGGAATTTTCGTAAAGGACAGAAAACCCATTTTCATAAACACCCTTCCTTTGAAAAACATAGGCGAAGCAAAAATTCGACTAAATTCGATATTCGAATCGGCTTCGTCGGTCGGGCTTAACAAATCCGATTATCTTCAGGGTTTTATTTTCGGCGAAGGAGTTTCGAACACTCTCCTTTCCACGTTAAACGAAGCATTGGAAACCTCGCTCGTGGCGGTCAATCCGTTTTCGTTCTTACCTGTTGCCGAGCACGTAAACTCTTCTCCCCTCTATACCGAAAAATATAATTCCTTCACCGCGGCTTGTGGAATAGCGCTCAGGTTGGACTAATGCGAATCACCGGCGGAGAACTTCGCGGTAGAAGTCTTAAAGTTCCAAAGTCGGATTTAATCAGACCCACAACGGACAGAGTTAGAGAATCCCTTTTTGCAGTTTTGGAAAATCTGATTTCTTTCGAGAACATACATGTATGCGACGTCTATGCCGGTAGCGGTTCTCTCGGCTTCGAAGCGCTTAGTCGAGGAGCCGCAAGCATTCATTTCGTAGAAAAAAACTTCGTGATTTACAAAAACCTTTACAAAAACATCGAAGCATTAAACGCAAAGGAAAGGACAAAAGTTTTTAAAACAACGGCTTTGCGCTTTTCGAAAATGAAGAATCACGAACGCTACGATTTAATATTAGCCGACCCGCCTTTTTTCAAATTCGACGTTCATCAAGTCGTAAAAAACTTTTTGGAAAATGCTTTTCTAACGGAAAACGGGATTCTGATTGTTGAGCGCTCCGTTCAAACCGAGAAAGAAGATACGGAAGGTTTCGGAAAAAAGGCTTTCAAAAAAATAGGCGACAGTTTAATTTACGGTTTTCCGAAAAGGAAAGAATTTGGCGATGAATAAAATTAATGCGAAATTGAAAATGTATTTCAAATCATTTGTCAAAACCAACGGAGAGAATCCGAAATGAGACGAGTAATTTATCCGGGAACGTTCGACCCGGTAACTAACGGACACATAGACGTAATCAAGCGGGCGATGGATTTGTTCGACGAGATAGTGGTTACCGTAGCTAAAAATCCCGCCAAGAAAGAAATGTTTTCACTTGCGGAACGAATTGAGATGCTGGAGGAAAGCTTAAAGGACTTTCCGAACGTGCGTGTGGATTCCTTTGACGGGCTGGTCGTTGACCACGCCAGAGAACTCGGCGCCGTGGGAATAATCCGCGGACTAAGAGCAATCAGTGATTTTGAATACGAATTTCAAATGGCGTTGATGAACAGAAAATTAAACAAGGATTTTAAAACAATTTTTCTGATGCCACACGAAAAGTACACTTATCTAAATTCCACAATTATTCGCAATCTCGCTCAATTCGATGCGGACGTAAGCGAATTTGTGCCTCCTATCGTCGTCAAGAAATTAAAAGAGAAAAGAGAAGAATTACTTAAGAAAAAAGAAAGATAATTTCCCCCGAAGAAGATGTTCGGGGGAAATTTTTAAGAAATAAAAGTAATCAAAGAGGGATCGTAATCTTCTACGTTTTCGAATCCTAACAAATTCAGTAATGTTCCGGCAATATTTGTCAAACCCCGTTTCTCCAAATTCGCCATTTTATATTCACCGGCGTATGCGGGGTCATAAATAATAAACGGAACGGGATTAAGGGAATGGGAAGTTTTAACGGTCTTTACACCGTTTTTAACCGTAAACATCTCGTCCGCATTACCGTGGTCTGCAGTGATAATTGCAATTCCGTTCAATTCCTCAATCACCTCAAGGAGTTCTCCCACGCATTTATCTACTGTTTCCACGGCTTCGATTGCCGCCTTCATCACTCCCGTGTGTCCAACCATATCTCCGTTTGCAAAATTTAATCTTCCCCAGCGATATTTACCACTGCGAAGAAGTTCTATGGTTTTCTCTTTAATTTCCTCCGCTTTCATCTTCGGCTTTTGGTCAAACGGAATTTGGTCTGAAGGAATTTCTATATAAGTTTCCAATTTTTCGTCGATGTACCCCGAGCGGTTCCCGTTCCAGAAATAAGTTACATGTCCGAATTTTTGAGTCTCCGAAATTGCAAACGAGGTAACTCCTTCCGCACAAAGATACTCACTCACGGTTCTGTCTATTTGAGGCGGTTGCACCAGGAAATTCTTCGGTATATGCAAATCCCCGTCGTATTCCATCATTCCGGCGAAAAAGACATCGGGAAAACGTTTACGGTCGAACTCGCTAAAATCTTTTTCCTCAAAAGCGCGGGAAATTTCTATCGCACGATCGCCGCGGAAATTAAAGAACACCACGGCGTCGCCGTCTTCAATGGTACCGACGGGTTTATCGTTCTCATCAACGATTACAAAGGCATCCAGGTATTGGTCGGTTGCGCCCGGGTCTTCGTCATACATAGTTTGGATTGCCTCCTCGGCAGATTTAAAACGTCTTGCTTCTCCGAGAACATGGGCTTTCCAACCGCGCTCGACAATTCTCCAATCGGCATTGTATCTGTCCATTGTCGTAACCATTCTCCCGCCACCGGAAGCTATTTTATAATCGAATCCCTCGGAATTGATTTTTGCAAGCAATTCCTCCGTCGGACGAACATAATTAAGAGCCGTTCTTTCCCCTACATCTCTACCGTCCAAGAGGATATGAAGTCGGACGCGCTTAACTCCCTCCGCTTTACATCTTTCCAGCATTGCAAAAAGATGATTGATGTGGGAATGCACATTTCCGTCCGATAGAAGTCCCATAAAATGAACCGTTCCACCCTTCTTTCCGCGTGCGATAATATTTTTCCAGCTTTCGCTTTCGAATATTTTACCCGACTCGATAGATAAATTAACCAATTTAGCTCCCTGTGCAAAAACTCTACCCGCTCCGATAGCGTTATGCCCAACCTCGCTGTTTCCCATGTCGCCCTCGCCTGGTAAACCGACGGCGGGACCGTGCGCCTTGAGTGTTGTAAAAAGGTTAGATTTAAAAAGTCTGTCCAGAGTGGGGGTCTTTGCCAAATAAACGGCATTTGAATCGTCTTCTTTACCGAGTCCGACGCCGTCCATTATTATCAAGAGCAAGGGACCTTTTCGCCCGTGGAAATTCTTGAGTTTATTCAAATGCAAATTCATCTTTACCTCCGAATTTTTAGTTTTTCACTACACAAATATACCGTCGCCGTTCTTGCCGTCCAATTACTTGTAACTTTACACCAGCAAGGACAAAGCTATTCTTCCCCTTTCCACGTCCGTGTTCAGAACCTCTACGGAAACGACGTCCCCAACGGAAAGGATTTCCAAAGGATGTTTTATAAATTTCTTACCCATATTCGAAATATGAATCAAGCCGTCTTCCTTTACACCTATATCAACGAAAGCCCCGAAATCAACGACATTTCTAACGACGCCCTTAAGAACCATTCCTTTATGCAAATCTTCTATTTTCAAAACATCATCGCGCAAGAGGGGAGCGGGTAAATCTTCCCGCGGGTCTCTGCCGGGTTTAAGAATGTTTTCCACAATATCGGCGAGGGTAGGCTCGCCCACTCCAATGCTCTCCGCCACCCTTTTCAATCCGCGACTTTCAACAAAATTCCTTACTTCCTCGCCCTTTATGCCTATCTGACTTGGAGAAACATTACACAGAGCAAGTAATTTTTCGGTTGCACCATACGATTCGGGATGAATGAAAGTGTTATCGAAAGGATTTTCCCCATCGGAAATTTTCAGAAAACCCGCCGCCTGCTCGAAAGTTTTCTCACCTATTCCCGGTACATTTTTCAGTTCTTCCCGATTTTTAAACGCTCCTTCCCTCTCTCGATACTCCACAATTGCCTTTGCGAGACGCTTATTCAATCCCGAAACATAAGAAAGCAAAGCCCACGAAGCGGTATTCAAATTAACGCCAACAAAATTAACACAGCTAATCACCACTTCGTCCAATTTCTTCCTCAAGCGACTTTGATTTACGTCGTGCTGATAAAGCCCCACTCCTATGGACTTCGGTTCTATTTTCACCAACTCGGCAAGAGGGTCCAAAACTCGACGAGCAATGGATATATTGCCGCGAGTAGCCGCTTCCAGTTCGGGAAATTCCTCCCGTGCTATTTCGGAAGCCGAATAAACGGAAGCTCCCGCCTCGTTGGTTACAATGTAACGACAGCTCAGCTTATTTTCCTTAATCAATTCCGCTATTAAGGAAACCGTTTCCCTGCTTGCCGTCCCGTTTCCTATTGCTATTACGTCCACCGAGTATTTTTTAATCAACTCAAGAAGCTTTCCCTTCGCCTCCGTTTTTCTATTTCGTGGAGGATGAGGATAAATCGTAATTCCATCAAGATATTTACCCGTTTCATCTATCACCGCCACTTTGGAACCGGAAACAAAACCAGGATCGATTCCCATTATCGTTTTGCCCGACACGGGCGGTTGCAAAAGAAGTTGACGCAAATTTTTTGCAAAAATCTCAATTGCATGCGCATCCGCTTTTTCCGTCAGCGTATTTCGGATTTCTCTTTCCAGTGAAGGATAAACGAGGCGCTCGAAAGAATCCGCCGCGCACGAGCGTAAAATCTCTTCGAAAACCGTCTCCTCCTTTCCGAAAAAAATCTCATAGATTTGATCAAGAAGTTTTTCCCTGTCGAACTCGAAGGATACCGACAGAGCACCCTCGCGCTCCCCTCGGTTGATCGCCAAGATTTGGTGAGGCTTAATTTTTCCGACTTCACTTTTGAAATCGTAATAAATTTCATAATTGCCTTGGGACCGTTTCTCTTCCGAAACCCCTTTTCTCTTTCGGGAGATAATCCACGCTTTTTCCTCCAGAGCCTTTCGCACAACGTTTCTGACATCCGCGGAATCCGCTATCATTTCCGCTATAATATCTTTTGCTCCGTTCAGAGCTTCTTCCGAGTTTGCAATTCCTTTTTCCTCATCAACGAACTCCGCAATTTTTTCTTCCAGGTCGCCTTTGAAACTCGGATTACCAAGCAGAAAATCAGCCAGCGGTTCCAATCCCTTTGCCCGCGCAACGCTACCTCTCGTTTTGCGTTTGGGTTTATAAGGAAGATATAAATCCTCCACCTCGCGCAATTTTACTGCGGAAAGAATTTTGTGTTTTAACTCCTCGGTTAATTTCCCTTGCTCCTGAATGCTTTTAAGAACAGCCTCTTTCCGTTCCTCGAGCAACACAAGATAATTAAACCGTTCCTCTATATTCCGAAGTTGTGCCTCGTCCAATCCGCCCGTTTTTTCTTTTCTATAGCGAGCAATAAAGGGGACGGTGGCACCGTTCTCGAGAAGCTTTATTGCGGACTCTACCTGAGAACGCTCAAGCCCCAACTCCCTTGCAACTTGTAGAAAAATATCCATGCAAAACTCCCAAAATACGAGCGTGCAATAAAGCGGAAAAAATTATAATTGCCAAATAAACCCTTAACTTGAGATACCTCAAAATACACAAAAGAAAATTAGAAAGTTTTCATTTTATTATGATATTCCATATTTTAGAACGCAAAGAACCTAAAATTAGTATTTGACAAAATTCATATTTTCTAAAATCAGGAAAAAACATGAAAAACGTAGGAAAATACTTGGGGTGGTTTTTTCTCTTTCTTTTGTTTTATTCATGCACCACTACTTTAAAAATGCCGAAAAAAGCCTATGCGGTTATAAAATTTTCACAAAACAAAAAATTTCTTTCTAATCCTCGCTATGTAAAGGGGAAGTTAATTATCACGGTTACAAAAACAGGCAAAGCCACAAAAGATAGCAATAACGCGGTTTACATCTGGAGTCCAAATATTGAAGAAATGCCTAATCAAAAAATAATTCAAGCAGTGGAATATTCCGCCCCCCTGCCGGTAGACATTTTTGAGGATAGAGATTACGGCAACGAAATAGCCTTCTGGAACTTAACTGACGCCCTCGAAGAAAAAGATAGCCTAAAACTGGAACGCACTTTTGCTGCTATCATTTTTGATTATAATTTAGAAGCTGATTCCAATTTGATTACCGCAGCGTGGAAATATGTATCCCCAGAACTGATAAAGTTTTACACCCGTGAAGAACCGTTTTTAGAGCAAACTCCCAAAATGAAGGAGCTTGTGGATAGCCTACTTTCCAATACAAAAAACCCGCTTACTAAGGCTCGCAAGATTTTTGCATGGATAAGGAAAAACATGAAATACGCTTATCCCCCAAAAAATCGGGGAGCCAAAACAGCATTTAATTCCTTAAAAGGAGATTGTGGACAGTACACTACCCTGTTTGTCTCTTTATGCAGAATCGCAGGAATACCTGCTCGTCAAAGATCTGGTTTTCACTTCGTGCAAGAAAACACCGGTTTACATGTATGGGCGGAAATTTTCCTTCCACCGTATGGTTGGGTACCCGTTGACGCTACAAGAGAAAATGGCTTTGGTAAAATCGGAAACGATCTTGTTACCGCATCCATAGGAACAAATATTCCTTTGAAACATTCTCCTTTATGGGCAAATTATTCTAATTCTGAAATTGAAAAAGGAAGGACATTTTTCATGCAAATGAGCACCCTTGCTGCTAGAGGCATAAACGTAAACGTCTCGACTCGACGAATAGTTTTAAAATCCGAACTTATCAAATAATCATTAGCATCTGAAGTAAAAACCTATAACTTCCCACAAAAGGAAAGGAAACAACAATTGTCCCATTCATATAAGGATTTCAACTGTTTTGGAGCACTTGATAAATTTTTGAAACAACTTTAAAACCGAAAAATTCACTTACTAAAAAACCCTTTTGAAAACAACCCCATGTTTTCAACATTACCTTTGTTAACTTACACAAAGCACGATGAGGTCTCAAAGCAACAAAACAAAAAGGCGTCCCAAAGGGACGCCTTTCTCTATCATTTCATTATATTCTTATCCGTTATAATTAACTGCTGTCAAACCGGGGAATATAGCGGTCGTATCGAGTTCTTCCTCAATTCTGAGCAATTGATTATACTTCGCTATTCTGTCCGTGCGACTTGCGGAGCCCGTTTTAATCTGTCCCACATTCGTAGCCACGGCGAAATCGGCTATCGTGGTATCTTCCGTCTCACCCGAGCGGTGACTGATCACATTCGTATAACCGGCATTCTTAGCCATTTCGATTGTATCCAAAGTCTCGGTTAAAGTTCCTATTTGATTTAATTTAATCAATATAGAATTTGCAATCCCCATTTCGATTCCTTTGGCAAGTCTTTCCGTATTCGTAACAAAAATATCATCTCCTACTATTTGTATTTTGCCTCCCAGTGCGGCATTCAGATTTTTCCAACCTTCCCAGTCATCTTCCGCCAAGCCGTCTTCAAGAGAAACAATGGGATATTTTGCGACAAGTTCTTCATACATTTTAATCATCTCATCGGAGGAGTGCTCGGACTTATCGGATTTGAAAAAGACATATAACCCTTTTTCTTTATCGTACATCTCGCTTGCAGCGGGATCCAAAGCTATACTGATTTGTTCACCGGGTTTATAACCGGCTTTTTCAATTGCCATCAAAATGATATCCAATGTTTCCTCGTTGGATTTCAGATTGGGAGCAAAGCCGCCTTCGTCGCCCACAGTGGTTTGATAACCTTTTTCGTGCAGGACTTTTTTAAGAGCGTGAAAAGTTTCGGCGCCCATTCGCAAAGCCTCGGCAAAGGTCGGTGCTCCGTGAGGCATAATCATGAACTCTTGAATATCCACAGTATTATCGGCATGTTTTCCCCCGTTCAAAATATTCATCATAGGAACGGGTAAAACTTTTGCATTCGTGCCGCCTATGTAACGATAAAGTGGCAATCCGAGAGCTTCAGCCGCCGCTTTAGCACATGCCAAGGAAACTCCCAATATAGCATTGGCACCGAATTTCCCTTTGTTTTTGGTTCCGTCCAATTCGATAAGAAAATTGTCTATCGCCACTTGTTCCGTTGCGTCGAAATCGATTAACTGTTCCGCTATTTGATTGTTTACAAAATCCACCGCCTTCTTTACACCCTTACCGCCATAGCGTTCGGGGTCGCCGTCCCTCAATTCAACGGCTTCGTGCTCGCCGGTGGAAGCACCGCTGGGAACAGCCGCACGTCCTTTAAAACCGGAGCTTAGTAACACCTCCACTTCCACCGTGGGATTTCCGCGCGAATCCAATATTTCTCGCGCTGCAACATCTACTATTCTTGTCATTTTCAATCTCCTTTATTTTTTTGCTTAATTTCAGAACTTACTGTTAAACTTTTATTTCCTCTCCCCTTTAATTCATTTATAAAAAGGGAACCGTCCCGGCAAAAGTCGGGACGGCTTACCCGATTTATTTTCTCTTTGCTTCCACAACAGCGATAGCCGTCATGTTTATTATATCGTCCACTGTAGCACCACGTTGCAAGACATGGACAGGTTTTTTCATCCCAATAAGAATAGGTCCTATAACAGTAGCATCCGTCAAGCGCTCGAACAGTTTATAGGAAATATTTCCTGCGGAAAGATTCGGGAATATAAGAACATTAGCATCGCCTTTAATTGCACTAAAAGGAAATTCCTTCTCCGCAATTTCGGGCACAACCGCCGTATCCGCTTGCATTTCTCCGTCGACAACAAGCTCGGGGCGCTTGGCTTTAAGTATTTCGGTAGCTTTCATAACCACTTCGCTTTCGGGGTGTCTTGCACTACCGAAATTGCTGAAAGAAAGCATCGCAACTTTCGGAGTAATATCGAAATCCCGTACGGCATCCGCCGCGGAAATAGCAATCTCGGCAAGGGTTTCCGCATCGGGACGCACATTAACCGTAGTGTCCGCGAAGAAGAAGACTTTTCTTCCAATTATCACAATATAAAGTCCGGAGACCACCCTTGTATCTTCCTTAACACCCACGCATTGAAGTGCGGGACGAATGGTATCTGGGTAATGCGAGGTAAGTCCGCTAATCATGGCATCCGCATCACCGTTTTTGACCATCATGGCGGCGAAATAATTATTTTGTTTCATTTTCTCAATCGCTTCGTGCAAGGTGATGCCCTTACGCTGGCGAGCTTCGAAAAACTGCTGTGCATAAATCCGAGCTTTTTCGGATTTAAGCGGGTCAACAATTTCAAACTCGCTCAAATTCAAATCCAATTCCTGAATTTTATGTCTTATTTTTTCTTCATTTCCCAAAAGAATCGGTTTACCGATTTTCTCTCCGTAAACAGCATGGGCGGCGCGAATAATTTTCTCCTCCTCGCCTTCGGCATAAACAACTTTCTTGGGCAATTGTTTTGCCTTGTGAATCATTACTCTCGTTACCTGATCGGAAAGCCCCAATCTCTCTTTCAACTCGATTTCATAAGCTTCCCAATCCGTAATCGGCGTGCGTGCCACACCGGATTCTATAGCCGCCTTCGCAACCGCGGGAGCAACTTTCCAAAGAACGCGCGGGTCAAAAGGTTTCGGAATGATATACTCCCGACCGAAAGAAAATTCCTTCCCGCCGTATGCGGAGAAAACGGATTCGGGAACTTTTTCCTTTGCCAAGTCCGCAAGAGCTTTAACTGCCGCAAGTTTCATCTCTTCGTTGATAGCTGTCGCCCGTACGTCCAAAGCGCCACGGAAAATAAAGGGGAAGCCAAGCACATTGTTAACTTGATTCGGATAATCGCTTCTGCCCGTTGCCATTATCACATCTGGTCTTGCAGCGGTAGCTTCCTCGTATGTAATTTCAGGGTCGGGATTTGCCATTGCAAAAACAATAGGATTATCCGCCATGGATTTAATCATTTCCTGAGTTAAAAGTCCGCCTACTGAAACGCCGACAAACAAATCCGCGCCTTTCAACGCATCTGCAATTGACTCGTATCTTTCCTCTTGAGCAAATTCGGCTTTGTATTTATTTAAATCCGTTCTGCCTTTGTGAATATGTCCTTTGGAATCGAACATAGCCACGTTTTCTTTACGAATGCCCGCTTTAATGTAAAGCTTGGTACATGCCACGGCAGCCGCACCGGCACCGGAGACAACCACGCGCATATCTTCCAATTTTTTGCCCGCGAGTTCCGCGGCGTTCAATAAAGCAGCAGCGGAAATTATGGCTGTTCCGTGTTGATCGTCGTGGAATACCGGAATACTCATTGTCTTCTTGAGTTCTTCCTCGATATAAAAGCATTCGGGAGCCTTAATATCTTCCAAGTTAATGCCTCCAAAAGTCGGCTCCAGAAGTTGAACGGTACGGATTACCTCGTCCGGGTCCTCGGTATTTAGCTCAATATCAAAAACATCAATATCGGCAAACCTTTTGAACAAAACTCCCTTTCCTTCCATAACGGGTTTGCCTGCAAGGGGTCCTATGTTTCCCAATCCCAGCACAGCCGTGCCGTTCGAAACTACGGCAACAAGATTCCCTTTTGCCGTGTAAGTATAAACATCGTCAGGGTTCTTATGTATTTCGCGGCAGGGTTCCGCTACTCCTGGCGTGTAAGCCATAGAAAGCTCGCGGGAAGTAAAGCAAGGTTTTGTCGGCTTCACTTCTATTTTACCGCGTCTTCCCTGACTATGATACGCTAATGATTCTTCTCTTGAAACGCTCATTTTCGTTTCCTCTTGTATTCTTTCGTAATCAGTTAAAAAAACCCGTTCCTTTCGGAACGGGATTAGAATCAAACTTCCATTATCTCTTTTTCTTTGACAGCCGTAATTTCGTCTATTTCCTTTATATGCTCGTCGGTCAATTTTTGAACCTCATCGAGCAAATCGTCTCTTTCGTCTTCGGAAATTTCCTTGTTCTTTTCCGATTTCTTCAGATGTTCGTTAGCATCCCTGCGAACATTTCGGACCGCTATTTTAGCATCCTCCGCATATTTCTTAACAAGCTTTACCAGTTCTTTTCTTCTTTCCTCCGTCAGGGGCGGGATGGGCACTTTTATGTTGGTACCGTCATTCACGGGGTTCAACCCCAAGTCCGCACTTTGAATTGCTTTGTCAATTTCTTGAATAACGGATTTATCCCACGGGGTAATGGAGAGAGTATGGGCATCCAAAACGGTGATATTTGCAACCTGATTCAGAGGAGTGGGGTTGCCGTAGTAATTCACTTTAATACCATCCAAAAGGGCGGTAGTTGCTTTGCCCGTGCGAATTTTGGCTATTTCGCTCCGGTATGCCTCGACGGATTTTCCCATTCTGTGTTTTGCATCTTTAACTATGGGGTTCATAATTACCTCATATTTATTGTGTTTTAATTTTCAATTCCAAGTTGCCTACGGAAGTTCCAACCGCTTCGCCCTTCACCACGCGCAGAAGATTCCCTTCTTTGTTCATATTAAAAACTATAATCGGCAAGTCATTTTCTTTGCAAAGGCTAATCGCCGTTAAGTCCATCACCTTCAAATTCTTCTTCAACACGTCCAGGTAGGAAATCTCTTCGTAAAAAACGGCATCGGGATTTTTTTCGGGGTCGGAATCATAAATTCCGTCAACTCTTGTTCCTTTTAATATTGCATCCGCTTCAATTTCAATTGCTCTCAAAGATGCCGCCGTATCCGTGCTAAAATAGGGGCTTCCGGTACCCGCTCCGAAAATAACAACGCGCCCTTTTTCCAAATGGCGCATAGCTCTGCGACGAATAAACGGCTCGGCTATTTCTTCCATTTTGATAGCAGTCATCAAGCGAGTCATCAATCCCGCCTTTTCGCAAGCGGTTTGGAGAGCAAGGGCATTTATAATGGTGGCAAGCATTCCCATGAAATCGCCGGTAACTCTATCGATTCCATGTGCGTCTGCATTTAATCCCCTATAAATATTTCCCCCGCCAATCACAATTCCAACTTCCGCACCGGCATCGTGCACCTTCTTGATTTCCTTTGCAAAAAAGGAAAGCATATCGGGAGAAATACCGAACCCCTGGCTGCCCATTAGGGATTCGCCGCTAAGCTTCAATAATATTCTTTTATATTTCAAATCTTCTTTCATCATACCACTCCAATTTAATAAAAAAAAAGGTCTTATTAAAAAATAAGACCTTTTGCTCCATTGAAATTGTTTTTCCTCCCGTCAATAAAGGGAGAAAGCGATAAAAACATATTTAAAAGAACGAGCGACATTTTATATTTCGAAAATATTTTCGACTCTACGCTTTGTTTTCGTCGCTCAGATGAAAACGCTTGAAGGCTTTTAGTTTCACACTTGCCGAGTGTTCCTTATTAAACTCCTCGATAAGCTGTCCAACCGTTTTCGTATTGTCTTTTACGAATGCTTGTTCCAGCAAGCAATTTTCTTGATAGAATTTGTTCAGTTTTCCTGTGGCTATTTTGTCCAGAATTTGTTCCGGTTTACCTTCCTTGCGAGCAACTTCCATATAGATTTCTTTTTCCTTCCGAATAACTTCTTCGGGAACTTCCTCGCGAGAAACGTAACCGGGCTTCATAGCCGCTACCTGCATTGCGACGTCTTTCAGAAGAGAAGCAAGCTCCTCTTGGAATTCGCTTTGAACACCTTCGGCTACTACCAACACACCGAGTTTCGCCCCGGCATGGACATAATCAACAACCAAACCGTTTTCCGTATTTACAATCGCAAATCGGGATATTTCGATTTTCTCGCCAATTTTACCGATGATTTCATTCAAGACATCGGCTACTTTTTTGTCTTGGAACTGGGAATTTAAAAGTGCTTCCACATTCTCCGGTTTAGCATCGACAACGGCATCGGCAACAAAATTCGCGAATTCCACGAAGTCGCCACTTTTAGCCACAAAGTCGGTCTCGCAATTAACTTCTACTATTGCACCGGCTTTGCCGTCTTCAAAAATTCTGGTAACCACTATTCCTTCGTTAGCGGCTTTTCCGGCACGCTTAGCAGCAACGGAAGCGCCTTTTTTACGAAGGATTTCAATTGCTTTTTCGAAATCGCCCTCTGCTTCTACGAGAGCTTTTTTACAATCCATCATGCCCGCGCCGGTTTTATCGCGCAGAGCTTTTACATCTTTCGGTGAAATGTTCATGTTTATTTCCTCTTATTTCAATTATTCTTTTTCCTTAGGTTCATTTTCCGCTTCGGTATCTTTATCCTCGGATTCATTTTTCTCCTCAGAGGTCTGAGGCGCTTCTTTCTCTTCGGTAGTTTCTTTCTTTTCCTCTATCTTGGACGTTTCCTTCTTTTCGTCGGAAACATCGGTTTTTTCGTCTTCCTTGGCGGCGGATTCTTTCTGAGCTTTTTCCTGTTTTTCCTTAACCTCTACTTCCTTTTCAACCTTCTTACCACCTTTGTCGTCGAATTTAATTACTCTACGACGTCCTTTGCCTTTCGCCGGTTTCTTTTTCGCTTCTTCTTCCTGCTCTTTCTTCTCACGTTCCTTTTCCGCTTCCATTTCGGCTTTTACTTCTTCGTATTTCTGTTTGCCACGAATCACCGCATCGGCAATGTATTTAGTAATCAATTCAATCGTACTACCGGCATCGTCGTTAGCAGGAATCACATAATTGATCGGCTCGGGATCGCAATTTGTATCAACTATTGCAAAAATAGGAATGTTAAGACGAAGAGCTTCGTTAACAGCGATGGCTTCTTTTTTAATATCCACAATGTAAAGAGCGCTGGGAAGCTTTTTCATATTTTCCACGCCTTCCAACACCTTTTTCAGCTTGTCTTTTTCTCGCATTAAGCGAAGTTGTTCTTTTTTGGTAATCTTCTCAAATGTTCCATCCGTTTCCATTTTCTCGATGTTCTGCATTCGTTTGATGCTTTTACGAATCGTTTGGAAATTCGTAAGCATACCACCGAGCCATCTTTCGCTAACCCAGTTCATTCCGCAGCGCTTGGCTTCTTGAGCAATAATACTTTTAGCCTGTTTCTTTGTGCCGACGAAAAGAACGGTTCCGCCTTGAGCCACCAAATCCTCGATAGCCTCGACTGCCTTTTCGATAGCTTTAATGGTTTTTTTAAGGTCAATAATATGAACCCCTTTTCTTTCCATAAAAATATAAGGTTTCATTTTGGGGTTCCAACGGCGTGTTAAATGCCCGAAATGGGCACCGGCTTGAATCAATTGTTTTAATTCAATCTTACTCATTTTTTTACTCCTGTTTTTCCTCTACTTTCCTCACATCCGTTTTCAATCCCATTTCTCCGGGACACAGGCAACGGTATCGGAAAGTATGTGTGTTTACAAAAAAGCAGCCGCGTTTTCAACGGCCGCCGTTAATTCAAATTCGATATAAGAAAATAAAGAATTATCTTTTCGAAAATTGGAATCTCTTGCGCGCTTTCGGCTGCCCGTATTTTTTACGTTCCACCATACGAGGATCGCGACGCAAAAGCCCTTCAGGTTTAAGAATAGCTCTGAAATCAGGATTGATATCCACCAAAGCTCTTGCTATTCCCAAGCGAATCGCTTCCGCTTGTCCCGTAGTACCTCCTCCGCGAACATTAGCATAAATATCATATTTTCCCAGGGTTTCGGTCAACTTAAGAGGCAATTCGATACTATCACGATTTTCTTTAATGGGGAAATAATCTTCGAACTCTCTTTTGTTAACCGTTACTTTGCCTTGTCCGCTTCTTAAAATCACTCGCGCTACAGCGTTTTTTCTTCTTCCGACAAAAATTTTATCTGCCATTCAAATCTCCGATTAAAAACTTAATTGTTCCGGTTTTTGTGCGGCGTGAGGATGGGATTCGCCCGCATAAACTTTCAAATGGTTAATCATTTTTCTGCCCAAGCGGTTCTTAGGTAACATTCCCTTGACCGCATGACGAATAACAAATTCGGGATTTTTCTTCATCATATCCTGAAATGCGGTTACTTTTTGCCCTCCGGGATAACCGGAATGACGAATATAGGTTTTCATCTGAGCCCTTTTGCCCGTAACCTTTACCTTGTCCGCATTTATTACAATTACAAAATCCCCATTGTCCATATTAGGCGTAAATACGGCTTTGTGTTTTCCTCTTATTATACTTGCAATTTTTGCCGCCAAACGACCCAGGACTTGATCCTTTGCATCGACAACATACCATTTTTTCTCAACATCCGCAGATTTAACAAATCTTGTTATTTTTTCCTGCTTCACTACTATTCCTCCAATATCGAGATATTATTTTTTACAGAGCTTACAAATATATTTGAATAGTTTTTGAAAGTCAAGAATTTTTGCATAGTAGATTTTCTTCCCCTTGACAATCTCCCTCAATAGATTTATTTTTCGAGTCCTTAAAAAGTTCTTTTACATCGCGGGGTAGAGCAATTGGTAGCTCGTCGGGCTCATAACCCGGAGGTTGCAGGTTCAAGTCCTGCCCCCGCTACAAAGTCAAATCCTCGGGAATGTTCTCGAGGATTTTTTTTATCCTTTTTTCGCAATGAGAGCATAGATTGAAAATTGAATTGAAATAAGCATAAAGAAAAAGCTCAAGAGCAACATTCCGAAACCACTATCGGGAGAGAAAAGGGCGGTAACAATTATTTCTCGCATGCTCTCGGTTTTAATTGCCATAGTCGAAAATTTCAATAGTCCCTGCCACAACAAAATCAATGAAGCGGAAAAGAAAAGCACGGAAACAACCGTAAGAAAAACCGTTTTTCCTTTGTTTTTCCCTTTTGTCTTTTCTTCTTTGGATTTGTCATCTTCCATGACATCTCCTTACCGTTTTTTATTTATAAAATTCATATTGATATTTTATAAAAAGCGCCGGGTTATTTTGCCCGTCGTAACGCACTCTGCTGGACATTAAACCGGTGGCATTGTCGTATTGGGTTGTAAATTTCTGTTGAAGATAACCGTCCTTGTCAAACAGTTCTTCGAGAATCTCGTTGTCTTTTTCGTCGTAAGCAAATTTTTGGGAGAAATAACCGGCGTTCAGATAAATCAAATTTCCCCGACTATCGTATTTAAAGCGCTTGTATTTGGGCGTGGAACCGGGAGCCAAGAGGATTTCCAGAATTTTGTTGCCAAGAGAATCGTATTTAAACTGTGTCTCCGAATATTTTTGCCCCTGCTCGTTAAAATAGGACACACGAATCAAATTCCCGCTCTTATCGTATTCATTCAACGTTTTGTGAATTAATTCCCCTTCATCGTTGTATTTGAGGGCGGAAATCAAATTTCCGGCGGTGTCGTAATTGAAAAATATTTTGTTGTATTTGTTCGTTTTAATATCCAACTCCTTTGCGAAAATCTCGTTTCCGAATTTGTCGTATTCGGAAGTTTTTTTGTAGCGAATTCTACCTCTAAAATCATACGATACTCTTTCTATTTGATTTCCTTGTTCGTCGTATTTGTAAATATATTTTCGGTCTATACTTCCGTCGGACTCATAAAACAAGTGCTCCGTAAGATTTCCACTCTCGTCATATTTTTTTTCTTCCACCAGAAACCCTCTCTGGGAAACCTTTCCCGATTTTGTATAGAAACTCGAAATGGTTTTACGGTCTTTAACCTTTAATTTACGCGCCTTAATATCTTCTTTCTTCTCCTGCGTGAGCGTATTGTATTTCACCGGTTTTTTTCGCTTTGCCTTGCTTTCGTGTTCATTGCTTCCGCATGAGCTAAGCAGAAACATTGCAAGAACAAGCAAAACAAATAACGACAATTTATTTCTCATCTTTTTCTCCGCTTTTGTTATTGACACTCGAACTGTTTTTTATTTTTAACGGAAGAGAACGGCGTTCTCTGTAAAGCTGTCCTATTTTAGCTCCCACCACGAAAAGAATGGAAGCGTAAAAAATCCAGAATATGATTGCGGCAATCAATATGAACGCACCGTAAACCCCTTCGGCGGGAAGTATTTCACCGATGTAGTAACCGAATATAATTTCAGCTACCTTCCATAGAATCGTTGCCCACAATGCGCTTAGTAACGGGACTTTCTTACCGAGATTTTCGTATGGGATTAAATAATAAAAAACGAAAAAGAGAGCGAAAATCAAAAGCGTAGAAATGATGCCCAATAAAACATCCTGGAACTCGCTCAATCGGAAAACCTGTAAGGGTTCGAGTTGGTCGGCTAATTTAATCAAAAAGTTTAGGGTGGGAACAATGAAGTTCGTGACTAATACCAACAATATGAGAAGAAGAACCATACCGAAGTCTCGTAATAAACCTATCCACGCACTTTTGTGTTTTGTCACTTTGTAAACATTGTTAAGAACCGTTCGTATGCTACTGAAAAGCCACGTAGATGTAAAGAGTAAACCGAAAGAACCTATGTAAGCGGTGATTTTCTTGTATTGTATGACTTTAGGAATCCGCTTGAGAATAAAGGTCTTTACGTAATTTGCAGGTTCTTGATAGGGAATAATGGTATGAATCAAAGTAGTTACTTGTTGTTCCACCTTTGCGGGGGAAATAATGTGTCCCAATACGGAGAAAGTCAACAGAATAATGGGAATAATACTTACCAAAAGGGAAAATGCGATTCCCGCCGCTCCCAAAAAGATATGCTCGTCTTCCAATCCTCTGATTACTCCGCCAATGTAGTAATCCGAAAAATCCAATGTTTTTCGGATATTTTTTATGGAAAATGTTTTTCCCAAAAACTTTAGGATTTTAAATTTCATGCTTAACTCACTTAAAAATCACGAAACCCCGCACATATTTCCTTAGCCCGTGCTCGAGAGCTAATTCCAGTGTGACTTCCGGTTCCGTCAATTCGAATTCAATTTTTTTGAATTAAAAATCAAAATATAATCAATTTAATGCGATATTAAGAATCTATGCGCCGAACGGTTGTTGAAAAGAACAGTCGTTAAAAATATCTTTATAACAAAGAAAAATATTTTTTATAAGTTGGGTTTCGAAATGAAAAACATTGTAAAAATATTACCGATACTCTTTTTGCTTTTGAGTTGTGCGAAACGGGAAGCAAAATTGGAGCTTTTCTCCCCAGAATCTTTCGCCTATGAATTAGATAACGGTTGGGAAATAGACGGCTCTCTCCGTGCAAAGGGATTTACACAAGAAAAAAACGGTGAGAATTACTCTGCTAAATTGTCTTATTATTTGGATATTGTAACTCCCAAAGGCGACACCTTGAAAAGTGCTTATGACGGTTTGAAGGATGTAAAAAAAGCCGAGGAAATCGAGGATGTTGCACTGGAGTTTCAGATAGAGATTGATTCCACATTCGCCCGAGGTCCTTATGTTTTGATATATACCGTCCATGACGACCTCGGCTCTCAAACCGCTAGACTGGCGGACACGGTGCAAGTGGGAAATTGATTACTACTGCGAAAGTGCAACGGTAATCGCTTCCGACAAAGATTCTACAAAGCGAAGTTTCAATTGGTCGCTTTTTACAAGTTTCCGATTTGCCTTCGGTAATATCGCAAGCTCAAAACCCAATTTCTCCGCTTCCTGAATTCTTTTCATAATATGTCCCACACCTCGGATTTCTCCGCCAAGTCCCACTTCGCCTATTACTACGAGATTTTCCTTGACGGTTACATTTGAAAGACTGGAGGCAATGGCAAGACAAACTGCCAAATCGGCAGCGGGTTCCTCGACCTTCAATCCGCCAGCCATATTTAAAAAGACATTATAACCGGAGGCTTTCACATTAGCGCGCTTTTCCAATACCGCAAGCAAAATGGATAAGCGTCTGTAATCGAAACCTGTGGCTACTCGCTGGGGATTCCCGAAGTGAGAAGGGGTAACGAGGGCTTGAACTTCCAATAAAACGGGACGCGTTCCCTCTATGCTGGACGTAACAACGGAGCCGCTACTACGCAAAGCTCTATTTCCCAAAAATATCTCACTCGGATTTTTTACCTCCGCGAGTCCGTCGTCATGCATTTCGAAAATTCCAATTTCATTCGTGCTGCCGTAACGGTTTTTCTTTGTCCTTAAAATTCTGTAAGAATGATTTCGTTCACCCTCGAATTGCAACACTGTATCCACTATGTGTTCTAAGATTTTAGGTCCTGCAATTATTCCTTCCTTCGTAATGTGTCCCACGATTATCACGGCAATGCCTTTGGACTTTGCGTAGTGCATTAAATATGCAGCACATTCTCGCACTTGCGTAATCGTGCCGGGAGCATTTTCAAGTTTTTGTGTGTATACGGTCTGAATGGAATCTATAATCAAAACTTTCGGTTGCTCCTTATTCGCCGTTTCAAAAATTGTTTCCAGATTGGTCTCGGCAAAGCCCAAAACATTTTCGGCTTTTATTTTTAATCTCTGCGCTCGACTGCTTAATTGCTGTACGGATTCCTCCCCGGTTACGTAAAGAACTTTTCCGTTTATTTTTGCTGCCGCCTGCAAAACGAGCGTCGATTTTCCTATGCCCGGATCACCGCCCAATAGAACCACGGAACCAGGAACGATTCCGCCTCCCAAGGCTCTGTCGAGTTCCCCGATTCCCGTAACAATTCTCTCGTTGGGAGTATCATCAATATTGTTCAAGTATTCGGGGGATGTCCCTTTTCCCGCTTTGCGAATATTGTGCCTTCCCGTTTCCACGATTTCTTCCGTAAAGGTGTTCCACTCCCCGCACGACGGGCATTTTCCCAGCCACTTTGGGGATTCATATCCGCAGTTCGAACACACGAATTTTATTCTTGTTTTGCTCAATTGTCCTTTGTCCTCTGAATAAACTCGTTGATTATCTTGTCTTCTGAACTCATTATTTCCCTTGGCGTTCCTACGAAATAGATTTTACCTTCGTGCATCATTGCAATCTTATCGGCAACGTTCTTGACGCTGAACATATCGTGTGTTACCACAATGGAAGTTACCTCTAAAGCGTCGGCTAATTTTTTAATGAGCGCGTCAATGGAATCGGACATTATTGGATCGAGTCCTGTTGTGGGCTCGTCATAAAGTATGTATTCAGGCTCGGTAATCAAGGCTCGTGCAAGCCCCACTCTCTTTTTCATTCCACCGGATAACTCCGCCGGTTTAAGGTTCTGAATTCCCGGAAGCCCCACCAATTCCAATTTTTCAGCCACGGATTTCTCTATTTCTTTCTCGGTAAAACCGTATTCGTTTTCGACTAACGGAAGAGCGACATTCTCGGCGACGGTCATGGAATCGAACAAAGCGGCACCTTGAAAAAGGAAACCGAATTTTTTCCGCACTTCGTAAAGCTCCTTTTTGCTCAAGTCGTTTATGTTTTGCCCCTCGACCTCCACGAAACCGCTATCGGGTTTTAAAAGTCCCACAATATGTTTTAGCAGAACGCTCTTACCGCATCCGCTGCGCCCTATTATTGCAAAGGTCTTTCCCTTCGGTATAACAAGGGAAACGCCTCTTAAAACGTGATTCTCTCCGAAAGATTTATGTAAATTTTCAATTCTAATCATTTGTTGACCGTAGTAAAATTTTCTCTTCTAAATTACAAATTTAGATTACTACCTCAAAGAATCCTTCGATTTTTGTTTTTCAAGTTCTTCGAAGTATTTTCGGATTAAATCTTCGTAATCCTTCGAATATCCCTCGCTCAAAGCTTTCAGCAGCGCATCGCGCAATTTGTTGCGCCCTTCGCGAGTTTGCAACATTAACTCGGGCGGAGATTTAAGGGAGAACTGTTTGCCGCTGCGGGATTCCCGCCGTTTTTCGAAATCTCTCTCGTTGATGGAACGCTGAGCATCCAGAAGGCGAGAAAGGATTCGTTCCTGCTTGTGAATCAAATTGTCATCCACATTCTTCGATTTCAAATCGCTTATTACCTCCCGCATGTCTTTTAAGATGCGTTCCAAATTTCCCGTCAGCTTTTTCGACTGTCCGCTTTTTTTAAACTCTTTGTCCAATTCCTCCAAAGATTTTCTGATCGCTTCCTGTTGACGCGCCAGTTTTTGCATTTGAGCCAATTGCTGAGGGGAAAGACCTCCTTTCAGCATTTTGGTCAATTTGTTCAAACTCATTTGTTGCCCGGTTAGTTTTTGGAGTTGTTGCATCAGACTCATCATACCACCGCCGGGTTTCATCATTTGCGACATTGAGGACTGCATTAAGGACGCCGTTTCGTTCAGAAATTTCATCGCCGCCTTTTCACTGATTACGGCGAGAGAGCTGTTTCTGTCCTGCATTGCGGAAATTGCGGAACGCATTTTTGCCCTTGCGCCCCCAAGCGCCCGTCCCATTTCGGGAGTTATGGCAAATGTCTTTTGAGAAAGTTCCGTAATTTGAGAAATGAGTCTTTCCAAATCCTCCGCTATTTTGTTTTGTTCGCGTGCCTTCTCGCTCAAAGCAAGGGATTGGGGAGAAAGATTCGCGGTGCTGTTCTTCAAACTCTCTTCTTTCTTGGAAAGTTCCAGCAAGTTGTTCGTCAATTGGAGCATTTTGGCCATTACTTCCATTTGATTCTTCATTCGGACGCTGTTTTGAATTTGTGAAAAGGCTTTTTGCATTCGGGAAAGGTTTTGCGCCACATGGCATTGCGTTTGGGAAGCCCGCGAGAATTTCCCTTGCTGAATTTCCGCTTCCGCTTTTTCGATTAATTTTTCATTATTTTGTTTGGAAAATTCTTTTAACGCCTTTTCCATTTCCTTTGCGGGCATGTCTTTTAATTCTTTCATCTTTTGGGCGAGTTTCTTCGCTTCTTCCTTGAGCTTTTTTACTCCTTTCTTTATTGACCTTTGCCTTCTCTTTAACATTTCCTTGTCGGCTTTCCCTTTCTTTGTGCTGTCCGCCAGCGCTTTTTGTTCCTTAACAAGTTTTTCGGTGCGTTTCAAAAGCTCGTCTAATTTCTGCTCTATCTCAATTCTTTTCAAAAGATTGATCGTTCTCTCCAAAGACTTCTTGAACGCTTCCTCGTCGAACTTAAGATTTTCCAGCGCCGTCTGGGCTTTGTCGCGCATCATGCTTTGGAGCATTTTTTGCATTTTCTCGAACGCTTTTTTCAAATCTTCGGAAGTTAATTCGTCAAAAAGCTTTTGCAGTTCTTCATATTTTTTTAACGTCTCTTTCGAAAGCAAATTGTTCTTCTGTAATTCCTTTTGCATCTTCTTTAATTGCTCGGCTATACTTTTAGCCTTTTTTTGTAAGCCTTCGAAACGTTTTGCCGCTTGCTCTATTTTTTGCTTTTCTTCCCAACTGATTTTCTTTTTGTTTTTTCGAAGTTCCTCCGAGAGGTTTTGCATTTCCTCCTTCAGTTTTTCCGCTTCTCTGAAGGTCTCTTGCAAATCCCGCTTGCTGGTAGCTTGTGTGTTCTCCGCCTCTTGAAACAATTCGTCAAGGGAAGGCACGCGCAAAGTTCTTATCTCGCTCTTTGTCCCCTTGGGACCGTTTATATTATCGTTGTCCTTGATTTCCAAATAATAGCTGACTACATCGTTCTCCGTTAAATTAAGCGGGAAAAGATTCCAATTGTAAAAAACCTCCTGCTCTTTTTTGGAAACGTCAAAGGGAATGGGAATTTCGGAAAAGCTTTCTTGCGTGTTTTTGAACTCCGATTGAGAGAGCCTGTAAAAAAGCGTAAGGGAGCTAAAACCGAAATCGTCCGAAATGTCGGTAACAACGGTCAATAAATTCTCGCTTCCCAATTTTACGTCCTTCGACGGCTCTATTACTTCAATCGTAGGGAAAGCATCCTTGAGCAATTTAACCGAGTATTCAATCGGGTTTGCATTTTCAATTCCGTTTGTGTCTATTATCCTGAAGTGATAAGAAAAATCTTTTAGCGCCTTGATTTTCGCATAAGCCTTTTCTCCCTCGATTTTCGCACGGATTACCCGTTTTCCGTTTACTATTACAAAAGCGGAGTCGAGCGCTTTCGAAGATATGAGAGAAAACTCAAGCAATGTCCCGGGCAATCCGCTGAAATTCCCGTTGTCCTTTTGAATCGTTACCGGAAGCTTCGAGTATCTTGGCGGAACGGCTTTTAAGGTTAAGGCAATAATCATGGGACGATTAATTACTTCGACAGTAAAAGTATCCGAGGCGATACCGTCGGATTCGGCAAAGTATCGAAACGGAGTTTCCACGGAGTAAAAAGACTTTTTGAAAACCCCGTTGGAATCGGGTTTCAATTCGAAGGGAACAAAGCGGTAATCCCCGCGGGATTTTTTCTTCAAAAAAATTCTTTCCTGTTGTTCGCCTTTAATTTTTATCGAAATCGTTAAATCATTTCCCTTAGTAACGGAAACATTTCCGGGCTCGACGATAAAATGAAATTTCAATGGGGGCTTAAATTCTTGCCGATAATGTATAAGGCGCATCCGCGCCGCTTGAAAAGAGGGTATGATTGAAGTAATTACGATTTGAAATAAAAAAAGTCCCAACAAAATGAAATCTTTTGGGCTATGTTTAAAAACCGTTGCCTTGGAAAAATCCAATCGTTTCGATTTTTCATAAACGTTTTCGAAAGCCGCCTCCGCAAGTTCCGACGATGTTCCTTCTGTTTCCGCATCGAGAATTTGTAATGCGTTTTCGAGTTCGTCCTTGATTTGAGGAAATTTTTCCCCCACCGTTTCCGCAAGGCGATAATAGTTTATCCCTTTGAGGATTCCTTTCTCGAAAAGTATTTTTTTCCCGAAGAGATAAATCGTCAACACCCCAAGCAAAACGATAAAACTCCAAAAGAGAACCGTGCGGACGAGCGAATCGAAACGGAATATCATTTCCAGAAATTCTCCCAAAAGCAATGCGCCGCCCCAAAAGCCCATTATTTTTATTATTGCCGAATACGACGATAGGAGAATTTCTTTAAGAAAAAGCTTTCTCAGTCGCCTTTCAATATCGGCACGATAATTCATCGTTTTATCGCTTGTGGAAATCATTGCGTCAATATCCACGTGATCAAGTTTACGCCGAATTTAAGCGCCAATTCTCGAATTTCGGGCGGGTCTTTGTGAACTTCGGGATCCACCCAGCCGTCGGAGGGATTACTTTCGTAAGTATAGTAAACAACAAGCCTTTTCCCGATAAAAATTCCGAAGCCCTGGGGACGCTTGCCGTTATGCTCGTGGATTTTCGGCGGTCCGCTCGGGAAGTCGTAAACCACGTGATAAAGCCCGTAATCAAAAGGCAATTCGGTTAAATTCTTTTCGGGAAAAACTTTTTTTATTTCACGTCGAAAGGACTTATCCAAGCCGTAATCGTCATCAACATAAAGGAAACCGCCTTTTTCCAAATAATCCCTCAAACGCTTTGCATCGCTTTCGGAAAATTTAACGGTTCCGTGTCCGGTCATAAAAAGAGCGGGATATTTGTAAATATCATCGGTCGAAATATCCGCATAAACATACTCGGGTATTGTCTTGATATTGGTGTGAGATTTAACATAGTTCAAGAGATTTACCTCGCCGGAGGGGTCGTTGTACCAATCTCCTCCGCCCGCATATTTTAAACGCGCAATTTGAAACCCGATTTGCGTTTGCCCTTCTAATGTAAAACCGAGCAAAAGTAGTATTATTAATGTTCGTAGCATCTCGTATCGAAAATTTTTTGAACCTTAAAAATAAGTAAAATTAAGGGATTAGATAAAAACGGAATTAGAGGGTTAATCCATGTTCAGTAAGTATTTCCCCCGTGCCTTTTTCGTTTTTAATAGTATTTCATTTCGGAAGGGGTTATCGAATTCGATAATATTTCTGCCTCGTTGAATTACGTAACTCCCGATTGTATCCGTACCCGCTGTAATTTCCAATGTGTCGATTTCAGAGGAATCGAAAATTAACGCGCAACGATTTTGAAACTTGAATAACAAAGGAGAATGCCTCTCGGTATGCAATTTCACTATCCTTTTTAATTTCTCATTTTCGACAGTTATAGAAATCCCCCGACTTTCATTCCATAATTTGTCCAAAGCGGTTACTGTAAATTTGTATTCGGTTCGATTCGGCTTTATAATGCTCAAAACAAAATTTCTCTTTGACGAAGGCAAAATCGTAATTAGGTTTTTGTCGGAATAAAGGGCGTAATATTTAACAACCGAAGAATTTGAAGGAGCTTCCCAGCTTAATCTCAGTTTAAAAGGGTCATCCGAAATGGTGAAGTATGTAAATTTAGTGGGAGGAACGATAGAAGGTGTTTTAATCCAACTCATCTTTGCAGGGAAAAGAAACGTACCGAAGCCTTTGAATTCGGTTTCTTTCAAATATGAGTATCGAAAAAAGGCAATACCGGCGGGGTTTTGCAACCGAGCGGTTTGTAATATCCCTTTGAGTTCCTTGCGAACCTCCGGTTTGTAAAGCGCAATGCCGAAAACAATATTCCTGCCGTATGAATGTTCTCTCCAGTCTTTTGCAACGGATTCAAAAGAAGGGGAATCGTCTAAAGCCCAATAAATTTGGGGAGATGCGTAATCGGCAATTTTGTTTTTGAGAAAAGAATAGGAATCCTGAAAAACATCCGAAAAGCCGGAAAAGAAATATTCCCCGCGCTTGTTCTTGGAAATGCCTATTGGAGAAAAACCGATTTTCAGAAAAGGATTGAGCCTTTTCAATTCCGTGTAAATTTGTTTCATCAATTTGAAAATATTTTCTCGTCGCCATTCGTCTTTTCTTTTCCCCTTGCCATAAATGGAATACGAAAAAGAATCGTCGAAATCTTTTCCGGGGTAACGCAAGTAATCCAAGTTTATGCCGTCAATGTCATAATTTTCAACAAGTTCCTTTAACAAATCCACGACATAGTTTCTGACTTCGGGAAGTCCGGGATCGAGCCAATAACTCATGCCGTCATCACTGCGATATTTAACCACCCAATTTTTATGTTTTTTTAACAGATGACTGGGGGAATCAAGTATTTCGTTGTCTCCTCCCGAAAAACAGCGAACAGTATTGAACCACGCGTGAATTTCCAAGCCGAGTTTATGAGCCGTGCGAACGGCAAAATTTAGAGGGTCATAAGAAGGGAACATATCCGTTCCCCCTTTGAAATAAGGGGAAAACGGTTCCTGTTTGGAAGGATAAATAACCGTGCCGTTACTCCGAACCTGAAAATACACTACGTTAAAGTTTTTCTTTCTAACGTCCGAAAATATTTGCACAAGGCTTTCCTTCTGAACATCTTCATCGAAAGTCGGCGGTGGCCAATCCAACCGATGATTAGTGCTTATCCACACGGCGCGGGTTTCCCGCTTCCCTTTTTCTTGCGAAAATGTTAGATGCGTTACGCTCAACAATATTAAGCAAATCAATAAGGCGGTTTTTTCAGACAAAGTATTCAACGGTCTTTCTTAAGGATTTGATTACAAGATTTTTCGGTGCTTCTATTTCGGGATAGATTACCCCGGGCGCTCCAATTAAGACAAATTTTATCTTGCCTTCTCTGTTCTTCTTATCTTTTTTCATCGAAGAATAAATTTTCGACACATCCGAAACGCTCAATTTTATCTTGCCTTTGAATTGTCCCAATACTTCGGAGAGAGAAAGAAAATTCTTCTCATCGATAAGATTCATAAATCGAGCAAGATTCAAAGATGCGAAAAGTCCCGCTATAACCGCTTGTCCATGCTTGATTTTATGCTTCTCCGCCGCTTCGATTGCATGTCCGAAGGTGTGTCCCAAATTCAAAATTTTCCTGAGCCCCTTCTCCGTTTCGTCCGCGGATACCACCGCGGCTTTTAGCTTTACGGATTCACCGATAATCCGCGAAAGAGCCTTTGTTTCATTGGCAAAGAAGGCATCCGTGTTTTTTGTGATAAATTTCAGAAAATTTTCATTCGCAAGAAATGCGTATTTCAAGATTTCTCCGAAACCGCAAAGCTTTTCCTCGTAGGGAAGTGTTTCGAAAAATTCGGTGTCGGCAAAAACCGCTTCGGGTTGATAGAAGCTTCCTACGATATTCTTAAATCCCAAGAGATTTATGCCCGTTTTGCCTCCGACGGAGCTATCGACAGCGGCAAGTATGGTCGTGGGAATTTGAACGTAAGGCACACCTCGCATGTAAGTCGACGCAACAAAACCGGATAAGTCCCCCGTGATACCCCCGCCTATCGCTATTATAAGTGTGTCCCTACCGTAATGATGTTTCAACATAAATTCATGAATCTTTTGCATTTCAGAATAGCTCTTGTTTTCCTCCGTAGCGGACAATTTGTAAAACTTCTTTTTCACGGCGGGAAGAGACTCGGACAAATTGCGAATCTTTTCCCCGTGAATTCTCATTAGACGGGAATCAACGATGAAAAAAAGATTTTTCCCGTAAGGGTGTTTGTTGATAAAC
Source organism: uncultured Melioribacteraceae bacterium (assembly GCA_964611145.1). GTDB lineage: Bacteria > Bacteroidota > Ignavibacteria > Ignavibacteriales > Melioribacteraceae > WFQV01. The sequence continues at coordinate 51,957 of CAZSYM010000005.1, forward strand.
TTTGCTGTTTCCTTCCCAAGTTTCTCTCCGATGTTTACAAAATAAGTCTTAGTGCTCGCCTTTATCTTTATCCTTTTCACGCTTGTACCTTTTAATTGTTGTTACAAGTTCGTCAACCGACTTGCCGACATGTTTGTTTTCCGTCTCGAAAATTATATCCGCTTCCTTGTAAAACTTTTCCCTTTCGTTCAGCATTTTCTTAATTTTCAACAATATTTCCTCTTCGGAATTTCCTTGCAACACCAAGTCCCTGAAAAGCGGTCTGTCGGTCTTTCTTTTTAATCTTTGAAAAAGTGTTTCGGGGGATACTTTCAGATAAATCACTATCCCGCTTTTCTTGCAGAGCTTAAGATTTTCTTCGTTCGCCAACGTTCCCCCTCCCAAGGCTATCACTGAATTTTCCTTTCGCGAAAGTTCGAAAAGCATTGCGGTTTCAAGTCTTCTGAAATATTTCTCCCCTTCTTCTTCGAATATTTCCGTTATCCTTTTGCCCGTGCGGTTTTCTATTTCCCTATCCATATCAAAAAAGTCATAACCCAAAACGTTAGCAAGAATTTTCCCTATGGTAGATTTACCGCTGGTCATAAAACCCGTAAGGAATATTCTGTTTCCGTTTTTCACGCTTACTTATTTCTTCGAAATTTTTGAAATTGTAGTTTTAATATTTAATCCGTTGCTTTGTCCAAAAGAAAGAGGATGGATTTGTACTCAACTCCTGAGTGCAGGGACAAACCGATTTCGCACGTACGACTTGAAGAATAAGCGCCTGCCACATCGTCGGGCGTAAAGCTTTTTACTGTCTTTAAAGCCGAAGCGTTCAACTCGGGATAAGTAAAACCACGATCGCCTGCGAATCCGCAGCAGAAACTCTCCTGGGGAGTAATTACTTCCTCGGCACAGGCACGCGCGATATTCAAAAGCTTTTCCTCGATTCCCATTTTAACCACGCTACAAACGGGGAAAAGAGAAATCTTCTCGTTTAACTTTTTAACCTCAAGCTCTTTTAAAAGAAAATCATGTGCGAACTCGACGGAATCATACACTTTTAATTTCCCGCCGTCTTTCGCCGCAAAATTCTCCTTGGAAGTTTTGGCGCATGGGCTCATATCATAAACGACCGGGAATTTTCCTTTTTCGGAAGCTTTCCAGAGAGCGGCATAAAGTTCGTTACTTTTCTTTTCCGCCTGCTTTTTCAAACCCTTGCTGGCAAACGGCATACCGCAACAGAGATGTTCCAACCTTTCGGGATAAATAATCTTGTAACCCGCCTTTTTCAACAGCTTCTCCATTACATCCGTAACGGTTTTCTTTTCTTTGCTTTTTGGAGAAGCGCCCATCGTCCTATTAATACAGCTTGGGAAATACACTACTGCCTTTTCATCCCCGTGGCTGTAAGAGGAAATGAATCTTGCCGAATTTGCTTTCGGCATTTCCGAATTCCACAGAGGGAATTTGCCATCCGTTAAACTTCGCAAAAGCTCCGATGTTTTCGATAGAAAATCCTCGCCAAATATTCCGCGCACAAAATGCAGGAAATTCAAACCGATTTTACCGAAAGAGGTAATAAGTGAAAAATAATCCGCCACAAGATTTGCAAATTGCTTGGCTTCTTCCTTCGCATATTCTTTCCGAAGCTCTTTTATAAAATTACCGGTATCAATTCCCACCGGACATTTAAGCTCGCATAGCCCGTCGGTTGCACATGTTTGTATCCCCTGATAATCGTAATCCTCGCGCAAGCTTTTAAGTAGTTCGGGATTTTCTCCCGATTTTTCAAGCAGCTTGATTTCTCTGTACACAGTTATTCTTTGTCGAGGCGTAAGAGTCAAATCCTTTGAGGGACAAATATTTTCGCAGAAACCGCACTCTATACATTTATCGATTATCGGATGCGCTTTGGGAGTATGCTTGAGATTTTTTACGTGAATATTTTCGTCCTCGTTTATTAAAACTCCCGGATTAAAAATATTTTGCGGGTCGAAAATCCTTTTGATTTTCTTCATTATCTCGTAGATTTCCGAACCCCATTCATATTTAACGAACGGCGCCATATTTCTGCCCGTACCGTGCTCGGCTTTGAGGGAACCGTCGTATTTCTCGATTACGAGGCGAGTGAGTTCATTCATGAATTTTTTATATCGAGCGACGTCTTCCTCTTTTTCAAAATCAAGGGCAAAAACAAAATGTAAATTTCCCGCAAGTGCATGTCCCCAAATTATGGTGTTTTCAAAATTGTATTTTGCAAACATCTTTTGTAAATCCGTTGCGGCTTCCGCCAATCTTTCCGTAGGAAAATTCACATCCTCAATAATAACGGTAGTTCCGGCGCTTCGATCTTTGCAAACCGAAGGGAATAAGCCCTTTCGCACATCCCATAATTTTTTATATTCCGAGGGGACATCGGTAAATTCAATTTCCTTAAGCTTTTTTAATTCGCCAAGTCCCGCGATAATTTTTTCCGTATTGATTTTCAAATCTTCGGGAGTATCGGCGGAAGTTTCCACCAATAAAGCCGCGGCTTCCGTCGGGAGAGTTTTTATAAAATCGGGCATGCCTTCTTTATTTTCAACGGATTTCAAAGCCTGGCGGTCCATTATCTCCGCCGCATTTATGGGGAGTTCCCTCAGCACGGGAATAGCCTTGCATGCCTCGTGTATGTCGGGAAAATAAATCAAAGCGGATGCCTTCGCGGGAGGATTGGGAACGGTTTTGAGTTTTATTTCAGAAATGAATCCAAGAGTGCCTTCCGAACCGACCATGAGATGCGCAATTATATCAAAAGGATCATCGAAGTCCACCAGAGCATTGACGCTGTAGCCCGTTGTATTCTTGATTCTGTATTTGTAAGAAATTCGCGAAGCGATTTCTTCATTGCTTTTCACTTCCGCCGAAAGCTTCAAAATTTGTTCTATTAACTCGGGATGGGATTCGGCAAACCGCCTCTTGCTTTCATCGTCGGTAGTATCCAAAACCGAACCGTCGGCAAAAATAATTCTGAAGCCGTGCAAAGTGTTGTAAGTATTTTTCGCCACACCGCTTGTCATTCCGCTTGCGTTATTTACCACGATACCCGAAATCATCGCAGCGTTGATTGATGCCGGGTCGGGACCTATTTTTTTGTTGTATTTATTTAGATAAAGATTTGCATATCCTCCGATAAGTGCGGGTTGCATGGAAATAACGGAAGCGTCCTCGTTGATTTCATGTCCGCTCCAGCTCCTATCCACGACCATTAAAACGGAATTTGTTATTGCCTGTCCGGAAAGACTTGTCCCCGCGGAACGGAACGTGACGGGAGTATTGTGTTTTCGGCAAAGGGAAATTACCGTTCTTGCCTCGTCTTCGTTTTTTACCCTTACAACTATTTGCGGAACCATGCGATAAAAACTTGCATCCGTTCCATAAGCAAGCGTTCTTAGTTCGTCCGTAAAAAGACGTTCGGAAGGAATATAGTTTTGCAATTCTTTGAAAAGAGCTTCGTAATTATTTTCTTTCATTTCCGCTTTCCGTTGTTAAATTTAGCTTACAAATCACGGGAGCATTCCCGTTCCACATCTTCTATACTTTTAGGAATAAGTTTTTTACCCAGAACCTTACTGCCATTTTCGGTAACCAGCACATTGTCCTCAATCCTTATTCCGCCGAAGTTCCGATATTCATTGACCTTCGCATAGTTAATAAAATCGGAAAATTTATTTTGACTTTCCCACAAATCTATAAGTTGGGGAATAAAATAAATACCGGGTTCTACGGTTATCACGTGTCCTGCTTCCAATTTTTTCGCAAAGCGGAGATAACCGAGTCCGAACTGTTCGCTGCGTCGGGTTTCATTGTCATATCCCACGAAATTTTCTCCCAATCCTTCCATGTCGTGTACATCCAATCCCAACATGTGTCCGAGTCCATGCGGGAAAAAGAGAGCATACGCGCCTTTCCGAACGGCTTCGGAGGTGTCTCCTTTCATCAGCCCGATTGCTTTCAGATGCTCCGTAATCACGCTTGCGGCTTTCAGATGAACATCGCGGAATTTAACTCCCGGCTTCATTGTTCCTATTGCGGCGATTTGTGCTTCGAGTACCGCCGTGTAAATCTCTTTTTGTTTTTCTGTAAATTTCCCGCTCACCGGCAGCGTGCGAGTGATGTCGCTGGCATAATGAAGCATTGATTCCGCCCCCGAATCCAAGACCGCAATATCGCCTTCCCGCATTAAATTTTCGTGGCTGTGATTGTGTAACGTTTCCCCATGAACGGAAAAAATAATCGGGAAGGAAACACCGTTACCGCGCTGCAGAGCGATTCCCTCCAATGCACCGTAAATCTCCCGTTCATAAATTCCGGGGCGTAGCATTTTCATGGCGGTAAGATACATTTCATAACTAATATCCAACGCCTTCTCTATCTCCTCGATTTCTTCCGGCGCTTTGATAATTCTTAAAGAAACAATCGCCTCGATTAAATCCGTCGAGACGTAATCGGAAAGCTTGTGCGTCTTTATTCCAAGCAGTTTTTCCAATTCGATTTTCGTTTCTCCACGATACGGCGGAGGAAAATGAATACGCCTCCCCGCGGAAATATTTTTTTTCAAATATTCTTCGAGTTCCGAATATGCAAGCGCTTCATCAATTCCCGACAGAGACGCTTTCTCCTTTAGTGTAAGATCTGGTCCCATCCAAATTATATCGTCCACTTCTCTTTCGTTCCCGAACAGAAAAGATTCGCCGCTGTCAATATCGATTACTCCCGCCAAATCGGGCTCATCAATACCGAAAAAATAAAGGAAATTACTGTCCTGCCTGAATTTATAAGTATTTCCGCCATAATTCATAGGGGCTTCGCCGTTTCCCAAAAAAAGAACAATTCCCGACGAGAGTTTTTCTATCAATTTTTTTCTTCGCTCGATGTAAATCTTTTTGTCAAACATTTTCGCTCCGAATTTTTCAAATTTTTCAATTCTGAAAAATATACTCTTTCGAGTTTACAAAAAAATTTTGGGAACAATTATCAACCTACTCCTTTCTTTACGATAACAATTGACCTTTTCATTTACAATTCCTATTTTTATGGAAACGAAATAAACGAATTTGGTTTCCTATGTATAGTGAAAAAGAAAAAATAATTTTAAGAGTTGCCGAAGACAGCTTTTTACATTATGGTTTTAAGAAAACCGGCGTTGATGCTATAGCAAATCGCTTGGGAATAAGTAAAAAAACCATTTACAAGTTTTTCCCCACAAAGGTCGATTTGTTAAACGCCGTTGTGGAGAATGTCAAGACCCGTCTTTCTTCCGCGCTTGAAGAAGCGCTGACAATGCGCGGTAACGCCGTAGTGAAACTTTACCGCGTGGCGGAAATTGTTGCCGAACGCTCGAGCAAGATAACTCCGTTTTGGCTCGAGGACTTAAGATTAAACGTCCCCGAAACTTGGGAGGACATTGAAAAATTCCGCCGCGAGGTTTTCCAAAAGGAAATGATAGAATTAACCGAACGTGCAAAGAAAGAAGGATTGATAGTTAAAAAACCCACCGCCGTTATTCTGACGGTAATTCTTTCGGCAATCGAGGCGTCCGTTCACCCCGATTTTGTATTGAACAATAACCTTTCCGCGCGGGATTCCTTAAAACTTTCTCTGGAAATTGTCTTTGCGGGAATATTAACCGCCAAGGGTAAAAAGGCATTTAAACAATTCGAAAAAGCAAAGCGGAAGAAATGACGGACTCGAAACCTAAGAAATATTTCATTCAATATCCGCCGAAGCGGGATATACTTTTCGTTTTCGGCGCCGGAGCCTCGCATCCCGACGGCGTCCCGCTTCAAAAGGAAATCCTTCCGCTTATAATGGACGGCGGGATAGAAGAAATAAATACGAGCGAAATCGGAAAGGAAGTAATCGAATTTATTAAAGAGAATTTTACAACCGACACCAAGGGCTGTTACCCCAAGCCGGAAGCGGTATTCGGCTTCCTCGATTATTTTATTCACCAAAACGAAAGCCTAAGTGCAAAATACCCCAATTCCCGCCTGAGAAAAATAAAAGAGTATTTCATTAAACTGATACACTTCGTCGTGGATTACAGAACCGGAAAAGGAAGCCGATATTACAGACTTTTTTGGGAAGCGGTGCAGAAATACAATTCCAACATCTCAATAATCACCCTTAATTACGATACTTTGTTGGAGCAGGCTTTCGATTTTCTTTTCGAAGATTTCGGATACATTGATTATTGCGTCGATTTTATGAATTACGTGAAGGACGAAAAATTAAAACGATTCAATTTTTGGATTGACCCGCGCAAGCCTGTTCCTCTGAAGAACGAAAACAAACCGGTTGCCATAAAGATTCTGAAATTGCACGGAAGCCTCAATTGGAAATACTGTAATTGTTGCAATCAAACCCTTTTGACTCCCTGGGATAGGAAAATAGATTTGAACCGCGGAAAGTTTCTCGGCTATACTTATCCCGAAAATATTGAATACGAATATGTTTGCCCTTTGGACGGAACGGACTTCGAAACCTTGATTGTTCCCCCTTCCTATTACAAGGAACTAACCCACAATGTGATTCTCTCCCTCATGACAGAAGCCGGTAAGGAAATTCGCTCCGCCAAAAAGATAGTTTTTATCGGCTATTCCCTTTCCGATGCGGATATTCATATCAAGGCGCTTTTCAAAAAGCATCTTTCGGAATCGCATGAAATAACGGTTATTAATCCGAAGAACCCCGACCTTTTGAAAATGAAATACGCCGCCCTTTCGAAAAACGTAAGATACTGCGAAAAGACTTTCCAGGAATTGGTCGGCGACGTTCGTTTTCTGAAAGAGATTCTCACGACTTGATATTTTAAAAACAATGCTCTATTTTTGTAGCACTACAATTCGATAGGGGAAAAGAAATGCTTTCAAAATCTTCGGTAATAATACTCGGTTTTCTACACGAGGGAGACAAAAACCCATATGAAATAGTTCGCCTTTATAAGGAATTAGGAATGTCTCGCTGGTTTAAGATTGCCGAATCAACAATTTATGCGGCTGTCTCCAAGCTCGAAGAAAAGGGTTTCATAAAAGGAAAAACAGTAGAGCAGGATGCCTTGCCTCAAAAAACAATTTATTCCATTACCCCCGAGGGAGAAACGGAATTGAAAAGAGCTGTTTTATATTACTTAGACGAATGGGGAAGCGAAACATCAAAATTTGAAATCGGTATTCTGCTCATAGACACTCTTAGCAAAGACGAAATCCTTAAGAAATTGAAGAAAAAATTAGGCGAGCTCGATAAAACTTTTTACGAAGTCAAGCGCCATATTCTTAACCTCGAGAGAAGCTCTCCCCCCGTCCCTTTTTCTACAATGGCGGTTTTCAAACACAAGTATCATACTCTGGACGCTGAACGGAAAACCATTAACGATCTTATTCGCGTATTGAACACTCGCAGGGGACGCAAACCGAACCGAACGGCTTTCGATTTACGAATCAATGAGTAAATTATCACAAAGCAATCTGTACTAACGGAACGTTCCCCCTTCTTTCAATTCAGACCTGTTAGTTTAGCTTTCGATTCTTACCTCAATTTTGGGTAAGTTATCCACGTACGCCTCTATAACGTCACCGGGAATTGCTTTCCCCACTCCCGCCGGAGTGCCCGTAAATATTAGGTCTCCCGCTTCGAGTGTCATTTTCGACGAGATATATCGCACGATTTCCACCGGTTTAAATATCATATTTTTCAATCTCGAATCCTGCCGAATTTCCGAATTGAGTTTTAAAACAATTCGTTCTTCGAAGGAAGGAACGAACGTTTCGGTGGAAAGGAAATCCCCTACGACGGCAGAACCGTCAAAAACTTTCGCCAATGTCCACGGATGTCCCTTTGCTTTCAATTCGTCCTGAATGTCCCTCAACGTCATGTCCAAACCCACGGCATATCCTCCTATCGCCGCCTCCGATTCGGAAATATCGGCATTCTTGATTGTTTTCGTGATTAACAAAACCAATTCGGCTTCGTAATGTAAATTTTCGGAGTATGGCGGATGAAAGAGCGTCCCGCCGCTTTTTATCATTACCGATGCAGGCTTAAGGAAAATCAACGGGAAAGGGGGGACTTCGTTGCCAAGCTCCTTTGCATGCGCCACGTAATTTCTTCCCACGCAAACAATTTTCCCCACCTCAAGGCTTTCCCCTTTATCCTTGACAAAAACTCTTTTTGAAAGTGTTGCCATAAGTTAATGCTCCATAAAATTCAGTGTTGATTTTTTCAACGCTCCCGCTATGTTTATGATTTGCTATTTTGTTCTGTCTTTGGTAAGCTACAATTTTTAAAGGAAAATTCAAAATTTTTAACACGGCACTTGAAAGCGATTTCTCTTTCTTCCATTTTGTATTTGAATTTACAAAGAAAAAAATTAAGTTTATTTTTTATTAATATTCACCAAAGAGCAAAAAGGAGCGTCTTCGGAAATGGAAAGCAAAGACATGCCTCCCGCCGAATTGAGAGATGCATTTGAAGATATCGGAAAGTTTGCATTCGAATATTTTTCCAACATCGAAAATTTCGACGTGGTACCAAAGATTAAACCGGGCGAGATAAAAAAGCGTTTGCCGAAAACTATTCCCGAAAAAGGGGAAGATATAAAAAAAATTCTTAGCGACTTCGAAAACATTATTCTGCCGGGTGTTACGCATTGGAATCATCCCGGCTTTCATGCTTATTTCAATTCGAATTCCAGCGGTCCCGGTATAATCGCCGAGTCGCTAAGCGCCGTTCTGAATCAAAACGGAATGATTTGGAAAACATCCCCAGCCTCTGCGGAATTGGAAGAAATCGTGCTTGAATGGTTCCGAGAGTTATTGGGATTTTCCAAAGAATTCACGGGCATTATTTACGACACTGCATCCGTTAGCTCCATGCATGCGCTTGCCGCCGCACGGGAAAAAAGCGGTATCGCAGTGAGAACAAAGGGACTAAGCGGCTTTCGCTTGGCGCTTTACGCTTCCGAACACGCTCATTCGTCGATCGAAAAAGGAGCGATTACGCTCGGAATAGGTTTGGAAAACGTCCGTAAAATACCCGTCAACAATCGCTTCGAGATGATTCCCGAAAAACTGGAAGAACAGATAATAAAAGACAAAAAGGAAGGATTTAAACCTTTTGCCGTCGTGGCGACAATCGGCACAACATCCACTACAAGCGTTGATCCCGTAAGAGAAATAGCCGAGGTATGCAAGAAAGAAAATCTTTGGTTGCATGTGGACGCCGCTTATGCGGGACCCACCGCAATGCTGCCGGAGATGAAAAAATTTTTTGACGGCGTGGAAAGTGCCGATTCTATTGTGGTTAATCCCCATAAGTGGCTTTTTACCCCGATAGATTTAAGCGTTCTGTTTATTAAGGATTTCGATTTATTGCGCCGAGCTTTCAGCCTCGTTCCCGAGTATCTGAAAACTCACGAAGATAACGAAGTCATTAACTACATGGACTACGGGCTTCAATTGGGAAGGCGCTTTCGTTCCTTAAAACTATGGTTCATTTTGCGGTATTTCGGTCGGGAAGGTCTGCAAAATATTTTGAGAGAACACTTACGGCTTGCAAAACTCTTTGAAAAGATGATAGAAGAAAGCCCCCGCTTCGAAAGGCTTGCCCCCGTTCACTTTTCAACGGTTTGTTTCCGCGCATTGAAGAAAAATGCAAATGAAGAAGAATTAAACACATTGAATTCCCATCTCTTGGATTCGATAAACGCGCGAGGGAAAATATTTCTTTCCCATACCAAACTGAACGGCAAGTTCACTTTGAGATTTGTCGCCTCTTCCCTCAGGACCGAAGAACGGCATGTTAGGAAAGCATGGGAGATAATCAACGAGGAATATGAGAAAATTTTCGAAACTTGACATGAATTTTTTACCGAGGACTCCCCCTTTCGGTTTGAATTTATTGAGCTAAATCAATATACTGTAATGATATTTATTAATTGTTTTTTCAATAATGCAGAGGTAAAAAATGTTTGATGAGAATTATAACTACACCGTTGTCGAAAGATTTCTGAAATATGTAAAGTATGACACGCAATCGGACGAAGATTCCGAAACCACTCCGAGCACGGAAAAGCAATTCGAATTGGCAAATGAATTGGTAAAAGAATTAAAAGAATTGGGATTGGAAGATGCCCACGTGGACGAAAACTGTTACGTAATGGCAACCCTCCCCGCCAATACGGAAAAAGATGTGCCCGTGATAGGATTCATCGCGCATATCGATACCGCTCCGGCCGTATCGGGAGCGAACGTAAAACCCCAAATATTGAAAAATTATCAGGGTGGCGACATAACCCTGCCCAACGGGAAAGTTATTGCCGCCGAGCAAAATCCCGAGTTAAAAGACATGATAGGCTTCGATATTATCCATACCGACGGCACCACTCTGTTGGGAGCGGACGATAAAGCCGGTATCGCCGAAATAATGGATGCATTGAATTATTTGGTAACACATCCCGAGGTAAAACACGGCACAATAAAAATCGGTTTCACACCGGACGAGGAAATCGGCCGTGGCGCGGACAAATTCGACGTGAAAAAATTCGGCGCCAAATATGCTTACACCATTGACGGCGGGACACGCGGCGAAGTTGAAACCGAGACTTTCAGTGCCGATGCCGTGAACATTACCTTCAACGGCAAAAATGTTCACCCCGGTTACGCCAAAGGGAAATTGGTAAATGCCATGAAAATAGCGGCTCATTTCATCGAAATGCTCCCGAAGGACAGACTTTCCCCCGAAACTACGGAGGGACGCGAAGGTTATGTTCATCCCGTATTCTTGAGCGGTAACGAGGAAAAAACCGTTGTGAAATTCATTATCCGCGATTTCATCGATGAAAAATTGAAAGAGTACGAGGATTTTCTGAAAGAACTTTGCGAAAAAGCCGTAGCGGATTTCCCCGGTTCTTCTTTCGAGTTTGAAGTAATAGAGCAATATCGCAATATGAAAAATGTGCTGAAAGAACACCCTCAGGTGGAAGAATACGCAATCGAAGCCATGAAGAGGCTCGGTATTACTCCAATTCAATCGGCAATCCGAGGCGGTACCGATGGAAGTCGCTTGAGCTACATGGGGCTTCCCACTCCCAATCTCTTTGCCGGAGGTCATAATTTCCACGCCGTAACCGAGTACGTAGCAATTCAGGATATGGAAGCCTCGGTTAAAAATATCGTTACGCTAATTCAGGTGTGGGAAGAAAAATCATAGAAAAGCGTTTAGCCCCCTCGTTGAGAGGGGGCTTTTTTAAAAAATCTATATAAAAATGTAGTCATACCGAGGATGATGCCAAGCGTAAAAACGTTCCACGGATAATTTTGAGGTACCTTCCCCGAGAGGACATTCCCCGTTTCCGAAAAG
>CAZSYM010000005.1:63441-101028 GCA_964611145.1 uncultured Melioribacteraceae bacterium
CCACGGATAATTTTGAGGTACCTTCCCCGAGAGGACATTCCCCGTTTCCGAAAAGAAGGTGTAAAGAATCAACATAGCAGCAAGTATTTCAAAAAGCCATTCGGTTCGGCTGAAAATTTTCCTCCCGAACCTTTCAGGGAAAAGTACAACAAGGACGGAAGCAATTATAAAGAATAACGCCACAATGGCAGGAGCGCTCCATGGCGCTATCCAAGGAGCGGGAATCAGAAAGAGAATATCCCAATCGGCGAAGCCATGAGGCCAGCCGAGGAACACTTCGAGCCAGAAATAATAGAACAAATCCCACACTCCGAAAATAAAAAAGAACACGGCTATTCTTTCCTTTATTGTTTTCGTTGAAAGTATGGAGACGGACACAAGCATCAGTATTGTCGCAAGCTCCCGGCCGATTTCAATCAAAGCGATTTTATCACTAATAATTTTCATGGGGAAAGCAAAGCCGTGCGGATAATATATTTTTCTTAAATAAACCACAACGGCGGATTCCAAATACGCCATAGAAAAAGCAAAGACAAAACAGATTAAAAAAAGCACAATTTGATGTCGTTTGCTCCCGTCCATTTTCCCGCTACTTCCGTTGTTGAGCCGGTTTATTTTGAGTCCTTTTGAAATTCTTGCGTTGCTGAGACGTAGGAGTTTGGGTGCTTAGCACTCTATATCTCATTACAAACCAAAGGGCAATTACAAGCACGAGCACAATTGCGGTATGGATTCCGAGTTCGGACAAATATCTTTGGAAAATTTTATCCGATACGTTTTCGCTAAAATTACTTAATGTCATCTCCGCACCTATGGTCAAAAGCTTCCTTAGGCTGGAAATTATTCCGATAATAATGAAAGGAGCCAGGGGAATAATGTGTTCCTTCAAATAAGTCAGTACGGTGGACATTAATTCGAGGAGTATCATAATTAACAGCAACTCGTGAATCAGCTCGATTACCGCCTTGAATTGGTCGGTTACAACGTTTTCCACAAAGTGATAAGAGGCAAAGCCCAATATAACTATTGCCGAAACCAGCAATAGAACTGCCAAAAGTATTTGAACGACATCATCGCTTACTTGGAGATATTTTAACGGTTTTTTCATTTTCAACTCCTTTTTTCAATCGAGCGGTTCGAATTTACAAGTAAAATGTCTTAACATCGGAGCTTCCTCGATTATCCTATACCCTTTCAGTTTATCCCTGTTTTTATAGGTTTCAATCAAGACCTCCGCCACGTAGTCGATATGGCTTTGGGTATAAACCCGCCGAGGAATTGCGAGGCGAACAAGCTCCATGGGAGGCGAAATCAACTTGCCTGTTTTTTCGTCATATTTGCCGAACATAACGCTACCGATTTCCACCCCGCGCACTCCGCCTTCGAGATAAATTTCGCATACCACGGATTGCCCCGGATACTGGTGTGGCGGGACGTGCGGCAAGAAGCGCTTGGCATCGATGTAAACCGCATGTCCTCCCGGCGGTTCTATAATCGGAATGCCCGCCTCCGTGATTTTTTCCGCCAAATAAGCGGTGCTGCGAATTCTATACTGAAGATAATTTTCATCCAGCACCTCTTCTAATCCCTGAGCCACCGCTTCCAAATCTCTTCCAGCGAGTCCGCCGTAAGTCGGGAAACCTTCCGTTACTATCAACAGATTTCTGCATTTGGTTGCCAGCTCTTCGTCGTTCATCGAGAGGAAACCGCCGATATTTACAAGCGCGTCCTTCTTGGCGCTCATCGTTGCGCCGTCCGCATAGGAAAACATTTCCTGCGCTATTTCGAGAACACTTTTGTTCTCATAGCCCTTTTCCCGCAACTTGATGAAATAGGCATTTTCCGCAAAGCGACAGGCATCGAGGAAAAGGGGAATGTCATACTTTTTACATACTTCCTTTACCTCGCGAATATTTTGCATTGAAACCGGCTGTCCCCCGCCCGAATTGTTAGTAACGGTAATCATTACAAGGGGGACATTTTCCTTGCCTACTTTTCGGATGAAGGAATCCAGAGCTTCCACGTCCATATTTCCCTTGAAATCCGCTTTTACCTCGGGATGTTTTCCTATCTCGTTCAAGAGATCCACGGCTTCGGCGCCCGTAAATTCCACATTGGCTCGCGTGGTGTCGAAGTGTGTGTTGTTGGGAATATATTTCCCTTTCCCGCCTACTACGGAAAACAAAATTTTTTCCGCCGCTCTCCCTTGATGAGTCGGAATAATAAATTTGTGTCCCGTGATTTTTCTCACCGTGCTTTCAAATCGGAAGAAGCTTTTCGAACCGGCATAGGATTCGTCGCCATCCATTATTCCCGCCCATTGCTTAGCGCTCATAGCGGACGTTCCGCTATCGGTTAAAAGGTCGATTATAACATCTTCGGCGGGAATCAAAAAAACATTGTATCCCGCTTTTTTTAATATCTCTTCCCTTTCGGCTCGAGTGGTAAAATTAATTGGCTCAACGGACTTAATTTTGAACGGCTCAATTATAGTCTTCATCTCGGCATTTTATTTTTTTACGAATTTACTTTTTTAAATCTATTAAAACTTTTTGTTTTTAGTGAGAGTTTTCTCCACCTTGTAAACTTTGACAAATAAAAAACCCCTTCTCCCGAAAAGAGAAGGGGCGCCAAAAAATTAGGATGCGGAATCCCTCAGAACGTAAGAGAAACCCCGAAACTATGGGTGTTATCCAAGTATTTGTATTGTTGATAAGAATAATCCACAGCAAGGATAAACGCGCCGAAACCGTAGTAGTGCAAGCCGAAGCCGAACGTCAGACCCTCCTGGCTATCTTCCAGAAAGAGTGTTTTGTAACCTCCGCGTATAAATACGGTCTCGTCGAAAAGTGCAAGCTCGCCTCCCACGTTTACCCATTGTTTATTATCGTTCGGATAATTGGCGTCCACGGCAAAAGTAAAGCGTTGACCTTTCATAAATTCGAAATCGCGAGAAAGCCCTATTTGTAAGCGCAGGGGCAAATCGAACGCATCCGTAGCCAAATAAGCATCCAGCGAGGAATTGTTCCCGTTGCGTTGCGGATCGGTATCGTGCTGGACAATTAAATCATCGCCCGTCATCTGCATTTTCGTTCCGTAATTGGCAATGCTTGTCGCAAACTTAACTCCATAAAATGGAGTGGTGAAAATAGTTCCTATATCGAAAGCAAAGCCTTGAGCGCTGGAGCTGGATATATCTTCCCGTATATATTTGAAATTAACACCTACGATAAAATTCTCGGTTATATAGCGTGCGTAGCTTAGTCCGAAAGCATAACTACCCGCGGAAAAAGTTTCTCCGATTCCGTCCGGGTGCATTTCCGTCGTAACTTCCATTTTACCATAGTTAATTGCGGTAATATTCACGCCTAAATTTCCATAATCGCCCACGGGAATAACCAATCCGAAGTAGTTCAGATTTATATCCGCAAACATTTTAGTGTAAGTAAAAAGCGCTTGCGTCTTTTTAAGCGAAGCTATTCCTGCGGGGTTCCAATACATAGCCGATGCATCGTTGGCAACGGAAGTATAAGCGGCGCCCATTGCATTTGCGCGGGGACCTATCCCGATGCTCAGGAACTTTGCCGCGGTAGTTCCCGTCTTTGTTACCTCCTGCGCATTCAAATTGAACGTAAGCAGAAAAGCAAGAAGCAACGAAGTTATTGATTTAATTTTTACCACTTTCGCTTCTCCTTCTGTTTTTCAAACCTTTTATTTAATAACGGCAAATTTGCCTACCTTGGTTCCTATTCCCGGTGCGTCCACTTGGAAAATATAAACACCGTAAGAAATAGAAAGATTATCTTTCGAAAGCATATTCCATTTTTCCGTTCCGTCGTTAAGTGCCGTATTGTGATGTAATTCCTTCACAAGCTCGCCGCTTACCGTAAAGATGCGTATTGTACATTTAGCGGGCAGATGAATAAAATGCAATTCTCTGGGACCTCTTCCGCTTGTGTAAGGATTCTGAGGTTCCCAACGAGCGGAAGCCACGTACGGATTCGGAACAACTTTGATTTTATCCAGAGATTCTTTTGCCTTCTCCTTGTCTATGCGTCCCGCATGCGCAACGAATCTGAAAACATCGTCGGAAAGGAACGGTTTTTTAAGGCGTATATGTGCGGTATCGCCCGCTTGGGGAAAACGATAACCGCCCGTGGTGTCCTGTGCAAGATAGAACCACCACGTAAAGACCGTATCGCCCGCAGTGTTCTGCTCCATGAAAATTACTCTGTCCTTGTATGCACCTTTCGCCGTTAAGCGACCGTCGCCCCCGCCTTGAGGGTCAACCTCCATAAAGCCGAAGTCGATGAATTTACCCTCGCTGCGATTGTACACTTTGAAATTCACCGGTACGGCAGGGAATGCAAATCCGCTAACAGTCATCGCCGTGGATGTATCTATTCCCACATCACCGAAGATTACATCGTAATCATTGGGGCGTGGCTCGCCGCTTATTGTTAGAAAAGTGAATTTTTCGAAAGCAAAGGGCGGAATGCTGTCGTTCGTCCAGCCGGAAGTTTGCGTGTTTATCTCCACCCTCTCCTCGTTCTGGAATTTCAAACGAAAACCGTCTATAATCGGCTGCTCGTAATCGGATTCCAAGTGTGTGCTTTTATCTATCAAAACAACGTTTTCAGTGGAGTCCGTCAAGGTAAAATTCTTAGTAGTCAGGGTATCCTGAGCACCGGCTTTTGTCGCCGCTTTAATAGTGTCTTCAAAAGTTATGTAATAAACATGTCCGTCTTTTATTTTATTGATGTCCACAATATCGTAGAAAATCTTACCCGTAGTGGAACCTTCTACCAATTCAATTTTCCCCAGAGTGGGGGGAATATAGCCAGCTGCCGGGGCTTCCGGGGTTACCACGGCAATATTTTTTCCCATTTTGACGCTACCGTCCGCCTGCACGGAAATTCTCATCGGGGATTCGGAGGGAATAATTCCACCCTCGGGATAACCGAAATCGTAGGAGACCAAAGCATAATAATATTTGAAGCCGTTTTTCACGGTGGAATCCACGAATGTATGCTTTATACCCGAATCATTTCCCAAATAATAATGAACTCCGTCAATTCCCACGGAATCGAAACCTGTAATACCGTCCTTCTTGTCGAAAATGGCAATGGGTTTTCTGAACTGGAGATTTCCGTAGCCGTTTGTAATTGTTTCCGCATCCAAAAATGCGGGGTCGGAGGCTCGGTAAATTTTGTATCCCTCAAAGTCGTTGGGATTACCACCGATTTTATAAATGTAGCGGTCGAAGGAGCTCTCCGCCACGTCATCCCAATAAAGGGTAACCTTATTATCGCCGGGAATAGCGGTCAGGGTGGGAGTAAGCGGTGCATTGGCAAACTGATAATCGTTGTTATATGTTTCCTGAACGCGAACTCTGTTGCGTAATATCGCTTGCTTCCGTATCAATCCGTCCGGGTCAATTTTGGGACCGTTTGCAAGCATCACGGCAAGGGAAATGGGTTCGGTTTGTCCCGCCTTAAGCGGGAAAAAGCTGGAAGAAACAAATAAGTCGTATTCACCCGATTGTGAGCCAAGTTGAGGTGAAAAGAATTTACCGGGAATCATAAAATCGAACCACATTTGGACGTCGCTGTTAATGTTCAAACCGCCCGCCGGAATTTTCTGTGCATTGGTAATACCTATTTGGTCCGTTTCGGAAACGTCCGTAACGTCAATATCAGGCTCGCCAGGTAAACCCGTGCCAGCGCCGGAAGTAGGTTTCCCGTCGCCTTCTCCGTAATCACCCGTATTCGGAACGCCGTCCAGTCCCACGTCGTCGGTGAGCGGATTCCAGTCGCCGTCATTGTCTATCCCGTCGTTACGAGCCTCGTCAACCATTTCGTCAATTCCCTCGTCCATGTTCTCGTCAATCGCTCCGTTGCCGTCATTATCCTTTCCGTCCGCATACTTGTGTCCCAAATCTTCCTGCTTTACGTCGTAAAGAATAATATCCGTACCCGGCACTTTATAACGATAATAGGGAGCATCCTTTGCGGCGGAGTCAATCATCGCTTGGGTTATCGTGGGGCTACCCTCCTCGCCGTCGCCGTCGTTATCTATATTATCTTTAAAAGCATGCCCGATATCATCGTCTTCCACCATCAAAAGGTGAACCTTTCCGTTTTGGAAAGCATCCATGAGAGGCCACCTTTTATATTTATCGTTTTTCACCAAATCCACCATTTCTTGGGTTACCACGGGTGCACCCGCTTCCGCATTGCCGTTATTGTCAATATAGTCCGCATATTGCACGCCTTTTTGAGAACCGAATGCAACGTCGGATTGATTTTCGTCTATAAGTCCGTTACCGTTGTCGTCAATCAGATTGTCGGGAATATCGGCATCGGGATTATCCGGTTGGTCTTCCATTTGAACCCATTCTTGCGGTACTATAGGACCGTTTTCCTCGCCGTCGCCGTCATTATCGATTCTATCCGTAGCGTTACCGGGTGTTTCGAGGAAAGAAACCGCAACAATTCCCACGGGGTCGTTTCCGAACAAGGGCGCTTTATTGTCCGCATCTCGCGCCCAAAGAATATCTTCGAGCAGGTCGAAATCGGAGATATCGTCCTGCGAATCGCCGTCGCCGCCGACAAAATCCGCAAACCAAACTGTCACTCCGACTTTGTTTATATCCTTGGTCCCATCGTTTTTGATAGTGTGCAAGATATAGATGGCATCTTGAACCAAAACCTGCGACCAAGCCAAAGTTCTCACATCGATCAAAAGTCCCAGCCCCTTTCTGGTTTTATCCGTAGAATCGGGAAAATAATATGTGTACCGGTCGTAAAGGTCGTCCGAAGCGCGGTAAAACATTTCCTGGTCGGCATTAAAAATATTTTTACCGAAATAGCCGTCCCACGCTCCGGGCCAGCCGGGGTCAACTTTATCGTTCATTTTATCTGGCCAGAATTTGGGCCACGTTGTAGGATCCGCACTATTTGCCACGGAACGCTCGGGACGATTTTCGTTGTAATATCCGGGGACAGGTTCGATGTTCCAAGATTTCCCCTGCGGAGAAGTCCTGTAATTCGGAACGTCAATTATATGCTGAGTAACTCCCTGGTCGTCCACGACCTCCCCTCCTATCAACAAAGCCTGCAAAGCGAGATAAACATGTCCCGTGTTTTTAGGCCACTCGTAAGGCGTTTGAACGGAAATGGGAAATTGTCCTCCCGTTCTACCCGTAAAACAAAAATTAAACACAGTGGTTCGTATCCTGTTACCTTCCATTTGCGCTTTTGCACGTTTACTTGCATCGCCGCGCTCTTTGCTCGGCACGTGTTGATGCGAAACTTGTGCAAACGAAAATGTGCTTAGCAAGAAAAGGACGAGAATGGCTTTCCAAAATCTTTTCATTTATTTATTTCCTCCTGTAAAATTCTCTCACATATTGAATTCAACGCCGAATTCAACTCTACGGGGCGGTGCGTAATGCCACGGACTAATTAAATACTCTTGCACCGTATTGGGACGACGGGGGTCTTCTCCGATATTCTGTCCCGCCGTGGTATAATCGGGATCGCCCGTATCGGCAAACACATTGACAACAATGTGAGTATCCAAAAGATTAAATACCCGCAAAAAAGTTGTCAGATTAACGTTTTTGATTTTAAATGATTTCTGAAGGCGCAAATCCATAGAAAACTGATTCGGTTTTCTACGGCTGTTCCGGGTAAATCCCGAAGTAATTCCTCTATCCGAAAAATATTGTGTTATTTGCGGTGTGTATGGCAAGCCCGTACCGTAACGTCCCAAAAGGCTTGCTCCCCAGGTGTCCCCACCGACGTAAAGATTAAAGTTCAATAAATGCCGTTGATCCCAATCGAGGGGAATCAAATAAAGGGAGGGTTCACGCGAGCTACGCTGCGCCTCGAATTCCTCTTCGGGACGAGAGTTGCTTCCTTCCGCCACTTGATATGTATAATTTAAGTTGAACGCAAAGTGATTGCTGAAACGCTTGTTAAAGCTGAGCGTAATTCCCTTGACGTTCGCATAATCTTTATTTACGTAACGGGAATAAGGCACTCCGTTCTTTGTTTCGATTATGGTGCCCGCGGTAATCCAATTACGTATATCGCGATAAAACATTGTAACATCGAGAGCGTAAGTGTTTTCGAACTCCTGCTTGAAACCTATTTCATACATTACGGTTCTTTGAGCATTCAGGTCGGGATTTCCGTAAACCGTACCCGGGTCTCCCGAAAGCGGGACTTTATAAGTGGCATTGTCGAACAAATACCTGAACGAGGGAATTTGCAAAAAATGTCCGTAAGAAAATCTTACCACTCCGTTGGCACTTATGGGATAAGCTATTCCCAAGCGAGGACTAAGCTGGTACTTCGGAGAGGCTTTTTTATAAAAATACGGCTTTCGCTGTTCTATTGTGAGGGAATCCAACCCGGGACGCAACGGGAGATAGATGTTCGGGTCCGTGGGGTCAACAAGAACATTCCCTCTGGAATCGAAGTAATCAAAACGCAGTCCTACGTTTATAATTACATCTTGGTATTCTATTTTATCCTGGATATAAGCGGAGCCTTCGATTGGGTCGGCTTCGTAAACTTCTCGATTCTGCTCGTCCGGTTTTGGAATAGCCGGTACGAAAGGCTCCACGGGCGAGCCGTCGGGATTGAGTTTTGGCTGCAGAGAATAACCGTCCACATTTATCTTGTGTTTGCGGAACTCAATTCCCGTCTTCATCAAATGATGCTCGGAAACCTGTGAAGTAAAATCTATCTTTCCCACAAAAGTTTGCGTCTCTCTGAAAAATCTTCCCAAGTCCGTTCCTTTTGTTGCAAAAGCATATCCAACCGTATGAAGGGAATCGGGATGGAGATAACGCTTGTCGTAAGGATCCGCATAAAGATAGGATTTGAATTGCCTATCGAAGATAGCCGCTTTAACCGTGTAAAAAGATTTTGAAGAAAAGGTATGCGTCATCGTGAAGGTGGAGGTATAGCTGTTATCAAATTTAAAGGGATTTCCGTCCGGTTCCCATTTGAAAAAGTGATTGTAATCCTGATAATTTTTCTTGGAGTACAATATTTCCCAATTAAATTTTATTTGTTTCGAAGCATAAAAACTAAAATTGCCTTGTCCCAACCACCGTTTACTCCAATTCATCGGAACCGGAGCGCCGTCCAATTTTTCGCCCGTCGTGGAATATTTCCTAAAACCATAAAGATAGCCGTCGGCATAATTATAACGCCCATTGAGAAAATAAGTTACTCTTTTAGCCGTTCCGGGAACGGGTCCGCTTATATTTCCTTGAACGCTGTAATTTTGCACGGGGTCAAAATGGTCTATATAAGGGAAAACACGTGTGAAATTACTGACGTAATCTCCCGAGTAAACTCTTGCAAAGGCGTGAAAAGTTTGCCCGCCTTCTTTGGTAACGGTATTAACAATTCCCGACATAGCCTGACCGTACTCAGCGTTAAAAGTTCCGCTGATAACCTGCAGTTCCTGTACGGAGCTGTTATCTATATCGATTCCCTGACTATTATCGTAAGCGTCCGTAATCGAAATGCCGTTTACCCAGTAGGCGATTTCCGAGGAACGTCCGCCGCGAATATGAAACTCGCCACCCGCGCCGCGGTTCACTCCCGCTTGCAATTGCAAAACGTCG
The DNA here is from genome assembly GCA_964611145.1 of uncultured Melioribacteraceae bacterium. GTDB lineage: Bacteria > Bacteroidota > Ignavibacteria > Ignavibacteriales > Melioribacteraceae > WFQV01. The sequence continues at coordinate 73,091 of CAZSYM010000005.1, forward strand.
CTCAGCTCTGCTACGGGTAAGTTTTTTATTTCATCGGCGGTAACGCGCGCTTCTGTTGCAGTTACGTCTTTTCTTATCAATTCCTTGCCACCCGTCACGACAACCTCGCCGAGCTTAACTGTCGTGGGCGCTAATTGAAAGTCCTGACGAGTCGTTAAATCCACGGAAATCAAGACGTTTTCCGCCACCACAGTTTGATACCCTATATATTGAGCCTTCACGGTATATCGCCCGGGAGGAATGTTAAGTATCACATAACGTCCGTCCATATCCGTTGCGGCGCCCAACATTGTCCCTTCGATAGTAATGTTCACAAAGGGAAGGGGTTCGCCCGTTTCTTTATCGGTTACTTTTCCGGTCAGCTTCCCAGTCGTACCCGCAAAAAGCATGGTAGAAGTGAAAAGCAAAACCGTCAAATAAATTAGCATCCGCTTCATTTATTTTCTCCTTTAACGATGATGTTTTTTCTTTAAGGTCATTTATTCCCCGTGCGAGAAATTTTTCTTGCCTATGAAGACGTTTCCAAAATGTGCTTCGGAACGACTTTTAAAGGCGGTGTAAAAGTAACAAAAACAAAATTAAGCCTTTTTATTGGAATTTTGCAAATCTTATTTTCTTATAATTTATTTCTATTTTCAGCTTTTGCTTTTTAAGACTCAGATAATCATTAACGATTTTCGTTTTCAAATCGGCTTTCATCCTTGCAAGCACCTGCGGACGAATTGTTTCGAAGGGGATCGGATGTGCTTCCTGTTTCTCAATCACCTTAAAAATTCCGTAATAATCCTGGATTTTAATGGGTCCCACAATTTTCCCCAGGGGAGATTTCCACAGAGTATCTTTCAAATTACCGAATTCATAAATCGGAGAAAGCCCTATCTCGCCACCGTTCTCCGCCGACCAACGCCTTTCGGAATATTTTTTTGCCAAAGTTGCAAAGGACGCTCCTTTCTTGAGCATTCCAAGCACGCTATCCGCAAGACTTTTACGACTCAGAATTATTTCCTTCACGTTTAACTTTCTGGGCTCCGTGAATTCCGACAGATTTTTTTTATAATAACTCCTGACTGCAGAATCGGGAAACGTTTTGACCGAAACAATATCGTCCATTTTATACTTTAGAAAAGTAATCATCTTGAGTCCCTCCGCAGCGTTTCTTACGGCGGGAAGCTTATCGTAGCCCTTATCCAGAGCGATTCTATAAAGTAAATTTTGAATTATTATTCCCTTTATCGCTGTCTTTAATTTGCGTACGTCGGTAATTTTGGAAAGATGAAATCTCGGGATTTCCGAAAGCATGGAATAAATTTCCGCTACCGAATATTTGTGATATTTATAAGTAGCGCAGATTTTGCTTTGAACCTTGTCGGACTCCACCTCGGTTGCCAAAGGCTCGTGCAACATCCGCAATACGAGAGGTAATATATCGTCGTTAAATTTTAACTCCTTCTCGTCGAAAAGTTTCGCAATATAAGCTTTTTCATAAGGATACTTTTTTGCTATTTTCAAAGAACGCTCGAGGTTCTTTTTCCTCTTCTGAAAATCGTCTTCCGTCATAAAGGGAATTTCTTTTTTATCCTCCACTTTGATTATGCTGTATCCGTATGCTGTTTTCACTGGCTTGGAAATCTCCCCGACTTTAAGCGAGTAAGCCGCATTCTCGAATGCGGGGTCCATATCGCCCCATCTAAAATAACCCAGATATCCTCCGTTTTCCCTGAGAGTGGGGTCCGAAAAAACCTGTTTGGCAAGCTCTTTGAAACTCGCTCCCGCCTTCAGTAAAGCGTAAAGATTATCCGCCTCCTCCTTGGTTTTTGCAAACAAATGTCTTGCGGCAATTGCCACGTGCGCTCGGAAATAAGCCTGCCGAAGTTCCTTGTCCGTTACGCGAATCTTGGCGTAAATTTCTCTGTCTTTCAAGTAATTGAGAACGGCTTCCTTCTCGTCCCACTTTAATTCCTTCTCATACTCGGGGTCTCTAAAAAGATTATCATTGTCATCGTAATCCTTGAGCACGATTTCATTAATCATGTTATTCAAAACACTGTATCGTGCGCTCAGATTATCCTTTACCCCCGTGGATAGTAAAAAACTCTGATAACGTTTTTGAAACTCTGAAAGATGTATTTCCGTATCTTCGACGGTAGCAATCACAGGATCTTCCTGGGAACACGAAAACAAGAAAAGTATCAACAAAATCAGAAGTATGTTCCGCATTTTTAGTATTTTTGTACCTCTAAAAAAATTTTTTAACTGTAAAATATACTTATTAAAACAGGAATTACAAAGAAGTGAGTAATACCAAAGAAACGGCATTAAAGGAATTGGAAAAAGCCAAGAGAGCGGCTGAAAAAGCGGGATTTTCCGTTACGGGAATAATAAAAAAGCAATATAATTACGAATTCTCGGCAACCAAGAACGGCGGGAAATTCAAAGTACAGTTTTATTTCGGAAAGAAAGGCTTGCGAAAGGTAGTGCAGGGCAATACTTTGACCCCGGAATATCGCGAGCTACGAGATTTAGCCACCGAAACGATAGAACTTTTCAATGAAAAGGAAGAGGGGAAAGAGCCCAGCAAATACATCGGGACGGACGAAAGCGGTAAGGGGGACATTTTCGGACCGCTCGTTGTTGCCGCCGTTTATTCGGACGAGCTTGTTCGACTGAGACTCCGCGCCGCAGGAGTGCGCGATTCGAAAGAAATCAACAATACCGAGATAGAAAACCTCGCTAAAAAAATTCCCGAACTTACCGATAATAAGTTTGTCGTACTTTCTCTGAGTCCCGAAGAATACAACAAACGCTATAAGGAATTCGGAAATTTAAATAAAATGTTAAATTGGCTTCATTCGGAAGCAATTAAAGAGCTTTTGAAAAAAGTGGAATGCGACGTTGTTATTACGGACAAATTTTCAAATGCCGAACTTGACTTAGCTTTCGAAAGCGGTTACGGTAAAATCCGTTTTCTTCAATATCAGAAGGCGGAAAAGTTTACGGGTGTTGCCGCCGCCTCCGTTTTGGCTCGTGCAGAAATGCAAAAATGGTTCAAGAAAAACAAGTACAAAGGGAAAATGCTCCCGAAAGGAGCTTCCGAAAAAGCCGAAAAATTTCTGGGTGAAATTTTGAAGAGCTCCGAGAAAAACGAATTAGTAAAATATGCTAAATTGCATTTTAAAAGTTTCAACAAATTTTAATTAGCGAGGTTTCCATGCCTAAAAAAGGAAAAGTAAAACGGATAGGAATTCTTACCGGTGGCGGAGACTGCCCCGGTTTGAATGCGGTAATACGAGGAGTTGCAAAACCGGCTCATGATAACGGGCTGACGGTTCTCGGTATTTTAGATGGCTTCGAAGGATTGGTCGAGGGCAGAGGACGGGAGTTGTACAACAAAGACGTTTCGGGCATACTTGCGCAGGGCGGAACAATCTTGGGCTCTTCCAACAAAGGCGACCCCTTCCACTGGCCGGAAGAGGTGGACGGTAAAATCAAAATTGTCGACCGCTCCGAACAAGCGCTGCGAAATTACGACGCGTGGGATCTCGACGCCGTTATTGCAATAGGTGGCGACGGCACAATGCACATAGCTAAAAAGTTGTCCGAAATGGGAATGAATGTAGTCGGCGTCCCGAAAACAATAGATAACGACCTGGAGGCTACGGATGTAACTTTCGGGCACGACTCGGCTGTTTACGTTGTTACCGAAGCTATCGACAGATTACATACCACCGCTTCTTCTCATCACCGGGTTATGGTTATAGAGGTAATGGGACGCTATGCAGGATGGATCGCTTTGCATGGCGGACTTGCAGGGGGTGCCGACATACTTTTACTTCCCGAATTCCCGTTCGAATGGGATGCCGTTTACGATAAAGTTCTTAATCGTCACATGATGGGCAAGAGATTTAGTATTGTTTGCGTTGCCGAGGGTGCAAAACCGAAAGGCGGGGAAATGGTCGTACGCGCAAAGGACAAAAAGAGAACGGACCCGATTCAATTGGGAGGCATTGGCGAGCTTGTGGCTAAGAAAATTACCGAAGCGACCGGTCTGGAAACCCGTTATACGATTCTTGGGCACCTACAACGAGGCGGAAGCCCAACGCCTTACGATAGAATTCTCTCCACTAAGTTCGGTACTTATGCTATCAACCTGGCAATCAAGAAAAGATTCGGACGTATGGCGGCTTTGAAAGGCTCTGAAATAACGAGCGTTAAAATTGAGGATGCAATTAGCAAACAAAAATTGGTCACACCCGATAACCAGGCCGTCCAAGCGGCTTTAGCTGTAGGCATAAGCTTCGGCGTTGAGGAGCTTTCGTAAAAGCGTTAGAAGAAAAAGAACCTAAAAACCTTTCCAGGACACAGAAGGAAAGAAACATATACCCAAAATTTCTTGTAAGAGTTTTCTTCCACAATACGCGAACATATACCGCTCGCTTTCCCCATCAGTTTAATTTAAAACGCTTTTTTTTTATTTTGATTTGGTTATTTAAGATTGTTTGAAAAAGGTGAGAAAGTGAAAGAGTTTGACGACAAATCGGGCGGGCTTTTGGAAATACTCCCAATGGGAATCGTGGAATTCGATTCCGACTTCAAAGTGATAAAAACCAATGAAAATTTTTCTCGCATAGATGTTCTCCCCAAAGAAAGAAACACCGTAGGAAAATCCATATTCGAGCTCGCCTTTGTCAAAAAATATAATTTGGAATCGGAGCTAAAAACTTTAGCGGAAGTTCCCGTCGAAAGGGAATTGGAAAGCATCGAAACCAAAACAGGCATTATCTCCATAGTTCTAAAAGCCGTTCCAAATTTTGACGAGGAAGGATTTGCGGGCGGTGTTCTCATTATCGAGGATTTAAGATTGGCAAAAACCATAACGCCCGATGCCTCCTCCCTTAGCGAGGTTGTAAAAGCTCTTGCTTCCTGGTACGATGCCGTTGTTCTGCTGCATCCCGAAGGGAGAATCGCCTTACTGGAATTAAAAAAAGAGAAAGAAAAGATTTTCAAAAAAAGCGCCAAGCATTTCCGAGAAATCTTCGGGAAGGAGAACGAAAACCTTTTCCCGAAAAAGTCCGAAAAGATTTTCCCCGAAAGCGGCGAACCGATGGAATTAAAAATCAAGAAAGGAAAAGACCTTTTTCATATGCGAATGCATTCCGTAAAACTCGAAACGAAAAAACAAGAAAAGCGATTTTTAGTGCTTGTCTCCGACATTACGGAGGAAAAAGAAAAAGAAGAAGCGCTTCGACTGGAATTGGAAGAACTGAAACGATTCCAAACGGTTTCGGAGAATCTGACGGACGGCTTTTTCGTGTTGGATTATGAAGGGAAAATAATATTTTGGAATTCGGGAGCGGAATCCATATTCGGATTTCAGAAAAGCCAAGTGTTCAACAAATTTGTTTCCAGCATTCTCCCTCAAATAGACAAAAAGTTTTTCGAGACGATTAAGAACCAATTACGAAAAGAAGGCAAATGGAACAGCGAATTCAAGCTTGTAACTTCGGGGAAAGAAGAATTTTTAGAAACGCGGATGGGACGCATAGGCGAGGAAACAAAATTTGAAATAGCGGTTCTTGTTACGGTCGTTACAAAGCGAGCGGAAATGGAAAGGGAATTGAAACGCTCCGAAGAATTATACCGAAATATCGTTACCCACAGCAACGATTTCATCTGTATCCTGGACAAAGAGGGTAAAATAATTTATGCCAATCCCTCTTTCAGAAAATCGCTCGATTACGACGAGAAGGAAATCAAGGGACACAAATTATTCGAATTTGTAGATAAAACACAAGTCAAGAAGAACGAAAAAGAGCTTGGTAAAATTTTCGGCAAAAAACCGGCAACCGCCGAGCTACCGCTTCGAACCAAAAGCGGACGCGTTATTTTCACTCTGACAAAAACAAACCCCATATTCGGCTTCGATGACGAGTTGCTTTATCACAACGTTATAATGGTGGATATTACAGCTCAAAAAGAATCCCAGCGAGATATGCAATTAATCCGCACCGTGTTCGAAGCCTCCATTGACGGAATTATTGTAATAAAAGAACGAAAAATAATCCTTGCGAACGATGCTTTTGCGAAGATGTTCGGCGCAAAGAATATCGGCGAAATTATCGGGAGCGACCCTTTGGACTTTTGCGACTCTTCCTCCCTTAGCGTTATGGCAAAAGCGATACAGAAAAGCGAAAACTCGCCCGACGAAAGCCAACGTTTCGAATTCAAGGGAATAAAGAAAGACGGCAATGTTATTTTCGTTGAAAATTCTCTCACCTCTTATCGAGTGGACGAGGAAGTTTACATCGTCTCAATTTTGCGCGATGTTACCGAAAGGAAAAAAGCTCTGGAAAGACTGGAACAATCGGAACGACTTTACAGAAACGTGGTGGATAATATTAACGATTTCCTTTGGTCTGCGGAAAAGGTAAACGGAAAACTAAAGCAAGTCTTCTATACCTCCGCCGTCGTCAAAATGCTGGGTTACAAAGGCGAAGATTTTCTGCAAAACAAATTCCTTTGGTTCAGGATTATTCACCCGCACGACAGGGCATCGGTTGTTAGCAAACTAAAAAGCATTTTCGCCAATAAAAACAAGGGCAATGCGGAACTTGAATACAGAGTGGTCAATAAATTCGGTAATATTCTGTGGATTAGAAATAAAATTTCAATTATACGAAATAAAGAGGGAGAAATTCAGGAAATTGTAGGGTTGGTAAGCGACGTAACACTTAGCAGAAAAGCCGAGGAGGAACTCAAGCGCTCGGCGGAGGAATTGCGAGCATTAAACGAAACCAAAGATAGATTCCTTTCTATTATTTCTCACGATTTGCGAACACCTTTTTCTTCCATACTCGGATATACAGATTTACTTTTAAACGACCGCGAAATGCCGGAAGATAAAAGAGTCGAATACATTTCCTTTATTCAAGACTCCGCCAAAAATATGCTCGCCCTTGTGAATTCACTCCTCGATTGGACGAGATTACAAACGGGCAGAATAAAATTCGAGCCGAAGAGGATAAATGCCAAGGTGCTTGTCAATAGTTCCATTCGCATGCTCGATGGCATGGCAATGCGCAAAAACATTAACCTTGTTGCGAATTTGGAACCGGAGGTTTTCGTACATGCAGATGAAAACTTACTTTTGCAAGTCTTTAACAACTTAATTTCGAACGCAATTAAATTCACAAAACCCGGCGGGAGTGTGGAAATATCGGCTCGTGCGGATTCGAAAAATCATGCAATTGAATTTTGCGTTGCCGATACCGGAGTCGGGATTAAAAAGGAAGACATGGATAAACTCTTCCGTGTGGATAGCAAATTCACCCTCGAGGGTACCGCAGGCGAAAAAGGAAGCGGTTTGGGGCTTTCCCTTGTTTATGACATTGTCAAAAAACACAACGGGGACATCTGGGTGGAAAGCGAATACGGAAAAGGGACGAAATTCTTTTTTACAATTCCCGTTTCCTCCACTACCATACTGCTCGTCGATGACATTCAATCCGACAGAATACTTTACACGAAACTATTAAAAAGCGTGCTTCCAAATTATACTGTCAAAAACGCTCCTAACGGCAAGGCGGCTTTCGAAGCTGTCAAAAGCGTTTCTCCCGCATTGGTCATTACCGAGCACGAAATGCCATTAATGAACGGAGCGGAACTCGTCAAGCAAATTCAATTGAGCGACGATATCGTCAACAAACCCTCCGTAATTGTGCTGAGCAGAAAAATCACCGACGAGGCAAAAGAAACATATCGGGAACTTGGAGTAACCTATGTTTTTCAAAAGCCTGTGGATTTGGATGTTTTTAGACTCGCTATAGAAAATTCCTTGAAGAACGCATTCGGTAATTAAAATCGGGATGAAAAATGGAGAATCAAAATAAAGAAATAAAATCGGGATATGTTACAATCATCGGAAGACCCAACGCGGGTAAATCTACTTTAATGAACCGATTCCTGGGTGAGAAAATATCGATAATAACAAACAAGCCTCAAACAACTCGCAAGCGTGTGCTGGGAATATTGGACGACGAAAATTATCAAATCATTTTTCTGGATACGCCGGGGATACTGAACCCCGCATATCTCTTGCAAAAAAAGATGCTCGAATATGTTTTCCAATCCATTAACGATGCGGATGTTCTGTTGGTGCTAATCGATATCAGCACCGACCCCACGGGTGAATTAACTTTTGCCAATGAAGACGCCGCAAAATTGATAGAAAAATTTGCAGGACCAAAAATCGCCGCGATTAACAAAGTGGACATCTCAAGCGAAGATAAGGTGAATTCGTTGATGGTCTTGCTGGAAGACAAAAACATCTTCGATGAAATTGTTCCCATTTCTGCTACGGAGGGTTATAATACGTCGAAACTGCTTGATATACTGATAGACAAGCTTCCGGTGCATCCGAAATACTTCCCCGAAGATCAAATATCGGACGAACCCGAAAGATTTTTCGTTTCGGAGATAATCCGCGAAAAAATTTTCGAACAATACAAGGACGAAATCCCATACAGTACCGAAGTCCTCATCGAAAACTTTAAGGAAAGAGAAAAAGGAAAGGACTTTATCGCCGCCGTGATTGTCGTAGAGAAAGATTCGCAAAAGCCCATAATAATCGGGCGCAAAGGCGAGGCTCTTAAAAAACTGGGACAACGCGCTCGCGAGGAAATAGAGCGTTTTCTTCAGCGACCGGTGTATTTGGAGTTGAGAGTGAAAGTCAGAAAAAACTGGAGGCAAAATCCCGCATTGCTGAAAAGCTTCGGTTATATTCAATCCAATGACTAACATTTCCTTCCGTACATACAAAGGCGAATTTTATATGCTCCTCGTAACGCTTTTTTGGAGCGCCACTTTCGTATTAATCAAATTGGCAATTTCCGACATCTCCTCCATGCTCTTCATCGCCTTTCGTTTCACCATTGCTCTTTTCCTACTCGCGCTTTTCAAATGGAAAATTATTTCTCGCGAAATAAAGCATATCAATTTTCCCTTGATATTACTAGGGATTCTTCTTTTCGTCGCTTTTTCGTCCCAAACTGTCGGACTAAAATACACTTTTGCCACCAAGAGCGCTTTCATCACAGGTTCGTCCGTTGTAATGATTCCCATAATACAAGCCCTCTTTGAAAAACAATTTCCGTCAAAATATTCTCTCGCGGGGGTTTCGATAGTTTTCACCGGCATTATATTTCTTGCCGCGGGTGGAAACAGTCTTGACGCTTTTGTAAAAAGTTTGGGCGAGGGTTTCAACAAAGGAGACATGCTCACGCTGATTTGTGCCTTCTCTTATGCTCTCTACGTGGTTTATCTGGATTACACCTCAAAAAAATACTCGTTCTGGATGCTTTTATTCACGCAGTTTTTTGTCATGAGCGTTCTTTCCTTTGCAACGGCGGGACTTTTCTCTCTTACAGGATTAGAGCGCCTTCACGTCGAGCCGACGGGCAATTTGATTTCCGCCGTTATTTACACTTCTATTTTCGCCACTTTAATCACCGTTTATCTTCAAACGAAATATCAAAAACTAATCTCGCCCACAAAAGCAGGTATAGTCTTCTCCTTCGAGCCCGTTTTCGCCGCCTTTATCGCTTTCTTTGCTTTGAGTGAAAAAATTGGTAATTTTGGTTATATAGGTTCGGCTCTGATTTTTATCGGATTATTAATTTCCGAAGTGCGGGAGAAAAAATAAATGGGAAAGGACAAAAAAATTCTTCGCGCGGAAATTGTCGCAAGCGGATTGGTGCAAGGCGTGGGTTTCCGCTATTATGTTCTTAGAAATGCAAAAAATCTCGAACTCACAGGCTTCGTGAAAAATCTTTACAACGGAGATGTTTTGACGATAGCGGAAGGCGAGCGCTGGAAAATTGAAGAGCTTTTTCGATTGATAAAAATAGGACCTATATCCGCTCACGTTCGGAAAGCTACTATTTCGTGGGAGGAAGCAACGGGCGAATTCAAAGATTTCGAGGTGCGCTATTGAAAGAAAAAATCAGAATAGGTTTTGGCTACGACATACATCGTTTTGCTGAAAATCGTAAGCTTGTATTGGGCGGTGTGGAAATCCCAAGCGAAAAAGGTTTGTCGGGACATTCGGATGCGGACGCTTTACTCCACGCCATCACGGATGCAATTCTCGGTGCGCTTTCATTAGGCGATATAGGAAAACACTTTCCCGATACCGATTCCGCAAACAAAAACAGAGCGAGCAAAGAATTTTTGGAATATGCATATAATCTTGTTCTGGAGAAAGGCTACGAATTAGCGAACATGGATGCTACCGTTGTAACCGAAAAACCCAAGCTACGACCTTTCATTCCTGAAATTGAAAAAAGTATCTCCGAAATTTTAAACGTGGATAGAGAAAAAATCTCCGTTAAAGCCACCACTTCGGAAAAAATGGGATTCGTTGGAAGGGGCGAAGGACTCAAAGCCTACGCCGTAGTGCTTCTACAATTAAAAGGGAACGAATAATGCTACAATCCATTCTCAGCTATTTGTCTCAACTCGATACGACTTCTATTTATCTCATACTTTTCTTCTTCGCCTTTATCGAAAACGTATTTCCTCCCTCTCCCAGCGATGTCGTAGTGGTCGTGGGAGCAAGTTTAATCGCCACTTCAAGCGTAAAATTCATACCCGTTCTCGCCATTACGAGTATCGGTAGCGCCTTGGGGTTTATCTTGATGTATTACGTGGGAATTTTGGTTAGCAAGAAAGTATTACGAGTAGGCAAAATACGTTTTATTTCGGAAGAAAACTTGAACAAAGCGGATATATGGTTCAATCGCTGGGGATATTGGCTCATCTTGGTAAACCGCTTTCTGCCCGGCACACGTTCGGTAATCAGCTTTTTCTCGGGCGTACATAAACTAAAGGTGATAAAAACTTTTTTCTTTGCCCTGATTTCCGCTACACTCTGGAACATATTCATGGTATATTTGGGAATGGAACTCGGCGAAAACGCCGAGGCGGTGGACAGATTTTTACATAACTACTCCAATATTGTAGTAGCCTTGACCGCGCTAATTGCCCTACTGATTCTAATCAAACATCTTGGCGGAAAACGAAGGAGAAAAAGTTGAAATTCAAATTTCCGAAACCCACGGGCGAAGAACTGAAAGCGGCATTAGCAAGCGGAATATTCCTCGGCATTGCTTTTCCACCTTTCCCTTTTTATTATCTTTTGCTTGTCGGCTTGGTCCCTTATCTTCTCCAATTACGACGAGAAAAAACTCTGGCGGAAGTAAATCGTTTTACATATCTAACTTTTTTCATCTTCAATTTGATAGCTCTTTATTGGGTGGGAAGTTGGACATCTCAAGCGGATATATTTTTGGAAATTTCCGGTGCGGTGCTCATTTTTTTCAATCCCCTCCTCTTTTTAATTCCCTCTTCTCTCTATTACTTCGCTAAAAAAAATCTCAACGAAAAAATCGCCTTTTGGTTATTTCCTTTCTTTTGGGTTGCGTATGAATTTCTCTATAGTGTAACGGAGTTCCGTTTTCCCTGGCTAACATTAGGCAACGGTCTGGCTTACTTTACCTCCTTCATTCAATCCGCCGAAATCATTGGTGTTTACGGATTATCCTTGCTCGTACTCTATTCGAATCTTCTCTTTGCAATTTTAATCGGGGATTATCTGAGCAAAAAAATTTTCAGAAAAAAAGCGTTTCTGTTGGTTTCCGCTCTAATTATAGCCAACATCGCCTACGGCTTATATGCTTTGAACCAAAAAGAACATAGCGTCGGGAAAGTAACGGTAGGGCTAATTCAACCCGATCTTAATCCATGGAAAAAATGGGAAGCGGGAAATCTACAACAACAATTGGATATTTATTTGAACCTTTCAAAGGAAGCCGTAAAAAACGGAGCCGAGCTCGTCGTATGGCCAGAAACGGCTTTGCCCGTCTATCTCCTGAGCGGTTCGTATTTGAAATACGTCAATGAAATAAGGGACTTTGTGGATTCCAACAAAGCGTGCCTTATAACGGGAATGCCGCATGCCAAGTTCTTTAGAGACAGCCTTACAGCCAAGCGATACAACGCCAAAAAATCGAGCTATGGAAATTATTATTATGCAACTTACAACTCCGCTCTGGCTTTCCAACCGAATACGGGTTACATTCAACAATACGGAAAAATAAAATTGGTCCCCTTCGGAGAAAAAATTCCTTACGGAAATAAATTACCCTTCCTTTCAAACCTAATAAAATGGAACGTGGGAATTTCATCGTGGAACACCGGTTACGACACCACCGTTTTTAAATTAAAGATTCGAGAGGGAAACGACACACTGAAAATAGCGCCTTTGATTTGCATAGAATCCATTTACCCCGACTTTGCCGCACAATTTGTCCGACGGGGAGCGGAATTGTTCGTTGTGGTAACGAACGACAGCTGGTACGGAAATTCCAGCGGACCGCGACAGCACGAAGCTTTCGCTCGCATCCGTGCCGTAGAAAACAGACGTTACGTTGTACGCGCGGCAAACGGCGGAATAAGTTGCATTATTGACGAAAAAGGTCGAGCGCTTTTGCGGACGCCCATGTTTACACGAACATTTCTTGTCGGCAAAGTCGAACTGTTCAACCGTACAACATTTTATACAAAACACCCTCTTCTCGTGCCTTACATAGCTCTGGCAATAACAACCTTTGCCTTTCTGCTTGGTTTGATTTTTCTAATCAAAAGAAACGTTTCTGATGGAAAAGAAAATTGATTTGCGTAGCGATACGGTAACCAAACCTACTCCCGCAATGCGCAAAGCAATGTACGAAGCCAAAGTGGGAGACGATGTTTAAACCTAAAAAAATCATTTCCATGCTGGCGGAGAAGGAATGTTGGTTGGAGCAATGGGTGACGTCATTAGAGCCGTCACCCATTTGGACGTAAGTTTTTCGGATGTCTATGCCGCTGCGGAGATAATAAACGAATTGCAAAAGTAGAAAATCAGGTATCGAGGAAAAATTCTCGGAAAAAGCTTATGAACTTTTTCGTGTTCAAAGCCAAGACGGTAAGCAATGTTGCAAATAAAATTAAACCGTTCATTTCGTCCCTCTAAAGAAATAATGAATTAATATATTTACGCTCTTGCCTTAGCCTACTAAAAGCAACGACAAGTTTATATAAGAAATAAAAAACCAAAATAGTCAGAACGATGTAGAAAATTAATTCTAACATAATTCCTCCGTTTTTTAGTCGTATTATAATTACAGAGCTTTAGATGAAAATTGCCCGTTGTCACAAGGATAATAGAATTTGATTTGCGTCACAATCAAAAAATGTTTGAGTTCCCATCGTTTTTTTACATCTTATAATGAAATATAAATCGAATATACTTAGATTTGCCAACCTAATTAGATTTGATTTCTACTAACAATCGAGGTGAAAAGTGAAAATAGCCGTAGCCATTGATAGCAATGCCCAGGTATTCAAAGGACATTTCGGCTCAGCCGCCGCATACAAAATTTACGACATCGAAGGAAAGCTAATAGAAGAAATCGAGAATCCGCACGATCCCAGAAAAACAAAGGTTCATCACGATAATCCGAGTCTGATAATAGATTTACTGCCACAAGTCGGGGTTTTTATCGGCAGGAAATTCGGTGAGCAGAGTGCGGAAAAACTTCGGAAAAAATTCGGCATTATTGTTTGGAAAACCGAGTCTATACTTCCCTCCGTAGCCATCGAGGAATTTTTGTTGGAGCATGAAACAAGTGAATAGAACTGTCAAAAATAATTTTTATTCTTTTCTCTGGCATGCTTCGTGGCTTGCACTGGCAAAAGCATTTGCTGAAGTAAATACGGTCATGCCCGCTTTGATTATCAACAGCGGAGGGAACAATTTACAAGTGGGGATATTAACCTCCATTATGATAGGCGTCCCTTTGATTACTCAGGTTCTCTTTGCGGGTTGGATGAATCAAAAACCAATCAAAAAACCGTATCTGCTTTTGGGAATTTACATGCGGGTTATCTCCCTGGCGGGCGGTGGTTTTACCGTTTTTTACGCTCAAAGTTTCGGAAGCACAATCGTTATCGGCTTGATATTTTTCTGGATGCTACTTTTTTCCGTGAGCGCGGCTTTTGCAGGAATTCCCTACACGGATATTTTGGGTAAAAGCATAGAGGGCGACTTGCGAAAAAGATTTTTCGTAACTCGTCAATTCCTCAGTAGCGTGGGAGTCTTTGCCTCCGCATTTTTGGCAAAATATTTCCTCAAGCATTTCGATTATCCCGAAAATTATTTTTACATGTTTCTCACGGCGGCGCTGTTTCTTTTTTTCGCATCCTTCGGTTTTGTAAACATCAAAGAGCGCCCCACCAAAATTTCCGACCAGAAAGAATCTTTTATCTCCGTGCTTAAAAAAGTCCCCGTTTATCTCGTTAAAGATTCTAATCTGAGAAATCTTAGCATCATATCGAATCTATTAAGTTTTAGCGTTTTAATAGCGCCCTTTTTCATCGTAATGATTAAAGGCAAATTCGGGATAGAAAAAAGCACGGTGGGACAATTATTGATGTTCCAAGTTCTCGGAATGATTTTATCCAATTACCTCTGGAATAAAATCGTACGCAAATTCGAATTCAAAGGCGTTCTGAAAGCCGTCTCGGCTGTATACGCGTCCCTAAACATACTTGTGCTTCTATCCTTGGAATTTCTGCCTATGGAAGCCTTTTATGTAATCTTTTTTATAAACGGTGTTGCTTTCAGCGGTTACAGAATTTCCGCCGGGGGTGTGCTTTTGGAAATCACGGACGAAGGGAACCGCGCTCTCTACTCCGGAATTTACGGCACGGCTAACATTTCAATTTCCCTTCTGCCCTTGGTTTACGGTTTAATAATAAATTTCGTAGGTTTGAAAATAATTTTAATTTTGGTTTCCCTTTTCACCGTTACGGCTTATTACTTTATCGGTAAATTGAAATGCGGGAAAAAGAAATAGGAGAGAAGAAATGGGTTCCTTGGGAAGACATACAATGGGTTCGGGCGGATATTGTTATTGCCCCAAATGCGGTTACAGAGCTCCTCATAAACGCGGGATTCCATGCCAGGAAGAAAGATGTCCCGAATGCGGAGCAAAATTGATACGCGAAGGTTCTTATCACGACGATTTGATTCAAAAGAAGAAAAACAAGAAGTGATTTTGTACCCCGGAGAGGATTCGAACCTCCGACCCGCAGTTTAGGAAACTGCTGCTCTATCCTGCTGAGCTACCGGGGCAAATCATTTTTTTTACGTTGCAAAAATATTATTTCCTCGACTGAAATCAAATATTAAGGAGTTTTTAACTCTCACGGCTTCGATAAATGTTAAAAAACATCGCTTATATACTCGGCAGCGTTTTCGTGTTTTTTTCGGGCTTGATTTTTTACGGGATGATTCTGAACGCCAGAGAAATCCCTCTGAAAAAAGCCATGGAAAAGGCAAAGCTAAGAAAACTGCAAAATGTGAAGATTGTTATCAATAGAAATACTTATGAATTGAAACTCTTTTCCGATTCCGTTTTGGTCAAAACCTACAAAGCCGTTTTCGGAAGAAATAAATCCAATATTAAAAACGGAAACGACATGGCTACGCCGAGAGGCAAATATAAAATTTGCAGAATAACACGGACTTCCGAATACTATAGGTTTTATTTTTTAAACTATCCGAACACGAAAGATGCCGCCGAAGGACTTAAGAAGAAATTAATTGACAAAGACAATTATTTAAGAATCGTCAAAGCGCTCGAAAAAGGCAATTGTCCTCCCCAAAACACCACACTCGGCGGAAAGATTGGAATTCACGGTATTGGCAAATATGATTTTATTTTCAGAAATTTACCCTTTGTTTTTAATTGGACTAACGGTTCTGTAGCATTAAGCAATGAAGATATTGATGAGCTTACACCTTATCTTAAAATCGGAACTCCAGTCATAATTAAGGATTGAACCCTTGAGAAAGTTTATTTTATCGGCTTTTCTTTTTTTCTTTTCGTATGCAATTCCCTTTGCACAATCCGGAAACGGATACGAGCTTACGAAAATAATTTTCGAAGGGAACCAAAATATTTCCGACGGAGAGCTTTATGATGTCATCAAATCGAAGGAATCGCCATGCGCTTTCTTTCAATTCCTCAACAAATTTACCTCTTTCGGGAAATCCCCCGTTTATTTCGATAGCTCACTAATCCGCTACGACGAAAAAGCGATAAAATCTCTTTACATGTCCGAGGGATTCTTTTCCGTAAAAATAAAAGCGGAAACTCAAGTAAACGACGAGGACATGGAAGTAACTCTTAAATACTCCATACACGAAGGACGTCCCGTGCGCTTTCATAAACTCACGGTGGAGGGACTTTCCCGACTCCCGAAAGCGATACAAAAGGAAATAACCAATACATTAACGTTGGATAGTTCCGCAATTTATTTTGCCCCCACTGTGGAAAATCTCAGGAACAAAGCTTTGACTTATCTGCGAGATAACGGCTACATGCTTGCAAAAGCGGAAAAGCCGTTGGTAAAAGTGGACACGCTAAAATCCCTGGCGGATATTTTTCTGAGATTCACCCCCGGTAAAAGATTTAAAATTCTCGATATCAAAGTCAACAGAACGGGACCGGGAAAAAACTTGGTTTCCGATGAATTGCTAAAAAAAATCGTGAATATAAAACCGGGGGAATACTACAACAACTATGAAATAACCCAGGCGCAGATTCGCCTTTATAAAACCAATCTGTTCTCCTCGGCTCTTGTAACGGCTATAGTAAGGGACAGTGTGGACTCGAAAGTGCCTCTGAGCATTAACGCCGACGTTAACAAACTCCACGAAATAGCCCCCGAAGTAATAATGAACAACGAGGACAACGCTTTCAATCTTGGTATCGGTTTGGGGCTAACGAGAAAAAATTTCCTCGGCGACGCACGGAAATTTAACATCGGCATTTCAGCCGCTTCGCAGGACATTCTTAATTTCATCAAGAACTTTTCAATTCGGGACACAACTTTTTTGGGTTACGGCGATTTGCGTGCCACTGTGGAACAGCCGTTCCTTTTCGGCGCGCCAATTTATACAAAATGGGAATCGTATTTCACGCTTCAGAAAAAAAGGCGCGAATACAATTCGAAAATACTTGGTTCCAAACTCAGTTTTTCTTTCGAGCTGCCGAGATACACATTCCTGACCTCGCTCAGTCCTTACTTCAATTACGAAGACGTGGAGTATATTTACATTCAAAGCTACATCGAAGAAAGCCTCCGGGATGCTTTTTTAAGGCGCCCGGGAATTACGACGTCCCAAGCGGATTCACTTGTAAACTACTATATGAAAAACGTTATACACAGCAATAAATACAGAACCACAAATGCAGTTTTGGGCGCTAATTTAAGTGCGGTACATACGGACAATCTCCTTTTTCCCGCCGAAGGATATTCCCTTTCCGCTGTATTGGAGGACGGTAATTCAATCCCCTATCTTTTAAGCAAACTACAGAAAAAAGACTTTAATCAACCCGAGTATCTGAAAGTCTTCTTTACCTTTTCCAAATATTTCTCCCTCACGCGCGAAAAAAAATCCGTCCTTGCCGTTAATTTCAAACTCGGCGATATTTATACTTACAGAGGGAACAAAGCCAATATTTCACTGAACCAGCGTTTCTATTCGGGAGGAAGCAATTCGATTCGAGGTTGGGGAAGTAGGGAGCTTGTTCCGAAGCAGGCGGAGATAGACCTTTCCGCACCGAACCAGGATTTCAACTCCGTACTTTTAAGGGGAATCTCTCCCGGCGGTTTCTTTATTTTCGAGGGCTCGTTCGAGTGGCGCAAAAAGCTTTCCGAGAATTTCGGCTTTGCTACATTTATGGACTACGGAAATACGTGGAATTCTCCTCACGAATTCAAAATCGATTACATAGCTGTTGCACTCGGATTCGGAGTTAGGTTTTACACGGACTTAATCCCCTTGCGCTTGGATTTCGGGCTTAAAGCATACGACCCGTACGACCGTCGCAGCTATTTTACCCGTATAAACGACCCCGCAGGATTTTTAAAAAACTTTCAATTCCACCTCGGAATAGGGGAAGCTTTTTAAAATCCGTTTTTCCTAACCCGCACCGGCACTAAAAATCGAAAGTGTTTTTGGCGTGTTACGTTCCCGCTAATAAGCTCCCTTACTCTCTCGGAGAGCTTTTTAACTCTTCCCAATACGACTGCAAAAGAAAAGCCAAGCATGTTTTTTACTCCATAGAATAAATATCCCGTTTGATTATCGCACGGGAATGAAATAAGTTTAATTTCGAAGGGGAACTAAAAAACCCGGCTTAGCCGGGCTTTTCAGTTCGCACGGGAAAGTCTTTATTTCATAAGGGTCATTTTCTTCGTAGCCGTGAAATTTCCCGCCTTGAGAGTGTAAAAGTAAACTCCCGAACTTAAATTCGAGGCATCAAACAGGACGCTATGATAACCGGA
This sequence comes from uncultured Melioribacteraceae bacterium, assembly GCA_964611145.1. Lineage (GTDB taxonomy): Bacteria > Bacteroidota > Ignavibacteria > Ignavibacteriales > Melioribacteraceae > WFQV01. Next base: position 91,547 of record CAZSYM010000005.1, read on the forward strand.
GGAAAGTTTTTTGCTCAAAAGCGTCGTAACGTATCTTCCGAGGGCGTCATAAACTTTTATGGTAACATAGTTTTCCTTCGGTATAGCAAATTCAAGCGTCGTTGTCGGGTTAAAGGGATTGGGATAATTCTGGAACAAAACATAATTTTTCGGAAGCGCCTCGCCTTCTCTTTCTACGGAAACGGGATTATCGTTATGGAATTTCTCCAATAACGGATTATCCGTGGTACCGAAAGCACCTACATAGGCATCCTTACCGTCGGGACTGAAGGCTATACCGCGGGGACGCTCGTTCGGATCTTGGGGAACAACGAAATGCCACGTAAAACTATCAATAATCGCTTCCTTGGTAACGTCGTATCCGTACCACGTTCCCGGGGTATAACCGTTCGTAGGCATATCGTTATAAGAGCCAGCGGAAATATAGAGATAGCCGTTCGCGGGATTCCAAGCAAAGGATTCGGCATGGAAACCCTCGAGAATAGTAGCTACGGAATCATAATCCGCAAAGACATTTTCGCGATGATAAACGATTATCTTGCCAAGCGTGTATCCCGCCCAATAAATGGTATTTCCATCTTTACTTACTTCAAAGGCGCGGGAAAATCCTTCCGTCGTAGCCAAAGCGTTGCCCACATAGTTGAAATCCTTGTCCAATATTATCATGGGACCGGCGCCCGGTACCACCGGCGCAATGTAGATGTTCCCGTACTCGTCAACAGCCGGAGCGGTGGGCGAATTATCTCCCAAAGGCGTAGTGCTGAAAGCAACACTGTTCAAGCCTTTTCCCGTTTTGTAATCTATTTTGTACATCATATAAGGTTTGGAGGTTACAACCAAAATATTACCCTCGTGGTCCGCGCGCATACCGCGAATATTACCCCAAAGCGTATCGGTTACAAAGGGACCCACCTGAATGGTAGTAATGGGCGAAAAATCGGCTTCCGTGCCGTCGGCATTGAAAACCCTAACGCTTGCGCAGTTAAGCGTATCGCCTTTGTCGTTTACAATTTTCGCAGTGTGAAAATAATCTCCCACCCATATTTTTCCGTCCGGGTCAACAGCGACGCCATGCGTAGAGCCTTTTATCGTGTCCGGGCTGGGCGTGGGGAAAAAGCCCTCGTAAGTCCATTGAGCTCTGAGCGTCGAAGCGACGAGAAGGGAGAAGAAGACTACAAAAGTAAAAAGTTTTTTCATTTGTTCCTCCTGTTTAATTATGGATTCCTATTTGACAAACATCATTTTGCCTATCAGTCTCTTGCCTTTATAATTTAACACGTAAATGTAAATTCCGCTGTTTAAATTTTCGGCATTAAAGTCGAACGTGTAAGTGCCGCCCGCAAGCCGTGTGTTCACGATTTCCGCAACCTTGCGCCCGAGTATATCATAAATCTTGAGCGAAACCAATCCCTCCGCAGGAATACTGAATCGGATTCTTGTGGTATTTCCGCTTCCGTTAACGGAACCGAAAGGATTGGGATAATTCGGATAAAGGCGGAAATTATCCGGAGTAAGATTTTCCGCGACCACTCCGGAAGTAGCGGTGGTTTTAAATCTGAAAACCGAACTCCAGTTGCTTTCGCCGACGTCATTTATCGCTTTGACTCGCCAAAAATAAATTTTGCTTTTTTCAAGCTCCGCCACGGTAAGGGTGGTATCTTTCAAACCTACAGAATCCACAACCAGGGAGCTTTCGTTAAACAGCAGACTTTTTGCCAATTGGAAACGATAATTATCGGCACCCTTTGCTTTGTACCACTTGAAAGTAGGTTGCAAGGGAATATTCACCGTCAAATCGGGAGGATAAATACATTGCGGCGTACGGGGAAAACCTGTGGTAAACACAAAAGAATTGGAATAAACGCTTTCACCCGCGGCGTTTGCAGAGCGCACACGCCAATAGTAATCCGTAAGTCCATCCAAGCCGGTTATAGTGAGTGCGGTATCTTGGAGATTTGTTCTTTCGTATTCCACCGAAGAAAAGGAGGCGTCGGAAGAGATTTGTATATCGTAAAAAGAAGCTCCCGAGGCGTAGCGCCATGCGATTTCAATAGTGTCTTTTAATTTATCCGCTCCGTCGTAAGGGTAAGCAAGTACGGGGATTGAGGGCGTCGGGATTTCCGTCAGATTTGTGAAAGCGCTTTCATTTCCAAGTCTATCCAAGGCGCTAACGGCAAAATATTTGGGACCCTCGCCGTTCCCGCGTTTGGGAATGAAACGGTTCATGGGCGAAACATCCGCTATGTTTTCGGCGGATTCAAAATCCTGCGGACCGATATTCGAGTAAAAATTATAAACCACATATTGCCATGCAGAGTCTCCGTCGCTTGCCTTCGGAGAATTTGCCCATTGCAAGCCCGCGATTGCACTACCTTCGAGCCTCGTAAAAATCGGGTCTCCCGGAGCCATGGGAGGAATGGAATCTTTCCAGCTCATAACCGGCTTGAGTGCGGGATATTTATAATAATTGTTTTTTAAGGAATCCGTAACTCCGCGAGGGTTTTCGGGAATGTTCTTGGCTCGAAACAAAATACTTCCTTCGCATTTATCGTTCGCTCTGTTCAGAGCTATTTGGCGGGGAATTTCGGAAGCGGTGAAATTACCGTTCGACACGCGATAAAGCGCCTGTCCAGGATAAAGGTGTAGTCCGTTTATATGGTCCGCCCACCAGGGCATCAAAAGGGAATAATCCTGAGCGCCGCCAATTTTCCAATACAATTGAGGCGCAAGATAATCAACCGTTTTAGCGTTCAGCCAGGCAAGAGCATCGCAATAAATGGTACTGTAAGCGTTCATTCCGGAAATCCCCGGCGGATTGCTCGGTTTCCATATCCCGAAAGGACTAATTCCGAATTTAACCCACGGTTTGACGGCGTTGATCGAATCGTGAACCATTTTTACCAGAAGGTTTACATTGTGCCTGCGCCAATCTCCGCGGTCGGTATAGCCGTCCGAATACCGCGCAAAAGTATCGTCGTCCTGATTTGTAATATTGTTGGGGGGATAGGGATAAAAATAATCGTCAAAGTGAACGCCGTCCACATCGTAACGAGCTACGACATCCATAATTATTTTAGTTACGTATTCCCGCACCGCGGGGATACCCGGGTCCAAAAATTTGAAATCCCCTATTTGAATTACCCAATCGGGATGAACGCGAGTCACGTGGTTCGACGCCATAGCATGGCTTCCCACACGCCTTTCGGCGCGATAGGGATTAAACCACGCATGAAATTCCATACCACGCTTGTGAGCTTCTTTAATGGCAAATTTCAAAGGGTCGTAATAAGGACTGGGAGCCATGCCTTGAGACCCCGTAAGCCAATAAGACCAAGGTTCATAAGGTGAATCGTACATTGCATCGCACTCGTTGCGAACTTGGAAAATCACGGTATTGATTCCGGCTTCTTTCAATTGGTCGAGTAGCCTTACCAACTCGGCTTTTTGGTCCTCCACCGATTCGTGAGGAGAATCGGGCCAATCCAGATTCGCAACCGTTGCAATCCACGCCGCTCTGAATTCTCTCTTGGGATGATTATTCTGTGCAATAATAATTAGAAACGGAATTAAGGCGAAAGGAAGTAGGAATTTTTTCATCAAAGCCCTTAATAATTTTTACATTTATTGATAGTAAGTTAAATAATTTTTGAAAAAGAAAAACAAAAAAATCAAAAAGAAAAGATTTCTGTGGTTGCAAACGAATTCTTTAGTAGCAAGTTCTGAAACAATCTTGAAGGTTTCTTACAATAATCGTTAACTTTCAAAAACAATTTTTGAAAATTTTCGTTGAGGATAAAATGGCTAAAATACCTGGCTTCAAGGCTTATGACATCAGAGGAAAAGTACCCTCGGAATTAAATGACGATTTGGCATATAAAGTGGGGCGCGCTTTTGCATCGCTTTTGAATTGTAAAAAAGTGGTAATAGGATACGATGTTCGTGAATCTTCGCCTCAATTGGCCAAAGCCTTGGCGGAGGGCTTGACAGATGCAGGTAGCGATGTTATAAATTTAGGACTTTGCGGAACCGAGATGATTTACTTCGGAACCCCTTTCCTCGATGCCGACGGTGGAATAATGATTACGGCGAGTCATAATCCCCCCGAATACAACGGGCTCAAATTTGTTAAGAAAGGTTCCGTTCCCATGGGCTATGATTCCGGTTTGAACGAAATAGAGAAAATGATTCTTAATGACGAATTGGGAGAAAAAGCCGAGCACAAAGGAGAAGTTGCGGAAACAAATCTGATGGACGATTTTCTTGTGCATCTTAAAAAGTTTTTCGATGCCGATAAGATAAATCCGTTCAAGGTGGTGGTAAACGCCGGTAACGGCTGTGCCGGTCCCGCCCTGGATGCCTTGGAAAAAGAGCTTCCGATAGAAATGATTAAAGTGCATCACGAACCAGACTCAACTTTTCCTAACGGAGTCCCGAATCCCTTACTGCCAGAAAATAGAGATTCCACAATTGAAGCCATTAAAAAATCCGAAGCCGATTTGGGAGTGGCTTGGGACGGCGATTATGACCGTTGCTTTTTCTTCGACGAGAAAGGAAATTTTATCGAAGGATATTATATCGTTGGGCTTTTGGCAAAATCGATTCTTAAAAAACATCCCGGCGAAAAAATAGTTCACGACCCTCGCCTGGTTTGGAACACTGTTAAAATTGTAAAGGAAGCAGGCGGTATTCCGGTTCAATCTAAAAGCGGACATGCTTTTATCAAACAAAAAATGCGCGAGGTTAATGCAATTTACGGCGGGGAAATGTCGGCACATCATTATTTTAGAGACAACTTCTATTCCGATAGCGGGATGATACCTTTCCTGCTCATTCTTCAATTGATGTCCGAAGAGCAAAAATCCCTTTTCGAATTAGTTAACGAAATGGTACAAGCTTTTCCCTGCTCGGGGGAAATTAACACGCGATTGGAAAATCCCCAAGCGAAACTCGAAGAAATAAAAAGGAAATACTCGGACGGAAAAACAGATTATACCGACGGCGTTAGCGTGGAATATGACAATTGGCGCTTCAATGTTCGGCTCAGCAACACGGAACCGCTAATTCGCTTGAACGTAGAAACCCGAGGAGATAAAAAGTTGATGGAAGCAAAAACCAAAGAATTACTTGACCTGATAAGAAGTTAAAAAAGAATGCTTTCCAAATTTTTGTGAACTATTTGAACGCTTTTGCGTCTAATAAAAAAACAAAACGGGAGAAAAAAATGAGCGACGCAAAAAACAGAACTCTTGACGTGGATAAGCTTCTTAAAAACAAGCTTAAAGAGGTAAGCATTGGGGAATTAGAAGAAAAAATCGCCAAGGTCATTAGCGAAATGGTCGGAGAAGATTATAAGTGCACAATTCAGGAGGTAAAATATACCCTTTTCAGCGGAGCGGACGTCCACATGAAAATTGAACTTTCCTACAACGTGGAAGAGTAAAAATTCCGACTGTGACGAGAAGCATTGAATTTTTTGTTATATTGAGTTAGCTTGCGAAGAATTTTGTAAGTTGTAGGAGTGTGTTTAAAATTTAATCGAGTTTAATGAGCGAAGCAAAAGCGGGAAATATTTTACGTTCCAAACCTTGGCACCGGTTGACAATTGAAAAAACTCTTGCTGACTTGGGAAGCTCCGCTAATGGCTTAAGCGAAAAAGAAGCTAAGTTAAGGTTGGAAATCAACGGTCCTAATGAAATTGTTTCCAAAAAGGGCGAACCTCTGTGGAAATTATTTTTCGAACAATTTTTAAGTCTCCTTATAATTATTCTCATCCTTGCCGCGGTTGTTTCTGCTTTTATCGGACAAATAGTAGAAGCGGGAACGATAATAATTATAGTCATTCTCGCGGGGATACTCGGGTTTGTTCAAGAATATCAAGCAGGGAAATCCATCGAGGCGCTAAAAAAAATGGCGGCTCCGAATGCTACAGTAATACGGGACGGAAAAGAAAAAATTATTCCCGCATCCGAAATAGTGAAGGGAGATATAATCATTTTGCAAGCAGGCGATAGAGTTCCAGCGGATGCAAGATTGATTAGCGCTAAAAATCTCAAAGTTGACGAGGCACCACTCACGGGGGAATCCCACGCAATTCTCAAAACCGAAAAAGCTATCACGGAAAAAGATGTTTCTTTGGGTGATAAGAGAAACATGGTGTTCATGGGTACATCCGTAACTTACGGACGTGGCATTGCCACGGTGATAGCCACAGGCATGAATACCGAGTTCGGAAAAATTGCTACTCTTTTGGACTCGACCGAAAGACGAAAGACCCCGCTGCAGAGAAACCTAGACACGTTAGGAAAAAAATTAGGTGTTTACTCGCTAATCCTTGCCGCTTTGATGAGCGTAATGGGAGTATTAGAGGGCTATCCCATTCTGGAAATGTTCGTCTGGGGCGTAGCCATAGCCGTTGCCGTTATTCCCGAGGCTCTTCCCGCCGTGGTTACAATCAGTATTGCTCTCGGAGTGCGGCGAATGGTAAAACGCAAGGCGCTCATTCGCAAACTGCCCGCCATTGAAACCTTGGGCGCGACGAATATCATTTGTACCGATAAAACCGGTACGCTGACACAAGACCAAATGACGATTCGAAAGATTGTAACCGCAAAAGAATCTTTCGAAGTTACCGGTGCCGGTTATGTGCCGGAAGGAAAATTTTTAAAGGACGGCAAGGAAATAAGACTTTCCGAAGAAAACGACCTTTCTTTTTTGTTGAAAGTCGGAGCGCTTTGTAACGATACTTTCCTGGATAAAATAGAAGGCGAATACAAGATTATTGGCGACCCTACGGAAGGCTCGATAGTAGTTGCCGCGGAAAAGGCGGGAATCAATGTTAAAAAATTACGTGAAGAGTATCCCCGTCTGGACGAAATACCCTTTTCCTCCGAAGAAAAACAGATGACCACGCTTCACAATTTACCGGAGGGAATGTTGGCGCTTACGAAAGGCGCCCCGGAAATAGTCGTGGAGAACGCAACGCAAGTTTTGATTGATGGTACGGAAAGAGAGCTGGATTCGGAGACAAAGAGGAAAATCCTTGACGCCGGTGAAGAAATGAGTTCCAATGCCCTCAGAGTGCTTGCGATTGCTTATAAAAAAGTGGAGGGAAAAGAAAAATTAAGCGACGAAGACCGTAGGGAAGTAACCCTCTTGGGCTTGATAGGAATGATAGACCCCCCGCGTCCAGAAGCAAAAGAAGCCATCAAGATTTGCGAAAGAGCTTCTATCAAGCCGATCATGATAACGGGCGACCATAAAACAACCGCGGTGGTTATCGCTCGTGAACTCGGTATTTTGCGCGAAGGACAAGCGATCACGGGAACGGAACTCGAAAAGATGGATAAAAACGAATTGAGCGAGGCTGTGGAAAAAACGGAAGTCTATGCCAGAATTTCCCCCGCTCACAAGTTAAAAATTGTTTCCGCACTCATGAGTAAAGGAAATATAGTTGCCATGACGGGCGACGGCGTTAACGATGCTCCCGCTCTTAAAAAAGCAGATATAGGTATCGCAATGGGAATCAAAGGCACGGAGGTCAGTCGCGAAGCCGCCGATATGATTCTAACGGACGATAACTTTGCTTCCATCGTCGCCGCTGTGGAAGAGGGACGAAGCATTTTCGAGAATATTAGAAAATACCTAGTTTATTTGCTCAGCGGAAACTTGGGAACGGTGCTCGCCCTTGTCGTAGCTTTACTATTCGCCTTGCCTTTGCCCTTGAGCGCCGTTCAAATATTGTTTATTAACTTTTTAATGGACGGCTTAATTGCAATTGCGCTGGGTCTTGAGCCTCCCGAACCCGGGATAATGAACAAGAAACCCCGCAATGTGGAAGAAGGTATTCTGAACAAAAAAGCTCTCTTTTTCATCTCTCTCATCGGCTTTTGGATTGCCGCCGTTTCCCTCGGCGTCTTTCTTTGGGGGTACTATAAAGGTGTAGCACCGAAAAGTTTAATGACTTACTTTTTCGTTACGTTGATTTTCGCCCGACTTTTCAACGGATTAAGTTGCCGTTCCTTCGACGTCTCCATTTTCAAGATGAACTTCTTCGGCAACAAATCTCTCCTGTACGGTATATTGATTTCCCTCGTAGCAACACTTTTGGTTACAGAAATCCCTCTGTTTAATATGGCGTTCGATACCTTCGCGATAGGATTGTCCGTATGGGCTACGAGTTTCCTTGCCGCTTCCACCACGGCGTTTTTTGCCGATTTCCTGAAAATACTTTCCAGAAAAACCTTTGGAAACTAATCCCCCTCGGAAAAAATTATTATTGAATAACTCAACCTTGCTTTAGCATACATAAAATTTTATATTATGATATATCTGTATAAATAATACATAACCTCAGTGTATACAGTTACAAATAGAATCATAGTATGAACAAAAAAATTTAACTACATGGGATACGAACTTTGGATATCGCCCAACACAGGACTTCGCAGAAAAGGGACAACATTTAAAGAACTACAGTCGTTATTTATAAATAACATTACGACTAAATATATTTTTGAGCCCATCTATTCATGCAAGTTGACTGATAATTCTAAACAGGTTAGAAAGATTTTAGAAAAAAGAGGATTCGATATTGTTGGCGTAACAGATGAAAATCGAAAGATTATTGGTTATGCAAAAAAAACTGAATTAAATCATGGGATAGTTAAACAATTTGTGCATAACATAGAAATACATCAGATAATCTCGGTTTCAACTCCAATCTCACAATTGTTAAATATTTTCTATGATAATTCGTTCGTGTTTGTTCTAGAAAATAATCTTGTTAATGGAATAGTGACAAGAGCAGACATTAATAAGCCAATAGTAAGGATATATCTTTTTGGGATAATATCACTTTTTGAGATGCATTTAAACTTCTGGATTAATAATTACTACCCAAATAGTTCATGGATAAAAATAATAAAAAAAGAAAGACTTGAGGAAGCAATCAAAATATACGAACTACGAAAAGGTAAAAACGAAGAATTATCATTGTTGGAATGTACTCAACTAGGCGATAAAAAAACCGTATTGAAATCCACACCAGACTTCTTGAAAAATTTTGATTTATCAAAAAGACAAACCGAAAAATTTTTAAGGAACATCGAAAAAATTCGAAATGAATTGGCACATAGTCAAAGTTCAATCATCTCAAATTTAGACTGGCAGAACTTTGTGAAGACAATTTCATTCGCAGAAAATTTCTTAATCAAATCCGAAATAATGGTTGAAGAAAAAGCACGCCTATACACCAAAATTCATACATAATGTGGCTAAAGTATACTATATGAACATTATAGTAATAGCTGAAATCAATAATAAATTGTGCTTTTTCAAACCACCTTATTACGCATGAACAAGCCATTCGTTGTAATAGTATAAGAAAACTTATGGTACAAAAAATAAAGGCATAGATAGGATTACAATTATTAAATAAATCGGTAACACAAAAAGACCTTGTCTACCATTTGTAAACATTTGTG